>NZ_JBIUZK010000006.1:0-500302 GCF_044744955.1 Pseudomonas sp. NPDC087185 | reverse complement strand
GTAGTGAAACGATGCATCGCCGATGGTAGTGTGGGGTTTCCCCATGTGAGAGTAGGTCATCGTCAAGATTCATTTCGCAAAACCCCTATCTGCGCACGCAGGTAGGGGTTTTGTCTTTTCTGGATTTTACTAAGTCCGGTCACGGCAGCCAGCCGTGATATCGTTCCCTATCAGTTCGCATCCGCCTTCTAGAGAACTCTCAATGGCCAATTCCACCTCACTCCAGCCCGGCTTCATGATCGTGCACGGCAACCGCCTGGACGACCTGCGCAGCCTGGTGGTGAGCTGGATGCGGCGTTATCCGCTGGCCCCGCTGGAAAACGAGATTGCCCTGGTGCAGAGCAATGGTATCGCCCAATGGCTCAAGCTGGCCTTGGCCGAAGACCCGCTAGAAGATGACCAGGGCGGCTGTGGTATTGCCGCGGCTATCGAGGTGCAGTTACCGGGCAGCTTCATGTGGCAGTTGTACAGAAAGGTGCTGGGCCGCGACGAAATTCCTGAGGTTTCGCTGCTCGACAAGGCGCCGCTGACCTGGCGCCTGATGCGTCTGTTGCCAGCGCTGATCGAGCGCCCGCATTTTGAGCCATTGCGCCGTTTTCTCACCGATGACAGCGACCTGCGCAAACGCTACCAATTGTCGGAACGTCTGGCTGACCTGTTTGACCAGTACCAGGTCTACCGCGCCGACTGGCTCAAGGACTGGTCGGCCGGTGAGCACATTCTCAACACGGCCCGTGGCGAACGTAAACCTCTGCCCCCGGGCAACCGCTGGCAGGCGGAATTGTGGCGGGCCTTGCTCGAAGATGTCGGTGAGCAGGGCATGGCCCAAAGCCGGGCAGGGGTGCATCAGCGTTTCATCGAACGTATCAATAGCCTCGAGCGGCCGCCTGCGGGCTTGCCTTCGCGGGTCATCGTGTTCGGTATTTCCTCCTTGCCCGCCCAAGCCCTGGAAGCACTCGCCGGCCTCGCGCGTTTCAGCCAGGTGCTGCTGTGCGTGCACAACCCTTGCCGCCACCACTGGGCTGACATCGTTGCCGACAAGGACCTGCTGCGCCACCAGTACAAACGTCAGCAGCGCAAGCAGGGCATGCCTTTGCAACTGGACGACGAGTCGTTGCACCAGCATGCCCATCCCTTGCTGGCAGCTTGGGGCAAGCAAGGCCGTGACTACATCAACCTGCTCGACAGCTACGACGACCCAGGCAGCTATCAGGGTGTATTCAGTGACGGGCGCATCGACCTGTTCAGCGAAAGCCAGCCAACCACACTGCTCAACCAGCTGCAGGACGATATCCTCGAGCTGCGTCCACTCACCGAAACCCGAGAATTATGGCCCGAGGTCGATCTGGCCAAGGACCGTTCCGTTCGCTTTCACATCGCGCACAGCCCACAGCGCGAGGTGGAGATCCTGCACGATCAGTTGCTCGCCCGTTTCAGCGCCGACCCCACATTGCGCCCGCGTGACGTCATCGTCATGCTCCCGGTGATCGACACGTATGCACCGCACATCCGCGCCGTGTTCGGCCAGTTGCAACGCAACGACCCGCGTTACATTCCCTTCACTCTGACCGACCAGGGCCAGCGCGGGCGCGATCCGCTGCTGATTGCCCTCGAACACCTGCTCAAGCTGCCCGATAGCCGTTTCGCCGTCAGCGAAGTGCTCGACCTGCTGGACGTTCCGGCAGTGCGCGCACGCTTCGGCATCCGTGAAAGCGACCTGCCCACCCTGCACCGCTGGATCGAAGGTGCCGGTATCCGCTGGGGCTTGAATGCCGAGCAGCGCGCCACCCTGGGCCTGCCCGAAGGCCTGGAGCAGAACAGTTGGCGTTTCGGCCTGCGGCGCATGTTGCTGGGTTATGCCGTGGGCATGGGCGAGGGCTGCGACGGTATCGAGCCCTATGACGAAATCGGCGGCCTGGATGCGGCCTTGATCGGTCCGTTGGTGGCCCTGCTCGACGCCCTCGATGTGGCCAACCACGCCTTGTCCCAGCCCGCGACAGCAGCCCAGTGGGGCGAACGCCTGAATGCGTTGCTGCAGGTGTTCTTCCTGGCCGAGGACGAGCACGACGAGTTTCTGCTCATGCAATTGCAGGAGCTGCGCGACAGCTGGCTTGAGGTCTGCGAGACCGTCGGGCTGCAAGACTTGCTGCCCCTCACGGTTATCCGCGAGGCTTGGTTGTCGGGCCTTGACCAGGGCAAGCTGTCCCAGCGTTTTCTCGCCGGCTCGGTGAACTTCTGCACCCTCATGCCGATGCGTGCCATCCCGTTCCGGGTGGTCTGCCTGTTGGGCATGAACGATGGCGACTACCCCCGTGCCCAGCAGCCGCTGGACTTCGACCTGATGGCCAGCGACTACCGCCCCGGCGATCGCTCGCGCCGTGAGGACGACCGTTACCTGTTGCTCGAAGCACTGCTGTCTGCACGTGACCAGCTCTATATCAGCTGGGTCGGCCGCAGCATCCGTGACAACAGCGAGCGCCCGGCATCCGTGCTGATCGGCCAGCTGCGCGACCACCTGGCCAGCGGTTGGCGCCTGGTCGGTGATGGCAATGATCCGCAAGCGGGCGAGCACTTGCTGCATGCGTTGACGCAAGAGCACCCGCTGCAACCCTTCAGCCCCCGCTATTTCCAGAAGGGCAGTGCGCTGTTCAGTTACGCCCATGAGTGGCAGTTACTGCACCAGCATGCCGATGAGCAGATGCAGCCCGAACTCGGCCTGCCCCCTTACAGCAATGATGAAGCCCTGACCTTGACGCAGCTGCAGGACTTTCTGCGCCACCCGGTACGGCACTTCTTCAGTCAGCGGCTGAAAGTGTTCTTCGAGGCACTGGAAGCACCGACCCCGGACGAGGAGCCGTTCGTCCTCGATGCCTTGCAGCGTTACAGCGCCAGTGAAAGCTTGCTCAGTGCCGCATTGGTCGAGCCTGAAAACGCCGAACAGGCGCTGCAGGCCCAGGCGCGCCGCCTGCAAGCTTGCGGCTTGCTGCCGCTGGCCGGTTTCGGCGAGTTGTTGCAGGCCGAGCTGATCCAGCCGCTGCCCGATCTGTTGCAGCGCCACCGCCAGCTGTTGCAACGTTGGCCCACCGTGGTCGAGGGCGCACTGCCAATCCATTTCGAGTATGCCAGCCACCGCCTGGAAGGCTGGCTTGGCCGGGTGTATCAGGCCGACGATCAGAGCTTGCTGAGCATCACCACCGTGCCCAACACCCTCAGCGCCGGGCGCAACAGCCTCAAGTGGCACCGCCTGATCACCAGCTGGGTCATGCATTTGGCCGCGTGCGCTGCAGGCTATCCGCTACACAGCGCCCTGTTGGCCAGTGACATCACCTTGCTGCTCGCACCACTGCCACACCACGAGGCTGCCGAGCAGCTTGGTCATCTGCTGGTGTCGCGTCAGGCCGCAATGAATGCGCCGCTGCCGGTGGCCGCCAAGACCGCATTCGCCTGGCTGGCCCAGGACGACCCTGACAAAGCGCTCGCCGCTGCCATCCACGCCTACGAAGGGGACGGCCGCACCCGTTTCGGCGAGCGCAGCGAAAGCCTGGCCCTGGCCCGGCAGTTCCGCGACTTCGCCGCCCTCAGCGCCGACGAAACCTTCGAGGGCTGGTGCGAAACCCTGTACCGCCCGTTATTCAGCGCAGCCTGGCAGACCCTGGGCAATCCGGAGAGTGGCGCATGACCCAGGCCCGTCCCTTGGCACTGAGTTTTCCCCTGCATGGCAGCCAGCTGATCGAAGCCAGTGCCGGCACCGGCAAGACCTTCACCATTTCCGCGCTGTACCTGCGCTTGATCCTCGGCCATGGCGGCGAGCAAGGCTTCGGCCGTGAGTTGCTGCCACCGCAGATCCTGGTGGTGACCTTTACCGATGCCGCCACCAAGGAGCTGCGCGAGCGTATTCGCGCGCGCCTGGCCGAAGCCGCGCGTTTCTTCCGCGGCGAACTGCCAGAAGCCGACCCGCTGCTGCACCTGCTGCGTGACGATTACCCCGAAGAATACTGGCCACGTTGCGCCAACCGCCTGGAAGTCGCCGTGCAATGGATGGACGAAGCGGCTGTCTCGACCATCCACGGCTGGTGCCAGCGCATGCTCCGCGAGCACGCCTTCGACAGCGGCAGCCTGTTCACCCAGAGCCTGGAGACCGACCACAGCGACTTGCTGGGGCAGGTCATGCGCGACTACTGGCGGCGCTTCTGCTACGGCATGCAGGGCGAGGCGCTGGCTTGGGTGCGCAGTCACTGGAGCAGCCCCGATGCACTGTTGCCACGCATTCGCCCGCTGTTTGGCCGCGTGCGCGCGCAGCAGGATGAGCAAGAACCGCAAGCCTTGATCGATGTCGCGCTGCAGCAGCGCGTCGATCAGCTGTGCCAGTTGAAGGCGCCCTGGGCGCAGTGGGCCGATGAGTTGCAACAGATCTGCCGGGACGCTGTGGCCGCCAAGCAGGCGGATGGGCGCAAGCTGCAGGCGCGCTTCTTCGAGCCATGGTTCGAAAAGCTGCGCGCCTGGGCCGCTGACGACCAGATAGCAGAGCTCGACCTGGGTACCGGCTTTACCCGGCTGACCCCCAGCGGCATGGCCGAAGCCTGGAAGGCCGGCGAGCCGCCTGACCACCCGGCCCTGCAGGCGATGCAATACCTGCCGCAACAACTGCAGGCTCTGGCCAGCCCGGATGCGCGTTTGCTGGAGCATGCCGCGGTCTGGGTTTCGGCGCGCTTCGAGGTGGAAAAACGCCGCCGCGCCGAGATGGGTTTCGACGACATGCTGCTGCGCCTGCAGCAGGCCCTGGCAAGCGACGCGGGTGAGCGCCTGGCCAGCCTGATCCGTGAGCAGTTCCCGGTCGCGCTGATCGATGAATTCCAGGACACCGACCCGGTGCAATACGGGATCTTCGAGCGCATCTACTGCATCAGCGAAAACCGCGCGCAAACCGGCCTGTTCATGATCGGTGACCCCAAGCAGGCGATCTACGCCTTCCGCGGCGCCGACATCTACACCTACCTGTCCGCCCGGCGCGCCACCGCCGGCCGCCTGCATAGCCTGGATACCAACTACCGTTCCAGCGAGGCAATGGTGGCGGCGGTCAACCAGGTATTCCTGCAAGCCGAAGCACGTGAACAAGGGCGCGGCGCGTTCCTGTTCCGTGAAACCGACGACAACCCGCTGCCGTTCATCGAAGTGCGCGCCAAGGGCCGCAGTGAGCGCCTGCTGATCGACGGCGAGGCCAGCGCGGCCTTGCAGTGCTGGCAACTCGAAAGTGACGAACCGGTCTCCAGCACGCAGTATCGACAGCAGTTGGCGGCCAGTTGCGCCAGCCATATCGTCGCCCTGCTCAATGGCGCCCAGCGCGGCGTGAGCGGTTTCAGCAAGGCTGAAGGCGAACTGAGGCCATGCCTGCCATCTGACATCGCCATCCTCGTGCGTGACGGTCATGAGGCGCAGTTGGTGCGCGCCGAACTGGCGGCCCGCGATGTACGCAGCGTTTATCTGTCCGACAAGGACTCAGTATTTGCCGCCCAAGAGGCGAATGACCTGCTGGCCTGGCTCAAGGCCTGCGCCGAACCCGACTCCGAGCGCCTGCTCAAGGCCGCGTTGGCCAGCCTGACGCTGGACCTGTCGCTGGCCGAACTGGACCAGCTGAATCAGGACGAGCGGGTCTGGGAAGACTGGGTGATGCGTTTTCGTCGTTACCGCGATACCTGGCAGCGCCAAGGCGTGCTGCCGATGCTGCGGCACCTGCTGCACGATTTCCAGCTGCCGCGCACGCTCATCGCCCGCAGCGATGGCGAGCGGGTGCTGACCAACTTGCTGCACCTGGCCGAGCTGCTGCAGCAAGCGGCCGGCGAGCTGGATGGCGAACAGGCGCTGATCCGTCATCTGGCCGAGCACCTGGCCAACGCCGGCCAGGCCGGTGAAGACCAGATCTTGCGCCTGGAAAGCGACGAGCAGTTGGTCAAGGTGGTGACCATCCACAAATCCAAGGGCCTGGAATACCCGCTGGTGTACCTGCCGTTCATCTGTACAAGCAAGCCGGTAGATGGCAGTCGCCTGCCGTTGGCCTGGCACGACAGCCAAGGCAATGCGCAGCTGACCCTGACCCCCGACCAAGCGCAGATCGCCCTGGCTGATGAGGAGCGCCTGGCCGAAGACCTGCGCCTGCTGTATGTGGCCCTTACCCGTGCTCAGCATGCCTGCTGGCTGGGCGTTGCCGACCTCAAGCGCGGTAACCAGAAGAGCTCGCAGCTGCACCGCTCCGCGCTCGGCTACCTGCTGGGTGGTGGCCTGCCGCTGCAGGGCTCGGCACAGCTGGGGGATTGGTTGCGGGGGTTGCTGGCGGGTTGCCCGCACATTGCCTGCACAGCCCTGCCGAAGGCCGAAGCCACCTGTTACCGCCCCCCTCACGCCGAACGTGAGCTGTTGCCCGCCCGCAAGCCGCGTCGCGCTGCAACCGAGCATTGGTGGATTGCTTCCTATAGTGCCTTGCGGGTCGGTGAACAGACGCTGGGCGCCGACAGCTCCCAGGCGCAGCAGTTGCTGGACGACGAAGTCGTCGATGCCCAGGTACTGCGTGAAGTGCCCCCTGACGGTGGTGACATCCATCGCTTCCCGCGTGGGCCGAACCCGGGTACCTTCCTCCACGGTTTGCTCGAGTGGGCCGGTCGCGAAGGCTTCGCCGAAGTCGCGGCCAATCCCAAGCTGATCGAACGCACCGTCGGCCAGCGCTGCAACCGGCGCGGCTGGGCCGGCTGGATTCCAACCCTCAGCCAATGGCTGCAGCGACTGCTGAGCGAGCCGCTGCCGGCCCGCGATGTGATCCTGACACTGGCGCAACTGCAGCATTACCAGATCGAGATGGAGTTCTGGTTCGCCAGCCACCAGGTCGATGCCGAGCAGCTCGACCGCCTGGTAGCCCGCCACACCCACCCAGGCGCAGCGCGCCCGGCCGCTCAACCAACGTTGCTCAACGGTATGTTCAAGGGCTTCATCGACCTCGCCTTCGAGCTGGAGGGGCGCTACTACGTGGCCGACTACAAGTCCAACTGGCTGGGCCCGGACATCCAGGCCTATGACGCCTCGGCCATGGAAAAGGCGATCCTCGAGCACCGCTACGACTTGCAGTACGTGCTGTATCTGTTGGCCCTGCATCGTCAGTTGCGAGCCCGGCTGCCCGATTACGATTACGACCAGCATGTCGGCGGCGCCTTGTTCATCTTCCTGCGCGGCGCCCACAGCAGTGGCCATGGCGTGTATTACGCCAAGCCGCCTCGCGAACTGATCGAGGCACTCGATGCACTGTTCCGCGGTGTTCACCCGCCTCAACAGCAGGACCTGTTTGCCGGAGCCGCGCCATGAGCCGCACCCTCGATGACCTCTTGCCCACGCCACTGAACGCCGACTACCTGTTGGCGCTGGCCCCGCAGCGCAACAGCGCCGACCTGCTGCAGCTGCTAGACCGCTGGGTCGAGCGTGGCTGGTTGCGCGCCCTCGACCGGGCGTTCGTGTCGTTCCTCGAAGAGCGTGCCCACGGTAGCGACCCGTTGCTGTTGCTGGCCGCCGCGTTGGCCAGCCATCAGCTTGGCCATGGGCATGTCTGCCTTGACTTGCAGCAGACCCTCGCCGAGCCGGATTTCGCCTTGTCGCTGCCGCCGGAAGGTGATGCCCTGGCCGGCCCCTTGCTGCTGCCATCGCAACTGCTGGCCAACCTCGATCTGCACACGTGGCGCCAACGCATTGCCGCCAGCCCGCTGGTGGCCGCTGGCAATACCCTGGGCCAGCAGTCGCGGCCGTTGGTCATCAGTGGCGAGCGCCTTTACCTACGTCGCTACTGGCGTTACGAGCGGCAGATCGACGAGACCCTGCGCCAACGTCTGAGCCAGGCAGACGCGGCCCCGGCAGACCTGCCGGTGCGCCTGGCACAGTTGTTCGACGAAGGCGCCCTGGCCGGGCAGGTGGACTGGCAGAAGCTGGCCTGCGCCCTGGCTACCCGCGCGGGCTTCAGCATCATCACCGGCGGCCCTGGCACCGGCAAGACCACCACGGTGGTGCGCCTGCTGGCCTTGCTGCAGGCCCCTGCGGTGGAGCAGGGCAGGCCCCTGCGCATCCGCCTGGCCGCACCGACCGGCAAGGCCGCCGCACGCCTGACCGAATCGATTGGCCAGCAGGTCGAGCGTTTGCAGGTCAGCAGCGAGGTACGCGGGCAGATCCCTACCGATGTCAGCACCGTGCACCGCCTGCTTGGCAGCCGCCCGGGGTCGCGGCACTTTCGTCACCACGCCGGCAACCCGCTGCCGCTGGATGTACTGGTGGTCGATGAGGCGTCGATGATCGACCTCGAGATGATGGCCAACCTGCTCAATGCCTTGCCGCCCAAGGCGCGGCTGGTACTGCTGGGTGACAAGGACCAACTGGCCTCGGTCGAGGCCGGCGCGGTGCTCGGTGACCTGTGCCGGGATGCCGAAGAAGGGTGTTACTCACCCGCCACCCAAGCCTGGTTGGAGCACATCGGCGGCCAGTCGTTGACGGACAGCGGCCTCAAGCCAGGCGATGCACGGCGCAACCCGCTTGCCCAGCAAGTGGTGATGCTGCGGTTCTCCCGGCGCTTTGGCGAGGGCAGCGGCATCGGCCAGCTGGCCCGCCTGGTCAACCGCCAGCAAGCCCAGGCGGCACGCGACCTGTTGACGATGCCCCCGGCGGATGTGTTCGGCCTGGCCCTGCGCGGCGAGCAGGACCGCGCGTTCGACCGCCTGATCCTCGATGGCCTCAATCGCGGGGCCGAAGGCCCGCAAGGCTATCGCAGCTATTTGCGCGCCATCGGCCGTTACCGCCCTGCGCACGGCAGCGCCTTCGACGACCCGCGCTGGGAGCAATGGGCTGGCAAGGTGCTGCGCAGTTTCGAGGACTTCCAGTTGCTGTGCGCGGTGCGCAAGGGCGCCTGGGGTGTCGAAGGGCTCAACGAGCGGGTGGCGCGAGTGCTGCACAGCGCCGGGCTGATCGATAGCCAGCAGCCCTGGTATGAAGGGCGCCCCGTGCTGGTGACCCGTAACGACTATGGCCTCGGCCTGATGAACGGCGACATTGGCATCGCCCTGCGCTTGCCGGATGAACATGGGGAGCCACTGCTGCGTGTGGCCTTCCCGCGCAATGACGGCAGTGGCGGGGTGCGTTTCGTCCTGCCCAGCCGCCTCAACGAGGTGGAAACGGTATTCGCCATGACCGTCCACAAGTCCCAGGGCTCAGAGTTCAGCCACACCGCGCTGGTGTTGCCCGACGCCCTCAACCCGGTGCTGACCAAGGAGCTGGTTTACACCGGCATTACCCGGGCCAAGCACTGTTTCAGCCTGATCGAGCCGCGCCAGGGCATCTTCGAAGAAGCGGTAGCACGCAAGGTGCGGCGGATCTCCGGGCTGATGCTCGAGCAGGTCTGAGGCGCCTACAGAAGTGGCGGCGTTGTGCTATCGTTGCGCCAATATCTGAAGGGACTTTGAGAGATTTCCCACATGACAGTGGCCGGGAGACGAGTGACGGGCTGTGCGCATTCGCTGTTGCTGGTCGCCTTGTTGTTATTGGGCGGCCCTGCCTGGGCGAATGATTCGGCCACCTCGGCCCAGGCCCAGCAACGGGCCAGGGCCGTGACCCAGGTGGTGCTGGGGATTCTCAGCTATGCACGCTGGCCGGCCGAGCCGGTGCCGCTTCGCCTGTGCCTGGTAGGCCCCACCGAATACGCCGACGACCTGATCAAAGGCAACCTGCAGAACTCCGGCCAGCCGCTGCAGGTGCGTCGCCTGCTCGCCGATGATCGCGAAGTGGCCCAGGCCTGTGATGCGGTGTACATCGGCAAGCTCGACGATGGCCAGCGTGATCGGCTGTTCCAGGCGGTCAGCGGCAAGCCGGTCTTGAGCATCAGCGAAGCCGACGACCCGTGCACGGTCGGCAGCCTGTTCTGCCTGCGGGTCAGCGACCAGCAGGTGGCATTCGAGGTCAACCTCGACTCGGTGGCACGTTCCGGCGTGCGTATTCACCCCAGCGTGCTGCAGTTGTCGCGGCGCCGGGCGGTGCAGCCATGAAAGTGACCGGCAAAAAACGCGTGCGCCCGACCCTGCGCTCGGTGTTGGGCCGTGGCCACCTCAACGTGGCCTTGCTGGCCGTAGGCCTGGTCGGTATCTCGCTGACCGTGTTGGGTGTGCTTGCCTTGCGCGTCTACGCCAACCACAACCTGCACCTGATCGCCCGCTCGATCAATTACACCGTCGAAGCTGCCGTGGTGTTCGATGACAGCGCCGCGGCCAACGAGGCGCTGGAGCTGATTGCCAGGGCCGAGGAAGTGGCCGATGCCAAGGTCTTCAACAACGACGGTGAGCAGCTGGCGCACTGGCAGCGCAGCGATGATGGCATGCTTGGGCAGTTGGAGGCGCAGGTGGCAACGGCTTTGCTGGGCAAGCCGATCAACCTGCCGGTCATGCACCAGCAGCAAAAGGTCGGGCACATCGAGCTGGTTGGCCAGGGCCGCAGCTTGTTGCTGTTCCTCCTCAGCGGCCTTGGCGGCATCCTGTTCTGCACCGTCCTCAGCGCTTTCGTGGCGCTGTATCTGTCGCGGCGCCTGCTCGGCGATATCGTCCGCCCCCTGCGCGCCTTGGCCAGCGTCGCCCACGCCGCACGGCGCGAGCGCAGTTTCGACCGCCGCGTGCCGGAGGCGCCCATTGCCGAGCTCAACGAACTGGGCAACGACTTCAACGCCTTGCTGGATGAACTGGAGGTCTGGCACAGCCACCTGCGGAACGAGAATGCCACCCTGGCCCATCAGGCCAGCCACGATAGCCTGACCGGGCTGCCCAACCGTGCGTTCTTCGAAGGCCGCCTCAGCCGCAGCCTGCGCAATGCCGCCCGGCAGCACAATCACATGGCGCTGTTGTTCCTCGACAGCGACCACTTCAAACAGATCAACGACAGTCTCGGCCACGCCGTGGGTGACGCGGTGCTGATCAACGTTGCCGACCGCGTGCGCGCGCAACTGCGCGAGCATGACCTGGTGGCGCGGCTGGGCGGCGATGAATTTGCCGTGCTGCTGACACCGTTGCAGTCACGCGAAGACGCCGAACGCATCGCCGAGAAGATCATCGCCAGTATGCAACTGCCCATGCAGTTGGACGGCGGTGGCAGCATCAGCACCTCGCTGAGCGTCGGCATCGCTTATTACCCGGATGATGGCGATGACCCCGCCAGCCTCCTCAATGCCGCTGACGCGGCGATGTACCAGGCCAAGCGCAAGCGCCGTGGCCATTGGCAAGCGGCGCAGACGGAACGGTCCGCCGCCGAGATCAAGAACAGGAGTTGAACCGTGATACAGCGTTTGCGTTTTCCCTTCGTCGCCCTGCTGCTGGCCTTGCTGGCGCTGACCGGCTGCCAGAGCACACCGCAAAAAGGGCTGACGGCCGAACAGGTCGCCGTGCTCAAGCGCGAAGGCTTTGCCCCCACCGACGAGGGTTGGGCCTTCGACCTGTCGGGCAAGGTGCTGTTCGGCAGTGACCTGGACAGCCTCAATGGCGCGAGCCAGGCGATTGTCGAGCGTATTGGCAAGGCGTTGCTCGGTGTGGGTATCCAGGGCGTGCGGGTGGACGGCCATGCCGATGCCTCGGGCAAGGCGGCGTACAACCAGCAGCTGTCCGAACGTCGCGCGCAGAGCGTGGCCAAGACCCTGATCGGCATCGGCATGCCGGCGCAGAATATCCATACCCGCGGCCTGGGCAGCAGCCAACCGGTGGCGGATAACCGCACCAGCGGCGGGCGCACCGAGAATCGGCGGGTGTCGATTGTGGTGGCGTCCTACTGAAATTCGCGCTGTACCCTTCGCGGGGCAGTCCAAATACTCAACTGATCTTGGGGGCAATGAAGTATTTGTGGGAGCGGGCTTGCCCCGCGAATGGGTTGCAAAGCAGCCCCCATCACCCTTGAGCGAACCTCATCTCGCGCGTCTCGCCCATCAACAACGGCGCATTCGCCTCCGTCACACCGCGGATGTAATCCCATAACAAGGTAATTCGCTTCAACTTGCGCAAGTCCTCCCGGCAGTACATCCAGAACTGCCGCGTCACCTCGATCTCTTCAGGCAGCACCGTGACCAACCGCGGATCCTGCGCCGCCAAAAAGCACGGCAGAATCGCCAGCCCACGCCCCTGCAGCGCCGCTGTGAACTGGGCAATCACGCTGGTACTGCGCAAGTGCGCACTGGCATTGGGAATCAGGTTGGCCAGGTACAGCAGTTCGGAGCTGAACGCCAGGTCATCCACATAGCTGATGAACGGATGGCCCACCAGGTCGCTGACCTGGTCGATCGGCGCATGGTTGTCCAGGTAATCCTGGGTCGCATACAGGCGCAGCCGGTAGTCGCACAGCTTGCAGCATACATAAGGCCCATGCTCCGGCCGCTCCAGGGCGATGACGATATCCGCCTCGCGCTTGGACAGGCTGATGAAGTGTGGCAGCGGCAGGATATCCACTGAAATGGCCGGGTAGGCATCGACAAAATGGCTCAGCTGTGGGGTGACGAAGAAGCTGCCAAAGCCCTCGGTGCAGCCCATGCGCACATGCCCCGACAGCGCCACGCCGGAACCGGAGACCTGCTCGCAGGCCATGTGCAGCGTGCTTTCAATCGACTCCGCATAACCGAGCAAACGCTGGCCCTCGGCGGTCAGCACAAAGCCATTGGTCCGCGACTTTTCGAACAGCAACGTGCCCAGCGCGCCCTCCAGCGACGTGATGCGCCGCGACACCGTGGTGTAGTCGACGCTCAGGCGTTTGGCGGCGCTGCTGGCCTTGCGGGTGCGCGCCACTTCGAGGAAGAACTTCAAATCGTCCCAGTTCAGCGAACTGAGTGAGGTCAGGTCTTTTTGCATGTTGATCCGGTTTTTTTGTGCGTTCTTGTTGGATGTTTGCACATCTATACTCGAAAAAAGCCCCACGACGCCACCTCGCGTTTGCACGGCGCTGGCGATCTCGTCCTGACAATAATTCCAAGGAGAACGCAGATGAACGCACCCCAATCCCCCGGCCAGACCAAGGTCGCGCAGGTCAAGCTGCTGATCGACGGCCAGTGGGTCGAGTCGAACACCACCGAATGGCGCGACATCGTCAACCCGGCCACCCAGGAAGTCTTGGCGCGGGTACCCTTCGCCACCGTCGAAGAAGTGAATGCCGCCGTGGCCGCCGCTGAGCGCGCCTTCAAGACCTGGCGCGACACCCCGATCGGCGCACGCATGCGCATCATGCTCAAGCTGCAGGCGCTGATCCGCGAGCACAGCAAACGCATTGCCGTTACCCTTAGCGCCGAACAGGGCAAGACCATCGCCGATGCCGAAGGTGACATCTTCCGCGGCCTGGAAGTGGTTGAGCATGCCGCGTCCATCGGCACCCTGCAGATGGGCGAGTTCGCCGAAAACGTCGCTGGCGGTGTCGACACCTACACCTTGCGCCAGCCTATCGGCGTGTGCGCCGGCATCACCCCGTTCAACTTCCCGGCGATGATCCCGCTGTGGATGTTCCCGATGGCCATCGTCTGCGGCAACACCTTCGTGCTCAAGCCGTCCGAACAGGACCCGCTGTCGACCATGATGCTGGTCGAGCTGGCGCTGGAAGCCGGTGTGCCGGCTGGCGTGCTCAACGTGGTGCACGGCGGCAAGCAGGTGGTGGATGCGATCTGCACGCACCAGGACATCAAGGCAATTTCCTTCGTCGGCTCCACCGAAGTGGGCACCCACGTGTACAACTTGGGCAGCCAGCACGGCAAGCGCGTGCAATCGATGATGGGCGCAAAAAACCACGCCGTGGTGCTGCCCGATGCCAACCGCACGCAGACTATCAACGCCCTGGTCGGTGCAGCTTTTGGCGCCGCTGGCCAGCGTTGCATGGCCACCTCAGTGGCGGTGCTGGTGGGCAAGGCGCGCGAGTGGCTGCCAGATATCAAGGAGGCGGCAAGCAAGCTCAAGGTCAATGCCGGTAGCGAACCGGGTACCGATGTTGGCCCGGTCGTCTCCAAACGCGCCAAGGAGCGCGTGCTCGGCTTGATCGAAAGCGGTATCAAGGAAGGCGCCAAACTCGAGCTCGACGGCCGCGACGTGAAAGTGCCGGGCTACGAGCAAGGCAACTTCGTCGGCCCGACCCTGTTCTCCGGTGTGAAAACCGATATGCAGGTCTACACCCAGGAAATCTTCGGCCCGGTACTGGTGACCCTGGAAGTCGACACCCTCGATGAAGCCATCGCCCTGGTCAACGCCAACCCGTTCGGCAACGGCACCGGCCTGTTCACCCAGAGCGGCGCGGCGGCGCGCAAGTTCCAGAGCGAAATCGACATCGGCCAGGTCGGTATCAACATCCCAATCCCGGTACCGGTGCCGTTCTTCAGCTTCACAGGTTCGCGTGGCTCCAAGCTCGGCGACCTCGGCCCCTACGGCAAGCAGGTGGTGCAGTTCTACACGCAGACCAAGACCGTCACCGCCCGCTGGTTCGATGACGACAGCGTCAATGACGGTGTGAACACCACCATCAGCCTGCGCTAAGGAGATCGCCATGCGTATCGCATTCATCGGCCTGGGCAACATGGGCGCGCCCATGGCCCGAAACCTGATCAAGGCCGGGCACCAGCTGAACCTGTTCGACCTGAACAAGACCGTACTGGCCGAGCTCGCCGAACTGGGCGGGCAGGTCAGTGCTTCGCCCAAGGAAGCGGCGGCCAGCAGTGACCTGGTGATCACCATGCTGCCGGCCGCAGCCCATGTGCGCAGCGTCTATCTGAACGAAGACGGTGTACTGGCGGGCGTGCGCCCGGGCACGCCGACCGTGGACTGCAGCACCATCGACCCGCAGACCGCCCGCGAGGTGTCCAAGGCCGCTGCGGCCAAGGGCGTCGATATGGGCGATGCACCGGTTTCCGGCGGCACCGGCGGGGCGGCGGCCGGTACGCTGACCTTCATGGTCGGCGCCAGTGCCGAGCTGTTTGCCACGCTCAAGCCCGTCCTGGAAAAGATGGGCCGCAATATCGTGCACTGTGGCGAGGTCGGTACCGGGCAGATTGCCAAAATCTGCAACAACTTGCTGCTGGGCATCTCGATGATCGGCGTATCCGAAGCCATGGCGCTTGGCAACGCGCTCGGCATCGACACCAAGGTACTGGCCGGCATCATCAACAGCTCCACCGGCCGTTGCTGGAGTTCCGATACCTACAACCCTTGGCCGGGCATCATCGAAACCGCGCCTGCTTCACGTGGCTACACCGGCGGTTTCGGCGCCGAACTGATGCTCAAGGATTTGGGGCTGGCCACCGAGGCTGCGCGCCAGGCGCATCAGCCAGTTATTCTCGGGGCCGTGGCCCAGCAGCTGTATCAGGCGATGAGCCTGCGCGGTGAGGGGGGCAAAGATTTCTCGGCGATCGTCGAGGGGTACCGCAAGAAGGATTGACGAGCGAGGTGGACTTCATCGCGGGCCGGGCGGCCTTCCCTCTGTAACTGCGCACCAGAGGGAAGGGTGTCCGGCCCGCGATGTTTTTTGAGCATTATATAGGCGAGGAGGGTAAGTAATACATGAATATGCCTAATCCAAAAAATGCAATGGTTAATATTAAATTCGCAGCGCCTAAGATGATGAGAAGCTTCTTGATTTTTGTGGGTAGACTATTTATTTCCTTGATGTCAATGAGGTTTTTGCGCACGTAAATTTTTGGGGTGAGCAGGATAAACGAGATATTTGAAAGACGAAGAAATTTCCCCAGAAGTCCGGCATGTAGCCATAATTTTTTTTCGCCGTTTATTACGTTGCAGTTTAATAAAAAGCCTTCAATATAATCAATTTTGCGATGCGCTATGTACAGCGTTATTGAAAAACTCAAGAAGATTAAAGCCGTGACTGTCATGGCGCAAACTAAAAAAGCTAGGTGTATGAATTTCACTTTGTTACAGCCTCATATAGAAGCTCTCCCGCTTTGGCTCCTATTTTGCTTCCCAATTCGCCGCCTGCCATTCCCCCCGCTGTACCGCCGAATATTCCGCAAGCGAGTGCTCCGGTTCCACCTGTTGGTACGCCAAAAACCACGCTGCAAGCTGCACCAAGAATAAGCTTACCAGCGGCGGCCCCAGCAGCCGTACCTCCTAAACCAAAAGTTAAGGAACTGATCTCGACATAATGCGCCTTTTTGCATTCTTCCTCGCGTCCAAGCGTACAGGCTTTATGTATCTCTAGGCCCGTAGCAGCGACGTCTAACGCAATCCCTACATACGTTCCTTTCTTGATCAGGTTAGCAGCCTTCGCTACGCCAGAGACCTTGTTGGCATATCCTGCAATTTCGCCTGTATGTAAATATCTCTTGGTGGATATTCCCAACGTCCTTTTGATCGAGCTTTTGTTCCTTAGACCTGAACCGTAAGCGGCCAGCTTGTTCAACTGCTCATCCAATTTCATGAACAAGGCCGAACGCTTTGCATAGAACTGATCGCGAGCCGCCATGGCCCCTGACCCGAGATGCTGCTGATGCAGCTTCTCAATATCTATCAAGGTGGCCTCGATAGCCTTCAGGTGTTTGCTCCAACCTTCACTGACCGTTCCAGCCCCAATGGACGCATGGGCAATGAGGCTTTTCAGGGCCTCGAAGTTATCCAGGAAAAAGTTATCCACACCCTGACCGTTGCGCATCAGTCCCATGTGCACAACTGCGGCCTGTTTCATCATCCAGGCCTCCTGGCTGGTGCAGGAGGCAGTGGTGGGGTCGCCGATGATGACCAGCTCACCGCTACGGACCACCGTATTTGCAATGTGGGCGTTCAGGGCATCAAACTTTTCCAGCGAATGACCTGTCAATCCGAGATCAGTTTTAAGCCGGTGATAGTTCTGCAATTTCAGGTTGAGAAATGTGCGGGCTTCGGACATGGCAGTGCCCTCACGCGTACTTTTTGTTAGCGATACGGTCCCAGCCTCCAGCGATATTGCCACTGCTGCCGCCATCAAGGCGCCGCTGGAGTGTGTAGGTAGTCTTGATGCGGCCGTAATTGAGCTGCACCACTTCCAGCGGTACGCCCGTGTCAACGCTTTGCGAATACTCGGCGATGATCACTTCTTCGAGAATGATCTCGTAATATTTCAGTTTGTCGCCCCCGGCGCGACAGAGCGCCAGTTTCACTTCCTTGAGGTGTTGCCCGGTACAACTAACCTCCATCAGTTTGCAGCTGGCACTGTCGAGGTATTTCCTGAAGGTGAAGTTGGTCACGGAGGTGCGGCCAGAGGTTGCGCCACCGGCGGAGCTGGCAGTGGCGGATATACTTTGAGTGACCCCGAAGTCGTACCCAAGTACTTCAATCCATTTGTTGTATTTTTCGTCCAGTGCTTCACCTGGAATACCGTCGACATGAATGTATGCGTCGAAAGCCATGCGTCCCTCTCCCTGGAAATTTTAAATGGGTAATGGTTCCCGGCGACTTGGCCGAGAGGAGAAGCCTAGGCTTGCGAGCATGCGAGGGCAATACTTTATGGGGAGCGGGGATGTATTTCGGAAAAGGACTACAGAGATAGGGATAGGACTGATGGTGAATGTAAGAAGATGTAGCTATGGTCAAGAATGTTACAAGATTTTATTTGTTCACTGAATTTTCAGGCAGAATGTTTGGGAATGCCCTGTGGGACGTTTCAAGTTTCCCACAGGGACATTACCGGATTGCAGTTACAGTTCAGGCAAAGACGAAATATTTACGTACAGTCTCAACCACTTCCCACGTGCCTTTCATCCCCGGTTCGATCACGAACACATCACCCGCCTTCAGGTGCTTCGGCTCTTCACCTTCCGGGGTGATGATGCAGTAGCCGTCGAGGAAGTGGCAGAACTCCCACTTCTCGTAATTGACCTCGAACTTGCCAGGTGTGCAGATCCAGGTGCCCATGATCTTGCTGCCGTCGGCCGACAGGTAGGCGTTGAGGTTGACGGTGTGCGGGTCGCCGCCGATGCGCTTCCACTTGGTGGCGTCCACGACCGGCGTCGGGCAGGTCTCGCGCAGGACGGTGATGAAATCGGACATGGCACAACTCCTGGTGACTGGCTGAATGACTCGACACCATAGGGCCATCGGCCGCGCCGCAGTTGCCTGGGCTCGACGTCCAGGTGCCTGACTGCGCTATGGGCGAACGTAGTTTGACTCCACGGCAACCAGGCGGCTGCTAAATCCTGCATGGCAATTGGATTGTGCCTACTTGAGCGCCCGCCCCGTCCGCTGGTCGCCTTGCTTGTGCATAGTGTGTACTGCTCTTTGTTCTGATCCAGTTGAAGCAGCCTAGTAGCTTCAACCGCTCGAACTTAAGTGGTGACGCGCAATGAAATTTCCCATCGTGTTGCATAAGAACGCCGATTCGGATTACGGCGTGACCGTTCCTGATGTCCCCGGTTGCTTTTCCGCGGGGACGAGCGTGTCTCAAGCGTTGGAAAATGTTCAGGAAGCTTTGGCCTTGCATTTTGAGGGCTTGGTCGCTGATAACGAGGCGCTACCGCAGGCGCAAGATGTCGATGTTCACGTGGCCAATCCCGATTACCAAGGCGGAGTTTGGGCCGTAGTGGACTTCGATGTAACTCCGTATCTGGGCAAAGCGGTGCGCTTCAACGCAACGCTGCCGGAAAATCTGCTGCAGCGGATCGATGAGAAAGTGAAGCGCGATCATCGGTACGCATCGCGGTCAGGGTTTCTGGCTTCGGCAGCGTTGCGAGAGTTGGCGATCGCGCACTGAACCAAGGTACTGCCTGAAATGGCAGCTTCATTATTCAAGCCCACCAATACCGCACGAAGTGGAAAAACACCGGCGCCGCAAAACACACCGAATCCATCCGGTCGAGCATGCCGCCGTGGCCTTCGATCATGTGTCCCCAGTCCTTCACACCGCGGTCGCGCTTGATCGCCGACATCACCAGCCCGCCGAAGAAGCCCATGGCATTCACGGTCAGCGCCATCAGTGCTGCCTGCCAGAAGCTGAACGGGGTGATCCAGCACAGCAGGGCGCCGACCAATGTGGCCAGGGCCACACCGCCGACCAGGCCTTCGAGGGTTTTCGAGGGTGACAGGTTGGGCGCCACCTTGCGTTTGCCAAACAGCTTGCCGCACACGTACTGCAGCACATCGCTGATCTGCACCACCAGGATTAGCCAGGCGATCAGCAGCAGGTTGCGGCCCTCGAAGCCTGGGATGTCCAGGGTCAGCAGCGCCGGCACCGCCGACACGCAATACACCGCGATCATCAAGCCCCATTGCACCTTCGATGCGCGTTCGAGAAAGCGCGTGGTATCGCCGCCAAAGCTGGCCAGGATCGGCAACAGCAGGAACAGGTACACCGGGATGAAGATGCTGAACATGCCGTACCAGTCCATGGCGATCAGCAAATACTGCACCGGCAGCGCCACGTAGAAGGCCGCCACCAGTGCCGGGTAGTCGCCGCGCCGGGTCGGGGTGAGCGTCATGAACTCGCGCAGGGCGTAGAACGACACGCCGTAGAACAGCACGATGACGCCGTACTTGCCGAACACGAAGGCGATGCCGATCACCAGCACCATCACCCACCAGGCGTTGATGCGGGCATTGAGGTTATCGATGACCGCGTGCGGCGCCGGGCCGGCGCGCCACTTGAGCAGGCGGCCGATCACGCTGGCGAGCAGCAACAGGGCGCCGATGCCGGCGAACAGCGAAAGGGTGTTGTCGTCCATGTCAGGCTTCCTTAGGGGCCAGGTTCAGCAAGGCCTGGCTGGCCCGCTCGAGAAACGCCTGCTTGCTCTCATCTGCATGCAGGTGGATGGGTTCGCCGAAGCTTAGCGTGCACAGCAACGGCAAGGGCAGGGCGCGGCCCTTGGGCATGACCCGGTTGAGGTTGGCAATCCACACCGGCACCAGTTCGACCCCGGGGTTGGCCGCCGCCAGGTGGTAAAGGCCGCTTCTGAAGGGCATCAGCGGCTCGTCACTGAGGTTGCGCGTGCCTTCGGGGAAGAAGATCAGCGAATCACCCTGGGCCACCGCTTCCAGGATCGGCTGCAGTGGGCTGCCCTGGCCTTCGCTGCGCTGGCGGTCAATCAGCACGCCGTTGAACACCTTGCGGATCAGGAAATCACGAATGCCAGGCTTGGCCCAGTAGTCGGCCCCGGCCACGGGACGCGTGCGTTCACGCAGGGGCGCTGGCAGCGAGGCCCAGAGCAGCACGAAGTCGCCGTGGCTGCTGTGGTTGGCGAAGTACAGCCGTTGCACCGGCAGCGGTGTGCAGCCGAGCCAAAGGGCGCGGGCGCCGGTGATCAGGCGGGCGGCGGAGGTAATGACGAAGGCGGTCAGGGCGGCGAGCATGGCGCGGTGGTTATCCGGTGAAGGGGAGTGTGAGCAGGGTAGTCAAGGTCAGTAACAGTTGCAGGGCCAGGCACACGGCCTGGCGCCGTAACAGGGCCAGCGCGGCCTGGCTGCGGCTGGGCCAGTCGCGGGCGTCGACGGCTTGCGGCTTGAGCCGCAGGTCGAACAGGGCGCGGTCCAGGGCCTGGGTAGCCGCAGGCAGGTCAGTGCTGGCGCTCAGCCTGGCAAACAGCTCTGCATCCAGTGCCACGCGGATCGCCCAGTACTTGTGCAGCAGGCCGAGTACCAGCAAAACAACGCATAGCACGCTGGCCAGCGGCTGCAGCGGCGTACCGAGCAAAGGTGCCAGGCCGTAGGCCAGGGCGAGCAGGGTGATGCCATCCGACAGGCGCTCCAGTTGCGCGCCACGGCCGAGCAGGCTGGCGACCAGGTGCAGGTTCATCCGTGGGCTCCCAGGTGTTGCAGCACCTGGCGATGCGCTGGGTGCAGGACGATACCGGGGCGTGCCTGGCGGATCAGGGCCTCGGCCTGGGCTGCATCGCTGCAGCGGCCGCTGAGCAACAGCCAGGCGGCCACTGCGCTGGCGCTGCGCGAATAACCCAGCGCGCAGCAGACCAGCAGGGGCCCTTGAGTGCGCAGGTGCTCGATGGCGTCGGCGGCTTGTTGCAGCAGATTGGCATCGGCCGCTATTAGATCCAGAGTGGGCAATGATCGGTAGGCTGACTGCGCTGGCCTCATCGCCGGCTTGCCAGCGATAGCGGTGGTACAGGCAATAAAGGGCAGTTCAGCGCAGAGGTCGACGATGGCAGCAAAGGACGTGCCCTCGCCGCGCCCCGGAATGCGCCCGAGGAACACCCCGTCACATACTTCATCTGGCTGTGGGTGCCGCCAGGTCCAGAATCTGGAGTTGATCCAGGCCGCGATCAGGTAAGGCGCCAACAGCCAGCAGGCGGCATTCGAAAGCCGGCCGTCGCTACCTTTCTGAAACCCACCCGCACCGAGCACACCATAGTTAAGCGCGACCATGAACAAAGACACCGCAGGCCATGCCAGCCACAGCCACGCGCCGCCGAGCTTGGCCGCCAACACCGCGCACAAACCTGCCCCCAGCCCATACCAGGCTGCCAGCCGCCAACGCTTGGCAACGCGCGCCAGGCGCGCACCCTGCAAAGGCAGCAGGCCTTCACGCGGCCACAACCAGACACACACAAACCCCGCCAACGCCCCGGCAGGCAAGTCGATGAAATGGTGCTGCCAGGTCGTCAGCACCGAGATACCGATCAACGCCATCCAGCCATGCATCACCCATCGCCAGGGTTGCCGTTGCACATGGCGGGCAAACATCGTCCAGATGATCACCAGCAGCGCGATATGCAGCGACGGCGCCTGGTTGTACGGCTTATCGAAGCCCATCAGTACATCGAACAACCAGCCGAACACGCCATCCAGCCCTGGCCGCTCGAAGGTGAAACGCAGCGGCCAGAGCAGGAAGCAGCTCACGCTGATCAGTTGTGCGCTCAGCAGTGCCAGGGCATGCCGGTCCATTTCCCGACGCGTACGTGGCAACAGGAAGGACAACCCATACAGCAGGTCGATCGACCAGTACGGGATGATCGTCCACGGCCACAGCGGCGTGTGCTGTTCCCAGCCGAAGACCAGGCTGCCGATGTCATCGCGGCCAGCGGTGTAGTTGTTCACCAGGCCGTAGCTGAGAAAGAAGAACGGGCCCAGCATCAATAACCAGAGCACGCCCCGGCGGATCAGGCCCGGCTCACGGGGTGGGTTCATTCTCGCACTCGTTGCGCCAGGCTGACGCTGAAAATGCCCCATTCATCGATGCGCTGGGCCAGCTTGCGAAAGCCCGCCGCCTCGACCAGCTGGTCCATCTCGGCCTGGCTGCGCCGGCGCATCACCCAGGCCTCACCGCCGCGGTGGCTGGTCAGGGCGCGGGCGATCATCTCCAGTTGCGGGTGCCAGGGCTGGCCGGTGTACACCAGGTAACCGCCATCCTCCACGGCCTCGGCCAGGCCCGCCAGCGAGTTGCTGACCAGCGTGTTGCTAGGGAACAGTTCATACAGGCCGGACACCACCGCAAGGGTAGGGCGCGGCTCAAGTGCGGCGAGGCTTTCGCGGTCGAACGCATCGCCTTGGATGAAACGGGCGATTTCAGCCAGGCCCTTTTCGGCGATCAGCGCACTGCCTTGCTGCACGTTCAGCTCGCTGTAGTCGCGCAACAGGATTGAATCGGGCAGTTGCTCCAGTTCCTGCAACGCCTCAAGGATGTAACGGCCATGGCCGGCGGCGATGTCGACGATATGCACCGGACGTTGTTGGTCGCGCAGCCGGGCGATGGCCAGGCGCAGCAGCTCCTCGACGTTCAGCTTGCGCTGGCGAATGCCACGCCAGCCGATGGCGTCGAGGTAGTTCTGGTCAATCATCCGCCCCAGCTTGCCCTTGCCTGTAGGCTGGTTGCGGTAGACGTAGTCCAGGGTGCTGCCGGAGTCGAAACCGGTGTCGAAGCCCAGCTTCACGCCGTCGGCCAGCCCTTTGCCCAGGCGCAGGCCGGCGCGGGTCGCACGCCAGTAGAGGTCGCGTGGCGAGTAGCGCGGCAAGGGCGCAGCCAGGCTCTCGGCCTCGGCGCAGCTGGCGCCGACCTTGTCGGCATCGAGCAGCGAAGGTCGCGGAGCGGGGCTTTCGAAGCAGTGCTCGACAAAGCGTTCGATACGCTTCAAGGCATGCCCGCGCTCACGCTCGCCGAGTGTGTCGTGGAAGAACCCCGGCAAAACGTGCAGCTCCTTGCGCGCGCTGCCAAGGCGCTCGAAAAAACGCTCCTGCGGTTTGCGCTCGACCACCAGGTCAGCGCCGGAAACCAGCATCTGCGTCGGCACCTGGATGGCTTGCGCATCGGCCACCACACGGTCGGCGGCCTCGTACAGGCCAAGCAGCATGGTCACCGAAATCGGCCGGCTGATCAGCGGGTCGGACACGTACGACATGACCCGCTCGGGGTCGTGGGTGAGCAGGCGCGGCTTGACGTAGCTGTTGACGAAGAAATTGCCGCGCACGGCCTTGAGCAGCTTCAGGCCTGGGCGGGCGAAGGGCACGTACAGCTTGACCTTGAACGCGGGCGAGGCGAGCACCAGGCAGCGCACCTTGGGCGCGTAATCATGGGCCCAGGTGGCGATCAGCACCGCGCCGACACTTTGCGCCAGCACCACAAGGTCCTGCTCGGCCAAGCCATGCTGAGCCTGGATATGCTCGATGAAGGTCTGCACATCACGCACGCTGGTAGCGAAGCTTGGGCTATCACCGCGCGCACCTGGCGACTTGCCGTGGCCGCGGGCGTCCCAGGCGAAGAAGTCGTAGCCCGGCATGTCCAGTTCGTCGGCCAGGTGGGCCATGCGCCCGCCATGTTCATGGCCACGGTGGAACATCACCACAGCCCGGCGCGGCTGGTGCTGGGTGCGCGTGGCGGGCCAGTGACGGTAGTGCAGCTCGACACCGTCATGGGTAGAGAAATGCAGTGATTGCGCTTGGCGCATGGCGAAAATCCTTGTCCGGCGGCGATGGGCTCAGCGGGTCTCCAGCAACCCCTGGCGAACCCGGTTGTAGAGGGTATAGAGCGAGAGCGCGAAGATGACCAGCAGCAGGCCATTGATCCAGGGCGCAGTCAGCAGGCCGAAGGCCACGCCCGTGCCGAGTACGCCGAAGGCGAAGGCGCGGTCGCTCTTGCCCATCGGCCCGTCGTAGCGCCGCGAGGCGCCGGCCAGCGGGCCCATCACCCCGGCGTATTCGCTGAAGGTCGCGCTTAGCACCACCAGCACCACCAGGCTGGGCCACACTCCAGCGAGCAGGGCGAATGGCAGGTACAGCGCGGCATCGGCGATCACGTCGCACAGCTCGTTGAGGTAGGCGCCGAGTGTGGATTGCTGGCCGAATTCCCGGGCGAGCATGCCGTCGACGGCGTTCAGTGCCATGCGCAACAGCATCCACACCGGGATGAGGATGAACAGCCAGGTGATGTGGCTGAGCCCGGCCAGCAGCAGGCCCAGCAACAACGAGACCACGGCGGCGCTGACGGTGACCTGGTTGGCGGTGACGCCACGGGCGTGCAGGCGCTCGACCCCGGGGCGCAGCAGGGCCTGGAAGCGGGGTTTGAGCTGGTAGATCGATGGCACGTTGAACTCCCTTTCATGGTGCGGCGACGGGGGATTGTGGGCGTACAGCCCCTGCCACGCAAGGGCAGCGCAATCCCTGTGGGAGCGGTTTTTCCCGCGAAGCATTCAACGCGGTGCCAGGCCAGGGCTTCGCTCTGGTTCGCGATTAAACCCGCTCCTGCACAGGGCCGTGTCAGGCATCGGCTTGCAATCGTTCGACCAACCCTGCGGCGTACCCTGGCAACCCCGCCAAATCCCGCGCGCACAGCAGTAATCGGCGGTTGGCCCAGTCCTCGCGCAACGCCACCCAATGCAGCGGCAACACGCCTTCCCAGCGCTTCACCGCCGCCAGCGGCACCACGCCAACCCCGGCGCCACCCGCGACCATGCGGATCACCCCGTCAAAGCCTTCGGCGCGCACCCTCACGCGCATGCGCCGGCCCTCGCGCAGCGTCTGTTCCTCCAGGTACAGCGCCAGCGCACTGTTCGCTCCGAGCCCGACATGGCCGTGGGCAAGGCTGTCGACAAAGCTGGGCGCGGGCTCCGAGCTGAGCGGATGCCCCAGCGGCGTGATCAGCACCAGCGGGTCGTCGCGAAACGGCAGGGTCTGCAGGTGCGCACTGGGCGCAGCAGTGGAGATGATGCCCAGGTCAGCCATGCCTTGGGTGATCGACTGCACGATCCTCAAACTCGGCAATTCCTGCACGTCGACACTGATGCCAGGGTGGTCGGCCAGATACCCTGCCAGCAGTTCCGGCAGGTATTCGGTGAGCGCCGCCGTGTTGCACAGCAGCCGTACCTGGCCTTGCTGCCCCTGGGCGTACTGGGCCAGGTCGAATTGCAGGCGCTCGACCTGCTGGCCGATCAGCCGGGCATGTTGGAGCAGTGCCTGGCCCGCGGGCGTAGGCTGCACGCCACGGCGGTTGCGTTCCAGCAATGCAGTGCCCAACGACGCTTCCATGGCCCGGATCCGTGCACTGGCCGCCGGCAGTGACAGGTGGCTGCGCTGCGCGCCAGCAGTGATGTTGCCGCACTCCAGGGTGTGCTGGAAAAGCGCGAGGTCTATCAGGTCGAAGTGCATCAGCCTCTGTCCTGGCAAGAGTCAGGCTGAGTATAAGGCAGATTTTCAGCCCGCCCGATGCACGCCATGATGGTGGCCATGGATACCTTTCTCGCGTTCTACCACAACATTGGCCCGGCGCTGACACTCCTGGTGGTGGCCACTTTCGTGCTGGCTGGCACGGTTAAAGGCGTGATCGGCCTTGGCCTGCCGACTATCGCCATGGGCCTGCTGGGCCTGGCTATGCCCCCGGCGCAGGCTGCAGCGTTGCTGATCGTCCCCTCGACGCTCACCAACCTTTGGCAGCTCGCCGCTGGCGGCCATCTGCTGGCGCTGCTGCGGCGGCTTGGGCCGATGCTGGTGGCGATCTTCGTTGGCACCTTGGCCGGCAGTGCCTGGCTGGGCATCGACAGCGGCCCCTGGGCGGTGCACGCGTTGGGCGCGGCGCTGCTGGTGTATGCCGCCTATGGGCTGATCGGGCCTGGCTTGCGGCTGGCGCCGAGCAGGGAAGGGTGGCTGGGGCCGTTGTGTGGGCTGGTGACCGGCATTGTAACCGCCGCCACGGGTGTATTCGTGATGCCGGCCGTGCCTTACTTGCAGAGCCTGGGCCTGAGCCGCGACGAAATGATCCAGGCGCTGGGCCTGTCGTTTACCGTCTCGACCGTGGCGCTGGCCCTCGGCCTGGCCGGGCAGGATGCCCTGGGTGGCCAGGCGCTGGGTGCGTCATTGCTGCTGCTGGCGCCAGCACTGCTGGGCATGCTGGCGGGCCAGTGGTTGCGCCAGCGCATCAGCGCGGCGTTGTTCAAGCGTTGTTTCTTCATTGGCCTGGCCGTGCTGGGCGGCCATCTGCTGATCAACGGCTAGCGGAAGAAGCGCTGAGCATGTCGATGGCCTGGATATCGAAGTCGCGTTCCAGGTAGTCCATGCGTTTTTCGAAAAACTCGACCATGTGCGGCAGGGCCGAGTGCACATCCAGTGCGGCCTTGTCGGCCCACACCTCGAAGAACACGAACAGGCTCGGGTCAGCCTTGTCGCGCAGCATGTGGTATTCGATGCAGCCGGGTTCCTGGCGGCTGGGTTCGACATAGGCACGGAACAGGGTTTCAAAGGCATCGGCCATTTCCGGACGGGTCTTGGCCTTGAGGATGAAGGCGTGTTGCTCGCTCATGGATCGCTACTCGCTGTTGAATGATGAAACGATTCTAAGGCAATAATGGCTTTGGAATTCGTGACTTCAAAGCAATTGTATTTTGACCCACGCCTGCTGTTTCCTGCGCAAGCGAGCCTCTAATCTGCCGGTCATTCCATTTGACTCGACCCATTGAGGCCCAGCATGAAAAAGATTCTTCTGCTCAACGGCGGTAAACAGTTCGCTCACTCCGAAGGCCGCCTCAACCAGACCCTGCACGACGCCGCCCTGGCCCATCTCGACCGCGCAGGCTTCGATGTGCAACAGACCTTCATCGACGGGGGGTACGACGTGCAGGCGGAAGTGGAAAAATTCCTCTGGGCCGATGTGGTGATCTACCAGATGCCGGGTTGGTGGATGGGCGCGCCCTGGACCGTGAAGAAATACATCGACGAGGTCTTCACTGCCGGCCACGGCAGCCTCTACGCCAACGACGGCCGCACCCGCTCGGATGCCTCGCAGAAGTACGGCAGTGGCGGGCTGGTGCAGGGTAAGCAGTACATGCTGTCGCTGACCTGGAATGCCCCGCAGCAGGCCTTCGACGACCCAAGCGATTTCTTCGAAGGCAAAGGCGTGGACGCGGTGTACTTCCCGTTCCACAAAGCCAACCAGTTCCTCGGCATGACCGGCCTGCCGACCTACCTCGCAGTGGACGTGATGAAGCGCCCGGATGTGCCGGCAGCCTTGGCCGCCTATGAAGCGCACCTGGACCAGGTGTTCGGCAAGGCCGAATAACTGGACTTGCCGTCAGCAAGCGGCTATCAATCACCGCGAACAGCAGACACAGGCGCCGCCGTGAAAACCCGATCCGAAGAACTCCAGGTATTCGTCGCCGTGATCGACTGCGGCTCGATCTCTGCCGCCGCCGAGCAGGTGGGCCAGACCCCGTCGGCGGTAAGCCGCACCCTATCGCGCCTGGAGGCCAAGCTTGGCACCACCCTGGTCAACCGCACCACCAGGCGTATGGACCTGACCGAAGAGGGGCGTTTCTTCCTCGAACGCTCGCGCCTGGTGCTGGAGCAGATGGACGACATGGAAGAGCGCCTGTCGATGCACCACCAGAGCGCCGCCGGGCGCCTGCGCATCAATGCCGCCGCGCCGTTCATGCTGCATGCCATCCTGCCGTGGATCGGCGAGTTCCGCCGCCAGTACCCTGGTATCGAGCTGGAACTGAACACCGACGACCTGATCATCGACCTGCTGGAACAAAGCACCGACGTGGCGATCCGCATCGGTGAGCTGGCCGACTCCAGCCTGCATGCCCGCTCGCTGGGTTGCAGCCCGGTGCAGGTACTGGCCAGCCCGGCCTACCTGGCGCAGCACGGCACACCCCAGCACGTCGAAGACCTCAACAACCACTGCCTGCTCGGCTTCAGCCAGCCCGAATCCCTCAACCAGTGGCCGCTGCGCCACGCCCAGGGCGACCGTTGGCCGATTCGCCCGGCGCTGATCGCCTCCAGCGGCGAAACCCTGCGCCAACTGGCCCTGGCCGGGGAGGGCATCGTCAGCCTGTCGCACTTCATGACCCACGAAGACATCCGCGCCGGCCGGCTGCAGGTGCTGTTGCGCGACGCCAACAACGGTTACCGCCAGCCGATCCACGCCGTCTACTACCGCAACACGCAGCTGGCCCTGCGCATCCAGTGCTTCCTCGATTTCATCCAGCAGAAGCTGGCGATGTACGCCTGCTGAGTTGCCTGAACGCGACAAATCCTGCCCAAGGGCGGCGAAACTTCCTGCGCCGGATTGCACAGTCGAGGCGCTTCAGCCTTACTGAGTGATCAACAAAAACAACACCAAGGAAGTGTCATGCGTATCGTCCCGTTCCAGTATCTCGCGCTAGCAGCCGCAATCCTGAGCTGTTCCTCGGCCTATGCGGCAACCCTGGAGGGTGGCGCGGTGGCCGCGCCTGATCAATATGGCGCACAGGTGGCTGCCGACATTCTGAAAAAAGGCGGCAACGCGGTGGATGCCGCCGTGGCCACGGCCTTCACCCTGGCGGTGACCTACCCCGAGGCCGGCAACATCGGTGGCGGTGGTTTCATGACCCTGTTCGTCGACGGCAAACCGTACTTCCTCGACTACCGCGAAGTGGCGCCGAAGGCGGCGACTCGCAACATGTACCTGGATGAAAAGGGTGAGGTCATCGAGAACCTCAGCCTGGTCGGCGTTCGCGCGGCTGGCGTACCCGGCACGGTGATGGGCTTGTGGGAAGCGCACCAGAAATTCGGCAAGCTGCCCTGGAGCGAGCTGCTGACCCCGGCCATCGGCTATGCGAAAAACGGCTTCAAGATTGCCGAAAAACAGTACCAGTACCGCAACGATGCCCAGGGCTTGTTCAAGACCGCGACCAACTTCAACGACTATTTCGGCAACATGAAGGTCGGCGAGCTGTTCAAGCAGCCGGAGATGGCCCAGACCCTCGAGCGCATCGCCGACAAGGGCGTGAGCGAGTTCTACCAGGGCAAGACCGCCGACCTGCTGGTGGCGCAGATGCAGGCTGACAAGGGCCTGATCACCAAGGACGACCTCAAGGACTATAAAGCGCTCTGGCGCGAGCCGATGGCCCTGAGCTGGCGCGGCAATGTGGTGTACACCGCGCCACCACCAAGCTCTGGCGGCGTTGCCCTGGCCCAGTTGCTGGGCATCAAGGAAGACCGCGCGGCAGACTTCAAGGGTGTGGCGCACAACTCGGCGCAGTACATCCACCTGCTGGCCGAGATCGAGAAGCGCGTGTTCGCCGACCGTGCCGACTACCTGGGCGACCCGGCCTTCACCCAGGTGCCAGTCGATCAACTGATCGCCAAGGACTACCTGGCCAAGCGCGCCGCGCAGGTCAACCCGAAGGCCATTTCCGCGACCGACGACGTCAAGCCGGGGCTGGAGCCGCACCAGACCACGCACTTCTCGATCGTCGACAGGCAGGGCAACGCAGTCAGCAACACCTACACCCTCAACCTCGACTACGGCAGCGGCGTGGTGGTCAAGGGCGCAGGCTTCCTGCTTAACGACGAAATGGACGACTTCAGCGCCAAGCCGGGTGCGGCCAACGCCTTTGGCGTAGTCGGCGGTGATGCCAACGCCATTGCACCGGGCAAGCGCATGCTGTCCTCCATGAGCCCGAGCCTGATGACCCGCGAGGGCAAGGTCGAACTGGTAATCGGCACGCCAGGTGGCTCGCGGATCTTCACCTCGATCTTCCAGGTGATGAACAACCTGTACGACTACGGCATGCCGCTGGAGAAGGCGGTGGCGGCGCAGCGTGTGCACCATCAGTTGCTGCCCAAGGACACCCTCTACTTCGACAGCTATGCGCCGCTGACCGGGCCGGTGGCGGATGACCTGAAGAAAATGGGGTATGTGTTGGAGGATCAGGGCTGGGAGATGGGCGATATCCAGGCGATCCGGGTGAACGGGGCGAAGCTTGAGACCGCTTCGGATCCGCGTGGGCGCGGGGTGGGGATGATCGTCAAGTAATTCTGTAAACCCGGTGCTGGCCTCTTCGCGGGGCAAGCCCGCTCCCACAGGTTCACCGCTCACGGAAGGCAGCGGTAATCCTGTGGGAGCGGGCTTGCCCCGCGAAGTCTATCTAAAGGTCACACCCGGAACTGGCTGACCAACATCTGCAAGTGCCCACCCAGGCGCGCCAGCTCGACGCTAGACGCCGCGGTTTCATCACTGGCCGCCGCCGTCTGCTCCGACACATCCCGCACATTCAGAATGCTGCGGCTGATTTCTTCAGCCACCGCGCTCTGCTGCTCGGCCGCCGCAGCAATCTGCTGGTTCATCGACTGGATGCTCGACACCGTGCTGGTGATGTTCTCCAGCGAAACCCCAGCCTTGCGCGCCAGCTCGACACTGCTGTCGGTCAGGGTGCGGCTGCCCTGCATGGCGTTGGCCACCTGCTGGGTGCCATGCTGCAGGCCGGCCACCAGCACTTCGATCTCTTCGGTGGACTTCTGCGTGCGCTGGGCCAGGCCGCGCACTTCGTCGGCGACCACGGCAAAGCCACGGCCAGCCTCGCCGGCACGGGCGGCCTCGATGGCGGCGTTGAGCGCCAGCAGGTTGGTCTGTTCGGCCACCGACTTGATCACATCCATCACGCTGCCAATCTTCTGGCTTTCCTGCTGCAGCAGGGTCATGGCTTCGGTGGAGCGGTGCACTTCTTCGGCCAGGCGTTCGATCTGGCTGATCGCTTCGCCGACCACGCGATCACCCGCACGGGCTTCGTCATCGGCACCGGTGGCGGCGTGCGAAGCCTGCTCGGCATTGCGCGCCACTTCCTGAACGGTCGCGGCCATTTCGTGCATGGCGGTGGCGACCTGGTCGGTCTCGACCTTCTGACTGTTGGCACCGGCGCTGGTCTGCTCGGTGACGGCCGACAGTTCTTCGGCGGCGCTGGCAATCTGCGTGACGCCATCGCGGATACCGCTGATTAGCTCGCGCAGGGTGGTGCCCATGCGCGCGATGCCTTGCTGCAGCACGCCGATTTCGTCGCGGCGGGTGACGCGCATGTCGTGGGTCAGGTCGCCACCGGCGATGCGCTCCACGGCTTGCAGGGTGTCACGCAGAGGGCGGGTGATCTGCCGGGTGATGATCACAGCTGCCAGTACGCCGGCCAGCAGCGCCAGCAAGGTGGCGATGGTCTGCAGGCTGCGGGCCTGGGTGCTTTCGACGTCACGGCGGTCGATCTGGATCTTGTACAACGCATCGCTGCGCTTGACGATGTCGGCGCCTTGCACGGTCATTTCCGCGCGCGAGGTGGTGATTTCGGCGACGGCATCGCGGAATTGGCGCACGGCCTCGCGGTAGGCCTGAACCGACTGCTCGAACTGCTGCACACGTGTGGCTTCGGCTGGCAACTGGCGTTTGAGGTTATCGATTTCCACCAGTGCCGATTCCAGTTGGCGCAGCGCGGCCTGCTCGTTGGCTGCGGTGTTGTCGGCGATGTAGCCGCGCACGTCGATGCGCACTTGCAGCAGTTGCTGGCGCGCCTTGCTGATCAGCTGGTATTGCGCCAGGCGCACGCCGTCTGCCTCGGGGCGTGCCATGACGTCCTGGCTGAGGGTTTCCATGGCCTCATCGGCCTTGGCCGCCGACACATTCATGGCGTCACGGGCAGCCAGCGAGCTCTTGTAGCCGGCGCGCATCTTGTTCAGCGAGACTTTGTACTCGCTGATGGTCTGGCCCAGCTCCTTGAGCAGCTTGACGTTCTCTGGGCTCTTGAACGTGGTGACCAGGTATTCCTGCTGTTTGCTGAACGCGTCCAGCTTGGCCTGGGTATTGGCGGCAGCGGTATCGTCGCCGTTGGCGATCATGTACTGCAGCCGCGCCACGCGCAGGTCGGTCAGGTCTTTGTTGAGCTGGCCGATGTCGCCCATCCAGTTGCTGCGGTCGATCAGGCTGCCCAGGCTGGTCCAGCCAGTCAGGGCCAGCAGGCCGGTAAGGACCAGCACCAGGCCGAAGCCCAGGCCGAGTTTGAGGTTGACGCTGATGTTGGCGAACCAGCTGTTCATGCACGCTCTCCAGAAAAATTTCGCTCACTTGATCATTTTTCGATCGCCAGGCGTTGTTGTTCTGGATGCCCGCTGAATCGTGCAGGAGTTATCGGCAAATGGCGGGGAAGCTGAAACGCTTTTTCAGCTGATTTGTAACGCCCTGAAAACGCTTGTGTTTTCAGGGCGCCTTACGGGTAAAGCTCAAAGGCTGCGCGCACTAAAGGTATCGCAGCTGTTCACTTCACCTTGGGCAAACCCGGCCTTGAACCAGCGCACCCGTTGCGCCGACGTACCATGGGTGAACGAGTCGGGCACCACGCGCCCTTGGCCTTTCTGCTGCAACCGGTCATCACCAATCGCGTTGGCGGCATTCAATGCTTCCTCGACATCCCCAGGTTCCAGCCAGTTCAAGCGTTTTTGCGCCTGATACGCCCATACCCCGGCCAGGCAATCGGCTTGCAGTTCCTGGCGCACCAACAGGCCATTGTCACCTTCCATGCGCTGGCCGTTGCGGCGTGCGGCGTCGATCTTGGCCGACACGCCGAGCAAGGTCTGCACATGGTGGCCGATCTCGTGGGCAATCACGTAGGCCTGGGCGAAATCGCCCGCAGCGGCGAAGCGCGTTTCCATCTCGCGGAAGAACGACATGTCCAGGTACACCCGCTGATCCGCCGGGCAGTAGAACGGGCCCACCGCCGCCGAGGCGAAACCGCAGGCGGAATTCACCTGGCCGCTGAACAGCACCAGCTTGGGGTCTTGGTATTGCTTGCCGGCCTGGGAGAACAGGGCCTTCCAGGTGTCTTCGGTGTCGCCCAGGATCGAGGCGACGAACTGCGCCTGCTCGTCGTTGGCCGCTGGCGCCTTGTTGCCCGCGCCGCTGGGCGCCTGCTGTTGCTGCTCCAACTGCCCAGTGAGCTGGCCGAGGATCTGCAGCGGGTCCTGGCCCGTCAGCCAGCCGATGCCGACGATCAGCAGGATCGCACCGAGGCCCAGCCCCTTGCCGCCACCAAAGCGCATGCCGCCGCCGCCACCTTCGCCCCGGGCATCGACCACGTTGTCGCTGCGCCGGCCTTTTCGCCATTCCATCAGATGCACTCCCGAGCTTGAAACATGAAGTCAAAGATTAGTTCACACCCGCCAAAGGGACTAATGCATAACCATTTGGTTAAGTAACGGACCGCTGAATTCAATTTTCATCCCTGCCGACTTATCTGAAACTGCAAGTCCGCCTGCCTAGCCCAGGCGTTCAGATAATTCCAAGAGAGGAAAACGGCATGCCCGCCCAGGACAACAGCCGCTTCGTGATCCGTGATCGCAACTGGCACCCCAAGGCCCTGACGCCCGACTACAAGACGTCCATTGCCCGCTCGCCGCGCCAGGCACTGGTCAGCATTCCGCAGTCGATCAGCGAAACCACCGGCCCGGACTTCACCCACCTGGGCTTCGGCGCCCACGACCATGACCTGCTGCTGAACTTCAACAACGGTGGTTTGCCGATCGGTGAACGCATCATCGTTGCCGGCCGCGTCGTCGACCAGTATGGCAAGCCGGTGGCCAACACCCTGGTGGAAATCTGGCAGGCCAACGCCGGCGGCCGCTACCGCCACAAGAACGACCGCTACCTGGCGCCGCTGGACCCGAACTTCGGTGGTGTCGGCCGCTGCCTGACCGACCGCGACGGCTACTACAGCTTCCGCACCATCAAGCCGGGCCCGTACCCATGGCGCAACGGCCCCAACGACTGGCGCCCAGCGCACATCCACGTGGCGGTCAGCGGCCCGTCGATCGCCACCAAGCTGATCACCCAGCTGTACTTCGAAGGCGACCCGCTGATCCCGATGTGCCCGATCGTCAAGTCGATCGCCAACCCAGAAGCGGTGCAGCAGTTGATCGCCAAACTCGACATGAGCAACGGCAACCCGATGGACTGCCTGGCGTACCGCTTTGACATCGTGCTGCGCGGCCAGCGCAAGACCCACTTCGAAAACTGCTGAGGACCCCGCCATGCCAATCGAACTGCTGCCGGAAACCCCTTCGCAGACCGCCGGCCCCTACGTGCACATCGGCCTTGCCCTGGAAGCGGCTGGTAACCCGACCCGCGACCAGGAAATCTGGAACTGCCTGGCCAAGCCCGAGGCACCGGGTGAACATATTCTGCTGATCGGCCAGGTGTATGACGGCAACGGCCACCTGGTGCGCGATTCGTTCCTGGAACTGTGGCAGGCCGATGCCGCCGGCCAGTACCAGGATGATTACAACCTGGAAAACGCCTTCAACAGCTTCGGCCGCACCGCCACCACCTTCGACGCTGGCGAGTGGACCGTGCAGACGGTCAAGCCGGGTGTGGTGAAGAATGCCGCCGGCGTGCCGATGGCGCCGCACATCAACATCAGCCTGTTCGCCCGTGGCATCAACATCCACCTGCACACACGCCTGTATTTCGACGACGAGGCCGAAGCCAACGCCAAGTGCCCCGTGCTCAACCTGATCGAGCAGCCGCAGCGCCGCGAGACCTTGGTTGCCAAGCGTTGCGAAGTGGATGGAAAGACCGCGTATCGTTTCGATATCCGTATCCAAGGGGAAGGGGAGACGGTGTTCTTCGACTTCTGACAGGCAACGCGGGGCTGCCAAAGCAGCCCCAAGCTTTCAGCCTTTCACAGGCTTGAGGTCGAACGCGCCCTCCTGGTACTGGAACAGCAGGCAATCGCCAACTGCCGTGCAGCCACTTTCATGCACCTGATCGGCCGGCAGTTTGTAATACGACCCAGCCGTATACTCGGTGCGCTTGCCATCGATTACCGCATAGAAGGTTCCACCCAGGACGACCGTCGGCAGCGTCTGGGTGTTCTGGTGCAGGCCATTGTCGGTGCCTTTTCTGAATTTCACATAGGCCGAGTACGGCCCCTTGCCGAAGATATCGCCTTCGACATTGGCGTAGCTGACGGCGCCGTTGGTATTGGGCACGTCCTGCCACTTCAAGGCCGCGTTGTCGGTGACGGAAACGGTCGTTTGCCCCGCGTTGACGCCGACGGCCAACGTGCTGAGTGTCAAGGCCGCGATAATTGCCTGTAGTGCTTTCATGATGGAACTCCTTCGTTGAATGACGACCAACAAAGGCTAACTAATCGAGCTGTGCACAAATACAGGCCAATTTAGTCATAACCTGTGCATATAAGGCACAAATCAGTATTCCCATCTCGCTTGTGAATAGTACGCCTGCACGTAATCCAGCAATGCCCGCACCTTGGGCGCCAGGTAGCGGCTCTGTGGATAAACCGCGTAAAGGCTGCGCGCTGGCTGCTTCCAATCTTCCAGCACCGGCACCAGCCGCCCGTCCAGCAGGGCGTCGTGCACGATGAACCGGTCGAAGCTGGCGATGCCCAGGGCGCCGATGGCGGCGGCGCGCAGGGCCATCGGCGAGTTGGCACTCAGGCGCCGGGGCATGAGGATGTCGCGCTGTGTGCCACTGGCGCTGGCCAGCTGCAGGCGCTGTGGGTGCAGTAGCTGGCTGTAGCCGAGCAGGGCGTGGCTGGCGAGTTCATCGAGCGTAGCCGGTGTGCCGTGGCGTTCGAGATAACCCGGGGCGGCGACCAGGATCACTTCGCTGCTCGCCAGCCGGCGTGCCACCAGGCTGGAGTCGGGCAGATGGTCGGTGACCCGCAGGCACACGTCGATTTCCTCTTCCAGAAGGTCGACGAAGCGATCGCTGCAATGCAGTTCGATCTGCAGCAGGGGATGGCACTCGACGAAATCCGGCAGCCAGCGCCCCAGTTCCAGTTCACCAAACGCTGTGGCCACGCCCAGGCGCAAGGTACCGGTGGGTTGCTGCTGGTGTTCGGACAATTCCAGGGTCATTGCTTGCATCTGTTCGAGAATCTGCACGCAATGGCGATAGAACAGTGCTCCGGCTTCGGTGAGGTGCAGCCGGCGTGTGGTGCGGGTAAGCAATTGCGTGCCGAGGTGGCGTTCGAGCTGCTTTACCTGGCGTGACAGGACGGTATGCGAGACGCCCGCCTGGCTGGCGGCGGCACTGAAACTGCCGAGGTCGACGACCCGGCGGAAGGACTGCATGGCGCTGAACTGGTCCATCGGCACAACTCTCCTGGCAGCGTGCGCTGGGGCCAGCGAGGCCCCAACGCAGCGCGGATCAGCGCCGAACCAGCAGCACCCCGCTTTCCATATGATGGGTATACGGGAACTGGTCAAACAGCGCACAGCGTTCGATACGGTGGGTATCTTGCAGCTGGGCGATGTTCTGCGCCAGCGTCTCGGGGTTGCACGAGATGTACAGGATCCGCTCGAAACGCCGGGTCAGCTCGCAGGTGTCCGGGTCCATGCCGGCACGCGGCGGGTCGACGAACACGGTGCCGAATTCGTAGCTTTTCAGGTCGATGCCTTCCAGCCGCCGGAACGGCCGCACGTCATTTAGCGCCTGGGTCAGCTCTTCCGCCGACAGGCGTACCAGCCGCACGTTATCCACAGCGTTTTCGTCGAGGTTGCTCAGCGCGGCGTTGACCGAGGTCTTGCTGATCTCGGTGGCCAGCACCTGGCGCACGCGGGTGGCCAGCGGCAGGGTGAAGTTGCCGTTGCCGCAGTACAGCTCCAGCAGGTCGTCATCGCGCTCGCCAATGGCGTCGAACGCCCAGCTCAGCATCTTCTGGTTCACCGCGCCGTTGGGCTGAGTGAACGCGCCTTCCGGCTGGCGATAGCTGAACACGCGGCCGGCCACGTCGAGTTTCTCCACGGCATAGTCGCGGCCGATGACCAGGCGTTTTCCCTTCGAGCGGCCGATCAGGCTCACCCCCAGTTGCTCGGCCAACTGCCGTGCCGCCACTTCCCAGGCGTCGTCCAGCGGGCGGTGATAGCACATCGTGACCATCGCATCGCCGGCCAGGGTGGTGAGGAACTCCACCTGGAACAGGCGATTGCTCAGTTCCTCGCTGGCCTGCCAGGCGGCCTTGAGGCGTGGCATCAGGGCGTTGATGCGCTCGCTGGCGATGGGGAAATCGTCGATCAGGATGGCGTTGTGCTTATCGCCGGGGGCGAACATCGCATAGTGGCGCTGGCCGTCCTGGCGCCACAGGCGGAACTCGGCGCGCAGCCGGTAATGCTCGCGCGGCGAGTCGAACACCGCCGGCTCCGGCGCCCCAAAGGGGGCCAGCAGCTCGCGCAGGCGCGCGACCTTGCCCTGCAGTTGCGCATCGTAGGCGCTAGGGTCGAATGCAGCACTCATGCGTTGAACCAGCCCAGCTTGATGACGAACAGGATGGAAAGGATCACCAGTGCCGGGTTCAGGTCGCGATGGCGGCCCGAAATCAGCTTGACGGCGGTCCAGGAGATGAAACCGAAGGCGATGCCGTTGGCGATCGAGTAGGTCAACGGCATGGCCAGGGCGGTCACCACCACTGGCGCGGCCTCGGTGACGTCGTCCCAGTTTATTTCTGCCAGGCCCGAAGCCATCAGCACGGCGACGAACAGCAGCGCCGGGGCGGTGGCGAAGGCCGGTACGCTACCGGCCAGCGGGGCGAAGAACAGTGCCAGCAGGAACAATACGGCCACCACGATGGCGGTGAGGCCGGTGCGGCCACCGGCGCTCACGCCTGCCGCCGACTCGATGTAGCTGGTGGTGGTCGAGGTGCCCAGCAGGGAACCGGCCATGGCCGCGGTGCTGTCGGCGATCAGGGCGCGGCCCATCTTCGGCATGTGGCCGTCCTTGCCCATCAGGCCGGCGCGCTTGGCCACGGCGATCAGGGTGCCGGAGTTGTCGAACAGGTCGACGAAGAGGAACGCGAAGATCACGCTGATCAGGCCCACATCAAGGGCACCGGCGATGTCCAGTTGCAAGAAGGTCGGTGCCAGCGAAGGAGGCATCGACACGATGCCGCCGAACGGCGTGACGCCCATCGCGATAGACGCGACGGTGACGGCCAGGATGCCGATCAGCACTGCACCGCGCACTTTCAGCGATTCAAGGCCGACGATCAGGAAGAAGCCCAGCGTGGCGAGGATCACCGAGGGCTGCTTGAGGTCGCCCATACCCACCAGGGTGGCCGGGTTATCGACGACGATGCCCGCGTTATGCAGGGCGATCAGCGCCAGGAACAGACCGATACCGGCGGCGATGGCCGAGCGCAGCGGCAGCGGGATGCTGTTCACGATCCATTCGCGGATGCGGAAAATCGACAGCAGGAAGAACATCACCGCCGACAGGAACACCGCCCCCAGCGCCACTTGCCAGGTGTGGCCCATGTGCAGGACCACGGTGTAGGTGAAGAACGCGTTCAGGCCCATGCCCGGCGCCAGGGCGATCGGGTAGTTGGCGATCAGGCCCATGGTGGTCGAGCCGATGGCTGCAGCCAGGCAGGTGGCGACGAAGATCGCGCCCTTGTCCATGCCGGTCTCGCCGAGGATGCTCGGGTTGACGAACAGGATGTAGGCCATGGCCAGGAAGGTAGTCACGCCCGCGAGAATCTCGGTGCGCACGTTGGTGTTGTGTGCTCTTAGTTGAAACAGCCTTTCCAGCATGCCCGCTCCCCAAGGCGCCCCCGGCGCCGTGATTGTATCGACCCCATCAGCAAAGCACAGACCGTACCGGGTGCCGTGGTTTTGTGTGGGGAGGAAAAAAGCCGCGCATCATACCAGCATGGGTGGCGGGGGCCTATGGCCGTTGGGGACTGGTCATCGCGTGAATCAATAGCGGCCTCAGCCGTTGTGCAGGCGATCCCGCTTGGCCAGCGTCGGGAACAGTTTTATCCACACCCCAGTCACCACCAAGGTACCCACACCGCCGAGCACCACCGCCGGCACCGTGCCAAACCAGTGCGCCGTGACCCCGGATTCGAACTCGCCGAGCTGATTTGAGGCACCGATGAACAAGCCGTTCACCGCGCTCACCCGCCCACGCATCTCATCCGGCGTCTCCAACTGCACGAACGCGCCACGGATGACCATGCTGATCATGTCCGCCGCGCCCAGCACCACCAGCACCGCCAGCGAGAACCAGAACGAGGTCGACAGGCCGAAGGCGATGGTCGCCACGCCGAACACCCCGACGGCGGTGAACATGATGCGGCCGACCTTGCGCTCCACCGGGAAGCGCGCCAGCCACAGCGACATCAGCAGCGCACCCACCGCTGGGGCCGAGCGCAGCAGGCCCAAGCCCCAGGGGCCAGTGAGCAGGATGTCCTTGGCGAACACCGGCAGCAGCGCCGTGGCGCCGCCCAGCAGCACGGCGAACAGGTCAAGGGAAATGGCCCCGAGGATGTCTGGGCGGCTACGGATGAAGCGGATCCCTGCCAGCAGCGACTCCAGGCTGGCGCGGCCGCGCTGGGGCACTTGCTGGCGCGAATCGAGGCTCAGCATCAACAGGCAGGCAATGGCGTACAAGGCCACGGTTGGCCCATACACCCAGATGCTGCCGAAGGCATACAGAAACCCGCCCACGGCCGGGGCGACGATGGTCGCTGCCTGGGTCGCCGAGGCAGACGCCGCCACGGCCCGCGGAAACAGCCCGGGCGGCACCACGTTGGGCAGCAGAGCCTGGGTGGCGGGCATTTCGAACGAGCGGGTGGCGCCCAGCAGGAACGCCAGCACGAAGATCAGCTCGCGGCTGACATTGTCGGTGGCGCTGCCCAGCGCCAGCGCCAGGGCGATCAACCCCTGCAGGGTCTGGCACAGCGCGGCGACCTTGCGCCGGTCATAACGGTCGGCGACATGCCCGGTGTGCAGCATGAACAGCACGCGCGGGGCGAATTCGACCAGGCCGACCAGCCCTAGGTCGAGCACATTGCCGGTCAGTTGATAGAGGTGCCAGCCGATAGCCACGGTGAGCATCTGAAAGCCGCTGGCGGTGAACACACGGGCCAGCCAGAAAGCAACGAAGGGGCGGTGATGGCGCAATAACTGCGGTGCGGAATCGGACATCGTGAACCTGTGGCCTCGGCGCAGTAGAGGGGTCGGCAGCGTATCATCTGTTTGTAACAAACAGTTACTGTTTGCCACATTCGGCACTTTTTCACGCTTTCCGAAAGAGGGTGGGGCAACCCGTCACGCGGCAATCAACCACACGGCCCGACGGGCCATTCGCGACTATGCTTCCTAGCAATCGTTGATCTGGATCAATCGTTCCAGAAGCAACGAGTTGGCCTGTGGGCCGAAATCCCTGCGATCGAACAGAACAATTCCAACGTGCCGCACTCGACTGAAACGTGGGGGCAGTGGGCAACGGGGCTAAAAGCCCGGAAGCCGGATTATCTGAAGAGGAAGCACCATGTTCGGAATAGAAGCCCTAGAGCTCGCCCGAATTCAGTTTGCCTTTACCGTGTCGTTCCACATCCTGTTCCCGGCCATCACCATCGGCCTGGCGAGCTACCTGGCGGTTCTCGAGGGCCTTTGGCTGAGGACCCATGAGCAGGTCTACCGTGACCTCTACCACTTCTGGTCGAAGATCTTCGCCGTCAACTTCGGCATGGGCGTGGTCTCCGGCCTGGTCATGGCCTATCAGTTCGGTACCAACTGGAGCCGCTTTTCGGACTTTGCCGGTGCGGTGACCGGCCCCCTCCTTACCTATGAAGTGCTGACCGCGTTCTTCCTCGAAGCGGGCTTCCTCGGTGTCATGCTGTTTGGCTGGAACCGTGTGGGCCGCGGCCTGCACTTCTTCGCCACGGTAATGGTGGCGCTGGGTACGCTGGTCTCGACCTTCTGGATCCTCGCCTCCAACAGCTGGATGCAGACCCCGCAAGGCCACGAGATCATCGACGGCCGGGTGGTGCCGGTGGACTGGCTGGCAATCATCTTCAACCCGTCGTTCCCCTACCGGCTGATGCACATGGCCACGGCCGCGTTCGTCGCCACGGCGTTCTTTGTTGGCGCCTCGGCGGCTTGGCACCTGCTGCGCGGGCGCGATAACCCGGCCGTGCGCAAGATGCTCTCGATGGCCATGTGGATGGCGCTGATCGTGGCGCCGGTGCAGGCGGTGATTGGCGACTTCCACGGCCTCAACACCCTGAAGCACCAACCCGTGAAAATTGCCGCAATCGAAGGCCACTGGGAAAACGTCCCCGGCGAGCCGACCCCGCTGATCCTGTTCGGCATCCCTGACATGAAAGCCGAAACCACACGCTTCAAGGTAGAGATTCCGGCACTTGGCAGCCTGATCCTCACCCACAGCCTGGATAAACAGGTGCCGGCGATGAAGGAATTCCCGCCTGAAGACCGGCCCAACTCGACCATCGTCTTCTGGTCGTTCCGGGTCATGGTCGGGCTCGGCTTCCTGATGATCTTCGTCGGCCTGTGGAGCCTGTGGCTGCGCAAGCGCGGCACGCTCTACAGTTCACGGCCGTTCCTGTACCTGACGTTGTGGATGGGCCCGTCCGGCCTTATCGCAATCCTGGCCGGCTGGTTTACCACCGAGATCGGCCGCCAGCCGTGGGTGGTGTATGGCCTGATGCGCACCTCCGAAGGGGTGTCCAACCACAGTTATGCACAGCTCGGTTTCACTCTGGTGGCCTTCGTGGTGGTGTACTTCGCGCTGTTCGGCACGGGCCTGGGCTACATGATGCGCCTGGTGCGCAAAGGGCCGAAAACCGGCGAGGGCGATGAACACACGCCAGGCGGCCCGGGGCAGAAACGCACGCCGGCGCGGCCATTGTCGGCCGCCGATGATGGCCGCGAGGCCAACAACGCCAGCCTGAGCAAGGAGAACTGAGCCATGGGTATCGACCTTCCGCTGATCTGGGCTGTGATCATCATCTTCGGCGTCATGATGTACGTGGTGATGGATGGTTTCGACCTGGGGATCGGCATGCTCTTCCCCTTCGTCAAGGGCGAGCGTGACCGTGACGTGATGATGAACACCGTCGCCCCGGTGTGGGACGGCAACGAAACCTGGCTGATCCTTGGCGGCGCCGGGCTGTTCGGGGCGTTCCCGATGGCCTACGCAGTGGTGCTCGAGGCCTTGTACCTGCCGCTGATCCTCATGCTCATCGGCCTGATCTTCCGCGGGGTGGCGTTCGAATTCCGCTTCAAGGCCAAGGATGACAAGCGCCACATCTGGAACAAGGCGTTCATCGGCGGCTCGCTGGTGGCGACCTTCTTCCAGGGCGTTGCACTGGGCGCATTCATGGAGGGGTTCAAGGTGGTCGACCGGCATTACGCCGGCGGCACGCTCGACTGGCTGACCCCGTTCAGCCTGTTCTGCGGCCTGGGGCTGATCGTTGCCTATACCTTGCTGGGCTGCACGTGGTTGATCATGAAGACTGAAGGGCCGTTGCAAGAACAGATGCACAAGCTAGGCCGGCCCCTGGCACTGGTGTTGCTGGTGGTGATCGGTATCGTCAGCCTGTGGACGCCGATCGCCTACCCACAGATTGCCGATCGCTGGTTCAGCATGCCTAACCTGTTGTGGTTCATGCCGGTGCCGATCCTGGTGCTGGTGACCTTCTACGGCCTGTTCAAGGCGGTGGCGCGCAGTGCCAACTACACGCCGTTCCTGTTGACCCTGGTGCTGATCTTCCTCGGCTACAGCGGCCTGGGCATCAGCCTGTGGCCGAACATCATCCCGCCGTCGATCTCGATCTGGGAGGCCGCCGCGCCGCCGCAGAGCCAGGGCTTCATGCTGGTGGGCACGTTGTTCATCCTGCCGTTCATCCTCGGGTACACCTTCTGGAGCTACTACGTGTTCCGCGGCAAGGTGACCCACGAAGACGGCTATCACTAGGAGGGGCGCATGATGACTGGCAAACATGGCCTGGAAGAGAAGAAACCGCTTTGGCAGCGGCTGGGCTGGCTGCTGCTGATCTGGGCGATGAGCGTGGCGGCGCTGGGTGTGGCCGCTTATGTGATGCGGCTGTTCATGGGGGCTGCCGGGCTCACCACCCACTGATACGGCTGAAGGGGCGCTTTGCGCCCCTTTTGCTTATTTGCGGGCTTTGAGGATCACGAACTTCGGCGTCGCCGCCACTTGCTCAACGCCCCGGAACAGCCGCGCCAGCTTGCTGTGATAGCCCAAGTGGCGGTTACCGACGATATACAGCGCCCCACCCACCACCAGCGCTTCGCGCGCCTGCTGGAACATGCGCCAGGCCAGGAAGTCGCCCACCACCTGCTGCTGGTGGAACGGCGGGTTGCACAGCACCACGTCCAGCGACTGCTTCTCCACCCCGGCCAGGCCGTCGCCTGCCAATACTGTCACCGCACGGTCGCCCAGCGCCGCCTGCCAGTTTTCCTGGGCCGACTGCACTGCCATGTACGACTCGTCGACCAGCGTGTAATGCGCCTGCGGGTTGGCCAGCGCGCTGGCGATGCCCAGCACGCCGTTGCCGCACCCCAGGTCGGCAACCCGTGCATTGCCCAGGTCGCGTGGCAGGTGTGGGAGGAACGCGCGGGTGCCGATGTCCAGGCCATCGCGGCAGAACACGTTGGCATGGTTGAGCAGTTCCAGCACCGGTGTGTCCAGTTGATAGCGAGTCGGGTAGGGCGAACGTGCGGCAGGGCGCTCGGCGACGGTGGCGGTCAGCAGGCGCGCCTTTTTCTGGGCGAGCGAAGCCTGCACCGGGCCGATGTATTGCTCCAGCAGGTCGCCCGCCGCCCGCGGCAGGTGTTTGATCATGGCCCCGGCGATCACCTGGGCGCCCGGGGCCAGGTGGCCTTGCAGACGGATCAGTTGCTCTTCGAGCAGGGCCAGGGTCTTGGGCACGCGAACGAGCACGCAATCGAACGGGCCTTGCCAGTGCGCACTGGCCGGCACGAACGGCACGCTGTCGAACGCCTTGCCGTTGCGCGCGAGGTTTTTCTCAAGGGCCAGGTGGGCCAGGTGCGAGTCACCGCTGCTGACCACCGACAGGTGGCCAACCAGGCTGGCGGCCAGGGCTCCGAAGCTGTCATTGAGCACCAGCACGCGGCTCTCGGCAGCCAGCTGCTGCCCATGCAACTGCTCGAGCAGGTACTCATCGGCGGCATCGAAGGCCTGCAGCGGGTCGTTGGCCTGGTCCGGCTGGCGGATCAGGTCGAGTTCGGCAAAGGGGGTGGTCAACAGGGGCATGGCGTCTGGCTCGGGTACGGATCTGCCCGTCGCGGATCGCCACGGGCTTTGGTCCGCGATTCTACAGGGCTTTGCCGACGGTCGCAGGCCTGGCTACTGATCGATCAGGCCGCGCATCGCGAGGATCGCAATGGCGGCTGCCTTGTTCGAGGCATTGGTCTTGGTGATCACACTGCGGATATGGAAGTTAACCGTGCTTTGCGACAGCGACAGGATGCAGGCGACATCGGCAGCCGTCTTGCCAGCGGCCGACCACTTGAGCACCTCGAGTTCCCGCTCGCTCATCTTCGGCTGTGGCGAGCAGAGCCTGGCCAGGTGATGCTCGCTGATGATCGCGTGCAGGGTGTGGCACAGCCACTGCACCTTGCCGGCTTTGTCGTAGAGTTCGGCGATGCTCACTTCGCCGATGGGCCTGGCCACGCTGACCTGGCTCTCGTTGTGCTGCAGATCGTGCAGTGACTGGGTCCAGCCATGGCGAAGGCCATGCTGGCAGGCTTGCTCGCGAAAATACGGCGTGTCGCGGTACAGGTCGTCGCTCCACAACACCGGCATGGTCGAAGCATGGCTGCGTGCCGCTGCCGCATCCTGCTTGTAGAACTCATCGCGCTGGTAGCGCTCGATCCACGCAACCGGATAGTTGCTGTAGAGGTAGAGCTTGGGGGACTGGGCTGCAAGCTGAATGCGAATCTTAAGGCCCAGAAAGTCCATCTCCATGTCCTGTGCCAGGTGCACAGCGAGGTCGAACACCTTTTGCGGCGTGCTCTCGCTGATCAGCCTATGTAGATGCTCATGATTCCATTGAAGCATCCGTTACACTCCCTCGATTTCCGGATCCAATCCGTTCGCATACCCGGAGGATTGTAGGAAAAGTCCGAGCGCTATGTTGGGATTTTTTTGTTATAGCGATCAGGTTTCTCTGCCAAATCGGCACGATCGTCTTGCCGTGCCCCTACATTAAGGTGGTTTTTATCCAGGCCGCTTTGCGCGACACTGTGCGCACGCTATTTTTGGAGCCCGTCATGACCGCCAGTGCCGACAAGTTTACCCGCCAGACCCTGCTCGACGTCCAGCCGCTGACGCCGAACCTGTTCAGCCTGCGGGTGACTCGCGATGCGGGTTTTCGTTTCCGTTCCGGCCAGTTCGCCCGCCTGGGCGTCACCAAGGCCGACGGCAGCGTGGTCTGGCGTGCCTACTCGATGGTCAGCGCGCCGCATGATGAACATCTGGACTTCTTTTCCATCGTGGTGCCAGGTGGCGAGTTCACCAGCGAGCTCAGCCGCCTGGGCGAGGGCGATTCCCTGCTGATCGACCGCCAGGCCTTTGGCTTCCTGACGCTTGACCGCTTTGTCGGCGGGCGTGACCTGTGGCTGCTGGCGACCGGTACCGGCATTGCGCCGTTCATGTCGATCCTGCAGGACTTCGAGGCCTGGGAGCGCTTCGACAACATCAAACTGGTGTATTCGGTGCGCGAGGCGAACGAACTGGCGTATGTGGACGAAATCGCCGGGCTTGAGCAGCGTGACTACCTGGCCGAGTTCGCCGGCAAGCTGCAATTCATTCCGGTGGTCACCCGTGAGCAGCACCCAGGGGCCTTGAACGCGCGCATTACCACGCTGATCGAGAACGGCGAACTGGAGAAGGCGGCGGGGCTTGAGTTTTCGCCTGAGCACTCGCGGATCATGCTCTGCGGTAACCCGCAGATGATTGATGACACGCGCAAGGTGCTCAAGGCGCGCGACCTGCAGCTGAGCCTGAGCAAACGGCCGGGTCAGGTGGCGGTGGAAAACTACTGGTGATGCAGGGGGCGCGCGAGGCGCCCCCACTCATTTCAGGGCAGGCGATCCTGGTTCTGCGTCTTGAGCAGGTCGCGAATCTCGGTCAGCAGCGTTTCCTGCGGCGTCGGCGCAGGCGGCACGCTCGGTGCCACGGCCTCTTCGCGCTTCAAGCGGTTGATCACTTTCACGCCCATGAAGATGGCGAACGCCACGATCACGAAGTCGATCACGGTCTGGATGAACTTGCCATAAGCCAGCACCACGGCCGGGATGTCGCCTTCGGCTGCCTTCAGGGTTATGGCCAGGTCACTGAAGTCCACGCCACCGATCAGCAGCCCCAATGGCGGCATGACCACGTCGCCGACGAAAGAGGAGACGATCTTGCCGAAGGCTGCGCCGATGATGATACCGACCGCCATGTCGACGACATTGCCTTTGACCGCGAAGGCCTTGAACTCACTGATCATACCCATGTTCGATTCCTTTGTAACAAATGGTGAGGTTAACGCAGTGTAAGCCACTAAAACGCTTCATGCGTGGTGTTCAGGGCTAGTGACTGCGCTTATAACGAATAGTTTTGTCGCATCCCGGCGCGTTCGAGACACGTCTGTGTCGGCTATCATGGCGGTTTTTTCCAGGAGACCCTGCCCATGGCCAAGGCCAAGCGTTTGTATGGCTGCACCGAATGTGGCGCGACCTTCCCCAAATGGGCTGGCCAATGTGGCGAATGCGGCGCCTGGAATACCTTGGTCGAAACCATGATCGAGAGCGGCGGCGCGGCGGCGCCCAGCGGCCGCGCCGGCTGGACCGGGCAACAGGCGCAGATCAAGACCCTGGCCGAAGTCAGCGTCGAGGAAATACCACGCTTTACCACCAGCAGCACCGAACTCGATCGCGTGCTGGGCGGTGGCCTGGTCGATGGTTCGGTGGTGTTGATTGGCGGTGACCCCGGCATCGGCAAGTCGACCATCCTGCTGCAGACCTTGTGCAATATCGCCGTGGGCATGCCGGCGCTGTACGTCACCGGCGAGGAATCCCAGCAGCAGGTGGCCATGCGCTCGCGGCGCCTGGGCCTGCCGCAGGACCAGCTCAAGGTGATGACCGAGACCTGCATCGAGACCATCATCGCCACGGCGCGGGTTGAAAAACCGCGGGTCATGGTCATCGATTCGATCCAGACCATCTTCACCGAGCAGTTGCAGTCGGCACCGGGCGGCGTGGCTCAGGTGCGTGAGAGCGCGGCGTTGCTGGTGCGCTACGCCAAGCAGAGCGGCACGGCGATCTTCCTGGTTGGCCACGTTACCAAGGAAGGCTCGCTGGCCGGACCGCGGGTGCTGGAGCATATGGTCGACACCGTGCTGTATTTCGAGGGCGAGTCCGATGGCCGCCTGCGCCTGCTGCGGGCGGTGAAGAACCGCTTCGGTGCGGTCAACGAGCTGGGCGTGTTTGGTATGACCGACCGTGGCCTGAAAGAGGTGTCCAACCCTTCGGCGATTTTCCTCAACCGGGCCCAGGAAGAAGTGCCGGGCAGTGTGGTCATGGCCACCTGGGAAGGCACTCGGCCGATGCTCGTGGAGGTGCAGGCGCTGGTCGATGACAGCCATCTGGCCAACCCACGGCGGGTTACCTTGGGCCTGGACCAGAACCGCCTGGCCATGCTGCTGGCGGTGCTGCACCGGCACGGCGGCATCCCTACCCATGACCAGGACGTGTTCCTCAACGTGGTGGGGGGAGTGAAAGTGCTGGAAACCGCCTCCGACCTGGCCCTGCTGGCGGCAGTGATGTCCAGCCTGCGCAACCGGCCGTTGGCTCATGGGCTGCTGGTGTTCGGTGAGATCGGCTTGTCCGGTGAGGTGCGCCCTGTGCCGAGTGGGCAGGAGCGCTTGAAGGAGGCGGCCAAGCATGGCTTCAAGCGCGCCATCGTGCCCAAGGGTAACGCGCCGAAGGAATCGCCACCGGGGTTGCAGGTGATTGCCGTGACTCGGCTGGAACAGGCCTTGGATGCCTTGTTCGAGTAATCATCACCTGAGCTGGCCTCTTCGCGGGACAAGGCCAGCTCCGGTAAACAAAAAGGGGAGCCGACGATGCGCGTCGGCTCCCCCGCGTAACCGCTCAGTCAGCGGTCAATGCTCGGCGACCGGTGTTCGCCTGGGCGCCGCGTTGCCATGCTCGTCCATTTCCAGCACCGGCACTTCGTTGCCATCGGCATCGAACAGCTTGCCATCCTTGAAGTAGTCGCCATCACGCAGCGAGGAGATGTCCGAATACTGGATGGTGCGTTCGTAGGCTGCGGCAAACACCGACTGCTGGTCCGAGTTGCCGGCCGTGAAGTGGTTGAAGATCAGGTTCAGCAGGATGGCCATGATCGCCGACGAGCTGATGCCCGAGTGGAAGATGGTTTCGAACCAGTTCGGGAAGTGGTGGTAGAAGGTCGGCGCGGCAATCGGGATCATGCCGAAGCCCAGCGAGGCGGCGACGATGATCAGGTTGACGTTGTTCTTGTAGTTGACCTTCGACAGGGTGCGAATGCCACTGGCCGCCACGGTGCCGAACAGCACGATGCCCGCGCCGCCAAGTACCGGGGTGGGTACCGCGGCAATCACCCGGCCCATGACCGGCAGCAGGCCGAGCACCACCAGGATCACGCCACCGGTGGCCACCACATAGCGGCTCCTGACCCCGGTCACGGCCACCAGGCCGACGTTCTGGGCGAAGGCGCTCTGGGTGAAGGAACCGAAGATCGGCGCCAGGATGCTCGACGCCATGTCGGCACGCAGGCCGTCGCCCAGGCGCTTGGAGTCGACCTTGGTGTCGATGATCTCACCCACGGCCAGGATGTCTGCCGAGGTTTCCACCAGCGTTACCATGATCACGATGCACATCGACAGGATCGCCGCGATGTGGAAGGTCGGCATGCCGAAGTGGAACGGCGTGGGGAAGGCGAACATCGGGCCTTCGGCGACCTTGCTGAAGTCGGTCATGCCCAGCGCCCAGGCGATCAGGGTGCCGAACACCATGGCCAGGAGGATCGACAGCCGCGAGATGGTCGCGCTGCCCAATTTGCTCAGCAGCAGCACGATGGCGAAGGTCAGCCCTGCCAGGCCGATGTTGGCCATGCTGCCGAACTCCGGCGAGGCGCTGTTGCCGCCCATCACCCAGCGTGCGGCCACGGGCATCAGGGTCAGGCCGATGGTGGTGATGACGATACCGGTGACCAGTGGTGGGAAGAACTTGGTGATGCGCGAGAACACCGGGGTGATCAGGAAGCCGATCAGCGACGCTGCCATGACCGCGCCCAGCACGCCCGGCAGGCCACCACCGCCCTCGCTGCTGAGAATCGCCCCCATGGTCGCCACACCGGCGAACGACACGCCTTGTACCAACGGCAGCTGACAACCGAAGAAGGGCAGGCCAAGCGTTTGCAACAACGTGGCCAGGCCGCCGGCGAACAGCGAGGCGGCGATCAGCATGCCGATCTCGGCACCGTTCAGGCCAGCGGCCTGCCCCAGGATCAGGGGTACTGCGACGATCCCGCCATACATGGTCAGCACGTGCTGCAGACCATAAGCCAGGTTGGCGCCAAGCCCGAGGTTTTCGTCCTCGGGGCGCTTGGCGGGAGACGTGCTAGGGGACGTAGTCATTGAGCAGGCTCTCTGTTTATTGTTGTGCCGCTACTGTAGACACTTCCTACAAATGATTGCTACAAGAATTGTATACAATATTTTGATTGGAGCGCGAACAAGCGGCCTTGCAGTGTGTGCAAGACTGCAATGCAGTTCGCGTACCAAGTCGCTAAAAGCTGTGCCAGAGGGCTGTGTACAAAGCGCTGCTACCCAGGCGTGAAGCTGTCTGGGTAGACAGGAAACGAAAGGTGGGAAAAATCTAAGCTAGCTAAGAGATTTCATTATTCGATGAGTTGTCGCAGCTCGCGCATCATTTCGGTGCTGTCGGCCACGTTCAATTCCACAAGACGGTGCAGATGAGTCATCGATTCGACGTCGATGAACAGGCACACGAAGCCCAGGCGCAAAGGCTCTTCATGGCGCAACTCGACCTGCATCTGAACGCGCGTTACGCGGTCCAGGTGGATGATCGCGTCGAAATCCTGGGTCAGGTCGGCATCCCAGGTGGGGGGGCGCTCTATCAGCAGGCCCTTGAGCGACAGATCGATGAGTTTTACCGGCCAGCGGCGGTCACCCTGGCGCAGCTCGGTGGGGGCATCGAAGTCGATGCGTTGGAAACGGCGGCGTTCGTCGTGTTGGCGCATGGGCAAGCCCTCGAGGTTGATCCTGACTATAGTTGATCCTGTACGCCTATTCAGGTACCGCAATCTGGCCGCAGAGGCTCTAGACCAAAGCAAGTGTGGCAATGCGCGATGACTGGCCCTAGACTCGATGGGCGGTCTTTCCAATCCACCAGCTGGAAGCAAACCATGAACAACAATAATAGCCTGCTACGCCACATTCCGTGGCTGGCGCTGGCAGTCATAGGGGCCTGCGCGCTGGGTGTGGTTGCCCTGCGTCGCGGCGAGGCGATCAATGCCTTGTGGATCGTGGTCGCATCGGTGGCCCTCTACCTGGTCGCCTATCGCTACTACAGCCTGTTCATCGCCACCAAGGTGATGCAGCTCGACCCACGCCGAGCCACCCCCGCGGTACTCAACAACGACGGCCTGGACTACGTCCCGACCAATAAACACATCCTCTTCGGTCACCACTTCGCCGCGATTGCCGGCGCCGGCCCCCTGGTCGGCCCTGTGCTTGCTGCGCAGATGGGCTACCTGCCCGGCACGCTGTGGCTGATCGCCGGCGTGGTGCTGGCCGGTGCGGTGCAGGACTTCATGGTCCTGTTCCTGTCCACCCGCCGCAACGGCCGCTCGCTGGGCGACATGGTGCGCGAGGAGATGGGCCGCATCCCGGGCACCATCGCCCTGTTCGGCTGCTTCCTGATCATGATCATCATCCTTGCGGTGCTGGCGCTGATCGTGGTCAAGGCCCTGGCCGAAAGCCCATGGGGCATGTTCACGGTGATGGCGACCATCCCGATCGCGATGTTCATGGGCATCTACATGCGCTACATCCGCCCGGGCCGCATCGGCGAGATTTCGGTGGTCGGCGTGGTGCTGCTGCTGGCGTCGATCTGGCTGGGGGGCCAGATCGCCGCAGACCCGGTCTGGGGCCCGGCGTTCACCTTCACCGGGGTGCAGATCACCTGGATGCTGGTGGGCTACGGTTTCGTCGCCGCCGTCCTGCCGGTGTGGCTGGTGTTGGCGCCGCGTGACTACCTGTCGACCTTCCTCAAGATCGGCACCATCGTCGGCCTGGCCATCGGCATCCTGATCATCGCGCCAGAGCTGAAAATGCCTGCGCTGACGCAGTTCACCGACGGCACCGGGCCGGTGTGGAAGGGCACCCTGTTCCCATTCCTGTTCATTACCATTGCCTGTGGCGCGGTGTCTGGCTTCCACGCGCTGATCTCCTCGGGCACCACGCCCAAGCTGCTGGACAACGAAACCAACGCCCGATACATCGGCTACGGCGGCATGCTGATGGAGTCGTTCGTCGCCATCATGGCCATGGTCGCTGCCTCGGTGATCGAACCGGGTGTGTACTTCGCCATGAACAGCCCGGCCGCCGTGGTGGGGTCCGACGTTGTTTCGGTGGCGCAGACGGTCAGCAGCTGGGGCTTCCTGATCACCCCCGAGCAGCTTGAAGCGGTCGCCCGCGACATCGGCGAGCACACCATCCTGGCCCGCGCCGGCGGTGCACCGACCTTGGCGGTCGGTATCGCGCAGATCCTTCACCAGGTGCTGCCGGGTGAAAACACCATGGCCTTCTGGTACCACTTCGCGATCCTGTTCGAGGCGCTGTTCATCCTCACCGCAGTGGACGCCGGTACCCGTGCCGGCCGCTTCATGCTGCAGGACCTGCTGGGCAGTTTCGTGCCGGCGCTGAAACGCACCGAATCGTGGACTGCCAACCTGATCGGCACCGCCGGCTGCGTGGCGCTGTGGGGCTACCTGCTGTATCAAGGCGTGATCGACCCGCTGGGCGGTATCAACACCCTGTGGCCGCTGTTCGGCATCTCCAACCAGATGCTGGCCGGTATCGCCCTGATGCTGGGTACCGTGGTACTGATCAAGATGAAGCGCCAGCGCTACGTCTGGGTCACTCTGCTGCCGGCTGTGTGGCTGCTGATATGCACCACCACCGCGGGCCTGATCAAGCTGTTCGACCCGAACCCGGCCGTTGGCTTCCTGGCCCTGGCCAAGAAGTACAGCACCGCGCTCGACGCCGGCCAGGTACTGGCTCCGGCCAAGGACATCGGGCAGATGCAGCACGTGATCTTCAACGCCTACACCAACGCCGGCCTGACCATTCTGTTCCTGGTGGTGGTGTTCAGCGTGCTGTTCTTCGCCCTCAAGGTTGGCTACGCCGCTTTGGGCCGCAAGGAGCGCACCGACAAGGAAACCCCGTTCCAGGCCCTGCCTGACGCTTGAGAGGACTGCTGCGATGTTCAACGACCTGGGTCGACTGGGTAAGTACCTGGGGCAGGCAGCCCGCCTGATGGTCGGCATGCCCGACTACGACAACTACGTCGAGCACATGCAGACCAAGCACCCGGACAAGCCGGTGATGAGCTACGAGGCGTTCTTCCGCGAACGCCAGGAGGCCCGTTACGGCGGCAAGTCCGGCCCCAAGTGCTGCTGATCCGGCACACTGCGTGAACCTGTGGGAGCCTGTGGGCTCCCACAGTCATTTTCAGCTTCAGGAGATTTCTGCGTGCAGACGCCCATTCCCGTAACCGTCCTGACCGGCTTTCTCGGTGCCGGCAAGACCACCTTGCTCAAGCACATGCTCAAGGCCGAGCACGGCCTGAAAATCGCCGTGATCGAAAACGAGTTCAGCGAGGCCGGCATCGACAGCCAACTGCTGGGTGACGAGCCGGTGCAGGTCATGACCCTGGCCAACGGCTGCGTGTGCTGCAGCATCCATGGCGACCTGACCCGCGCCCTGTACCTGCTGCTCGAACGCCTGGACGCCGGCGAGATCGCCTTTGACCGCCTGGTGATCGAGTGCACCGGCCTGGCCGACCCGGCGCCAGTGGCGCAGACCTTCTTCATCGAAGAAGACTTGCGTGATCGCTACATCCTCGACGGCATCATCACCCTGGTCGATGCGGCGCACGCCGAGCTGCACCTCACCCAGACCATCGCCCAGGCACAGGTGGGCTTTGCCGATCGCCTGCTGTTGAGCAAGACCGACCTGGTCGAGCCGGTGGCGGTGCAAGCCCTGCAAGAGCGCCTGGCGCGCATCAATGGCCGTGCAGCCATGCGTGTGGTGGAACACGGCCGTATCGACCTGGCCGAGTTGCTCGATGTGCGCGGCTTCAACCTCAACCCCGACCTGGGTGCAAACCTCAAGCCGACCCTGCGCCCGGTGCTCAAGCCCGCTACGCCGGACCGTATCTCCACGCTGGTGCTTCGCACCGAGGTACCGCTGGACATCGATCGCCTCAGCGACTTCATGAACGCGTTGCTGGAAACCCATGGCAAGCAACTGCTGCGTTACAAAGGCGTGCTCAACATCGCCGGGGAAGATCGCCGCCTGGTGTTCCAAGGCGTGCTCAAGCTCTATGGCTTCGACTGGGACGCCGAGTGGGCCGACGGCGAAAGCCGCGAGAGCGTGATGGTGTTCATTGCCGATGAACTGCCTGAGGCGACGATTCGGGCGGGTTTCGAGGCGTTGGCTGCGGGCTGACGTGGCGGGGCCTCGTTGCGTCGAACCACTGCGGCCATGAACTGCGGTGGCGCGTCTGGACCTCGATGCAGGGGATCAGCCGTTCAGTGAGCACGGCGGTCTGGCGCACGGTCTTGGCAGTGCGGTACTTGACGCTGTGGATGCACTCGCGGTCGCCGAACTCGCAACGGTTCAGTGCGGTGCCGCCGCAGGGGCCGTTGGCCAGGCCCTTGGGGCAGGTTTCCGGGCAGATGTACAGGGTGTCTTCCAGGCGGCAACGGCCGCAGGTGTCGCAGCCGAGCAGCGGCCGCTTCACGCTGCGCTCCAGGCCATGCAGCCAGCGGGTGCCCCTGGCGCTTGCCCACCATGGCCGGCGTACGGCCCAGCCGAAGGCCTTGCTCAGCCAGTTGTTGCGGCTGAACAGCAGGGCGTGAAAACCGTGCAACAGGTGGTAGCGCAGTTGCTCCTTGCGGCTTGCTCCGACCTTCGACTCGCCTTGGCGCCAGGCCGCTTGCGGTGGGTGAAACGTCACCGCTGGCAGGCCAGGCATCTGCCAACTGTCGGCCCAGGCCGGGGCCCACTGTTCCAGGGTGTGCAGGCGTGCCTGCCAATCCTCAAGGCGCTCCTCCAGGGCCAGCAGCTGCTTGAGTTCGTGAATGCCCGACACGTGTATGCCGGCGTAGCCCATCAACTTCACGCCGATGATCTGCAACGCCAGGCGATCGACGCTGCGCGCCTGGGCATACGCCTTGGACACCGCCGCTTCGGCTTCGAGCATGTCGCGCATGGACGGCGAGACGGTCACGCCAGCGACATGTTCGAGCATCGCGGCGCGGCCATGGGTCAGGCTCATCAGGCAGGCCAGCATCGGCTTGGGCGCGGCCTGGCGGTTCATCCACCGCATGGCTTCCTGGTGCTTGCTGGCATCGAAGCCCAGTTGCAAAGTAAGAAAGTCCGCTCCTGCGGCCAGTTTTTTCTCGGCCTTGAAGTATTGCGCGCCGCCTTCTTCCTCACGGTACTTGAACGGGTTGAGCGCGGCGCCGAGCAGCCAGTGCGGGCAGGCCTGGCGGGCGATCTGCAGCGCGGCGACCGATTCCAGGTAGCGCACCGGGCGTTCACCAGGCTGGTGGCCGGGCAGGCGGTCGCCGGTGAGCAGCAGCAACTGGTCGAGGCCGGCGGCGTCCATGCGTTGCAAGTGGGCCAGCAGGTGGTGGCGTTCGCGGTCCTTGCCGGAGAAGTGGGGCAAGGCAGGGACCGGCTTGCTGAAAGAGGTCAGGGCGTCCAGCGGCGAAAGGTCCAGCGGGCTGCCGACCCGGTCACCGATGGCCACGGTCATCGGCCAGCCGCACAATTGCCCACGGGCCATGATCGCGTCCATCGCGGCAAAGCGATCCGCCGAGGGCTTGGGGACGAATTCCATGACGCAAACGAAGTTCTGTTCGTGCAGCGCGGTTTTCAGGAGGCTCATGTGGCCGGACACCTGTGTGGTCAGGGAGGCATTGTGCGGCAGAAGACGGGCGGGGTCATGTCTGGATGCGCAGGGCGATGCTCTGAATGAGACATCCCCATTATCATGAAAAAATCTTGAGTTGATCTCAAATTTAATGAGTTTGTCTCAATGGAACGCGAGCTGGAAAATGCCCTCATTCATTAAGGCAAGCTGACGGGACAAGACATGGCACTGGCACACAATCTGGGTTTTCCGCGCATTGATCGCGAATTGCGTGCCTGCCACTGGCAGGCGCAGAAAGACGCCGGCATCGATTTACTGCCCGTTGGTGATTTCGCCTGGAACGACCAGGTGCCGGCCTGCCTGACCTGCGATGATCTACAGTTTGCCCTGAACTGGGAGCAGCTCTTCGAAGAAGTAGAGCACGCCAGGGCCTTGGGATACTCGGTCAAACCGGTGCTGATTGGCCCCTTGAGCTACCTGTGGCGGGGCAAGACGCTGGGCGGCGACTTTGACAAGCTGGAGCTGCTTGAACGCCTGCTGCCGCTGTATGACCAGACCCTCAACCGACTGGCTGCCCTGGGTGTTGAATGGGTACAGATCGATGAACCGATCCTCGCCCATGACTTGCCGCAAGACTGGAAAAACGCCTACGAACGCGCCTATAACATCCTTCAGCGCGCACCGCTGAAGAAGCTGGTCGCCACTTACGCGGGAGGCCTTGACGGTAACCTCGGCCTGGCCGCAAACCTGCCGGTCGATGGCTTGCACATCGACCTGGTGCAGGCGCCCGAGCAGTACACGACCATGCTCGACCGCCTGCCGGCTTACAAGGTGCTGTCGCTGGGGCTGGTCGACGGCCGCAACGCCTCGCCTTGCGACCTGGAGCAGACCCTGGATCTGCTGCGCGATGCCCACGAGCGCCTGGGTGAGCGGCTGTGGGTGGCGCCATCTTGCGCACTGCCGCACAGTCCGCTGGATCTGGCCGTACAGAAATGCCAGGAAGTGGCCGTGCTGGCCAAGGCGTTGAATGACTCGCGGCAACAGAACGCTGTTGCCGCTTGAGCGTTGCCGAATCAAGCCATCAACGTTCGATTGCCAGCGCCACCCCTTGGCCTCCCCCAATGCACAAGGTAGCCAGGCCTTTCTTCGCATCGCGCTTGATCATCTCATGCAGCAAGGTCACCAGCACCCGGCATCCGGAAGCGCCGATCGGGTGCCCCAGGGCAATGGCGCCGCCATTGACGTTGACCCTGCTTGCGTCCCACTCCAGCGCCTTGCCCACTGCCAGCGCCTGCGCGGCAAAGGCCTCGTTGGCCTCGATCAGGTCCAGTTCGCCCAGCTGCCAACCCGCTTTGTCCAGGCAACGCTGGGTGGCCGATACCGGGCCGATGCCCATGATTGCCGGGTCCACCCCGGCACTGGCGTACGCGGCAATTTTTGCCAGCACCGGCAGGCCCAGGGCCTTGGCCTTGCTTGCGCTCATCAGCAGCACCGCGGCGGCGCCGTCGTTGAGGCTGGAGGCATTGCCCGCCGTGACGCTGCCCTCTTTCTTGAAGGCCGGGCGCAGTTTGGCCAGGGAGTCGGCGGTAGTGCCTGGGCGTGGCTGCTCGTCACGCTCGAAGACCTTGGGGTCGCCTTTCTTCTGCGGCATCACGATCGGCGTGATTTCGTCCTGGAAGCGGCCAGCTTCGATGGCTGCCACGGCCTTGCGCTGTGATTCAGCGGCAAACGCATCCTGTTGCTCACGGCTGAGGCTGTATTGCTCGACCAGGTTCTCCGCGGTGATGCCCATGTGGTAGTCGTTGAATGCATCCCACAGGCCGTCGGTGATCATGCTGTCGATCAGCTGGCCATGGCCCATGCGCTGGCCGGTGCGGGCAGAAGGCATCACATAGGGGGCCAGGCTCATGTTCTCCTGGCCGCCGGCGACTACCACCTCGGCATCGCCGCAACGGATGGCCTGCGCCGCCAGGTGCAAGGCCTTGAGGCCCGAGCCGCAGACTTTGTTCAGGGTCAGTGCCGGCACGCTGTAGGGCAGGCCGGCCTTGATCGCGGCCTGGCGGGCAGGGTTTTGCCCGGCACCGGCGGTGAGCACCTGGCCGAGGATCACTTCGTCGACCTGCACCGGGTCCAGCCCGGTCTGCTCCAGCAGGCGCTTGATCACGGCCGCACCGAGGTCGACGGCGGGCACGTTGGCCAAGGCGCCCTGGAAGCTGCCGATGGCGGTACGGGTTGCGGCGACGATGACCACGTCGTTCATGTTGTTGTTCTCCGGACAATGAGCGTAGTGCCGACAGCATCGGCCGCTTCGGCTCATTTGTTAAGTTTGATTTTCTTTGCCATTGATGTGGAAAACAAATCAATCCGCCTGGCAAGTAGGCAAGGGCAACCCTGGGCTAAGCTGGAAACGTTCGGCCTAGCAGTTTCATTCATCCGATTGGAGCTCATTGCCATGCGTACCCTGATTGCCCTTACCCTGCTGATCGGCTGCAGCAGTGCATTCGCCGCCACCCAATGCACCACCGCTGACAAAAGTACCTGGCAAGACCAGGACAAGTTCCAGGCCCAGCTCAAGGCGCAGGGCTACAAGATCAACAAGTTCAAGGTCACCAAAGGCAACTGCTACGAAATCTACGGCTTCGACAAGGATGGCAGGAAGGTCGAGATCTACCATGATCCAGTCACCGGCAAGCCGGTCAAGACCGAGATCGAAGACTGATGCAGACGCCAACGGTGCAGCTGTGGGACCCGCTCCTGCGGCTGTGCCACCTGTCGTTCGCCACCGTGTTCTTGGCCGATTACTTTTTCAACGAAGAGGGTGACGACTGGCACCAATGGCTCGGCTATTACGCGCTGGGTTGCGTGGTGTTGCGCCTGGTGTGGGGCTTCGTCGGGCCGCAAAGTGCGCGTTGGGCAGACTTCTGGCCGACGCCCGCACGCCTTGCCGCGCATGCCCGGGCGTTGGTGCGGGGCGAGCCTTATCATCGCCTGGGGCATTCGCCGATTGGCGCACTGGTGATGCTGCTGATGCTGGCCGGCATCACCGGGCTCGGCCTGACGGGCTGGGCCTCCCAGGAGGTCGACGCGCTATGGGGCGCCGACTGGCCGATAGACGTGCACAGCTTCCTGGCCGATGCCGTGCTGGCCTTGGTGTGCGTGCACGTGCTGGCGGCCATCGTCGAAAGCGTGCGCCTGCGCGAGAATTTGCCGCTGTCGATGATCACCGGGCGCCGTCGCCAGCGCTAGGCGGTGCAGTGGCTGCAAGGCCAGCTGGCCGAGCAAGCGCAGTTTTGCATCCCCTCAAACACCCCGTAATATGTGTCGGATAACCTGCGGGGGTAGTCTCACCCTCTGATCAATCGGAATCGCCCGAAGGCGGCGCTTCCCAGCATAAACCTGACGAGGTACAGACATTGGCCATCATTCATCCTAAGGTTCGCGGTTTCATCTGCACCACGACTCACCCGAAGGGCTGCGAGCTCAACGTCCGTGACCAGATCGAAGCCACCCGCAAATTGGGCGTGCGCGAGGATGGCCCGAAGAAGGTCCTGGTCATCGGCGCATCCAGCGGCTACGGCCTGGCGGCGCGCATCACCGCAGCCTTCGGCTTCAAGGCCGACACCCTGGGCGTGTTCTTCGAGAAACCAGGCACCGAGACCAAGGCCGGTACCGCTGGCTGGTACAACTCGGCGGCTTTCGACAAGTTCGCCAAGGCAGAAGGCCTGTACAGCAAGTCGATCAACGGTGATGCCTTTTCCGACGAAGCCCGCGCCAAGGTCATCGAGCTGATCAAGAACGAAATGGGCGGCCAGGTCGACCTGGTGATCTACTCCCTGGCCTCGCCGGTGCGCAAGCTGCCGCAGACCGGTGAAGTGATCCGTTCCGCGCTCAAGCCCATCGGCCAGCCGTACAAGTCGACCGCCATCGACACCAACAAAGACACCATCATCGAGGCCAGCATCGAGCCGGCCACCGAGCAGGAAATCGCCGACACCGTCACCGTCATGGGTGGCCAGGACTGGCAGCTGTGGATCGACGCCCTGGCTGACGCCAACGTACTGGCCGAAGGTGCACGCACCGTGGCCTTCAGCTATATCGGCAGCGACATCACCTGGCCGATCTACTGGCACGGCGCCTTGGGCCAGGCCAAGCAGGACCTGGACGATACCGCGCTGCGCCTGAACGAGAAACTGGCCGGTGAAGTCAAAGGCGGGGCCAATGTGGCCGTGCTCAAGTCGGTAGTCACCCAGGCCAGCTCGGCCATCCCTGTGATGCCGTTGTACCTGTCGATGGTGTTCAAGATCATGCAGGAGAAGGGTGTTCACGAAGGTACCCAGAACCAGCTCGATCGTATGTTCCGTGAGCGCTTGTTCCGTGCTGACGGCCAGCCGGCCGAAGTCGACGAGAAAGGCCGCCTGCGCCTGGACGACTGGGAACTGCGCGACGACGTGCAGCACGCCTGCAAGGCCATGTGGCCGCAAGTGACCACCGAGAACCTGTTCGAACTGACCGACTACGCCGGTTACAAGAAGCAGTTCCTCAACCTGTTCGGTTTCGAGCGCGCTGACGTCAACTACGACGAAGACGTGGCTACCGATGTGAAGTTCGACTGCATCGAGCTGTAAGCTGAATCTGGGCTGGCCCCTTCGCGGCGCTTCGGCGCCCCGATAAGCCCGCTCCCACAAGGAATGTAGGCGCTGCCTCAAACCTGTGGGAGGGGGCGTGCCCCGTGGGGAGGCCAGTACAGACACAAGAATTTTTGCTAGCGTTGGCGCACAACAACAGGAAGCGCGCCATGAGCAGCCTCACCCAACCGGCCACGCCTTTTCGCCAGACCACAGCCGACGGCTACAGCCTCGGCGGCTTCTGCTGGCGCCACGCCCAGGCCAATCCCCAGCGCCCGCTGGTGATCATCAACGCCGCCACGTCCGTGCGCTGCCGTTATTACGCCCGTTTTGCCGCCTACCTGTTCGCCCACGGCTGCGACGTGTTGACCTACGACTACCGGGGCATCGGCGAATCCAGGCCAGCTTCCTTGCGGGGGTTCCAGGCATCGTGGAGCGACTGGGGCCGCCTGGATTTCGAAGCCATGCTGGTGCACGCTGCCCAGGCGTTTCCCGGCCAGCCGGTGGATGTGGTAGGGCACAGCTTCGGCGGTTGCGCCGTGGGGCTGGCGCCTTCTGCCGGGCAGGTTCGGCGGGTGGTGATGGTGGGGGCACAGTTCGCTTACTGGCGCGATTACGCGGCCGATCAGCGTTGGCGGCTGTTCGGCAAATGGCACGTGGCAATGCCTTTGCTGACCCGTGTGTTCGGCTACTTCCCCGGCAAGCGGCTGGGCTGGATGGAAGACACGCCAGCAGGCGTGGTGCAGGACTGGACCACCCGTACGCCGCGTTATGAGCACAGGCCTAGCGGGCGCAAGTTGGACGGTTTGCCGTTTGCTCAGGTGCGAGCAGCGACATTGGCCATCAGCCTGACCGATGATCCGTTTGGTACGGTGGCGGCCACCGAGCGATTACTCGGTTATTTACAGGGGGCCGAACGTCAGCATCTGCGCATTGCACCTGTGGATATCTCGGTCGAGGACATTGGCCATTTCGCGTTTTTCCATGATCGCTTCCGCGAGAGCCTATGGCCGATTGCGCTGGCGTGGTTGCAGCGCGGCGGCTTGCTGGCCGACGGGCCGGGGCAGATCATCAGCTGATGTGGCCTGCCCGGCCCCTTCGCCGGCTTGCCGGCGAATGGCCGCATGGCGGCCCCGGCACTATCAGGCGTTGCGCGAAAGCGGCTGAGCAGTGAACTTCACACCCGCCAGGCCGTGCTTGATCAGCGCACGTATGTTGCCATGGTCATTGCCTTCAGGCGTGGCCAGTACATCGCGGTAGTGCTCGCCGAAGGCCAGCAGGGCCTCCTGGTCGCTCAGGCCTTCCAGCAGGGCCAGGCCCAGGGTCTTGCACGAGCCTTCGTTCTGCCCGGCGGCGTTTTCCACGCCGCCATTGTTGAAGGCTTGTGGCTGGTAGTTGTAGTTGCCGGCAATGAACGCCAGGGTGTCGGCAAAGGCGTGTTCGCCGCTGGCCAGGCGGGTGCGCAGGGTGTTCAGATCAGTCACGAGGTTTTCCTTTTTCGAACGCCGCTTGCTGGTCGGCGCTGGCTTCTTTCTGGTACTGGGTTTTCCACTCGGCGTAGGGCATGCCATACACCGCTTCACGGGCGTCATCCAGGCTGATGTCGACCTGGTGCTCGTCGGCAGCGGCCTTGTACCACTTGGACAGGCAGTTGCGGCAGAAGCCGGACAGGTTCATCAGGTCGATGTTCTGCACATCGGTGCGGTTCTGCAGGTGTGCGACCAGGCGCCGGAAGGCGGCTGCTTCGAGTTCGAGCTGTTGTTGGGGAGTCATGGGCTTCTCTCAGGTCATGCGATTCTTCAGGTGGCGGCCACCATTGATGACCACCTGGCTGCCGGTGCTGTACTGGCTGGCGAGCAGGTACTTGACCGTCTCGATCAGCGGCCCGGCGCCGGGCTCGAATGGCAGCAGGGCCTTGTTCAGGGTCTGCTGGCGGTAGGCTTCGTCACCCCCTTCCTTGAGGATCAGCAGCCCCGGCAGGATACCGTTGACGTGCACCTTGGGCGCGTACTTTTCGGCGAATGACAGCACCATGTTCTGCAGCGCGGCCTTGGTCGCGGCGTAGCCGATATGGCTTTTGCTGCCACGCGAAGAGGTTTCATCGCAGATATGGATGATGTCGGCCTTGTCGACCTTGGCCAGCAGGTCGCCCAGGGCCAGGTTCAGGTGGTACGGCGCCTCGACGTGGAGGCGGAACATGGTCTCGAGGTTGTCCAGGCCATCATCGAGCCACAATGAGGCGTTGTGGATGATCGCGCGCAGCCCGTCGTAATGCTGCTGCAGGTAGTCGATCAGTGCCTGGCGGTCGGCTGCCAGGCACAGGTCGGCCTGGAACTGCACGATATTCGGGTGCGCGGACTGTGGCTGGACGCTGCGGCTGGCACTGACCACGGTATGGCCGGCCTCTGCCAGTTCAAGGGCCAGGGCCAGCCCAACGCGCTGGCTGGCTCCGGTAACGAGAATTGGGCTGTTCATGTGCGGGCGGTCAACTTGTCTTTCCTGTCGTTGCCGCCCAGCATACCCGAACTGTTTCCCTCTTGTATGGCCTGGCCTCAGCGGCTGCGCAGGGCGGCGCCAGTGGAAGGCGAGGCGTGCAGCCAGCCGGCCAGCAGGCGAGTGGAGAGGGGGATGAACAGGTAGACCATCAGCGGCGTCAGGGCCAGGGTGCTGAGCATGACCCGCGGCACCAGTTCGAGCCCGGCCAGCCAATGGCCGAACAGCACATTGAACAGCAGCGAGACCGGGAAAAACGCCAGCCAGATCGCCACTGCCTGCTTCCAGCGTGGTGGTTTTTGCACTGTATTGGTGCCAAACCAGTCATCAATACCGCTCACGCGCCTCTCTTTGGGGCGCTCGAACAGGCCGTTGCCGCGTTGCAGCCAGGCCCGGCGCGAGGCGGAATGCTCCCAAGCGTGCAGGGTAGGTTCGTCGCTGAAGCGGAAAATGATCTGGAATTCATCGCCATCACGGGGCGGTGCGAGGATGCCCGAACCCAGGTAGCCGGGGAAGTCGGTGGCCAGCTGCTCGCCTTCGTGCAGCCAGGCCAGCAGGTCCTGGTAGCGGCCATGGGCGGCGCGGCGCGACACCATCAAGGTGACGGGTGGGGTAGACATTGTGTATCTCCTGGCGACGGGGCTGGCGGGTAGCCGGCCCCTTGGCTGCGTGGCCCGGGGTGGTGGGCAACGCAGGCTTGCATGCAAGAATCGGGCGCGAATTATCGCTTAAACACGTTGATCGGCAAATATCTAGTGGCAAACGGTCGCTAACCTGTGAGGTATCGCCTCGTAGTAGAATGCGCGTTCAATTACCGCGCACAGGTTACCCAGTGCAGATGAACAAACAGGGAAGTACCTCGCAAATCGAGGCAGGGCTGGACCACCAGGACTTGTTCCCGATCCGCGAAGTTTCTCGGCTCACCGGGGTCAATGCCGTGACCCTGCGTGCCTGGGAGCGCCGTTATGGGCTGATCCAGCCGACCCGTACCGACAGTGGCCACCGGCTGTATTCGCAGGCGGATATCGACGATATCCGTCGCATTCTGGGTTGGCTCGAGCGCGGCGTCGCGGTCAGCAAGGTCGGCAGCATCCTGGCCCGCAGCCCGGCGCATGTGCAGGGCACGCTCGCGGCCGATTCCGCTGCCCACTGGCAGGCACAAGTGCGCGAGGCGGTGCAACGCTTCGATGCCGTCAGCCTGGGCCTGCTGTTCGACCAGGTGTTCGCCACTGTCAGTCAGGATCAGGTGTTCGCCGAAGTGTTCATGCCTGTCTGGCATGACCTGGCGGCCGGGCAGGGGGCTTTTGGCCAGGCCAGCGAATGGCTGTTCCTCGATCAGTTCCTGCGTGCCCGGGTGTTTTCGCGCCTGCAGCTCACACGGGTGCCGCGCCGCTGCAGCGTGCTGCTGGCGCCGCTGCCGGGGCAGTGTTTCGAGCTGGAACTGCTGGTCACCGGTCTGCTGTTGTGCAGCGACGATGTGGCGGTGACCTTGCTGATGCCTGGGCAGCCGCTGGACGAACTGGCGGTGGTGTCGGGCAGGCTTAGGCCGGATGCGCTGGTGCTGTTCTCCAATCACGTACCCACTGCCGAACTGGGCAAACGCTTGAGCCGCCTGGCCGTAGGGCTGGAGTGCCCGTTGCTGTTGGCCGGCGAGGCGGCAGAAATCGCCCAGGAGAGCCTGGCGGGCAGCCCGGTGGCGTGCCTCGGCGCAGAAGGCGACCTGATGCGGCGGCGGTTGCGGCAGTACCTCGCCGGTCAGCTCGATACCTGAGCGTGCAGCTCTGGGTGGGCCTCACGGTGGGCCTGGAGAATGTATTCACGCAGGCGGTCGATTTCTGCATCGGCGCTTCGGCTGAGGTCGTAGGCCGCCAGGTCCGGGCCAATACGTCGGCGTAGCCTGCCATGCAGGCTAATGGCCGGGATGCCGGCTGGCGCGAAGCGCAGGTCGAAGCGTGTAGGCGCTTCCGCCAGGCCGCGCACTTCAAGCAGCGCGCCTTTGAACGAAATATCGCGCACGAACAGCCCACTGACGTGGCCCTGTGCATCCAGCAGCGCACTCGGTTGGTCCATCGACAGGCGCCAAGGGCGCAGCATCGGGCCGTCTTCATAGATTTCCGGCGAGCCGATCTGCAGGTGCACGGCGTGGAACTCGTCCTCCACCAGTTGCAACGGGAAGCTGATCTGCTGGTTGTTGAACTGTGCCTGCAGGGTGACCTGCTCGTTGGCGACCAGGCGGGTCAGCAAGGACTGAATACGGCGGTCGCCATTGACCAGCAGGCTCGACATGGGGTCGGCCAGGTTCAATTGCGGGGAGTGCTGCATGTCCTGGATGAAATCCAGCTCGTCCTGGGTCAAAAGCGCATCGGCGTGCATGATCGAACTCGGTGGTGACGATTTCTTCAACGGGATTGACCGTGCCGTAGGCGCTTGGTTCAGGAGCGCTCGTCGAAATTCCGACGAGCGTGCAGTTCGGCCAGCTCCCGCTCCAGTTCGACCTGGCGGCTGACATCCTTCTGGATACCGATGAAATACGTGCGCTGGTCGGCATCGTTCTTCACGGGGGTGATCGACAGCTCGTTCCAGAAGGCGCTGCCGTCCTTGCGGTAGTTGCGCAGCACTTCGCGGCATGGGCGGCCCTCGATCAGGGCTTTGCGAATGCGTGCGCGGCCGAGTTGGTCGCGGTCATCGGCCTGCAGGAAGCGGCAATCCTGATAGAGGATTTCGTCACGGCTATAGCCTGTCAGGCGTTCGAATGCTGCGTTCACGTAGATCAGGATGGTGTCATCGCCTTCCAGTTCGGCGACCACGATCCCATCGTTGGACGCATCGACCATGGATTGCAGCAATTGCGCGTTGATCATGTTCAGGCCATTGGGCAAAGGAGGGACTTTGGTAGAGGCGGCCTTTTGCCACCGCTGGATGCTAGTATCCTACGTTTTCACTCAGCTTCGGAATCTACTTCCCGATGAAAGTCGCCATTATTTCTGGCTCGGTGTACGGCACCGCCGATGAAGTCGCCCGCCACGCCGAGTCGCTGCTCAAGGCTGCAGGCTTTGAGGCCTGGCACGCGGCCCGCGCCACCCAGCAGGACCTCGAAGGTTTTGCACCTGAGGCGCTGCTGGCCGTCACCTCGACCACTGGCATGGGCGAACTGCCGGACAGCCTCATGCCGCTGTACAGCACCATTCGCGACACGCTTCCCGCCGCTTGGCGGGGCCTGCCGGGGGCGGTCATTGCCCTGGGCGATTCAAGCTACGGCGATACCTATTGCGGCGGTGGCGAGCAGGTGCGCGAGTTGTTTGCCGAGTTGGGTGTGCGTGAAGTGCAGCCGATGCTCAAGCTGGATGCCAGCGAGACGGTCACTCCGGAAACGGATGCCGAGCCCTGGTTGGCGACGTTTGTCCAAGCGTTGAAAGCCTGAGTTTTCCCTTCGCCTGCCCCGGCCCTTTCGCGGGGCAAAGCCAGCGCCCACAGGCTCACCGCTACATTCATGCCTTGCGCAGAACCTGTGGGGGGCGGGCTGGTCCCGCGAATAGCCATCAGCAGAGGCCTATTGCCCATTGCCTGGGGCTGCCCGCACCAGCTCCAGCCAAGCCCGCGCCGCCCGCGACAGATACGCCCCACGCCGCCAGATGAAGGCAATGTCCCAGCGCAGACCCTGTGGCGCATTCAGCGGCAAACGCACCACCCCAGGGCGTTCCAGCGCTTTCGCCACCACACGGGGCAGCAACACCACGCCCTGGCCAGCCGCCACCAGCGCTACCAGAAAGTCTGCCTGGCCACTGCGCCCGCCTTCCTTCGGGGTAAACCCCTGCTGCTGGCACGCCTTGAGCAACCGGTCATTGAGCACGAAGCTGCGCTGATACAGCAGAAAGGGTGTGTCGGCCAGTTGGTGCAGCGTGACCTGCGCCAGGTCCGCCAGCGCATGCCCCGCGGGCAGCAGTGCATCGAGTGGTTCGTTGCAGAACGGCTGGTATTCGAACGCTGGGTCGCTTGGCGTCAGGCTACCGCCCAACTCCAGCTCGCCACTGTGCACAGCCTGCTCGACGGTGCGGCTGCCGCCTTCGAGCAATTGAATCGAGATGTTCGGATGGCGCCGTCGATACTCGGCAAACAACCCGGCGAACAGCGCATCGCTACCCAGCATCGGCAGGCCCAGGCGCAACTCGCCTCGGGCCATGTGGCTGAGGTCATCCAGCTCGCTGAGCAATGCCTGACGCTGGCGCAACAACGCTTCGCCACGTTCCAGCACGATGCGCCCGGCGGCCGTCAGGTGCAGCTGCGAGGCCTGACGCTCCAGTAACGGCTGGCCCACATCTTGCTCCAGTTGGGCCACCTGCTTGCTCACGGCCGATTGACTGATGTGCAAGGTCTGCGCGGCCTGGGTGAAGCCCCCGCGGTGGACCACTTCGATGAAACTGCGCAGCTGTTTGAATTCCATGCCCTGAATTCCATTATGGAATGGCTGCAAGTCTAACAATTCGCTTCTGGCCTAGGCAGCCGAATCTTAGAATGAGGGCCTGTCGAGGAACCCGCATGAAACCCGCGTTATTGAAAAAATCCCTGCGCCTGCTCGTCGAGTTGGCGGTCCTGCGGGCATTGTTCCTGTTGGGTGGCCAGTTGGCCGACTGGTCAGGCTGGCCAATCCCCGGTGGTGTGATGGGCCTGGCACTGCTGCTGCTGTTGTTCGCTTGCGGCGTGGTGAAACCGGCAACCCTGCAATTGGGCGCCGGCTGGCTCATGGCCGAAATGCTGCTGTTTTTTATCCCGGCGCTGATGAGCCTGCTCGATTACGGCAGCCTGGTGCGTGATGAAGGCTGGCGCATCCTGCTGGTGATTGCCGTGAGCACCTTGATGGTCATGGTGGTAACCGCCTTGACGGTCGAGTTCGTATGCCGCTGGAGCCTGCGCCATGAGCCTTGAACCCATGCCGCTGTTCTGGCTGGCGCTGACCTTGCTGGCGTACCTGGGCAGTCGTTGGCTGTACCGGCGCACCGGGCGTTACCTGATGTCGCCGCTGATTCTGGTGCCCACGCTGTTGCTGGCGGTGGCCGTACCGCTGCACACCGCCTATGCCGAGTACGCGCGCAACACCCACTGGTTGATGACGGTTCTGGGCCCGGTGACGGTGGCCTTTGCGGTGCCGATCTGGCAGCAGCGGGAAATGCTGGCGCGGCATTGGCCGGCGCTGCTGGTGGGCATGGTCGCCGGCAGTGCGGCGTCGATCGGCAGTTCCTGGGGGCTGGCTCACCTGCTGGCGCTGGATAACGCGATCAGCCTGTCACTGGTGCCACGTTCGATCACCACGCCTTTCGCCATGCCGCTGGCCCATGACCTGGGCGGTGTACCGGAGCTGACCGCGGTGTTCGTGATGTTCACCGGCGTGCTCGGCGCCATGTTCGGCGGTGTGCTGCTGCGCTGGCTGCCGTTGCGTACACCCTTGGCGCGGGGCGCCCTGTTCGGCGTCGGTGCACATGGCGCGGGCGTCAGCCGGGCGCAGGAAGTGGGCCGCGAAGAAGGCTCCGTGGCCGGCCTGGTCATGGTCCTTACCGGCCTGCTCAACCTGTTTGCCGCGCCCCTGCTGGCCATGCTGCTGTGACCGTTCGTGCCACTGACTCGCTCGGTCATCAAGCTGGCTGGCAACGCAAGTTTCACTGGGTTGGCGCCTGACTAGACTCAGCCTCGACATAGAGAGCACATGTATGTGCCGAGGTGACATGCAATGACCGCAGCCTTGCCCTATACCCGCACCCCTCCCTCATTCCCGGGACGACTCTGATGCCTTTGGCCGAGATACCATTGTGCGTCTGGCGTACCCGGAGTCAGAGTTTCACATTCCGGGGCCAGAGCATCCGCTACTGGACCGCAGGGCAAGGAGAGCCCCTGCTGCTTCTGCATGGATTCCCGACCGCGAGTTGGGATTGGCATTACCTCTGGACACCGCTGGCCCAGCGCTTTCGGCTCATCGCTTGCGACATGCTCGGTTTCGGCGATTCGGCCAAGCCGCTCAACCACACCTACAGCTTGATCGAGCAAGCCGACCTGCAGCAGGCGCTGCTTGACCACCTCGAAATCGACCAGCCTGTGCACTTGCTGGCGCACGATTATGGCGGCAGTGTGGCCCAGGAAATGCTGGCGCGGCACCACGAGCAGCGTGCGCAAATCGCTAGCTGCGTATTTCTCAACAGCGGCCTGTTTCCTGAAAGTTGCCAGGTGCTGTTGATCCAGAAACTGCTGCTCAGCCGCCTGGGCTGGCTGGTGGCACGTTCCTTTGGGCGCGACGATCTGGTGCGCAATGTCACACAGGTCTACGGGCCGTGCACGCACCCCAGTGAAAGTGCGCTGGATGACTTCTGGAGCCTGATCGCCACCCATGGAGGCACACGCATCCTGCACAAGTTGGTCGGCTTCGTGACCGAGCGCAGGTTGCATCGCGAGCGCTGGGTCGGCGCCCTGCAACGCGAGAGCGTGCCGCTGCGTTTCATCAACGGTGCGGTCGACCCGCTTTCCGGCGCGCACATGCTCGAGCGCTATCGGCAGCTGGTACCCAACCCGGACACCGTGCAACTGCAAGGCATTGGTCATTACCCGCATACCGAAGCGCCGGTGCAGGTATTGCGCCACTACCTGGCCTTTCGCGAACAGCCGCTGAGCTACCTGCCGCAGAAGGTAGCCTGGTCCTGACCATCGTTCGGTGTTATCGCCTGGCATTCAGCCTGAGTGAGCTTGATTGTCCGCTGGCAGGGGCTTGGCGGACACTCAATGCTTTCAACCTGACCTGGAGCCATGAGCATGAGCGAGCCGGTACGTCTGCAAGACCGTGTGGTAATCGTCACGGGGGCCGGTGGTGGCCTGGGCCGCGCACATGCGCTGCTGTTCGCCGCGCGTGGCGCCAAGGTGGTGGTCAACGACCTCGGCGGCTCAACCCACGGCGAAGGTGCCAGCGCTTCGGCGGCCGATCGGGTGGTGGAGGAGATCCGTGCCGCGGGCGGCACGGCGGTGGCCAATCACGATTCGGTCAGCGACGGCGCGCGCATCGTCGAGCAGGCCCTGGACAGCTTTGGCCGGATCGATGTGCTGGTGAACAACGCCGGCATCCTGCGCGACAAGACCTTCCACAAGATGGACGACAGTGAATGGGACCAGGTTTACCAGGTTCACGTCGAGGGTGCCTACAAGGTCACCCGTGCAGCCTGGCCGCACTTGCGCGAGCAGAACTGGGGGCGGGTGATCTTCACCGCCTCCACCTCCGGCATCTACGGTAACTTCGGTCAGGCCAACTACGGCATGGCCAAGCTGGGCTTGTATGGCCTGACACGCACCCTGGCCATCGAAGGGCGCAAGCACGGCGTGCTGGTCAATGCCATCGCGCCCACCGGAGGCACGCGCATGACCGAGGGCCTGATACCGCCACAGGTGTTCGAACGCCTCAAGCCCGAACTGGTCAGCCCCTTGGTGGTGTACCTGGGCAGTGAGCAGTGCCAGGACAGCGGCCAGCTGTTCGAGGTGGGAGGCGGCTGGGTAGGCAAGGTGCGCTGGGAGCGCAGCCTGGGTGTCGGCTTCGACCCGCGTGAAGGTTTTACGCCTGAGCAGGTGGCGGACAGCTGGGCGCAGATCGGCGACTTCGCCGAGGCGGTGCATCCGCAGGACAGCTTTCAGGCGTTGCAGCAGATGATGGAAAACCTGCAGAAGTATCCGCTGGAGTGATTATTCCAAGGCAAAAAAAAGGCCGCTGCAAAGCGCAGCGGCCAATCGAGACGTTAGATCAAGGAGCTTCAAAATCAACGTCGGTGAACCTCGCGGGCCTGAAGGGCGGGGGGGGGTAGTTGCCCTTCATGCCGGCCAGTGAGTCAAGAATAAGCGCTTGATCCGGGAGGAAAAATAGCCGCTTATGACATTCACCTTTACGTTTCGGGCAACAGTGCCTCAACGCCTTTTCAGGGGGTTGTCGAGTAGCCCATGCGCCAGCTGGTATCCCGCGCCGCCGCCAGCAAACGCTGCGCCGCAGGGCCATGTTCATCGGCGTGAAAGATCGACGTCGGCCCGACCACGGTCATCACCGCCGCAATCTGCCCCATGGCGTTGAACACCGGCGCTGACAGCGCATCCACCCCAGGCATCAACAAACCGTGCACATGGTGCAGGCCTTGTTCGCGGATACCGGCCAGCAACGCCTCATAGTCACTGGCGTCATGCTGCAGCACGGCCAGCTCCTTATCGCGCAGCTCCAGGGTTTCACGCTCGGGCAGGTAGGCGGCGAACACCAGGCCGGTGGACGAACTGAGCAGCGGCAGCACCGAACCGATCTGGGTCACCACCGTGACCGCGCGCACGGCAGGCTCGATGCTCACCACCGTGGCCCCCTGGTTACCCCACACGGCGATGAAGCAGCTTTCGTTGAGCGCGTCGCGCAGTTGCGACAGCGGCATTGCCGCCACCTTGAGCACATCGATGCTGCCCAGCGCCGCCAGGCCTACACGCAAGGCTTCACGCCCCAACCCGTAGTGGTTGGTGGCGGGATCCTGTTCGGCAAAGCCGCTGGCGATCAGCGCCTGCAGGTAGCGGTGCACCTTGCTCGCCGGCATCTGCACGTGTTCGGCCAGGCGCGACAGCGAGGTGGAGGGGGACAGTTCGGCGAGCGCCTTGAGGATGTCGGTGCCGACTTCCGCCGAGCGGACCTTCTGCTTGCCGGTGTCGGTGGGAGAGCTGGCTTTGGCCATGGGTAGGACGCTTCCGGATTCTTCGAGTCGCGCCTTTATAGCTTGACGCCTGATGCGGAGCAAATTACGTTATTCGTAATCTGATTACGATAAAAACAAAATCCGGAGGCATCGATGAACCGCGACGCGTCGCCCGACCTTCACTACCTGAGCGGCTTCGGCAACGAATTCGCCAGCGAAGCACTGCCTGGAGCACTGCCCATCGGGCAGAATTCACCGCAGAAGGCCCCCTACGGTTTGTACGCCGAGCTGCTGTCGGGTACGGCGTTCACCATGGCGCGCAGCGAGCTGCGCCGCACTTGGCTATATCGCATTCGTCCTTCGGCCTTGCACCCGCGCTTCGAGCGCCTGGCGCGTCAGCCGCTGAGCGGGCCGTTGGGCGCGGTCACGCCTAATCGTCTGCGCTGGAACCCTCAGCCGCTGCCTGGCGAGCCGACCGACTTCATCGAAAGCTGGCTGCCGATGGTAGCGAATGCCGCAGCAGATAAACCGTCAGGGGTCAGCATCTACATCTATCGCGCCAACCGTTCGATGGAACGCGTGTTCTTCAACGCCGACGGTGAGCTGTTGCTGGTGCCGGAGCAAGGCCGCCTGCGCATCGCCACCGAGCTTGGGGTGATGGAGGTCGAGCCGCTGGAAATTGCCGTGATCCCACGCGGCATGAAGTTCCGCGTCGAACTGCTTGATGGCCAGGCACGCGGTTACCTCGCCGAAAACCACGGCGCGCCGCTACGCCTGCCGGACCTGGGCCCTATCGGCAGCAACGGCCTGGCCAACCCGCGCGATTTCCTGACCCCGGTGGCGCACTACGAAGAGGCCCAAGGCCCGGTGCAGCTGGTGCAGAAGTTCATGGGCGAGCACTGGGCCTGCGAGCTGCAGCATTCGCCGCTGGACGTGGTCGCCTGGCACGGCAGCAACGTGCCGTACAAGTACGACCTGCGCCGCTTCAACACGATCGGCACGGTCAGCTTCGATCACCCCGACCCGTCGATCTTCACCGTACTGACCTCGCCAACCAGCGTGCACGGCCTGGCCAACATGGACTTCGTGATCTTCCCACCACGCTGGATGGTGGCCGACAACACCTTCCGCCCGCCATGGTTCCACCGCAACCTGATGAACGAGTTCATGGGCCTGATCAGCGGTGCCTACGATGCCAAGGCCGAAGGCTTCCTGCCGGGCGGCGCCTCGCTGCACGGGGTGATGAGTGCCCACGGGCCTGATGCCGAAACCTGCGAAAAGGCCATTGCCGCCGACCTGGCACCGCACAAGATCGACAACACCATGGCCTTCATGTTCGAGACCAGCCAGGTGCTGCGCCCGAGCCAGCAGGCCCTCGAATGCCCGCAATTGCAGGCCGACTACGACAGTTGCTGGGCCACCTTGCCGAGCACCTTCAACCCGAACCGGAGATAACCCATGAACCAGTCCGCCATTGCCCGCAGTTGGGTCGAGCACGCCAATGGGCACCGCGACTTCCCGCTGCAGAACCTGCCGCTGGGCATCTTCAGCCGCCCGGGTGAAGCGCTGCGCTGCGGCGTCGCCATCGGCGATGCGATCCTCGACCTGGAGGCTGTGCTGGCTGCCGGTTTGTTCGAGGGCCAGGCCAAGGCCGCCGTGGAAGCCACCCGTGGCGGCGCGCTGAACGCATTCTTCGCGCTCGGCCGCACTGCCCGGGTCGCCCTGCGTGAGCGCTTGCTGGCGCTGCTGGGCGAACACAGCGAGCACCAGGCTGCGCTCAAGGCTGCGCTGTACCCGGCCAGCGATTGCCAACTGCACCTGCCAGCCAAGGTCGGCGACTACACCGACTTCTATGTGGGCATCCAGCACGCCACCAACGTCGGCAAACTGTTCCGCCCCGACAACCCGCTGCTGCCCAACTACAAGTACGTGCCAATCGGCTACCACGGCCGCGCCTCCACTTTGCGCCCGTCGGGCACTGATGTGCGCCGCCCCAAGGGCCAGACCCTCCCGGCCGGCCACAGCGAACCGAGCTTCGGCCCGTGCATGCGCCTGGACTACGAGCTGGAGCTGGGTATCTGGATAGCCCAGGGCAACGACATCGGTCAGGCCATTGCGATTGGTGAAGCCGACCAGCACCTGGCGGGTTTGTGCCTGCTCAACGACTGGTCGGCACGCGATATCCAGGCTTGGGAATACCAGCCGCTTGGGCCGTTCCTGTCGAAGAGTTTCATCACCACGCTGTCACCGTGGGTGGTGACCGCCGAGGCGCTGGAGCCGTTCCGTTGTGCCCAGCCCGCGCGGCCCGAGGGTGATCCGCAACCGCTGCCGTATCTGCTGGACCCGCGTGACCAGGCCCAGGGCGCCTTCGACATCGAGCTGGAAGTGCTGCTGCTCACCGAGCGCATGCGCGAGCGGGGCCTGCCGGCACACCGCCTGGCGCTGAGCAACACGCTGAACATGTACTGGACCGTGGCGCAGTTGATCGCCCACCACAGCGTCAACGGTTGCCAGTTGCAGCCGGGCGACCTGTTCGGTTCGGGCACGCTGTCTGGCGCCACGCCCGATTCATACGGCAGCCTGCTGGAGATTACCGTGGGCGGTAAACAGCCGGTGGAGCTGGCCAGTGGCGAGGTGCGCAAGTTCCTTGAGGACGGCGACGAAATCATCCTGCGTGCACGTTGCCAGCGCGATGGAGCGGCCAGCATCGGTTTCGGTGAATGCCGCGGCAAGATCATCGCCGCCAACTGAGGGGCTGGGCCATGGAGCTGTACACCTATTACCGTTCCACCTCTTCCTACCGGGTGCGCATCGCCTTGGCGCTCAAGGGCCTGGATTACCAGGCGCTGCCGGTCAACCTGCTCAAGGGCGAGCAGCGCAGTGCCGACTATGTGGCGCTGAACCCACAAGGCCGGGTGCCGGCCCTGCGTACCGATGATGCCGTGCTGCTGGTGCAGTCACCGGCGATCATCGAGTACCTGGAAGAGGTTTATCCACAACCTGCGCTGCTGCCGGTCGGTACTGCAGCACGGGCCAGGGCTCGCAGTGTGGCGGCGATCATCGGTTGCGATATTCACCCGTTGCACAACGTCAGCGTACTCAATCAGCTTCGCCAGCTGGGGCACGACGAGACACAGGTCAACCAGTGGATAGCCCACTGGGTCGGCCAAGGGCTGGCAGCGGTAGAGCAACTGATCGGTGATGAGGGCTATTGCCTGGGTGAGCAACCCGGGCTGGCAGATGTCTACCTGATCCCGCAGTTGTATGCAGCCGAGCGCTTCAACATCGACCTTGGCGGCTATCCGCGTATATGCCGGGTGGCGGCGTTGGCCGCTGGGCACCCGGCATTTGCCATGGCTCATCCCTCGTGCCAGCCGGATACCCCGGCTCAGTGAATCGACCGGGTTGCCGTGGGTAGCTTGCCGATGCGTTCGGACAGCTTCAGGCGCTGCACCGGATCATCGGTCAGCAGCAAGGCGTGCTCCAGGTCGAAACGTTCGGCCTGCGGGCACTCCAGGTGTTGATAGAGCGAAGCGCGGGTCATGTAGTCGCTGACCTGTACCGGGCCCAGTTGCATGACCCGCTCGGCGTCGATCAGCGCGGCCAGGTGGTTGTCGTTGCTGATGTGCAGCTGGCGCAGGTTGCGTGACAGGCGCTGCAGCATCTGCGTCGGGCTGGCCGCGCGCAGGTGCTCGGCGGTCAGCGGTACCTGCGGGCCGAACTGGCGGGCAAGCAGCTCGCGGCAATCATTGGGGTACAAGCGCCTGCCGCCGCAAGGGTCGAGCAGGTGATCGGCGCCGGGTACCCGCAGCAGAAAGTGGCCAGGGAAGGCCACGCCTTCCAGTGGAATGGACAACCGGCCGGCCAGCTCCAGGGTGATGATCGCCAGTGCCAGTGGTTGGCCACGGCGGCGTTGCAGCACCTTGTCCATCAGCGCCGCCTGCGGGCGCAGGGGGTGGTATTCATCCTGCTGGAAACCCAGCGTGTTCAGCTGGCGCAGCAGCGGCTGGGCCAATTCGCACACCGGCAGCATCGGCAGGCTGGCACTGATCTCAGCGTGCAGGTGGTGCAGGGTTGCAAGGCTCGCCGCGGGCTCGACGTTCCGATCGTGCTCGGCGGCTATCCACAAGGCGGCTTCCAGCAGGGCGACCGGCTCGCGTTCCAGGCAGGCCAGGCAGGCTTGGCGTGGGTTCATCTGGGCATCTCCACATACGCTTGAGTATTAGCTCTGGCGCCGCGATTCGTCCAGTGGTCCGGTCGGCCTGTGGGGTGAAAGGGGGTGCCTATACTGGTAGGAGCACCTCGCAGGGGAGCCCGCCGATGTTCGCGCTGATGCAAAGCACCCGCACCCAGTCGCTGCACCTCTTCACCGACCCGAAAACCGGCCTGAAGGCCGTGGTGGCGATTCATAGCGAGATCCGCGGCCCGGCATTGGGCGGTTGCCGCTACCTGCCGTATGCCGATGACGAAAGCGCCATGGCCGATGCCATTCGCCTGGCGCAAGGCATGAGCTACAAGGCGGCGCTGGCCGGGTTGCCTCTAGGGGGTGGCAAGGCGGTGATCATGCGCAACCCGCATGTGGAAAACCGTGCGGCTTTGTTCGAGGCGTTTGGCCGCTTCATCGATACCTTGCAAGGGCGTTTCATCATCGCGGTGGACAGCGGCACTTCGACCTTGGATATGGACTGCATTGCCCAGAGCACGCCGCATGTGACCAGCACCACGGCATCGGGTGACCCTTCGCCGCATGCGGCCATGGGGGTGTTCGCCGGCATCCGTGCCACCTGCCTGGCGCGCTTGGGGAGTAGCGACCTCAAAGGCTTACGTGTGGCGGTGCAGGGCCTGGGTAACGTCGGCTATGCCCTGGCCGAGCAGCTGTACGCAGCGGGCGCCGAGTTGCTGGTCAGTGACCTTGACCCGGGGCGGGTGCGGCTGGCGGTGGAGCAGTTCAACGCTCACCCGGTGACCAACGATGCGCTGATCAGTACGCCCTGCGATATCTTTTCGCCGTGCGGCGTGGGGCCGGTACTCAACGGCCAGACGGTGATGCAGTTGCGGTGTGCGGCGGTAGCCGGCGCGGCGAACAACCAGCTGACCACCTTGCAAGTGGCTGACCAGCTGGAGTCGCGCGGGATTCTTTATGCGCCGGATTATGTGATCAACGCAGGCGGCTTGATCTACGTGGCGATGAAACACCGCGGTGAGGAATTGAGCACTATCACGGGGCAACTGGCGCGAATACCAGAGCGGTTGACCGAAGTGTACGCCCATGCCCAGGCCGAGAAGCGCTCGCCGGCACGGGTAGCGCAGATGCTGGCGGAGCGGTTGTTATACGGTGATCGCTGACCGGCCCCCCACTGTCACGCTGCAGCATCACCATCCAGCAACTCGGCCAATGCATCCGGCTGGCTCTTGAACGCCCGGGCGAACACATCCCGGTTCTTGGCCATGTAGATGCCGGCTTCCTCGACCTGCTGTTCACTCAACGAAGGCACCGCCTTCTGCAACACCTCGGCCAGGCGCTCTGCCAGTTCGAGCATCTTGTCGTGACGATCTGCTTCGGCCTTATCCATGAACAAGCGCTCCGGGTCGCGGCTGCTGCGGTACACCACTTCGACGGCCATTCATCACCTCTGTGCCTTTTTGCGGTTGGTTGACTGATTACTGTATGCGCATACAGTAATGGCAATCGCACCTCAGGTGCAAGCCTTGCTGTAAAAAAGCGTAGCGCACAGGTGCCTTGCGGCAATCGGTCGCCTTCCAAGGCAGGGGCGTGGCCCTTTAACTGCATGGCACAAGCGTCACAGACGTGACGCATCATCTTTCAGGCCGTATCGGGGAGTTGGATATCGTGAACATCAAATGGGCGGAAAAGCTGCGCAAGGGCCTGCATGGCTCGGCCGACTCGCTGGGCAACCTGTGTGTCGAGGGGTTTCACTACCTCGCGCTGTTCGGCATCGGCGCGATAACCGCCTATGCGGCGGTGATGACCTTCCTGGACATGCTCGGCAAAGGTGGGATCAGTGTCGATGACATCCTGCTGCTGTTCATCTACCTGGAGCTCGGGGCGATGGTCGGGATCTACTTCAAGACCAATCACATGCCGATCCGCTTCCTGCTGTACGTGGCGATCACCGCACTGACCCGCCTGCTGATCGGCGATGTCTCGCACCACAAGGCGCCGGATGAAGGGCTGTTGTACCTGTGCGGCGGCATCCTGCTGCTGGCGTTCTCGATTCTGGTGGTGCGTTACGCTTCGTACCGCTACCCCTCGACCAAGGTGCTGGATGCCAACGGCAAGGAAGTGGAAGACGGCAAGTAGCCGTCAGTTGGCGATGAAGTGCCGGGGCTGGTGATGCGGGTCGCGGGTGAGGGCAGCGAGCACCTGCAACGGGTTCTGCCCCAGCTCGATGGCCAGGCCCAGGCGAATGCTGTCGATGACCCGTTGCAGGCGCACCGGGTCGTTGCGCTGGGCCTGGCTGATCAGGCGCTTGGCGACCACCCCGGCATCGTCGGAGAGGGTCAGCATGATGCTGCCGTCCAGGCGTTCGATGCTCAGGTTGACCCGGTACTCGGGGGCGAAGGCGGCGCTGATGCGTTCGAATGGGTTGTTCATGGTCGGTGGTCTGCGAAGATTGACTGCAGAGATTGACCGGGTAACTGCCAGGTTGGTTCAGGGCCATTGATCGATGTAAACGAAAACGCCCGGCTCAAGGCCGGGCGTTGTTGTTCACAGGCGAATCAGGCGTCGGGGTCACTCAGCTCCAGCACGCCGCGCTTGCTGCGCAATTTACCGTAGAAATGTTCCAGCGCATTGTTCAGTTTGCTGGCGGCACCGTCGACCGCCTGGTCCAGCGAAGTGGCGGTGTGGGTCACGGAAATCGGCTGATGGCCTTTCGGGCGAGCCTCCATCTGGCAGCGTTTGTCATGCGGCCCGGGCTTGGCGCCGTTCTCGTCGCGCAGGTGCACCTCGATGCGGGTGAGGTCTTCCTCGTAACGTTCGAGCGTGGCTTCCAGCGTACTGCGGACCCACTCGTTGAGACGGATGTTGCCTTCGATATGGTTGCTGCTGTTGACCTGGATTTGCATGATTCAATCCTTATTCAGCTTGCTCGCATGGAGGCGTGCCTAGGCCCTTGAGGCCCTTGGTATTTCTTCGCCTCTTGACTCTAAGGTCAGGCAACTGCGGAATGAATTCAAGCCCTTTTTGAAAATAAATTTCTTGTAGTAAATCCGCAGGAGTGGCCGCCAGGCGGCCCCACATGCGATCAGAACTCGACCGACGTCTGCACATACAAGGTCCGAGGTTCACCCACGTACTTGCCCTTGTTGTTGTCGTCGAACGAGCGCGTGTAGTACTCGCGGTTGAACAGGTTCTTCACCCCCACCGCCACCTTCAGGTTCGACAATTGTGCCCCGAAGTCATAGCCGGCACGGGTGCTGACCAGCATGTAACCCGGGATGCGCCCTGTGCTGCCGTCGGCGCTTTCTGCGCGGGTGTTGGCGTTGTCGGCGTACTGGCTACTCTGGAAGCTGCCATCCAGGTTCAACTGCCACGGTCCATCGGTATAACCGACGCCCAGGTTGCCCTTGTGGCGCGACGAGAACGGCACCTGATTGCCCTTGTTCGGGCCATCTTCGCGGATAGTCGCGTCAACAAAGGCGTAGCTGGCGTGCACATCGAAACCGGCCAGCGCCGGGCTCAGGCCATCGAGCGCATAACGCACGCTGGTCTCGATGCCCTGGTGGCGAGTCTCGCCGCGAGCGATCACCGAATCGTTGGTCTGGTTGCTCTCGTACTGGTTGTCGAAGTTGATCAGGAACGCGCCGATTTCGGCCTGCAGGTCGCCGTTGTCGTAACGGGTGCCGACTTCCCAGGTGCGTGCTTTCTCCGGTTTCACTTCGCCGCTGGAGACGCGATTGGGCATTTGGCTGTACTGCACGCTGCCGAACGAGCCCTCGGTGTTGGCATAGAGGTTCCAGCTATCGGTCAGGTGGTACATCACGTTCAGCGCCGGCAGGGCGGTGTTGTAGCTGCCCTGGTAGCGCTGGCCGTTGAGCGTGTTGCTCTGCTCGGAGTCGATCATCTCGTAGCGTACGCCTGGGGTGATGGTCCAGCGGCCGATGTCGATGCGGTCATCCAGGTAGATGGCATGGGCTTCGGTGCTGCCACGGGTATCGCGGTCGTTGCGGCTGGCGGTGGTCGGCAGGTTGCCGGTGACCGGCTCGCGGAAGCGCAGTTCGTGACCGGCCTCATTGACGTAGCGGTAGCCGATGCCCAGTTCGTGCCAGCTCTCGCCCAGCGCGACGCCTTGCGAGAAGCGTGTCTCGATGCCGCGCACCCAGTATTCGCGTGGCGACAGCGAAACGAAGCTGCCCTGGTCCAGGTAGCCGCTGCGCAGGGTCTTGGTGAAGAAGCTGTTGACGCTGAACTGGCGGTCGTCCTGTTTGTAGTCGTAGCCGAAGTTGAACAATGTGCGGCGGCCCCAGAACTTGTCCTTCAGGCGTGTCGACTGGTACGGGTCGGCGTCGAAATCGGCCGTGCTCAGGCCACCCGGCATGTCCGCTTCGCCTTCATAGTACTGGGCCATGGCGTGCAGGCTGTTGGCTTCGTCCAGTTGCAGCTTGCCCTTGAGGATCAGGTCGTCGATCTGCGTGTCGCTGTGCGCGCGCCAGTCGCCGCCGCGCACGCCGGAATACAGCAGGGCGCCGCCCAGGCCGTTGTCGTGGGTGCCCCCGACCAGCAGGTTGGCGCTGTTCTTGAAGCCGTCATGGCTGGAGGATGGGCTGATCTGGTTCTGCATGGCGGCCTTGACGGTCGCCTGCTCGGGGATGGCGCGGGTGACGAAGTTGACGATGCCACCCACGTTCTGCGGGCCATAGCGCACGGCGCCGCCGCCACGCACCACGTCCACCGCATCCATGTTGCCCATGCTGATCGGCGCCAGCGACAGCTGCGGTTGGCCATACGGCGCGAACGGCACCGGGATGCCGTCCATCAGTACCGTCGAGCGCGAAGCCAGGCGCGGGTTGAGGCCGCGGATACCGAAGTTCAATGCCAGGTCGTGGCTGCCGGTGCCGTTGTTGTCGGGGGCGTTGACGCCCGGCATGCGGTTGAGCACTTCACGCGCGGTGGTGGCGCCGCTGCGTTCGAATGCCTCACGGCGTACCACATCGCGGGCACCGGGGTGCTCGAAGACGTTGTCCTGTTGCGCTTCACCCAGCCAGTCACCGACCACGGTGGAAGCACCGAGCTCCACGGCAGCCACCGGTGTGGCCGTGTTGGCAGGCTGCAGGCTGAATGCGTTGTCGGCCTCTTGGCGCGCCTGCAGGCCGCTGCCACGCAGCAGGGCGTCCAGGCCCTGGGCGACCCCGTACTGGCCGTCCAGGCCTTGGCTGCTCAGCCCCTGAGTCAGCTGCGAGCCGAACGAGATCAACGCGCCGCTTTCACGGCCAAACTGGTTCAGGGCCTCTTCCAGCGAGCCTGCGGCGATGTGATAGGTGCGCGCCTCGGCGGCGTGCAGGGCCGGCGTGGCAAGGCCGAGGCTGGTGGCGAGCAGCAGGGCGTGGACGAGGGGGCTGGGGCGCAGAGGCATGGGGCGGATCCTGTGATAAGGGGTTCTGCCTTCTCTGTCACGCGAGGTTCAGGAAATGGCTCAGGTAATTGAAAAAAAGTTTCAACTCAGGCGCGGTTCGAGCGTGACCCAGTAGCGGGTGAAGCGCCGCACGCGCACCGGCAAGGCCACCTCGAGCATCTGCAGAATCCGCTCGCTGTCATCCAGCGGGTACGAACCGGACACCCGCAAGTCAGCCACCCGCTCGCTGCAGCCCAGCTGCCCCTGGCGATACCGCCCGAGTTCGGCGAGGAAGTCTGTCAGGCGCATCTGCGACGCCACCAGCATGCCGTCGACCCAGGCACCACTGTTCGGGTCCAACGGCGCGATGGCCTGCCAGCCCTTGGCAGTGAAGCGCGCACGCTGCCCTGGCAGCAGCGGCTGGCCCGCGAAGCTGGCCTGGCCACTGAACACCGATACCAGGCTGAACCCCTCGAACTCGCGCACGTTGAAATGGCCGTTGTGCAGTTGCAGGGCCCCTTCGGCGGTGCGCAGCAGCAAGGGGCGCGCGTCGCGTGCCACATCCAGCGCCAGTTCGCCTTCCAGCAACCGTACCACCCGCTGCTGGCCATCGAAGCGCACATCGACCGCGCTGCGGGTATTGAGTTGCAGCAGGCTGCCGTCGTCCAGGTGCGTGCGCCGGCGCTGGCCAACCGGGCTGCGGTAGTCGGCCATCAGGCCTGGTAGAGGGTTATGCGATTGCAGGCCCATGCCAGCGGCGCTGGCCACGCCCACCAGCAGCAGCGCCTTGAGCGCCCTGCGCCGCGCGGGGGAGGGGGGCGCCTGCAGGGTGGCATGCACCACCGGCGAAGCGACCCCACGCAAGCGCTGGTTCACCTGCTGAATATGCGCCCAGGCGCGTTGATGCTCGTGATCGGCCAGCAGCCAATGCTGCAGGGCCTGTTGCTGGGCCTGGTCGAAGCCGTCGCCCTGGGATTCGATCAGCCAGTGCACGGCCTGCTCGGCGACCTGCGAAGAGAACGAGGTGTTCACAGGGCGAAATAGCAGCGCAGGGCTGCCTTGTTCAGGTAGCGCTTGACCGTCGCCAGGGAAATGCCCAGTTCGCGGGCGATCTCGGTTTGGCCGAGGCCATCGACCTGGGCCAGCAGGAAGGTGCGTTTGACCAATGGCGGCAGGCCGTCGAGCAGGCGGTCGAGCTCCAGCAGGGTTTCGAAGATGACCGCCTTCTGTTCTTCGCTCGGCGCCATCTGTTCCGGGACTTGAGACAGCGCTTGGAGGTAGGCGCGCTCCAGTTCCTGGCGGCGCAAGTGATTGCACAGTACGCGCTTGGCCACGGTGGCAAGGAATGCGCGCGGCTCGACCAGTTGTGGTGCCTCGCGCGCCTGCAGCAGGCGCACGTAAGTGTCCTGGGCCAGGTCGGCGGCGCTTTGCGGGCAACCCAGGCGGCGGCGCAACCAGCCGGTCAGCCAACTGTGATGGGCGTGGTAAAGGCCTTCGACCGTGGATGAGAGGGCGCTGGGCACCGTGATACTCCGGCGCCAATTCGCGCAACTGGTAGTAAGAATTGTTCGCATTGTAGTGATGGGGTTATTGATCGGCAAGTGACCGTTCAGACTTTGCTTATGAGAATTGAAATCATTACTATTGCATCCCCGTATTTCCCCGGACCTTCGCCATGAAGCGCACTGCCGCCGGACTTCCCGTCAGTTATCGTCTGGCCGTGGCCTCACGTTGCCTGGCTGCGTTGCTGGGCGGCTATCTGCTGGCGTCTATGGTCAGCATCTGCATCGCGTTGCTGGCGCCCCTGCCACAGGTCGATGCGACGCTGACCGGCTTGCTGCTCTCGTTCGTTTTCTACCTGCTGGCCTTCATCGGGTGCTTCGCCTGCCGCAGCGCCTGGCGGGCCTGGCTCGGCGTGTTGCTGCCAAGCCTGGCGCTGGGGATGGTCAATGGGCTCGCCTACTGGATGAAAAACCCATGAAGGAAGGCTTCCGCCAGGCCATGGCCTGGCTGCACACCTGGACCGGCCTGATCTTCGGCTGGCTGCTGTTCGCCATCTTCCTCAGCGGAACGTTGTCTTACTTCAAGGATGAGATCACCCACTGGTCGCAGCCCGAGGTGCGCAGCCATGCGCTCGATCCGCTTGCCAGCCTGGGCCTGGCCCAGCGCTACCTGGAAACCAACGCCGGGCATTCCGCGAGCTGGATGATCCGCCTGCCCAGTGAGCGGGAAGCCGCGTTGAACGTGGGGTGGCGCGATCCAGAGGGGGGGCGCAGAGGGTTTGTCAGAAAGAGCCTGGACGCCCAGAGCGGCCAGCCGGTGGAGGCGCGTGACAGCCGCGGCGGCGATTTCTTCTACCGCTTCCACTTCGAACTGCAGATGCCGTACCCGTGGGGCCGTTGGCTGTCGACCTTCTGCGCCTTCATCATGCTGCTCGGGCTGGTCACCGGCATCATCACCCACAAGAAGATCTTCAAGGAGTTCTTCACCTTCCGCCCGGGCAAGGGCCAGCGCTCGTGGCTGGACGGCCATAACGCCATTGGCGTGCTGGTGCTGCCGTTCCACCTGATGATCAGCTACAGCAGCCTGGTGCTGTTCATGTACATGGTCATGCCGGCCGGTATCCTGGCCAGTTACGGCGGCAGTACCAATGGCTATTTCAATGACCTGTTCGGGCGCGACGAGGTGCCCAAGGTGGCCAATGTCGCCAGCCCGCTGGTGCCGTTTGAAAGCCTGTATGCCAAGGTCCAGGAACAGGTGCCGGGTGCACGCATGGGCTTCATCCAGGTGCAAAACCCCGGCGATCGCAATGCTCGCGTCACCTTCACCCAGTCTTCGGCCGACAACGTCGCCTACAAGCGCAGCGCCAGCTGGACCTTCGATGGTGCCACGGGGGCGCTGCTGACCCAGGGCGCGCCGGAAAGCGCGGCCATGATGACCTCCTTCAGCTTTGCCGGCCTGCACATGGGCAACTACGCCGGCCCTTGGCTGCGCTGGCTGTACTTCGCCTTCGGTGTGGCCGGCACGGCAGTGATCGGTACGGGCCTGGTGATGTGGCTGGGCAAGCGCCAGCTCAAGCATGCCAAGTGCGAGCGCATACCGGGCGAGCTGCGCCTGGTCGAGGTGCTCAATATCGCCAGCATGAGCGGCCTGCTGCTCGCCGTGGCCGCGTTCTTCTGGGCCAACCGCCTGTTGCCGGTGGGGTTGGCGGGGAGGGCCAACTGGGAAATCAACAGCTTCTTCCTGCTCTGGGCGTTGTCGCTGGTGCACGCTGTGTTGCGCCCGGGCCGCCGGGCCTGGGGCGAGCAGTTGGGGCTGGGGGCGCTGGCCTTTACCCTGCTGCCGTTGCTCAACGCACTGACCACCGGGCAGGGCCTGAACCACTCCGTAGCGGCCGGCGACTGGGCCATGGCCGGGTTCGACCTCACGGCACTGGGCACCGGCGTGTTCCTGGCCTGGGCTGCCAGCAAGATGCTGCGCGCCCCCAAGCCGGTCGCCAAGCGCGCCCCCGGGGCAGCCAAGGCAACGGCTGAAACCGTCGAGGTGAACGGATGCTGAGCATTGCCCTGATCGGTTATGCCGGGTTCGCCGCCTTGTGCCTGGCGATGGACAAGCACTTCAGCGACCTGCTCGGGCGCAAGCCCAAGCCTGGCCAGCTGCGCGGCCTGCGCCTGGCGGGCTGGCTGTTGCTGCTGGTGTCGCTGGTACTGTCGGTGCACCAGCGTGGCTGGGCCCATGGGCTGGTGGAGTGGATTGCGGTGCTGATGGCCGGGGTGACGGTGTGGGTCTTCGGCCTGCCATACCAGCCGCGCCTGCTGCTGGGCCTGGCGGCGATCAGCCTGGTGCTAGGCCCGCTGCTGGCCGTGTTTGCCCGGTGACGCCTTGACTGAACCCGACCGCACCCGCGCGCGCTTCGTCCAGGTGTTCATGGCCCAGCGTGCGCGCATGGAAGCGCTGGTCAGCCGCCGGGTCGGTTGCCGCGCCACCGCATCAGACCTGGTGCAAGAGCTGTTCCTGCGCTTCTGGCGCCGCCCCGAGGTCAAGGTCGAAGCGCTGGATACCTACCTGCTGCGCTGTGCCGGCAACCTGGCCATCGATCATCTGCGCAGCGAAGGCAGCCGCGAACGTGTGGCCGAAGCGTCGCTGCCGCTGGATGACACGTGCTCGGCCCAGGCGCCGGAACAGGCGCTGGAGGTCGATCATGACCTGCAGCGCATCGAAGCCGCGCTGCGTGCCTTGCCAGAGCGTACCCGGCAGATCTTTTTGCTCAACCGCATCCATGGCTGCAAGTACGGCGAGATCGCCAAGGCCATGCAACTGTCCCAGAGCACCGTGGAAAAGCATATGATGCGCGCCCTCGAAGCGTGCAAGGCCAGTGTTGCCGAGCCCGCGACCCCCATGCGCAGGCCAGGGAGCGCCCGTCGATGAGCCATGCAGACTTCAATAGCGCCGACGCGTCGCAAGTGGCATTGCACTGGTTGAGCCGCATCAACGAGCACCCTGAGGCGCAGCACAGCGCGGCGTTCAAGCGCTGGTTGCTGGCAGACCCCAGCCATCGCGAAGCCTATGCCCAGGCACAGGCGCTCTGGCAGATGAGTGCGGCACCCGCCGCGCGTCTGGCCGAGCAAGAGCAGGCAGGCCTGCAACGCTACCTGGAGGCCATGGCCAAGGCACCTGCCAGCGGCCGCTGGCGTCGGGCAGGTGCCCTGGCGGCAGCGGCGTGCCTGGTGCTGGCTGTGAGTGTTGCGGGAGGCTGGCACCCGGGTTACTGGCTGCAGGACCTGCAAGCCGACTTCAGCAGTGCCGACACCCTACGCCAGGTGACCCTGGCCGACCAGTCGCAGGTGACACTGGATGCGGGCAGTGCCATCGCGGTCGATTTCCAGCAGGGTGAGCGCCATGTGCGGCTGTTGCATGGCGCGGCGTTCTTCAAGGTCACGCACACCGGTGAGCCGTTCGTGGTGGACGCTGCGGGGGGCCAGGTGCGTGTGCTCGGCACCGAATTCGAAGTGCGCGACCAGGCTGAGGGGGCACAGGTCACCGTGCGCAGCGGGCGCGTGGCGGTCACACCGGCACAGGGGCAGGCTGCCCGTGAGCTGACGGCCAACCAGCAGCTGGCCTATGCCGAAGGCCAGGCGGGCAAGACCCTGAGCGTGGACAGCGACAGCCGCCTGGCTTGGCGCCAGGGCTGGCTCAATTACTACCAGGTGCCGTTGGCACAGGTGGTCGAAGACTTGCGGCGCTATTACCCAGGGCGGATCGTGCTGCTGGGTGACGAACTGGGGCAGCGCAAGGTCAGCGGCAGTTTCCCGGTGCAGGAGCCGCTGGTGGCGCTGGATTCGCTGGGCAAGGTCATGGGCTTTTCGCGGCAGACGGTGCTGGGACGGTTGACGGTCATCAGGTAGGCGTCGGCGCTGCAAAATTATTTTCAAAAGCGGATGAGGTAACAGGACGTGGCATCCGTGTAATGAGTGGAAGTGCGATTCATTCGCAGTAATAACCCTCTCACAGGTCAGCGTCCATGAAGTTCACCTCGCGTTGCGTCCCCCTCTGGCTCGGCCTTTCTGCACTGGCGGCCATTACTGCTGCCCCTGGTGTGCTGGCCGCCGAGCAGCTTCAGTTGCATACCTTCGCCCAGCCCAGCTTGCCGCTGGCCCAGGCGCTCAACGCGTTCAGCCGCGCCAGTGGGCAAAGCGTGGTCTACACCCTGGAGCTGCCCGCCGTGCAGGCGCCGGCCCTCGAAGGTGCGTTGAGCGCCGAACAGGCCCTGCAACAGTTGCTGGGCAACGCCGGCCTGGCCTGGCGCCGCGTCGATGCCCGCACCTTGACCCTCGAACCGCTGGACACCTCCGGCGCCCTCAACCTGCAGGCCACCACGGTGAACTCGCAGATGGACGCCTACAGCTATCAGCCCCCGGCCAGCGCCTCGATCATGCGCGGCCAAGGCCCCTCGCAGGACATCCCCCAGGCCATCAACGTGGTTCCGGCCCAGGTCATCCGCGACCAGGCCCCGCGCAACCTCGATGACGCGCTGGCCAACGTCAGCGGCATCACCCAAGGCAACAACTTCGGCGGCACTTCCGACACCGTGATGAAGCGCGGTTTTGGCGACAACCGTGACGGCTCGATCATGCGCGATGGCATGCCGATCGTGCAGGGCCGCAGCCTCAACGCCAGCACCGAGCGGGTCGAAGTGCTCAAGGGGCCGGCTTCGCTGCTGTATGGCATCCAGGACCCCGGCGGGGTGATCAACGTGGTCAGCAAGCGCCCGCAGCTGCAGCAATACAACGCCCTGAGCGTGCGCGGCTCGACCTACGGCAGCGGCAAGAACGGCAGCGGTGGCGGCTTCGACAGCACCGGTGCGCTGGGCGACAGCAACTTTGCCTACCGCTTGATCATCGATCACGAGGACGAAGACTACTGGCGCAACTTCGGCGTGCACCGCGAATCGCTGGTAGCGCCGTCGTTTGCCTGGTTGGGCGAGGATACCCAGGTGGTGCTGGCCTACGAGCACCGTGAGTTTCTCTACCCGTTCGACCGCGGCACGGCGTTCGGCAGCAACGGCCACCCGTTGGACATCCCGGCCACGCGCCGCCTGGATGAACCGTTCAACGACATGGAGGGGCGCTCCGACCTGTACCGCCTGGAGGTCGACCATCAACTGGCCGACGACTGGAAGCTGCACTTCGGCTACAGCTTCAACCGCGAAACTTACGACGCCAGCCAGGTCCGTGTGACCGGCGTCAACGAAGCCAAGGGCACGCTCACGCGCAGCATCGACGGTACCCACAACGCCATGAGCCGCGACCAGTTCGCCACCCTGAGCCTCAATGGCAACGTCGAACTGGCGGGGATGCGGCATGACCTGCTGTTCGGCATGGACCACGAAGACCGCAAGGTGTTTCGCGGCGACTTGATTCGCCAGACCGCCAAGTCCACCTTCAGCTATGTGAACCCAGTCTACGGGCAGGAAGTGGAGGGCAGCACGGTACGCGCCAGCGACAGCGACCAGACCGACAAGCTGCGCACCGACGCGCTTTTCGTGCAGGACGCACTGCACCTGGACGAACACTGGATCCTGGTGGCTGGCGCGCGCTTCCAGCAGTACGACCAGTACGCCGGCCGCGGCCGCCCGTTCACGGCCAACACCGACAGCAGCGGCCAGGCCTGGGTGCCGCATGCCGGCATCGTCTACAAGGTCGATGACCAGCTGTCGTTCTATGGCAGCTACAGCGAATCGTTCAAGCCCAACTCCAGCATTGCCCCGCTGACCGGCGGTGTGGTGCTGGATGGTTCCGTGGCGCCCGAAGAGGGCAAGTCGTGGGAGCTGGGCGCCAAGCTCGACATGCCGGGCAGCCTGACCGGCACCCTGGCACTGTTCGACATCACCAAGCGCAACGTGTTGGTCGCCAACTTCGACAGCGGCACCGGCGAGACGGTGTACAGCAATGCCGGAGAGGTCAAATCGCGGGGTGTGGAGCTTGACCTGACCGGGCAACTGAGCGAGCGCTGGAGCCTGATTGGCAGTTACGCCTTCACTGACGCCAAGGTGACCAAGGACCCGGACCTGGAAGGCAACCGCCTGCAGAACGTGGCCAAGCACAGTGGCTCGTTGTCGGCGGTGTATGACTTCGGCAGCCTGTTCGGCGGCGACCGCCTGCGCTTGGGGGCCGGGGCGCGGTATGTCGGCGAGCGCGCGGGTAATTCTACCAACACCTTCGACCTGCCGAGCTACACCGTCGCCGATGCCTTTGCCACTTACGAGACCAAGCTGGACGCGCACAACGTGCGCCTGCAACTGAACGTCAAGAACCTGTTCGACAAGGTCTATTACAGCTCGGCGGTGAACCAGTACTTCGTCGCGATCGGTGATGCGCGGCAAGTGAGCCTATCCAGTACCTTCGAGTTCTGAAGTATTGGGGCTGCAAAGCAGCCCCAATCAGCCGGTAAACGCCGCGCGATAGTCGCCAGGCGTCGCCCCGAGCGCCTGGCGGAAGCGGTTGCTGAAATGGCTGGCACTGGCAAACCCGCACAGCAACGCAACCTCGCCGAGCGGTAACTGGCCCAGCCGCAGCAATTGGCAAGCGCGATGCAGCCGCCGAGCCAGCAGGTACTGGTGCGGCGGCAGGCCAAAACTGCTGCGGAACATGCGCGCGAAGTGGTATTCGGACAGGTTGCAGCGCACGGCCAGTTCACCGAGGGTGATGGGTTGATCGAGGTGCGCCTCGATGTATTCGACCAGTTGCCGCCGCAGGTTCGGCGCCAACCCGCCTTTCAAACGCAGACCCTGACGCAGGCCAACCTGGCTGAGCACCGCGTGGTCGACGATCTCGTGCGCCAGGCTGCTGGCCAGCAAGCGCTCGCCGGGCTCATCCCAGGCGAGGCTGATCAACTGGCGGAAACGCGCCGATTGCTGTGGGTCATCGAGAAACGTCGCCTCCTGCAACTGCAACTCTCGCGGTTCACGGTCAAGCAGGCGCACACAACCGAGGGAAAACTGCGCCTCGCTGATGTACAGGTGCGCCAGGCGGATCTGCCCGTTCACCACCCAGTTCGACTCGTGGCCGGCCGGCATGATGCACAACTTGTTCGGTGCGCCCTTGTCGGACGGGCGCTGGCGGCGGAACGTGCCGGTGCCGTCGGCGATGTAGCACGACAGCGTGTGATGGCTGGGTGCCTGGTAATCGCGGGCATCATCACGGTTGCGCCACAGCGCCGCCGCCAGGCCATCGCCCAGGTGCGCGCTGAGCTCCAGCCGGGCGTGGGGCGAGGCGTGCATGGCGTTGAACACTTGCAGCTGGCTGAGTGGGGTCATGGGCGCTCCTCTGGGGCCCATCGTACTGCGCTTGTGGGGCGGTGACAGCTAGCTGAGATGGAAAAGCGCAAGTTTGTGCAAGCGCATGGCTGTGCGCGCGGGAAACACTGATTGCGCTGGCTTGCCGGCGATGGGCCGCAAGGCGGCCCGATGATCGAATACCTCAGGAGTCAACCGCATGAACCTGTCCCTCTACCTGCTGACCGTCCTGATCTGGGGCACCACCTGGATCGCCCTCAAACTGCAGCTGGGGGTGGTCGCCATCCCGGTTTCGATCGTCTACCGCTTCGCCCTGGCCGGGCTCATCTTGTTCGCCATCCTCCTGCTCACCCGCCGCCTGCAACCGATGAACCGGCGAGGCCACCTGATCTGCCTGGCCCAAGGCCTATGCCTGTTCTGCGTCAACTTCATGTGCTTCCTCACCGCCAGTCAGTGGATCGCCAGTGGCCTGATCGCTGTGGTGTTCTCCACCGCGACGCTTTGGAATGCGCTGAACGCACGGGTCTTCTTCGGCCAGAGGATCGCCAGCAATGTGCTTGGCGGAGGCGCGCTGGGCTTGTTGGGCCTGGGCCTGCTGTTCTGGCCGGAACTGTCGCACCATGCGGCCAGCCGCGAAACCCTCTACGGCCTTGGCCTGGCGCTGCTGGGCACGCTGTGTTTCTCGGCCGGCAACATGCTCTCCAGCATGCAGCAGAAAGCCGGGCTCAAACCGATGACCACCAATGCCTGGGGCATGGGCTATGGCGCGACGATGCTGGCAGGGTATTGCCTGGTCAGCGGCATACCTTTCGACATGGAATGGAACACCCGTTACATCGGCTCGCTGATGTACCTGGTCATCCCGGGTTCGGTGATCGGCTTCACCGCCTACCTGACCCTGGTCGGGCGCATGGGGCCGGAGCGTGCAGCCTATTGCACGGTGCTGTTCCCGTTGGTGGCGCTGAACGTGTCGGCGTTTGCCGAGGGCTACCAATGGACGGCCCCAGCGTTGCTGGGGCTCGTCGCGGTGATGGCGGGGAATGTGCTGGTGTTTCGCAAGCCGAAGGTCAAGCCGGCAATGGTATTGGCACGCTAGGGAAGCCCCCTCAGCCCTTCCATACCTGCGGGTTCACCAGGTCCTGTGGTCGCTCACCCAGCAGCGCCGCACGCAGGTTGTCCATCGCACGGTTGGCCATTGCCTCGCGGGTTTCGGCGGTGGCCGAGCCGATGTGGGGCAGGGTCAACGCATTGGGCAGCTTGAACAGCGGCGAGTCGCTGAGTGGTTCCTTCTCGTACACATCCAGGCCGGCGCCGCGCAGGGTGCCGTTCTGCAGTGCCTCGACCAGCGCCGCTTCGTCGACCACCGGGCCACGGGCGATGTTGATCAGGAAAGCACTTGGCTTCATCAGCTTCAGTTCGCGTGCCCCAATCAGCTTGCGGGTGGCGTCGGACAGCGGCACCACGATGCAGACGAAATCGGATTCGGCCAACAGCTGCTCAAGGCTGCGGTATTGCGCGCCCAGTTCCTGCTCCAGCGCCGCCTTGCGGCTGTTGCCGGCATACAGCACCGACATGTTGAAACCGAAGCGGCCACGGCGGGCAACGGCCGCGCCGATGTTGCCCAGGCCGACGATACCCAGGGTCTTGCCGTGCACATCGCTGCCGAAGTGCGCCGGGCCGACCGTGGCCTGCCATTGGCCAGCCTTGGTCCAGGCGTCCAGCTCGGCAGTGCGGCGGGCGCAGCCCATGATCAGCGAGAAGCCCAGGTCGGCGGTACTTTCGGTAAGCACGTCGGGGGTGTTGGTCAGGGCGATGCCGCGTTCGTTGAAGTAGTCGACGTCGTAGTTGTCGTAGCCAACCGACACGCTCGACACCACTTCCAGCTTTGCCGCACCTTCAAGCTGCGCCCGGCCAAGCTTGCGGCCGGCGCCGATCAGGCCGTGGGCCTCGGGCAATGCTTCGTTGAACTGGGCGCTGATGTCACCGAGTTTGGGGCTGGGCACGATCACGTTGAAGTCTTGCTGCAGGCGCTCGGCCATGGCCGGGGTGATACGGCTGAAGGCCAGGACGGTCTTTTTCATCGGGCAACTTCTCTGCAAGGCATGGTGGAGGTCAGGTCCGGCGCCTTTTGCGGGCAAGCCCGCAAAAGGGCCAACGATGATTAGCAACCTACCATTGTCCACCACCGCAATGCAGCAGCTTTTTCAGGTGGCGATCAGCAGTTCGTGGGTTTTCAGGTCCGCCTCATGGGCGGCGAGGATTTCCGGCAACGAGTTGCGCAGGTATTCGACCCAGGTCTTGATCTTGGCATCCAGGTACTGGCGCGACGGGTAGATCGCATACAGGTTCAGCTCCTGCAGGCGGTAGTCCGGCATCACCCGCACCAGGCTGCCGTCACGCAGGCCGTCGATGGCCGAGTAGATTGGCAGCACGCCCATGCCCATGCCGCAGCGGATCGCCGTTTTCATCGCATCGGCCGAGTTGACCTGGAACGGCGAGCTGGTGATGTTGACCAGTTCCTGGCCTTCCGGGCCGTCGAACAGCCACTTTTCCAGGGGGATCACCGGGCTGACCATGCGCAGGCAGGCATGCTGCAGCAGGTCGATAGGCTTGTGTGCGAAACCGTGCTTGGCCACGTATTCCGGGGATGCACACACGATGCTGTAGGTGATGCCCAGGCGCTGCGACACAAAGCCCGAGTCCGGCAGTTCGGTGGCCAGCACGATGGACACGTCGTAGCCCTCGTCGAGCAGGTCCGGCACGCGGTTGGCCATGGTCAGGTCGAAGGTCACGTCCGGGTGCGACTCGCGGTAGCGGGCGATGGCATCGACCACGAAATGCTGGCCCACGCCGGTCATCGAATGCACCTTCAACTGGCCCGCAGGCCGGGCGTGGGCGTCGCTGGCTTCTGCCTCGGCTTCTTCGACGTAGGTAAGAATCTGTTCGCAGCGCATCAGGTAACGCTTGCCCGCCTCGGTCAGGGCGATGCGCCGGGTAGTGCGGTTGAGCAGCCGGGTTTGCAGATGGGCTTCCAGGTTGGAGACCGCCCGCGACACGTTCGCGGTGGTCGTATCCAGTTGCGCCGCGGCGGCAGTGAAACTGCCGAGCTGGGCTACGCAACTGAAAGCACGCATGTTTTGCAGGGTGTCCATGGGTCACTCTCAAGGTAGAGGACGAAATTGTGTCACGAAGTAACTTAAATGTGCCTTCGACCAAAGCCGGATTATCGCTGTTTCGGTAACAAAGATTCGCAGGAATCTGCGCTTATCGCCAGTGCGGCGGCCCCCTAGAATTGCTCGGCCCCTCCACCTCTTCCTCGGGAAATCGCAGCTGTGCCGCGTCGCATCATCAGAACGCTTCAAGCGTTCAGTGCCTGTGCCCTTAGCCTCACCTTGAGCGGCTGTATCGGAACCTGGGGTATTGCCCCGCAAAGCAAGACGCTGCCAGCCAATACCTTGACCACTGATGCGGCCATTCGCGAAGCCGCCACCGATGCCCACTGGCCCGATCAGCAGTGGTGGCACGCCTATGGCGACCCGCAGCTGGACCGCTGGCTTGCCCTGGCCGTGGCCGGCAGCCCCAGCCTGGCCATGGCTGCGGCGCGGGTGCGTGAAGCCAAGGCCATGGCGGGTGTGGTCGAGTCGGCGGAAAAACTCCAGGCCAACGGCCAGGCAACGCTCAAGCGCCATAACTGGCCCGAAGACCAGTTCTACGGCCCCGGCGCGCTGTCGGGCGCCAATACCTGGGACAACAACGCCGCCATTGGCTTCAGCTATGCCCTCGACCTCTGGGGCCGCGAGCGCAACGCCAGTGAGCAGGCCGTGGACCAGGCACACATGAGTGTCGCCGAAGCGCGCCAAGCGCAGTTGGAACTGCAGAACAACGTGGTGCGCGCCTATATCCAGCTGAGCTTGCACTTTGCCCAGCGCGATATCGTCAAGGCCGAACTCGAGCAGCAGGAGCAGATCCTGGCCCTGGCCAAACGCCGCCTCGACGGCGGCATCGGTACCCATTTCGAGGTCAGCCAGGCCGAAGCGCCGCTGCCCGAAACCCACCGCCAGCTCGACAGCCTGGACGAAGAAATCGCCCTGACCCGCAACCAGCTGGCAGCGCTGGCGGGCAAAGGCCCAGGCGACGGCGCGCAGATCCAACGCCCCAGGCTGGTCCTCGCAGCACCGCTGAAACTGCCGTCGGCCCTGCCAGCCGAGCTGTTAGGCCAGCGCCCCGACGTGGTCGCCAGCCGCTGGCAGGTGGCCGCCCAGGCCCGCGGCATCGACGTCGCCCACGCCGGCTTCTTCCCCAATGTCGACCTGGTCGGCAGCCTCGGTTTCATGGCCACCGGCGGCGGGCCGCTGGAATTCCTCACCGGGCGCAAATTCAACTACAACGTCGGGCCGGCCATCAGCCTGCCGATCTTCGACGGCGGCCGCCTGCGCTCGCAGCTGGGCGAGGCTTCGGCGGGCTATGACGTGGCTGTGGCGCGCTATAACCAGACGGTGATCGGCGCGCTGAAGAACATCTCCGACCAGTTGATCCGCCGTGAGTCGATGAAGGAGCAGTCGCACTTCGCTGCCGAGTCGGTGGCCGCCGCACAGAAAACCTACGACATCGCCATGGTCGCCTTCCAGCGCGGCCTCACCGACTACCTCAACGTGCTCAACGCGCAGACCTTGCTGTTCCGCCAGCAGCAGGTGCAACAGCAGGTGCAGGCCGCGCGCCTGGTCGCCCATGCCGAGTTGGTGACCGCGTTGGGCGGTGGCCTGCAGGCCGGCAAGGACGTGCCTGATGACGAGCGCCAGGCCGCGCCGAAAACCCCGGCCACCCTGGCCCTATTCGACCGCAAGGCGGACCACGCCGAATGAGCACATCGAGCCTGCCGCTGCGCTGGCTGCACAGCCTGGAATGGCGCCGGGGCTTCTTTGCCTGGGCGCGTACCGATGGGGTGACCTGGGTCTACATCTTCAAGGTACTGGCCGCCGCGTTCATCACCCTGTGGCTGGCCATGCGCCTGGAACTGCCGCAACCGCGCACCGCCATGATCACCGTGTTCATCGTCATGCAGCCGCAAAGCGGCCATGTGTTCGCCAAGAGCTTCTACCGGGTGCTTGGCACCCTGGCCGGCTCGGCGATGATGGTCGCGCTGATCGCCGTCTTCCCGCAGAACACCGAGCTGTTCCTGCCCAGCCTGGCGCTGTGGGTGGGCCTTTGTTCGGCGGGTGCCATGCGCTACCGCACGTTCCGCGCCTATGGTTTCGTACTGGCCGGCTACACGGCGGCGATGATCGGCCTGCCGGTTCTGGAGCACCCCGACCAGGCGTTCATGGCAGCGGTGTGGCGGGTGCTGGAGATCGCCCTGGGCATTCTGGTCTCGACCTTCGTCAGCGCTGCGATCCTGCCGCAGTCGGCCAGCGCCGCCATGCGCAACGCCTTGTACCAGCGCTTCGGCGTGTTCGCCGGGGTGGTGGTCGAAGCCCTGCGCGGTGACAGCCAGCGCGATCGCTTCGAAACCAGCAACGTGCGTTTCGTCGCCGAAGCGGTCGGGTTGGAAAGCCTGCGCAACGTCACCGCCTTCGAGGACCCGCACATGCGCAGGCGCTCTGGCCGGCTGGTACGCATGAACAGCGAGTTCATGGCCATCACCACGCGCTTCAACGCCTTGCACCGCTTGCTGGAGCGCTTGCGCGCCCGGGGGCCGCTGCAGATCGTCGGGGCCATCGAGCCTGGCTTGAACACCTTGGTCGAACTGCTGCAGCCGTATGTTGGCCGGGCGCTGACCGACGCCGACGCGCTGCGCCTCACCCTGGAGCTGGCGGCCTATAAGGAGGGCCTGCAATCTCAGGTCCGCAGCCTGCGTGCCGAGTACCTGCAAACCGAGCCTCGCGAGTCCGACCTGCTCGACTTCCATACCGCCTTCGAGCTGCTTTATCGCTTCATCGACGAGATGTACAGCTACGCCGAAACCCATGCTTCCCTGGCCGCGCACACGCACGAGCGCGAGCAGTGGGACGAGCCTTACGTAGCCCAGACCAGCTGGCTGGTATCGCTGGCCGCCGGCGTGCGCGCCTCGGCGGTACTGTTGCTGTTGGGCAGCTACTGGCTGCTCAGCGACTGGCCCAGTGGCGCCATGATGACCCTGATCGCCACGGTGACCGTGGGTTTGTCGGCAGCATCGCCGAACCCCAAGCGCATGTCGTTCCAGATGGCCTGCGGCACGGCGATCGGCGCCTTCGTCGGCTTCTTCGAAACCTTCTTCGTGTTCCCCTGGATCGACGGCTTCGCGCTGCTGTGCATGGTCCTGGCGCCGGTGTTCGTGCTCGGCGCGTTCCTCGCCTCACGCCCGGCATACGCGGGCTATGGCCTGGGCCTGCTGGTGTTCTTCGCCATCGGTTCGGTGCCCAACAACCTGACCGTGTACGACCCCTACACCTTCATCAACGACTACATCGGCATGGTCATCGGCATGTTCGTCTGCGCTGCGGCCGGTGCGATCGTCCTGCCGCCCAACAGCCGCTGGTTGTGGAGCCGCCTGGAGCAGGAACTGCGCGAGCAGGTGTTGTTCGCCATCAGCGGTCGCCTGCGTGGCCTGGGCTCTGCCTTCGAAAGCCGCACCCGCGACCTGCTGCACCAGGCCTATGGCCTGGCCGCCGGCAAGCCGCAGGTACAAAGCGAGCTGATGGGCTGGATGTTCGCTGTGCTGGAAATCGGCCACGCGATCATCGAGTTGCGCAAGGAGCAGGCCCGCGCGCCGATCCACCCGGCGTATGCCGAGTCGCAGCCGTGGCGCCAGGCCATCCGCGTCATGGGCCGCGCCCTGGCGCGGTTGTTCCTGCAGCCCAGCGCCAGCAACCACGAACGCGCGCTGGTAGCGGTCGACCATGCCATCAGCCGCGTGCAGGCCACCGACGAACCCTTCGCCCGGCACTTCGATACCTCGGTGCTGCGCCGTGCGCAAAGCTACCTGCACTTCATCCGTTCCTCCCTGCTCGACCCACAGTCGCCGCTGGCACCGGCGAAAGGATTGCACCATGCCCCGTGAGATCGCCTTCCATGGCGTGTACATGCCCACCATGACCTTGATGTTCCTGTTCGCCCTGGGCCTGGCCTGGGGGCTGGACCGCTTCATTGCCAGCCATGACGGCTACCGCTTCTTCTGGCACCCGGCGCTGTTGCGCCTTTCCCTGTTCGTCTGCCTGTTCGGCGCCCTGGCGCTGTCGATCTACTGGTGAGAATCCCTCGATGAAAAAGTTCTTCAGCCTGATCGCCACCTTGCTGGTGCTGACCGCTGCCGTGGTGATCGGTCGCCAGTTGTGGCTGCACTACATGACCACGCCCTGGACCCGTGACGGCCGCGTGAGGGCCGACATCATCAACGTGGCCGCCGACGTACCCGGTTATGTGGTGGACGTACCGGTCAAGGACAACCAGCGGGTCAAGAAGGGCGACGTGTTGATCCAGGTCGACCCCGAGCACTATCAGCTGGCCGTCGACCAGGCCAAGGCGCTGGTCGCCTCGCGCAAGGCCACGTGGGAGATGCGCAAGGTCAACGCCCGGCGACGCGCCGACATGGACAACCTGGTGATCTCCAAGGAAAACCGCGACGACGCCAGCAACATCGCCAACGCCGCCCTGGCTGATTACCAACAGGCCCAGGCCGAGTTGGCGGCAGCCGAGCTGAACCTCAAACGCACGCATATCGTCGCCACGGTGGATGGCTATGTGACCAACCTCAACATCCACAAGGGCGACTACGCGCGCACCGGTGAAGCGGTGATGGCGGTGGTCGATGAGCAGTCGTTCTGGGTGTATGGGTTCTTTGAAGAGACCAAGCTGCCGCACGTGAAGGTCGGCGACCAGGCCGAGCTGCAGATGATGAGCGGCGAGCGTATCAAGGGCCATGTGGAGAGCATCGCCCGCGGCATCTATGACCGCGACAACCCGCAGAGCCGCGAGCTGATTGCCGATGTCAACCCGACCTTCAACTGGGTGCGCCTGGCGCAGCGGGTGCCGGTGCGGATTCACATCGATGAAGTGCCGGAAGGTTTTTTGCTGGCGGCGGGGACGACGTGTACGGTGGTGGTGAAGCCGAGTGAGGGGTGATCAATTGTCTACTGCAGTCCCTCAGTCATGCCGAATGCTTCGATTGCACGCGATGACTCGGTCAACAGCAATGTTCGATTGGGGCTAACTATGTCTTTGGGAAGTGGACTACGAAAGGGTAGGACAGAGATGGCATGAGATGCATACGCGTTGCGCTGCACAATGTTGTCTCCGCATTGCCCGCCAAGCGCTCGAGCGTTCGCTGTCAGTGTTCCGGAAAAGAAATGGCTCATTCGTTCACTGCAGCGGACCGCTCAGAGATCGAGAAAGCTAAAAACTCCATCAAGGCCAAACGTCATGTGGCCACGCCGGACAAAGTCATTTCTGATTTGAGCTTCGGGTTCTGGGTATCTCTACTAAATGTGCCCTGCTTTGGCTGGGGCCTGACATTCGCCAACGGCACCTGCTCTGTCTCGAGGTCATCGGATGGGTAAACCCCGATTTGAAACCTTGGCTTACCCGTTACGATGGATTTCCTGAAGCATGGTCCAATTGGGTCGATTGCAATCCGTGTATCCCCTAGACGGCTGGGGCTACCAACACCGGCACCTCAACCCGATCAATCACCTTCGCGCTGATCGACGGATCCAGCAACCGCCCCAGCCGCGACAGGTGCCGGTGGCCCATGATGATCAGTTCGCACTGCAGTTCCTGCGCCTTGCCGACAATGGCCTCGACCGGCTGCCCCGCGACCATGCAGCCCTGACTGGCGAAGCCGCCTTGTTGCAGCAATGCAACGGCCTCGGCCACGGCGCGGTCGCCCAGGCGCTGTTCTTCGCAGGCAGCGGGGTATTCCTCCAGCTCCTCGGCAGTGTAGGGCGCGGGCTTGTCGTGCACGGCGAAGGTCGAGTCGATGGCCAGCAACACATGCAGTTCGTGTTCATCAGAGCGGCAGTAGCGGCGGGCGAGGGTGAGCAGGGCGGTGGAGGCGGGGGAGGCGTCGATGGCGATCAGGACGGGGCTGGGCATGCGGGATCCTTGCTGAAGCAGGCTGATGGGTTGTCTGTACTGGCCCTTTCGCGGGGCAAGCCCGCTCCCACAGTTAGCTGCATAATCCTTGAGATCAGTCATGTGCCTGTGGAAGCGGGCTTGTCCCGCGAAGGGGCCAGTAGCGTCACTGCATCACTTATGGCCTATTGAGGTATTGAGATAAATGCCCCACCACGCACGACCGCATTGCGTCTGGTGCAATCATCCGACCTGTTAATATCGCCATTCCCACAACCGCCACGGAAATCGGCCATGCATCTCCCGGACATGAACCTGCTCGTCGCCCTCGACGCCCTGCTCGATGAAGGCAGCGTGGTCGGTGCGGCGCAGCGCATGAACCTGAGCCCGGCGGCAATGAGCCGGACCCTGGGGCGTATCCGCGAAGCCCTCGGTGACCCGATCCTGGTGCGTGCCGGCCGGGGCCTGGTGCCGACGCCACGGGCGCTGGCGTTGCGCGAGCAGGTGGCAGTGCTGGTGGAGCAGGCCGGGCAGGTGTTCCGCAGTGCCGATGAAGTCGACCTGCCCAAGCTCGACCGGGCGTTCAATATCCGCACCAACGACCTGTTCATCGCCCTCTACGGGGCCATGCTGTTGCGCCGGATGCACGAGCAGGCACCGCGCACCGTGCTGCGTTTCGTACCGGAAAGCCCAGGCGGCGATGACGACAGCGTGCTGCGCGACGGGCGCACCGACCTGATCATCAGCTCGACCGTCGACCTGGGCCCGGAGATCAAGGTGCAGAGCCTGTTCCAGACCTACTATGTGGGCTTGGCGCGGCGTGACCACCCGATCTTCGACCAGCCGATCACGCCACAGAGCTTTGCCAGTTATCCACAGATCAGCGTGTCCCGGCGTGGCCGCGCCAATGGGCCGATTGATGTGGAGCTGGCCAGTTTCAAGGTGCAGCGGCGCGTGGCGCTGATCACCCCGAGCTTCCACTCGGCGCTGTTCTCGCTGCCGGATTCAGACCTGATCCTGCCGATGCCGGCCAACATCCTCAATAGCGTGCACAAGCTGGGCTTGCCGCTGCGTTCCTTTGAAATCCCGGTGCCGCTGGAGCGGGTGAATGTGCTGCAGGCATGGCACCCGCGTTTCCACAATGACCCGGCGCACCGCTGGTTGCGCCAGACCTTGAAAGCGTGTTGCAGCGTGGACCCATGATGCGGATTGCGTCAGGCGCAACATAAACCTGCCGAGAAGTCAGTTTTCGTAAGCATTCGACCTTCTTAGACTTGCTCCAGCTGAAAATTTGTTGCTGGAGATGTCTACCCATGAGTTCCCTGTCCGCGCCTGCTGCCGTGATCGCCGCCGCCCCTGCGCCGGCCGCCCCCGCGCAGACGGCGTTCGGCCTGCGGGTGGTGGTGGGGCTGTTCGGCGTGTTGTTGGCGGTTCTTTGTGCCGGCCTCAACGAGTCGGTGACCAAGATTTCCCTGGCCGATATCCGCGGCGCCATGGGCATCGGTGCCGACGAGGGCGCCTGGCTGCTGGCGGTGTACAGCGCCGCATCGGTCTCGGCGATGGCCTTCGCGCCGTGGCTGGCCACCACCTTTTCCCTGCGTCGCTTCACCCTTGGCGCGGTCGGCCTATTCGCCGTGCTCGGCCTGCTGCAACCGTTCGCCCCCAACCTGCACAGCCTGATGCTGCTGCGCATTCTCCAGGGGTTTGCCTCGGGTGCCTTGCCACCCATGCTGATGAGCGTGGCGCTGCGTTTTCTGCCGCCGGGCATCAAGGTCTACGGCTTGGCCTGCTATGCCCTGACCGCCACCTTTGGCCCAAACCTTGGCACGCCATTGGCCGGGTTGTGGACCGAATACGTCGGTTGGCAGTGGGCGTTCTGGCAGATCATCCTGCCCTCGGCGCTGGCCATGTTCTGTGTTGGCTGGGGCTTGCCGCAGGACCCGTTGCGCCTGGAGCGGTTCAAGCAGTTCGACTGGCGAGGTGTACTGCTCGGCCTGCCAGCAATCAGTTGCATCGTCCTGGGCCTCTCGCTGGGGGACCGCTGGGGTTGGTTCGACTCGCAACTGATCTGCTGGCTGCTCGGCGGCGGCCTGCTGCTGCTGGTGCTGTTTCTGTACAACGAATGGTCCGAGCCGCTGCCGTTCTTCCAACTGCGGATGCTGTCGCGGCGTAACCTGAGCTTTGCCCTGGTGACCTTGGCCGGCGTGCTGATCGTGTTGTCCGGCGTGAGCAGCATTCCATCGGCCTACCTTGCGCAGATACAGGGTTATCGCCCGGCGCAAACCAGCCCTCTGATGATGCTGGTAGCCATGCCGCAGTTGATCGCCCTGCCGCTCACGGCCGCACTGTGCAACCTCCGCGCAGTGGACTGCCGCTGGGTGCTGGCCACGGGGCTGGCGATGCTGGCGGTGTCGTGCGTCGGCAGCAGCCTGCTGACCTCCGAGTGGATCCGTGGCGACTTCTACCCGTTCTACCTGCTGCAGGTGTTCGGCCAGCCGATGGCGGTGTTGCCACTGCTGATGTTGTCCACCAATGGCATGACCCCACAGGAAGGCCCGTTCGCCTCCAGTTGGTTCAACACCGTGAAGGGCCTGGCTGCGGTCATCGCCGGTGGCCTGCTGGACGCCCTGGGTACGCTGCGTCGGCACTTTCATTCCAACCACCTGGTGGACAGCCTGGGCAATGCCCCGCTGATCGACGACAACGCTGCCGGCCTCGCCAAACGCATCCATGACCAGGCGCTGGTGCTGACCTCGGCCGACCTCTATCTGGTCATGGCCTGCATCGCTGTGGCGCTGATCTGCCTGATTCCTTTCGTGCCTACCCGGGTCTATCCGCCGCGTGCGGTGGCCTGAACCCTGGATGAATTCGAGACACTGAACATGACCAACAACCGCAAAACCCTCTTGATCGGCTCGGTGCTTGCCGTGGCCGTGCTGGCCGGCATCGTCGGCCCCTGGATGTTCGGCAGTGATCACCGCCAGCGTACCAACGACGCCTATGTGATCGCCGACTACACCGTGGTCGCGCCCAAAGTGGCTGGCTTCATCAAGGAAGTGCTGGTTGAAGACAACCAGCAAGTCCAGGCCGGCCAATTGCTAGCGACCATCGACGCCCGCGATTACCAGGCCGCGCTGGACGCCGCCCAGGCTCAATTGCTGGTGGCCAAGGCGCAGAGCGCCGATGCCCGCGCCACCCTGGAGCGCCAGGCGGCGCTGATCGCCCAGGCCGAGGCGGCGGTGAAGGCGGCCCAGGCCGAAGCGTCGTTCGCCGACCACGAAGTCAATCGCTACAGCCGCCTCGCCGAGCAGGGCGCCGGCACAGTGCAGAACGCTCAGCAGGCGCGGAGCCGGGTCGACCAGGCCCGTGCGCGCCTGGCCAACACCCAGGCAGCGCTGGTGGCCACACGCAAGCAGGTGGACATCCTCAGCGCCCAGGTGGCCAGCGCCGACGGCCAGTTGAAACGCGCCGAAGCGGGCCTTGAAAAAGCTCAGCTGGACCTGTCCTACACCCGCATCACAGCGCCCGTGGATGGCATGGTTGGCGAGCGTGCGCTGCGCGTGGGCGCTTTCGTCAACCCGGGCGCGCGCCTGCTGTCGGTGGTGCCGTTGCAGCATGCCTATGTGGTCGGCAACTTCCAGGAGACCCAGCTGACCCACGTGCAACCGGGTCAGCCAGTCAGCATCAGCGTCGATACCTTCGCCGGCGAAACCCTCAAAGGCCATGTCGAAAGCATCGCGCCGGCCACCGGCGTGACCTTCGCTGCGGTCAAGCCCGACAACGCCACCGGCAACTTCACCAAGGTGGTGCAGCGCATCCCGGTGAAGATCGTCTTCGATGACGGCCAGCCGTTGCTCGAGCGCCTGCGTGTGGGCATGTCGGTGGAAGCGACCATCGACACCCACGGCGACAAACTTGCCGGCAAAGAGGTGAGTGCACGATGAAACCTGCATTACGCTTGAGCCCCTTGTTGCTGGCCGTGCTGATGGCCGGCTGCACCCTCGGGCCGGACTTCCAGCGCCCGGACAGCCAGGCGCCACAGCAGTGGGCGCCGTTGCAAGGTGAGTCGGCCGCAAGCCAGCCACAGGCCGAACCGCTGCAACTGCGCTGGTGGGAGACGTTCCACGATGCCCGCCTGAGCGCGCTGATCCAGCAGGTTGCCGAGCGCAACCTCGACCTGCAGATCGCCAGCGCGCGGTTGTTGCAAAGCCGCGCCCTGCGCAGCACGGTGGCGGCTGATGAAGCACCGTCGGTTGATGTGAATGCCGGCTACAGCCGTGCCCGCAACAGCGCCGAGGGCTTGAGCGACCCGTCCGGCAATGCCGGCAAGTCGGCGTTCAACCTGTGGCAGGGCGACCTGGTCGCCGGTTGGGAGCTGGACCTCTGGGGCCGGGTGCGGCGCCAGGTGGAAGCCGCCGATGCGACGGTGGAAGTGGCTGAGAACGATCGGCGTGGTGTGTTGCTGGCGCTGCTCTCGGAAACGGCCGGCAATTACATTCAGCTGCGCGCCGTGCAGCACACCCTCGATGTCACCCGCGACAACCTGAAGGTGGCGCAGCACAGCCTGAAGTTGTCCCAGGATCGCCAGGCCGAAGGTGTTGCCACCCGGCTCGACGTCGCCCAGGCCAGTGCCCAGGTCGCCTCGATCGAAGCGCGTCTGCCGAGCCTGGAGGCCCGCCGCGATGACCTGATCAACGCCCTCAGCCTGTTGGCGGCCGAACCGCCGCGCAGCCTGCAGGCACAGTTGCTGGAGGGCGGCGAACTGCCTGCGCCGCAGCAACAATTCGCGATTGGTCTGCCGTCCGAACTGGCCGAACGCCGCCCGGACATTCGCCAGGCCGAGGCGCGCCTGCATGCGGCCACGGCCAGCATTGGCGTGGCCAAGGCGGACTTCTACCCGAGCATCCGCCTGTCCGGCAGCGTCGGCTTCCAGGCCATGCAACTGTCGGATTTCGGCGCCTGGGATTCGCGCCGCTTCGCCTTCGGCCCGCAGCTGTCGTTGCCGATCTTCGAGGGGGGGCGGCTCAAGGGCACGCTTGAGCTGCGTGAGGCGCAGCAGCAGGAGGCGGCGCTGAACTACCGCAAGGTGGTGCTCGGTGCCTGGCACGAGATTGACGATGTGCTGCGCCTGTACAACGCCAGCCAATTGCGCCGCGACCATTTGGCCGAGGCCGTGCGACAGAACCGCATCGCCCTGGAAACGGCCCAGCGCCAGTACGTGGAAGGGGCTGTGGACTTTCTCAATGTGCTGACCGTGCAGAGTGCGCTGCTGGCCAGCGAAGAGCAGTGGATCGACAGTTCGGCGGCGGTGTCGCAGGCGCTGGTCGGGCTGTACAAGGCCCTGGGCGGCGGTTGGCAGGCGTTCGACGCGCAGCCGGCGAAGCAGGCGTGAGCAAACGGAGGCAGCCATGCACCTCTCCCTCAACGGCAAGCGTGCACTGATCAGCGGTTCAATGGCGGGGCAGGGCGTTTGCACGGCCATCGAGCTTGCCACTGCAGGCGCTGAGGTGGTGCTGAACGACTGCACCCAGGCACAGGTCGATGCGGCGCTGAAGGCCGTCCGTGAGCAATTGCCCAGGGCGCGGATCATTGGTGTCGTCGCAGACCTGGGCTGCGAGCGGGGTGTGCAGACCTTGCTGGAGCAGGTGCCGCACACCGATATCCTGGTCAATAACGTTCAGCCCGACGTTGCGCGGCGTCTTGAACGCCACTACGCCCGGGGGATGGCCGAGCGCAAGTGGGGCCAGGTGATCGACCTGGGCCGTGGATCAGAGTGGCCGCAGCAGCCCGAAGCGTTTGCGCAGCACCCAGTCGAGTAACCGCCGCGGCAAGCAACGCGCCAGCAACGGCAACGCCGTGCTGCCATTGCCCAGCCGCACCAGGGCTGGCACAGGCGATTTGCGCGTGGCGGCCAGCAGCCCCTGAGCAAACTCCGCAGCGCAGGTGGGCCGGTCTTGCGAGGCGCGGGCACGGGCCTGGATATGCTCGCGCAATGGCCACCATGCAGATTCTGCCGCCACCACCTGGTCGGCCTGGCGCTGGGCGTTGTTGGCGAACTGCGAGGCAATCGCGCCGGGTTGCACTTCCATCACCCTGATAGCGAACGGTGCCAGCTCCAGGCGCAGGGCATCGCTGAGCGCATGCACGGCGGCCTTGGAAGCGCAGTAGGCGCCTGCGAAGGGCGTGACCAGCACACCTGACACACTGCCGATGTTGACCACCAGCCCGCGGGCACGGCGCAGCAGCGGGAACAGGGCTCGGGTCACGCCGATCACGGCAAATACATTGGTTTCGAACTGTTGGCGCATGGCCTCCACACCGCCATCGAGCAGGGGCCCCATGGCTCCGTAGCCGGCGTTGTTGACCAGGATGTCGAGGCGGCCGTGGCGTGCTTCCAGCTCTTCGGCCAGGCGCGTCAGGGCTTCGCCGTCATTGACGTCCAGTTGCCGGGCGATGAAGCCGGCGGCGGCCAGGTGCTCGACATCTTCGCCTTTGCGGGCGGTGGCCCAGACTTCGTGGCCGGCGTCGCGGAAGGCTTCGGCCAGGGCGCGGCCGATGCCGCTGGAACAACCGGTGATCAGGACGGTGGGCATGAGGGGAGGCCTTGAGTCTGAGAGCGTTGTGTTGCCTGTGCCGGCCTCTTCGCGGGTTCGCCCCGCGAAGGCGCCGGCACAGGCGCTGAATCAATTGGCGAATGTACCTTGCAGATGCTCGGCACGAAACTCCAGTGTTTGCGGCCGATAGCCGGAGCGCAGCGGCGGCAGCGGCAGGCAATCCTTCCACTCGGCCCCCGGTTGCAGCTCGCCCGGGCCGCGATAGCGGGGTGCACTGTAGGTGTTTTCGGCAAGGTTGACTGTATCGCCCGGTGCGTACGCACCCACCCGCCAACGCAGTTCGGTGAGCGGCGCCTTGTTGCCGTTCTTCATGCGCACGAGCAGGGCGCGGTCGGTGGGGCATTGTTCGGGAGCGTAGCTCAGGCGCAAGTCCAGACGCGCCAGCTGCGAGGCTTCGCGGCTGTCTTGCCAGACCACGAACAGCGCTACCAGCGCCAGGCCGCAAATGGCGGCCAGCGAGATCGGCAGGGCCTTGGCCGGGTAGCGCAGCAGCAGTACCAGCCAGGTGAGGATGAGGAAGGCGCCGATGATCATGGCGTGTTCAGACCTTGGTTGCGCAGGTCTGACCATCGTAGCGCCAAATCGTGGAGGCCTCAAAAGAGAAGGGGCCGCATCGCGGCCCCTGGGTGTTGCTTACTGCGCGATGGTCTTCACCGACACGCCCCGCTCAACCGGGGTGGACGTGCGCCCATAGACATCCTCGAAACGCTCGATGTCATCCTCGCCCAGGTAGCTACCGGACTGCACTTCGATGATTTCCAGCGGGATCTTGCCGGGGTTGCGCAGGCGGTGGACCGAGGCGATCGGGATGTAGGTGGACTGGTTCTCGGTGAGCAGGAACACGTTCTCGTCGCAGGTCACCTCGGCGGTGCCGGACACCACGATCCAGTGCTCGGCGCGGTGGTGGTGCATCTGCAGCGACAGACTGGCGCCCGGCTTGACGGTGATGTGCTTGACCTGGAAGCGGCCGCCCATGTCCACCGAGTCGTACGAGCCCCATGGGCGATACACTTCGAGGTGGTTCTGGGTTTCGCTGCGGCCTTGCTCGTCGAGGGTCTTGACCATCTGCTTGACGCCCTGGACCTTGTCCTTGTGGGCAATCATCATCGCGTCCTTGGTCTCGACCACGACGATGTTTTCCAGGCCAATCACCGACACCAGCTTGCCGTTGCCATGGATCATGCAGTTGCGGCTGTCCTGCACCACCACATCACCCTTGGTGACGTTGCCGTCCGCGTCTTTCTCGTGCACGTCCCACAGCGACGACCAGCAACCTACATCGCTCCAGCCCGCCGACATCGGCACCACGCAGGCGCGTTGGGTCTTTTCCATTACCGCGTAGTCGATGGAGTTGTCCGGGCAGCAGGCGAAGGTGGCTTCGTCGATACTCAGCACATCGCCGTCTTCGTCGCTGCGTTCGAGGGCCAGCACGCAGGTGTCGTAGATGTCGGCATCGTGCTTCTTCAGTTCTTCGAGGAAGCGGCTCGCGCGGAACAGGAACATGCCGCTGTTCCAGAAATAGCCACCAGCCTGGACGAATTCGGCGGCGCGTTTTTCATCGGGCTTCTCGACGAACTGCGCGACCCGCGCCACGCCTTCGGGCAGCAGGGCGTCCTGGCTGGAGCGGATATAGCCATAGCCGGTTTCAGGCTTGGTCGCCGGCACGCCGAACAGCACCATCTCGCCACGCTCGGCGGCCACGGTGGCCAGGGCCAGGGCACGTTGCAGGGCTTTCTGGTCATCGATCACGTGGTCGGCCGGCAGCACCAGCATCAGGTCATCGCGGCCTTCGTTGACCAACTTCATGGCAGTCAGCGCCACCGCAGGTGCGGTGTTGCGGCCGAACGGCTCCATCAGGATGCCCTGGGTCTCAAGCTTCAGGGCGGCGAGTTGTTCCTGGACGATGAACTTGTGGTCCTTGTTGCAGACCACGATGGGCGCGTCCATGCCCTCGAACACCAGGCGTTCGAGGGTTTGCTGGAATAGCGTGTGCTCACCGGTCAGCGCCAGGAACTGCTTGGGGAACTGCTTGCGCGACAGAGGCCACAGACGGGAACCGCTACCACCAGAAAGAATTACCGGGATCATGTTGTTTCTCCAATAAGGTCGTTAAAGAGGCAGTGGATCAGTTGGTGGAGACTGGGCGGGTGACCCAGACCGGCGACAGGCTGCTGCCGGAGCCGGTGACGTACAGCACGGCCGCTTCGCCGCGCTCCAGCGCGACGGGTTTGACGTCGCTGACTTTCTTGTCGCCTGCAAACAGGGCCAGGTTGACCTTGACCGGGTTGATTTCACGCTCGCCGCGGCCTTTGGCAGCCACCGGGGTGACGACTTCGGTCTTGCCGTCGGCGGTCTTCAGGGTGAGCGACTGGTCGCTGAGGTTCTGCACGCGCACCAGGGCTTTCTGCTTGTTCTTGAACGGCGGCTCTTCAATCAGCTGCGGGGTGCCACTGCCGTTGTTGACCAGGGTGTAGTACTTGTCCGAGGCCAGCTTCACCGGCACGCTCTTGCCGCCGACCTGGGCGGTGTAGTCACCGCCTGGCAGGAAGCTGAAGTCGCTGCTGGCCTGGGCACCGACCTGCTTGATCTGGGTGTTGCCGACGCTGGCTGCAGCGGGTGCCCCTGCCGCGTTGTACAGGCGCACGAAGGTCGAGCCTTTCGGTGCGGTCGGGCCGTACAGCGCAGCATCGGCGCCGGCGAAGGCCTGCATCGAAGCAAGGGAAAGGCCGGCCGCGAGGGTGAGGGCTTTGGCAATGGAAGTCTTGGTAGTCATGTGCGTGTTCCTCTCTATCAATCAGTGGTTCGTCCGGGTGGACGACAGGGCCAGGTTTTCTTCGGATTTACGGGAGTTTTTCAGCTGCGCGATCCACTGCGGATCGAAGCTGCTGAGGTCGTTTTTCATGGGCAGATAACGTTCAGGGAACTCCCACACCACCACTTGTGGCGCGGCGTTCTTGAAGGCATCGCTTTGCAGGTACTTGAGCATCGGCAACAGTGGGCCGTGGCCGTCTTCGGCGTAGTTGGCAACGTCGCTGCGCAGGGCTTGCTGCAGGGCACCGAGGAAGTTCCAGTGCGGGTTGGCGCTGTAGCTGGTGCCCACCAGCGCGACCGGGATCTGGCTGTCGGCGAACAGCGCGTCGCCGGCGTCGCCTTCGGCTTCGACCGGGCGCGTGGTGCGTTGCTGCAGGTTGTCCGGGGTCGGCAACAGGTTGCTGAACAGCGGGTCGAGCGGCAGGAAGTTGGTCAGGTCACCCTTGTACGGTGCGGTGTTGCCTGCCTCGGTAATGAAGGCCTGTGGGTCGCCGTTGAGCAGGCTCTGGCGGCTGACCGCCTCGGCCAGCGCTTGTGCAGCAACCTCCGCGCCCATTGGCGTCCAGTGGGTGTCGGTGCGCAGGAACACCTGGCCGCGGGCCTTGGCCTGCTCCATGGGTGCCATCAGGTCCGGGGCGAACACGTTGGCCTGACGGGCCTGGGCATGGAACTGGTTGTACAGGTCGTCATGCAGGCTGGCGGGCAGCTCCTTGCCGACGTATTCCGAGTAGACCCGCGCCTTGGCCGGCACGATTGCCAGCACCAGCTGGCTGCCGTGCTTTTGCAGGGTGTCGCGTACGCCACGGATCAGCGCCAGGTTTTCCTGCATCAGCTGGTCGGCGCCGGCGGTGGGCTTGAACTCCTCGTCGCTGAACAGCCACTGGTCACGGCCCAGCACCACGCCGGGACGGCCTTCGTTGAACAGCTTGAAGTCCAGCGCGGCCCAGAGGTTGGTGCCCAGGCGCTTGATCGGGAATTCAGCGTCGTAGTGGGTCTCGGCGGCCTTGGCCAGCTTGCCATTGAGCAGGGTCATCTGCTCGGTGCGCTGGAAGCTTTGCAGGCCACCGGTGGACCAGGCGCCCATGCCCACCAGCAGGCCGAGGAACGACAGGGAATAGGTGATACGTAATGTCCGGGTCATGGTCATCAACCTCAGAACTGGAAGTAAAGGAACGGCGAGTAGCTCTGCGCCGAAAGCTTGAGAATCGAGGCGGCGAACAGCAGCAGGATCAGCGCGCGGGTCATTACCCGGGTCCAGTCCAGGCCGATCGAGCCGTCAGCGTTGACCTGCACCGGGGTCGCAGTGGGCGTCGGCTTGGCGTTTCGGTAGAAATCGCGCAGGCCGAAGAACGCCAGGGTGAGGTAGGCGATGACCAGGGTGGCCACTTGCAGGCCGGTGAGCTGGGCGCGGTTGAGCTCGGACAGCTGCCATTCGCCGAAGCTGAACATGGCGCCGTACATGCGGCCTGCCACGTGCAGGTTTTCGGCGCGGAAGATCACCCAGCCGACGACCACCAGCAGGAAGGTGAAGGCCCACTTCACCGGGTTGAAACGCTGCGGGTTGGTGTCCAGGCCCAGCGCGCGTTCAATCGCCAGCCACATGCCGTGCCAGGCGCCCCAGATGATGTAGGTGAAGTTGGCGCCGTGCCACAGGCCGCCCAGCAGCATGGTCAGGAACAGGTTGCGGTAGGTGTTGAACGTGCCTTTGCGGTTACCGCCCAGGGTGATGTACAGGTAGTCGCGCAGCCAGGTGGAAAGGCTGATGTGCCAGCGGCGCCAGAACTCGGTGATCGACTGGCTGATGTACGGTTGCTTGAAGTTCTCCATGAAGCGGAAGCCCATCATCAGGCCGAGGCCGATGGCCATGTCGCTGTAGCCGGAGAAGTCGAAGTACAGCTGCGCGGTGTAGGCCAGGGCGCCGAGCCAGGCGTCGCCGGTGGTCGGGTTCTGCAGGGCGAAGCAATGGTCTGCGACCACCGCCAGGGTGTCGGCGATGAACACTTTCTTGATGAAACCCTGCATGAAGCGGGTGCAGCCTTCGGAGAACTTGTCCAGGGTGTGGGTGCGGTTGTTGAACTGGTCGACCAGGTCCTTGAAGCGCAGCACGGGGCCGGCGATCAGGTGCGGGAAGATCGCCACGAACGCTGCGAAGTCGATCAGGTTGCGGGTGGCCGGGGTGTCGCCGCGGTACACGTCGATGATGTAGCTGATCGACTCGAAGATGTAGAACGAGATACCGATCGGCAGCAGCACGTGGGTCAGGATGAACGGCTCCAGGCCAAACGAGCTGACAATCGCGTTCAGGCTGTCGACGCCGAAGTTGGCGTACTTGAAGTAGCCGAGGATCGCCAGGTCCACGCCCACGCCGAGCAGCAGCCAGCGCTGGGCCGGCTTGGTGCGCACGCCGGCGGCGCCGACTTTCAGGCCGATCCAGTAGTTCCACAGGGTCACGCCGGCGAACAGGGCGAGGAAGTCCACCCGCCACCAGGCGTAGAAGATGTAGCTGGCGACCAGCAGCAGCAGGTTGCGATAGCGTTGCCCGCTCAGGTAGTACAGGCCGAGAAAGATCGGCAAGAACAGGAACAGGAACACGTTGGACGAGAAGACCATCCCGGTTCTCCTAAGTTGTTCACAGCATCCAGGGCAAAGCGCCCCCCAAACCCCCCAGTCCAAGAACCGGAGGGCACCTCGTATTCCTGTGGGAGCTGGCTTGCCGTCGATGCAAGGCGACAGCCTTGCCCAGCGGTAGTCAGGGGCCGCCTCGCGGCCCATCGCCGGCAAGCCGGCTCCCACAGGGTTTTGCGTTATTTCTTCGAAGCCGCGCTCGGGTCATAGACCCGGGTCAGGTTGCCGCCCAGCCTGAAGCTGTCGAACGGCTGCATCCCGTGCTTGCGCTGCAGCGTGTCGCCGACGCACTGGTACAGCGCGCACCAGGGTTCGAGCCAGGCGTACTTGCTGTCGACCTTGAGGTCTTTCATGTCCTGTTTTTCACCGGCACGCTCGGCGAAGTGGCGCGGGTCGCGGGCGCCGTACAGCACGCCTTCGCCCAGGCGTTGCAGGGCGAAGTTGTTTTCACTGCGCAGGTCCACGTCGTTGGCCTTGGCGAAGCTGGCGATCATCGCCAGCGGCGGCAGGGCATAGTTGTGGTAGGCCAGGGCGCGCTGCTTGCGTTTGATTTCGTTAGGCAGGAAGCCTTGGTCGTCGATCTGGTTGGCGCCGACCTTGTATTCCTTCACCGCCCAGTCGAACAAGTCGCGGCGGTCGGTGGCCACGGCGGTGGCCATCACCGACCAGGCCGCCCAGTAGCTGTGGTTGTTGATCTTCGCCAGCGGCAGGTTGCTCCAGTCGCGCACGGTCTGTTCGGCGAGGCGGGCGAACCACTTCTCGATCAGCTCGGCCTCGGCCTGGTGCGCGGCCAGTGGCTGCGAGTTGGAGAACTTCAGGCGCAACCACGAACCGCTCATGCTGCCCAGTGCCCATTTGCGCATGGACTTGCCGGTGTGGTTGTAGTTGGTCGACATCAGCGCATCGGCGCGCGCCCAGGTGCCCAGCCACGTCAGGGCGCAGTCGAGCTGCGCCGGGCGGCCGTCGCGCATGTACTGGTTGACCATCTTGGCAATGCCGCGCTCAAGCGTGGTGATGTCCTTGGTCGAGTCGCGGAAGGCTTGTTCCGAGTCCAGGTTCAGGGTCGCCCGCGCCTGGTCCGAGCCTTCGTACTTGCTGCGAAACTGCAGCGCGCCGGTGTAGGGCTTGGGCGCCGCTTCGCAGCGGAAGTTACCGTCCTTGGTCTTGAGCTTTTCAATCCCCTCGTAGTAACCCTGGGGCGGTACCAGCGCGGCGTGCGCGGCACTGCCAAACAGGGCCAAAGCGAGCAGGGTTGGGCGGAAGATTCGCTTGAAGGTCGTCATGGTCGCCTCACTGGCCGGCTTGCGCGGTCTGCGCTGGCACGGCGAAGTTGTTGCGTTTGCAGAGTTTGGCCTCGACGTTCAGGGTGCCTTTTTCCGGCCCCTGAACTTCCAGGGCCAGGAGGTTCTGGCTGGCCCAATCTTCGTCCTCGCGCATCTGGAAGACGAAGCGGCCGTCGGTGTCGGAGGTCTCCGGTTTCTCCAGCTTGATGTCTTCGTGGCGGCCGTTGAGGTACCAGAGGGTCGCCTGCAGCACCTTCACCGAAGGGTCTTCGAACTTGATGTCCATCTGCAGGTTGCGGTTGATCAGGTCCTTGATCACGCCGCCCTTGCCGTTGACCATCAGCTCGTTCTTGCCGGGCTTGAGCGCGGTGCTGGCGCTCATCAGTGCCGGGCGCGCGTCACAGCCATCGTCGAGCAGGCCGAGGATCTGCCGCCAGATGGTTTCCTGGTCCAGGCGATACAGTGGCGAGAATTCCCAGACCAAGATCTTCGGCGGGTTGTTCTGGAATTCTTCGCTGCCCAGGTACTGGATCATCGAACCTTCCAGGCCGCCACCAGGGAAGGCGACGTTGAGCACGTCGGCACCGATGTACTGTTCGAGGAAGCCCGAGAAGTTGTAGTTCTTGCCGCTGTGGCTGGTGCCGACCAAGGTGATCTGCGCGTTGCCACTGTCACCGAACAGGTCGTCGCCACCGCCGCTCGAGCCTTTCGGTTCGGTGGCGAACTGGTCCATGTACTGCACCGCGTAGCTGGTATTGCACAGCTGGCCGGCAACGTTGTGCAGGGTGCCGGTCTTGCCCATGCGCCCGGACTTGGTGGTTTCGAATTCCTTGCGTGGGATGCCCTCGAAGGCCGGCATCTTGTGCACGGTGTCGGCCACGATCTTGGCCGCGCGTTCGGCGCCGTAGGGCGTCCAGTGCTGGTCACCGCGGAAGTAGAAGTCCTTGCCCTGGTCGGCGGCAGCCAATTGCTCGTTGGTCAGCGGCGACAGGTCGGGCACGTTGTAGCCCATGCTGGCGAAGCGCTTGAGCATGGCCTGGTAATTGCCCAGGGCCTTCTGGTAATCGAAGGCGGCTTTCTCGGCCGGCTTGAGCATGTTGCGGTTCACCAGGCCACGGGTCGGCTGGTAGACCACGACCAGTTCCACGCCACGCTTCTTGAACGCATCGTGCACCTGCTGCAAGCGCTTGTAGCCGGCCGGCGTGGTGTTGAATTCGGTGCGCAGGTCTTCGCGGGTACGGAACAGCCAGTCGCCCTGGGCCTGCACCAGCGTGGTGAAGTTCTGCTGGTACCGGGTGGTGTAGCGGCTGGCGTCATGCGCTTCGGGGCACAGCTGGCAGCAAGGCTCGGCGGTGAAGGCCGGGGCCTTCACTTCATCGGCGCGCACGCCCTGGCTGATGGCCAGAAGGGCAGCGGACAGGCCCAGCAGTTTGATCAGGTGTGGGGTCATGGTCTGGGCTTCCTTAATCGATCATTTCGGTCTGGCGTTCGACCGGGTCGATCAGCACGGCCTTCTGCTGGCGCACCAGCAGGTCGAGGATTTCGTCCTGGCGCTCGCCGAGGATGCCGTTGAGGCTGATGCCGTTGGCTTTGCGCGGGGCGAGCATGGACACCTTGTACAGCTCGACCGACAGTGGCGAGTCGATCGACAGCGGGCCGGAGCCGTTGGCCGCCAGTTCGCCGCCGACCACGATCAACGAAACCTTGGTGTCGAACGGGTCGAGGGCGATGTCACGGTCGGTGTCGGACAGGTCCTTGATGTGCCCGTACACGCCGACCAGGCCGTTGGCCATGGCAACGTTTTCGTACAGGCGGATGTTCACGCTGTTACGCACGCGGATGCCGTGGCGGCGGTTGTTGATCAGCTTGTTGCCCCAGATCAGGTTGTCGCCGCTTTCGTACAAGGTGATGCCGTCGGTGTGGTTACGGTAGATCTCGTTGTAGGCGATCAGGTTGTTCACGCTGTTACGGTCGATCACAACGCCCGAGAGCTTGTTGTCGTAGCTCTTGTTGTTGATGATCCAGCTGTCGTTGACCTCACGCGAAACGATGATCCCGTGCTTTTTCTTGGTGCCATACACGGTATTGCCGGCGATGATCAGGCGGTGCGAACGGTCGTGTGGGTCGATGCCGTAGACGATGTTGTCTCGGTAGGTACTGTCCTTGACCACGAAGTCCTGCGTCTCGTAGCAGTAGAAGCCGTACCACATGTCGCTGAACTCCGAGCCGATGATCCAGCCGGTGGGTTCCGGGCGGCCCATGCGCTTGGCCATGTTCGGCGTGTACTGCGAAATGCTCACGCCGTACGACTTGGACTTGGCGTAGCCGAAGCTGGCCATCTTGGTGTTGACGATGTAGGTCTCGGTGCCGCCCCACGACAACAGGAACGGGCGGAATTCATTCGGCGAGCGGAAGGTCGCCGGGCCGTTGTCTTTCTCGCGCCAGCCGGTGACCTGAGTGTCGCTGACGAACAGCTTGCCGTCGTTGACCAGAAACGCGCCGCCTTCCTGGGACAGGCGCAGTTGCTTGACCTTGCCGTCGATTTCGAGGATGCCCTTCTGCCCGACCACGATCGGCAAACGCGCCAGGTAGACACCCGGCTCGACTTCACTGAGGTACTGCTTGGGCACTTTCTTGCTCAGCTCGACCAAATCGACGTGGCCGTCATCGACGAAGATCGCCTGCGGGATGCCATGCTGGCGCTGCACCCACTCGGCAGCCTTGTTGTCGCCGCCGATGAATTCCTTCAACGACTCTTCCTGCAGCATGCGGCGCACGCTGACCTTGCCCTTGTGGCGGCGGTCGATCTTCTTCTGCACGGCGTCGGCGGTGTAGCCGCTGAGGTCGGGCAGCTTCGGCGGGTCCATGTGCAGCGGCTCGGTCGGCGCGCTGGCCACGGTGTAGGTCTTGGCTTGCTGCAGTTCCTTGGCGATGACCGCAGGTTCGGCGGCGACGGCCAAGCCGCTGGCCAGCAGCAGTGCGCTGGCCAGGAGGCTGTGACGTAAGTGCGGGTGAAGGTTCATGTGCTTCGTTCCTCTCCTGGCCTCAGAAGCGCCAGATCACGTCGACGAAGGCGCGGTGCATGTACGAGTCCGCTTCCTTGCCATAAGCGTCGCCCGGCTTGAACACACCGGCGCGCAGGCGCACCAGGGCGGACGGTTCGTCGATCGCCTGGCTCATCGAAGCCGGTAGCAGGCCTTGCTTGAAGTACTTGGTGACGACCACGTCCATTTCCTGGCCGAGGTCTTTTTCGCCGTTGATCAGCGGACGGCTCACACCGTTGTCGTTGACCGCCGCGTTGATGCCGCTGGAACCAATGTTCTGCGAGCCGTCGACACGCCAGAACTTGTGGTAGATGAAGCTGGCGTCGTAGTCATCGCGCAGCTGCCAGGAGGCGAACAGAGTGGCGGCCTGCAGGTTGCCCAGCTCGCCGCGGAAGGCCTCGCCGAAGCGGTGCACGCGCGAGCGGGTGCCGGTGAAGTTGGAGCGGTTGCTCTCGAGGCCGGTCTGCTCGAAGTTGTTCGAACCGTCGTCGCCACCGCCGCCGCTGCCACGGGCGTAGGCCGCGCCAACCTGCCAGTTGGGGTCCAGGCGCAGGCGGATGCCGAGGTCGGTGGCCCAGGCGTTGACGTCACCGCTTTGTTTGCCGGTGGCCACCTGGTCGTCGCCGACCTGCTGGCTGCTGAGCTTGTCGCGATCACCGGTCAGCCAGGTCAGGCTGCCCCAGTAGTTGACGGTGTGATCGTTGCGCCAGTTGTAGGCGTCGCTGTTGGCTTCCAAGCCCAGCCAGGTGAGGTCGCCGGTGCGGGTCTTGTCCAGCGCATCGACGGTTTCGCCAGGGTTTTTCAGGCTGCCGCTGTCATGGGTGTGGTGGGCGCGCAGGCCAACCCAGTGGCCAGGGGTCCACTGCGTGGCGACGTTACCGTAGATGTGCGTGCGGTCTTTGTCTTCCGGGGCCAGCTCGGTGAGGTCGGTGCGGTACTCGCTGAAGCGCTGGGCCACACCCAGGTCGGCTTTGAGCAGGGTGGTGTCAAAGGTCCAGTTCAGCGCTTCGATGTTGGTGTCGCGCCACATGCCGTCGTCGCTGCGCAGGCGCTGGCGGCCCAGGCGCAGTTGCTCGCCGGGGTACTGCGTGAGGCCGCTGTAGCCGACCCAGAATTCGCGCATGGCCAGGTAGTTCTTGTCCGGTTTGCGGCTGTCGTCACCGGTGTCGGTGGTGGTGCCGTCGTCGTTCTGGCGCAGGGTGTCGGTTTCGATGGTGTCAGTAGCGGCGACGGCCTGGCCCATGGCGTAGGCGCTCCAGTTACCGCGCTCGCCATAGACCCAGGGGCGTAGGTCGAGGCCCAGGCCGTTGACGTCGCCGCCGGAGCGGGTGCCGAGGTCGCGGTCGTCTTCCGATTGGCCGGTAATCTTCACGTCCAGGCCGAAGTTCTTCTGCGCGGTCATGTCGGCCAGGGTCGGGCAGGACCACAACAGTGCGAAGCTCAGGCCGATGCCGGCTTTCACGAAGGGATTGAGCGTCATAGCGAGTCCTCAGCGTCTACTTCTTTGTCGTCGTCTTGCAGGGCCTCGATGGCCAGGGTGCTGTTGCCGACCTGGGCCATGCTGCCGCGTGCCTGCTTTTCCTGCGCCAGCAGGTTCTGCGCCTGGCTGCGCTCGTCAGGCGTGAGTTGCTGGTCGAGTTGTTGCAGCAGTTCTGTCGATTGCGGCGTTGGGTTGGCCTGCGACAGTTGCGCGAACACCCAGGCGTTGGTCGGTTCGGGGCGGATGCCGTGGCCTTCGCTGAACAGCTGGGCGAGGGCATAGTCGGCGCTGTTCTGGCCGCCACGGGCGGCGCTGAGCAGGTGGTCGACCGCCTTTTGCGGCTCGACGTCGCCCAGGTAGCCACGGCGGTACAGCTGGCCGAGGTAGTAGTCGGCGCTGACTTCCCCGGCAGCGGCGGCGGCTTGCAGGTGCTGCTGGGCTTTTTCGGCATCGGCCGGTACGGCCTTGCCTTCGTAGTACAGGCGGCCCAGCAACAGTTCAGCGCGTGGCTGTTCGGCTGCGCGGCCCTTGTCGATGTAGGCCATCAACTGGTCGGTGTCGCCCAGTTCGGGGAAGTCGTAGACCAGTTGCGCCAGGCTGACCCAGGAGGCCGGGTTGGCTGGGGCGACGTGTTCGAGCAGGGCCTTGGCGGTTTTCTCGTCGGTCTGGCCTAGGTTGCGGTCGGCCAACACACGGGCAACATTGTCGACGCGGGTGGCCGGCACGGCGCCGCGGGCATAAGCGGACTTCAGCTGTTGCAGCAGGGCGGCCTGCTGGTCGGCCTGGCCACGCTTCTGGTACACGGTGGCCAGTTCCGCGTAGCACACGTCCATGCTGTCGAGGGCTTGCTTGCAGAGCTTCTCGACGTTGTCGAGGTTCTGGTCGTAGGTGCCCTGGGTGCGATACAGCAGGATCTGCGCGAGGCCTGCTTCCGGGTAGCCGGCAGCCTGCCACTGGTCGATCTGTTGCTGGGCGTTGACCTTGGGGAAGCTCTGCGGGTACAGCAGGTAAAGCATCGCCAGGGGGATCAGGGTTTTCTGTTCGCCTTGTTGCGCGGCGAGCTTGAGCAACGTCTCGGCTTCTTCGCGCTCGGCCTGGGTGCTGTCGGGTTTGGCCACCAGCAAGCGGCCAAGGCGTACCTGGGCGCGGGGCGACGTAGCGGCCGCCGCGCGGTAGGTCGCCTCGGCTTCCTTGAACTGCTCCGGGTCGCCGGTGGAGACCTTGATATCGGCCAGGCCTACTTGCGCGTCGCTGTAGCCCAGGTCGGCCAAGGCCTTGTAGTTGCGCTCGGCCAGCGCGGTGTCGCCGCGCTTCAGGGCCTCGTTCGCCAGGCGCTGGTCGGGCAGGCCTGCACAGCCGGCCAGGGCGATCGCCGCGGCCAGGGCACAGAGGCCCAGGCTTGCGCTTTTCTTATGGGGAATCATCGCAGGATCCTCTTACAGACCACGGGCCACGGCTTTGTCGATCAGCCAGTTGAGCGAAGGGCCACGGTCGCTGTTGACCGAGGCCGGGCGCCCGGCGAGTTCTGCCGGCAGGCCGCTGTCGGGTTTGATCTGCACGCGGATGTCGGAGGCCAGGTTTTCGCTGTCCAGGCTGGTGCTGCTGACGATCTGGCCAGTGCGCACTTCGTCTTCGCCGGCCACCTGGAAGTTGACCCGGGTACCTGGCTTGACCTCATCGAACTGGCGGTAGCTGAAACGCGCCTCGACCATCGGATTGGTGGTGCGCGGCACCAGCTGGAAGATCGGCTGGCCCTTGGCGGCGTACTGGCCGTCGTCCACCAGTTGGCGGGCGACCACGCAATCGCAAGGGCTGGTGAGGGTGCCGGACAGTTGCTTGCCGAACAGTTCCTCGACCTTGGCCGGTTCAAGCTGCGAATCGTCCAGGTGGCCCTTGAGCATGTCCAGCATGCTGGTGCTGAAGCTCGCCAGTGGTGCGCCTTTCACCACCAGGCCACCGCTCTCGACCAGGCTGTTCACGGTGCCGTCGCGCGGCATGGTGACGTTGGTGGTCGGTACCGCGACCACGCCGGCTTCGGCATGGCTGACGAAGTACATGCCGTACAGCGACTTGGCAACGAAGCCGAAGGCGGCCACACCGACCACGAATACGCCGAGGGTGACGCTCACCGCCTTCAGGCGGCCGAAGGCGGACAGGCCCGAGCCGCCGTCCTTCTGCTTGCGCGCCTTGGTGAAATTGTCGCGCTGCAGGGTGCTAAGCACATCGCCGATGCTGATCAGTTCACCGGACAGGTGGCTGGTGATGATATGGCGCAGGGTGGCGATGTCGCGTGGCTCAAGGTTCTGGAATTGGGCACCGGTACGGCCGTTGGCGGTGTTGTAGGAGCGCACCTGGAACTCGATGTCCATCGACAGCCCGAGGTTGTCGACCACGAATTGCAGGCGCCCGCGCAGCACGTCGCCCACCGACAGCTGTTGCTTGGTGTGGAAGCTCAGGCCACCGGCGGAGAGGTCGTCGACCTTCACTTCATGGGTTTGGCGCTCGGCATCCAGGAAGCGCAGCTTGGCTGGGATGCGCACCCGGGCGTGTTGGCGCTGGGCTTCGGACTCATGCACGACATTGACGTTCACGGCGGTATTCATGGTGGTTTGTTCCTGTTAATCCGATCCGGGTTGGGCTCACACGACCATGAACAGCACAGCGACGAAGATGCTGGCTGCCGAGAAGGTCATGGTCCGCGAGGACCAGGTGTTGAACCATTGTTGAAAACTGGCGAGGTCACGCTTGAGGGCAGTGGGCTGACGCGTCCAGGACTGCTTGTCGAGGCGGAAGAACACGTAGATCTTCATCAGTGCGCCGACGATCTGGTTGTAATAAAGAATCAGCGGATAGGCCGGGCCGACGTTGTGGCCCGAGCACAGCAGCATGATGGTGAGGATCAGGCGGGTGATGCCGATCCACAGCAGGTACACCAGCAAGAAGCCCATGCCGAATTTGAGGCTGGCGATCACCGCCACGGTCAGGCCCAGCAGGCTGGTCCACATCGACACGCGCTGGTCGAACAGCACGATGCTGGTGAACAGCCCCAGGCGGCGGACGCCCAGGCCAAGGGCACGGGAGTTCTGCCGCAGGTTGTTGCCGTACCAGCGGTACATCAGCTTGCGGCTGGCCTTGAGGAAGCTCTTCTCCGGCGGGTGCTCGACCGTATTGATGGCGGCGTCTGGCACGTAGAAGGTGTCGTAGCCCAGGCGCATCAGGCTGAACCAGCTGGACTTGTCGTCACCGGTGAGGAACTTGAAGCGGCCCAGGCGCCAGTGCATCAGCGAGTCGCTTTCGACGTCGGCGATGAACTCGGGGTTGGTCACCACGCTTGCGCGGAACATCGACATGCGCCCGGTCATGGTCAACACGCGCTTGCTCAGTGCCATCGAACACATGTTGATGTGGCGCTGGGCGAAGCGCAGCTTGTGCCACTCGCTCATGATGTAGCCGCCGCGCACTTCGCAGAATTCGTTGGTGGTCAGGCCACCGACGTTGGGGTACAGCTTGAACCACGGCACGGTCTTGCGTACCACGCCATCGGCCAGCACGGTGTCGCCGTCGATCACCGCGACCACGGCGTTCTCGTCCGGCAGCATCCGCGAGATGGCGCGGAAGCCATAGGCCAGGCCGTCGCGCTTGCCGGTACCGGCAATACGCACGATGTCGAGTTTCACGTGGGCGGGCGGGTTGTACTTGGCCCACAGGCTCTTGACCAGCAGCTCATCGGACATTTCCACCAGCGAGCAGACCACGGTGGTCGGGTAGCCACAGTTGATCGCTTCGTGGATCACCGAGCTGTACACCTGGGCGGTGGTCAGCGCTTCGATACGAAAGCTGGTGACCATCAGGTACACGTGCGACGGGTCTGCGGCCGCGCCCATCTTCTGCACCTTGCGGCGCAGGTACGGGTAGACGCCGTAGAGGAAGATCATGCCGCGAATGAAATGGGTGGCGCCCATGGAGTAGCGCCAGATGCCGACTGCGCCGACCAGGAAGATGAAGTGCTTCGACTGCGAGTCGAAGATATCGGCCGGCAGGGCCAGGGCGATCAACATGAGCAGGCTCATGTAGAGCAGCCAACCGGCGCACTGCAACAGCACTGTCTGGAGCCTTTGCATGTTCAGCATCCGTGGAGAATTCTTGGGGGAAGGGCAGCGCGCAGGCTCTGTACAGAGCACCCCGCGCTGCCCGGCCGAGGGCTTACCAGCAGATGCCTTCGGTGCGGCTGGTCGAGCAGGTCGATTTGCCCATGAAGCCAACCAGGTCGATCACTTGCTTGCCGGCCGGCGCTTGCTGGGCAAGGGCGCGGAATTGCTCGTCACGGTTGCCCAGGACGATGATGTCGGCGTTGTCGATAACCTTCTGGAAGTCGGCGTTGAGCAGCGACGAGACATGCGGGATCTTCGACTCGATGTACTCTTTGTTCGCCCCATGGACGCGGGCGTACTCGACGTTCTCGTCGTAGATATCCAACTGGTAGCCCTTGCCGATCAAGCGCTCGGCCAGTTCCACCAGCGGGCTTTCACGCAGGTCGTCGGTGCCGGCCTTGAAGCTCAGGCCGAGCAGGGCAATCTTGCGTTTGTCGTGGGCTTCGATCAGCTCGAAGGCGTTCTGCACTTGGGACTCGTTGCTGCGCATCAGCGAATCGAGCAGCGGCGCACGCACGTCGAGGCTGGCGGCACGGTAGGTGAGGGCGCGCACGTCCTTGGGCAGGCACGAGCCACCGAAGGCAAACCCTGGGCGCATGTAGTACTGCGACAGGTTCAGTGTCTTGTCCTGGCAGACCACGTCCATCACGTCGCGGCCATCGACACCGACGGCCTTGGCGATGTTGCCGATCTCGTTGGCGAAGGTGACCTTGGTGGCGTGCCAGACGTTGCACGTGTACTTGATCATCTCGGCCACTTCGATCGGCTTGCGGATGATCGGAGCGTCGAGCTCTTCGTACAGGCTTTGCAGCACGTCGCCGCTGGCGCTGTCCAATTCGCCGATGACGGTCATCGGGGGGTAGTCGTAGTCCTTGATCGCAGTGCTTTCACGCAGGAACTCAGGGTTGACCGCAACGCCGAAGTCGACGCCGGCTTTCTTGCCCGAGCAGTCTTCGAGGATCGGGATGACCACGTTCTTGACGGTGCCCGGCAGCACGGTGCTGCGTACCACGATGGTGTGGCGGCGGTTGGTATCGCGCAGCACATAGCCGATTTCACGGCATACCGACTCGATGTACTCCAGGCCCAGGTCGCCGTTTTTCTTGCTGGGGGTGCCGACGCAGATCATCGACACGTCGCTGGCGCGGATGGCCTCGGCGAAGTCGGTGGTGCCACGCAGGCGGCCGTTGGCGATGCCTTGTTGCAGCAGTGCTTCCAGGCCAGGTTCGACGATGGGCGACTTGCCCTGGTTGATCAGGTCGATCTTGGTGCTGGACACGTCCACACCAATCACGTCATGGCCTCGCGCCGTCAGGCAGCCTGCACAGACCGCACCCACATAACCCAAACCAAAGATGCTGATACGCATCGCTATCACCTCATGTGTTTATCACGTCAGCTCTTCCGGGAAGAGCCGGACTGGGTTGATTAACAACAGTTTTCAGGCGCACGGGTCCATGGCGAAATGCACACTTCGCCGAGCGCAGGCATATAAGTCCGGAGCGCACAAAGTTATGCACTCAAAGTTGGCAGTCAAAGGCCAATAATTAAAAGGCGTGCCCTAAAATGCAGCCGTCTTTATTGCAAAGCGCTACTTGGCGCGTTGCTGTGCTTGTTCTTTCAAGTGGATAAATCCTTTGAAATCAACCACTAGGACGAATTGTAGGGGGCGCGTCTCTCCTGCAGTGACAGGGCATTCGGGGACACCCGTAGTGCCTGTCTAACTTCTCCCTGGCGGGTAGCGGATACCTGCCGTTGTCATCTGTAAGTCATCTCTCACACCGATGGGGCATGAAATTCGTTACGGCACTATGAGCGGTAGGTTGTAGGAGAAGTTCCTGGGTCGGTTTCGCGTCGATGAAAGATTTCTAAATAATTCTTCAGTGGCAAATACTTTCATATTGATAGCACGCGGGTGCTTCACCCCTGTATATAAAGGGCGAACCTGAAGGGAGATGTTTTTATGCCAGCATGAAAAAAATTTTTTCAAAATTCGTCAAAAAAGCACGAACGGTCTTATGACGTTTGGCGATAGAGGTCAGTCCGACGGTTTATTGGCGCCGTTTTGTTGGCGTTTTGGCGCGGTGATGCGTGCCCATGGGTGGTGCATGCTCACATTCGCAAACACTGCAACGCCATGCGAAAGCTAAGGGTTACCGGGGTGGTCGTTAACCCCATCGGACGCTCACTTGGAGCTGTGCCGAAGAGCAATTGCAGGGGGGCAGGCGCCTGGGCGGAGTGATGGGTTACGCATCACGCAGGGGGAACTGGCCAATGCCAAAGCGTTGGCAGGCATTGCTGGCGCTGCGACAGCGGCAGGTAGGCACTGCGGGTTATGGGTGGGTTCCGTAGGAGGGCCGCGTTGCGACCCTATAGCCGGCAAGCCGGACCCCACAGGCAGGCACTATGCCGATCAATCGGCAGGCTGATCGCGCAGGAACACCAGATGATCAGGCTTGGACTGCTCGGCACTGTAGTAGTAGCCCTGCACATCGAACTGCTTCAGTTGCTCCGGATCATTGACCCGCTCCTGGATCACGAAACGGCTCATCATTCCGCGGGCTTTTTTGGCGTAGAAGCTGATGATCTTGTACTGGCCGTTTTTCAGGTCCTTGAAGTCGACGTTGATCACCCGGCCCTTGAGTGCGCTGCGTTTCACTGCGCTGAAGTACTCGTTGCTGGCCAGGTTCAGCAGGAGGTCGTCGCCCTGGTCGGCCAAGGCCTGGTTGAGCCATTCGCTGATGCGCGTGCCCCAGAAGGCGTACAGGTCCTTGCCGCGGGCATTGGCCAGCTTGGTGCCCATTTCCAGGCGGTAAGGCTGCATCAGGTCGAGTGGGCGCAGCAGGCCGTATAGGCCGGACAGCATGCGCAGGTGCTGCTGGGCGTAGGTGAAGTCCTCTTCGCCGAGGGTTTCAGCGTCCAGGCCGGTGTACACGTCGCCCTTGAAGGCCAAAAGCGCTTGCTTGGCATTGGCCGGGGTGAAGTCCGGTGTCCAGCTGCCGAAGCGCGCGGCGTTGAGGCCGGCGAGCTTGTCCGACAGGTGCATCAGTTCGCTGATCTGCGCCGGCGACAGCTCGCGCAGCTGCACGATCAGCTCCTGGGAGTCATCCAGGTACTGCGGCAGGGTGAAACGCTCGGTCACCGGCGGGGTGTCGTAGTCGAGGGTCTTGGCGGGGGAAATCACCGTCAGCATCGGGTCGGCTCCTGGAATCGTTGCCGGGGATTCTACGGATTGAGGGGAGGTAACGCCAAACTATGGCGACAATAGACACAGACCATCGTTTGAGCAGGCGCTATAGTGCGCGTTTCGCTGTCACGGAGAGTCCGATCGTGCGCATTGCCGCTGCCTTGCTGGCCTCATTCCTGAGCCTGGCCGCCCAGGCCGCCCCCCTTCCCCCGGCCAGCCTGGACCGCAGCCTGTGGCCGGAGCAGCTGGCCAGCCCGGCGCTGTTCGACGTTGCCTCGCGCGCGGAAATCTTGTCGTTTGCCCAGGTGCTGCACGAAAGCGAGCTGCTCGATGATGGCGCACTGGCCGCGCGTTTGGGCTTGCGACAGATCAACCTGCAGAAGGTGCGGGCACTGCGGGCGAGCATGTGGCAGCGTTTATGGCAGGGTTATCAGCAAGCCCAGCGCAGTTGCGAGCAGGACGCGTCGTTTTGCTACCTGGTCGATTCCATGGCTGATTTGCGTACAAAGGCCGCGACGTTCGCCTCCGATGTCGGCACGTTCTACACCGCATGGGTCGAGCCCAGCCACCAGTTCCATGTGCGCTATCTGGATGAACAGTTGCGCAAGGCGGCGTTGTCGCCGCAGACCAGTAGCGAGGTCGAGCGCCTGTCGAGCCGCGAGCGCAGCGGCGATGAACTCAACGACCGTATGTTCCTCCTGACTTTCGTCGGTGGCCCCGGCCCGCAAGGCAGTAGCACCGATACGCTGACCGCTTACCTGCGCAAGCAGAAGCTGCAGGGGACCTTCTTCGTGTTGGGTAACCGTTTGCAGCAGCGCCGCGATGCTGGCGCCGCGAATGCGCTGGGCCAACTCTATAAAGGGCAATGCGTGGGCATCCAGGGCTGGGAATACCGCTCACACGCCCAGTGGAATGGCTGGCAGGACTCGCTCAAGCGCAGCCAGGCAAGGGTCCAGGCCGACCTGCCGGCGCAGTACGTGCCGCTGTTCCGTCCACCTTATGGGCAGCGCCGGGCCGATGGTGAAGCGTTCATGGCCAGCCAGCAGTTGCGCGTGTCGCTATGGGATATCGATGCCCAGGATGACGGCCCGTTGACCGCGCAAGCCTCGGCACAACGCGTGATGACCTTGATGTTGCTGTGGCGCAAAGGCGTGATTCAGTTCCATGACAGCCTGCCCAAGGCACAGCCGGCGGTGGAATGGTTGCTGCACAATACCGTGCAAAGCGGCATCGGTTGGGGGGATTGCCACGAATATGGCGATCAAGAATAACGTGTCTGACTTTTGACTGTAGTCCCGTCTGGTGCCACCGCCAAGGCCTGTTCGTCATTCGGAAAAATAAACTTCACCAACACGTAAAAATGCTTTTTTTATTCATCGTTTTTGCGGTATGAAGAAACCAGACAGCCGATTCCTGCAGCACAGGTGGCGTCATCCAAGCCCACCTTGCCAGGTTCACTTCCCGCCCGTAGCAACGCGGATACGGGGAGCACGGCAGTCACTCTGCGGCGCAGCAGACCGCGCCGTGTGGCTTCGACATAAGGTGACCGAGTATGGATGACCAAGGACGCAACCCTTCCTCCAGCAAGCCAATCCTCTATGTGCTCGATACCAACGTCCTGATTCACGACCCCAACGCATTACTCAACTTCGAGGAGCACCACGTCGCCATTCCGATGACGGTGCTGGAGGAACTCGACAAGCTCAAGACCGGTAAACAGACCATCGCCGCCGAATGTCGCCAGGCCATCCGCCTGATCGACCAGACGCTCGGTGACGCCTCGCCCAGTGATGTCGAGCAGGGCGTGCCGATCCAGCGTAACAAGAGTGGGCCCAAGGGCTTCCTGTCCATCCTGATGACCCCGCGCAACGAGCCGAACAAGCTGCTGCCGGAAACCCTCAACGACAACATCATCATCAACCAGTTGCTCGAAGTGCGGGCCCGGCGCACCGATTTCGACGTGGTACTGGTCACCAAAGACATCAACATGCGCCTCAAGGCGCGCGCCTGTGGTATCGCGGCCGAGGACTACAGCACCGACCAACTGGTCGATGACGTGTCACTGCTTTCCAAGGGCTACCACTCGGTCACTGGCTCGTTCTGGGACCGGGTCAGCAAGGTCGACACCCGTCAGGAGCGGGGCCGCACCTGGCATCGGGTGCAGATGATCGACAACCTGCCGGCTGTGCATATCAATGAGTTCATCATCGATGAGCAGGGTTTCGTCGGCTGGATCAAGGGCATTCGCAACGACGAGTTGCTGCTGCTCGACCTGCACCAGGAACCGCTGCTGCACCAGGAGGCCTGGGGCCTCAAGCCGCGCGATATCCACCAGAGCCTGGCGCTGTTCGCGCTGCTCGACCCGGACATCCACCTGGTCAACCTGACCGGCGCCGCCGGCTCCGGCAAGACCATCCTGGCCCTGGCTGCAGCCATCGAGCAGACCATGGTCAGCAAACGCTACCGGCGCATCATCGCCACCCGCAGCGTGCAGGGGCTGGACCAGGAGATCGGCTTTCTGCCAGGCACCGAAGCGGAGAAGATGGAGCCGTGGCTCGGCGCCATCACCGACAACCTCGAAGCCTTGCACATGGATGATGAGAGCACCCATGGCAGCGTCGAGTACATCCTCGAGCGGGTACCGCTGCAGTTCAAATCGCTGAACTACATCCGTGGCCGCAGCTTCCAGCAGAGCCTGATCCTGATCGACGAATGCCAGAACCTCACGCCCCACCAGATGAAAACCATCATCACCCGTGCCGGCTCTGGTTCCAAGGTGGTCTGCCTGGGCAACCTGGCGCAGATCGACACCCCCTACCTGTCCGCGACCAGCTCGGGCCTCACCTACCTGACCGAGCGCTTCAAGGACTTCCCCCACGGCGTGCACATCACCCTGCAGGGCGTGCCGCGCTCGGTGCTGGCCGAGTATGCCGAGTCGCATCTGTAAATTGGTAACCAAAGTTGCAAGCCTGTTTCTACAGGCTTGCAACCGTTACGCGACATCCGATGCTTCATGTGTTAGGTAATAGATGTGCAAAATGGCACCGCTGATGAGCGTCAATAATCCAGCTGTCATGATGACGCTGGCTGTACTGGTGATTCCTGCCAACCATGCGCCTGCAGCTGGCAGGACAATAAACAGGGAGATTGCACAGCTTCTCGCAGTAGAAAATGCTGTGCCCAGTATTCTGCTGGGACATGTAAGTTGGAGGGTCGACGTAAAGCCTTGGGATGTTAGTCCATATGAAAAACCAGCAATCAGGAAAAGAATCGGAAATGAGTAAGGTTTGATTATCTCAGGATTTAGACCTACAGTGGCTACCACGCATAAGCAAACGCCAAAAATAAAGGAGGCGACAGTCGCGCAAAGTAGAAAGTGCCGTCTGTAAATCTGCGGGAAAGCAAACCCAGCTATAATTCCACCAATTGCCGTTGCGCTTACTATCTGACCGAACGAAGCAGAGCTTAGGCTCAGTTCTTTCATGAGAAGACTTAGCAAAGAGTCATAAATACCCAGCGCTGCTGATTGAATTAGCATGCATAAAAGAAATGCTTGAGCAGTCTTATGAGATACAAAAAAATGTAGTATCTCGTGCAGGTTGGGTTTTTGCTTAGTTTCGTCAAAATTTTCCTTATGTGTTTTTTCTGGCCTCAATAGCCATACGAAGATCAGTCCAGTTAGGCTGATGCCTGCAGAAATTAGAAACCCGTAAGTGCTATTGCTCCAAGTGATTGATAATCCAGCAGCAAGGGGTGCTATTATTTTAATGGTCTGATCGGTGATGCTGATTAATGATGTATTTTTTATTATGCTTTGGGGGGGGAGGAGTCGAGTGGTTAGTACGATTTCAGCTGGAGTTGATCCAAGGTTGGATAGTCCTTTAAGGCTTATGAAGAGCAAAAACATTTCAAGGTTTGAAGCGAGTAGAAGACAGGTTGCAGTAATGGCTCTGATGCAAAAGCTAACGGCGATAATTGCACGTGGTGAATAGCGATCAGATAATGATCCAATATAGGGGCCGAATATTAGCGAGGGCACGCCATACAGTGCTGCTGCAAGTGCTAAAGTATGGGCATGTACATTAAATATGAAAGTGAGCGTCGAAAATATCAGGATAAAATCAAGCCAAACTGTCGCAGAGCTACACAGCCGTATTCCGTACAGAAAGCAATACTGTCTGGTTGCCAAGGTTTGCATAACCGTCACTCCATTTTTGTATACATGATGTCATCAATTACAAATGTAGAGATATCGTTATGAGTGCAGAATTTTTCTAAGTCAAATCTATTGTTAATGAAGCCCGCGCCGCTGAAATTGAGTGATGTATTGCATAAAACCCCAGTGCCGCTGAGTTTTTTGAAGGTTTTCAGTAGACTGTAAAGTGTGGGGTTGTCCTCAGAAGTGACAGTCTGAACGCGAGCGGTGCCGTCGGCATGAGTGATAGCTTGAAGTCTTGGGTTTATCACTTTGTAGAATGACAGCATGTACTTGCTGGATTTGCAGTTTTCAAAATGTAACGGTGCATCTTTCTCTAGACATATTGGTGCTATAGGTCGGTAGTTTCCTCTCTGTTTTAGTTTGTTCAATCTTTGCGTGGTTGTCTTAGAGAACGGGGATGCCAATATCGAACGATTGCCTAGTGCTCTTGGGCCAATTTCACAACGCCCCTGTATCCAACAGATTATTTCCCCTTCAAGCATTTTTTTGCAAATTGTGTGAGGCTGGAGTGGGGAAGGATTATAGGAGGACCTTGTAGTAGAGTTTTGCTCGAGTAAGAAGGGTTGACCTGAATAAACACTCCATTTCAAGCCACACCGTCCAGTTAATAGTTTCTGCGCCAGCGCAGCTGCCCCGATAGCCACACCAGTGTCATTGGTGCAGGGTGGGACGAATACCTCCGAAAACACGCCGCTCTCTTCCCACTTTCTATTCCAGTCGCAGTTTAAACCGCATCCGCCGGAGATTAATAATGGGATTTTCTTTTTTATGTGCGGAAGTGTTTTGGATCTTATATATTCGAATAGTGCATTAGATATTTTCTTTGCAAGGTCGCAGAAGGGTTGGCTGTGCGGGCCGATATTATAGTATTTGGAGTCTATAAAGTCGGATTTTGAAAAAGTATCTATAGGAGAAGAGGGGGCGATTAGGTAGTCGAGCACGCGTTGTTCGTCTCTGCTCGTTCGGGAGTGGTTGCCAAGGCCAGCAAGCGCCATCATTTTTCCCGCGTCGCCCAAGCGGCAGTAACCTTTGGGCAGGTTGAAATGTGGGTCAGCTATCCCAAATGCAAAGGAGTATCTGAGACCAGGGCTTTGAATGATATTCTCAAGGCATTTGACTTGTAGGTCTTGGTTGATGTAGTAGAGGCTGCCAATAAATCCTTCCAGTAGAAGAACATAACAGTCGGAAATGTCTGCATGCTTTGATAATGCATATGAGCATATTATGTGCGAGAGTTCGTGGCTGCAGTAGACCCATGTCATGTTGTTGTTGAATTTGGTGCTGTAGCCTAGGCCAAGATATCCCCCGTCGATCGGATCATTTCGAGGGTCATGCCCTTTCGCCCAGCCACTTATGGCTATTGCATCATATTCATTGTTGATCGATGTGAGGAATTTTAAAAGGTCGCTGGGGGAGTTGGATGAATACCTGGGGTTATTGTCCTTTTCAGCTTCGTAACTAAATACCAGTTTGTTGTTTTCGATTAGGCAAATTTGACCATCGTGACCGATATTATAACTTACGATTCTCATGAGTATTCCTTGGCTTGATCCAAAACAGGTACATGTCTGAAAAAAATGTGGGGTTCACCGACTCAAATATGTGCCACTTGTGAAATAAGTCTCTCAGGTCGTCTCCACTATTAAATTTTGTAAAGAAGGGGGCGTGGGGGTGATAAGTTTCGAATCCGCAAAAATCTAGGTTGTATGTCCGGAGAAGGTCGTAAATTCTTTTTGGGGTATAGCTATCTTCATAGGGATTGAATAAGAGATCCATGCACCCTTGGTGAGAGAAAAAATCTCTCGACCAGATGATGCTCTTCATTTCGTTAGGATATTGAGTTTGGGCAAGCTTCCTTATTGCCATAAGATTTTCTGGAGAGTACGCTATTTTGTGTTCGCTGCATTTCTTCTTTAAGGTTTCAATGGATGTTCTAGCTGTCTTGCTATAGAGGCCGAGCTTTATGATTCCGTCTCTGTGTAGCGCCATCAACAGAGCTTTGATACATCTGGAAGGTTGCTTGAGGTGGTGTAAAACTCCAATGCATTCAATTATGTGGAACTTTATTTTAAGGGTTGATATGTCGAAAATGCTACAATGGATAAAGCTGACATTTTCAATGTCGTGCTTCTGTTTCATTGCGTTGGCGAATTGCAGGCTTGATAAACTTATGTCTATTCCAAATATTTGAGCGTCTGGATAGTTGAGAGCCATCTGAATTGCATGGCGGCCTGTCCCGCAACCCGCAATCAGTATTTTGGCTTTAGGCGAACGCTTATTCGTGTTGATCAGTCCGGTTGTGGAGAAGTAATCGTAAGTTGTGCTGGGTGTATGGTGTGGTAAATATGTCCATTTTGGATAAGGGTTTGATTCGTAGAATGATCGAAGAGGGTCTCCGGTGGTCTCGTGGACAAGCCTATTAAGAGACTGGTTCTGTCCCCTCGGTTTTCGGATATGTAATTTTAATGTGATTCGGTTGCTCGAAGTTGTCTGGCATGATTTATGGTCGTAAGTGTTGAAGGTGTGTTGTGATAAGTGGTGTTGAGCGTCAATAACTTCGGATAGCAAGGATTGAGTCTGTTTGTCGAGCTCGGATGAGTATTCTTTTGAGCGTTCGAGTAGATCCTCAAGTATAGGGTTGGTAATGATCTGAGTTTTTAGAACTTGAAATGAAAATTTATATTCGAGCAAGTGTGCTGCGAGTTTCGATGGCCAATTGGCTTCTGAAGAGTCTATAGTTGAGCCTGTGAATAAATGCTTATAGTAAACGTGTGACAGTAATTCAAAATCAATTTTTTCAATGGTGGAAATTTTTTCTAGTGTTAGTAATGTTTGCTTATTGATGGTATTTACGGTGACGCTGGACAGCAGGTCTAGATAATTCACTGCGATTTCATAACTTGTAGAGTCTTCTGACTCTATAGCTTTTTCGTACGCCCAGAGACCTAGGTTGATTTTTTTGATCGAGTGGCAGGCACGTGCCAAGTTTCTGTAGTATATGTGGGCGTTTTTTGTTTCGTTGTTTAATTGCAAACAGGCTTTTCTGTAGAGCTCGATAGATCTTTCTGTGTCTCCTATTTGTTCGCAAAGTGCGCCAAAATTGTTAAGTGTCTTTATGTTGTTTTTGTCAAGGCTAAGACTTTTTTTGTATGCCGCTGCTGAACGAGTAAGCTGTTGATTGTTGAAAAGCCCGTCGCCTACTCTTCGTTCGATTTCGGAGGCTTCGTGACGCAGCTGCGTATTGTCCATGTGAGAACGAGCTCCTATATTAGTTTCTGCATATTAGGAGAGATAGGATCTGAATAACCAGGGCCGCTAGCCATTACGAAGAGGGAGTGTTCGTTGATACCGTCTACTTCCAATAACTTATTGAGCATGTCGTCGATGAAGTACCCGCTGATCCAAGTGTTCAACTTATACGCTGTTGCCGATAAATTGAAAGTCTGAGAGAGATGGCCAACCTCCATTAGAGCTGATCGGTATGCTCTTGAGTGAGGATATTTCCACCAGAGCTTGTCAAACCTAGACGTCATGGCTATAAGGAAGGATGCATCTGTGGCAAATGTTTGATGGCATAATGTTTTACTCAGATCGACGATATCATTTTTGATGAGGGATAATGCATGATCTTGTGGTCTATAATGATAAACACCTTTCTCAAGCCCTTGGACGTTAAGTGCAATGAGATAAGCTTCTGTAGCTTGTAGGCAACCGGCGCTAGGTGATGAACGTCTATAGCCAATGGTTTTTATTCCGCGCGCGGCCAATGCCTCTTCATGCGTGTCCCCATGAAACTTGCCAAAAGTGGTGAATAATAAGTCCGAAACAATTTTTAAATTGGTGTCTAAACATTTGAAATGGCGGCTGGTTTTTCTATTTTTTAGTGTGCTCAGTAATGAAGACTCTAGCTCTATTAAACATGGGTTAGGTAAGCTTATTACAGCTCCAGTCCGCTCTATGTGAATCGGAGGTATGTTGGCGGAGATACTCTCGCAAAAATCTATGTAAGCAGCCTCTGGATTCTCTGAATCATTAGACAAGTCGCACGGGAAATTGTGTTTTGTACCCAAATGGAAGATCTTTGCGATCTCGTCCCATCCCCATTGTTGGCGTGGATTTTCACTCGCCTTGTCAAACGTTGCCAGCTCTAGTATGCCAGCGTCGATGAGTTCTTCGTCGATGCTGTCAGTGGCGGAGCGGTAGTCTGATAAGGTTGTTAGTTCGTAAATTCTATCCAAATATTTTTTGTCGTAAATCTGGTATTGCTCGCCATTCGTCAAATTCCATAGAGCGAACACGCCTTTTTTCACAGTGAAGACGATGTCTTCGTTTAGCTGGTATTTTTTCATTTTGCCCTCGTTTTTATTTTCTTATGGTCCTGGGCAGGCGCGCACTGCCCAGGTTGCGGATTAATCCACCAGTGCTTTTACATGATCAAATCGAGCTACAAGGATGTGATAGGCGTTGTTGGACAACGCGCTAAGGTGGCTCTGCAATGTGACCTTTTTCATAGTTAGTTCCTAATTTTGTTGTGGAAGTCGGCGTGACTTCGCAGGTAAGAATAATTTCCATGTTGTGGAAGTCAACCGTATATGAAGGTAGGAAAATTTTGAGTGGAGGGTAGGAATTTTCCGTGATATTAAAAACATTAATTTCAGGCGCTTGGATGTTTTCCACGCATTAATGCACATAAAAACGTCTGATTTTTTCGGGGTGCGCCAGTTTCTCAGAGGAGTAATTTTTCAGCAAAAACTGACCCACAGGTTTAAACTCTGTGTTCCCTTCACAGGAGCAGAGCAGTGTTGACTCATCTTGATTCCCAGGGGCGCGCCAACATGGTCGACGTCACTGAAAAGGCCGTGACCGAGCGCGAGGCCGTTGCCGAAGCGCGGGTGCGCATGTTGCCGCAGACCTTGCAGATGATCGTCGACGGTGAGCACCCCAAGGGCGATGTGTTCGCCGTGGCGCGCATTGCCGGTATCCAGGCGGCGAAGAAGACCAGCGACCTGATCCCGCTGTGCCATCCGCTGATGCTGACCAGCGTCAAGGTCGAGCTCAGCGCCGAAGGCGCGGATGCCGTGCGCATCGTCGCCCGCTGCAAGCTGGCCGGACAGACCGGTGTGGAGATGGAAGCACTGACCGCCGCCAGCGTCGCCGCGCTGACGATCTACGACATGTGCAAGGCCGTGGACAAGGGCATGGTCATCGAGCAGGTGCGCCTGCTGGAGAAACTCGGCGGCAAGAGCGGCCACTACAAGGTGGAGGCGTGATGAAGGTTCATGTGGTGTTCTTCGCCCGTTATCGTGAAGTGCTTGGGGCTGAAGCCAAGGTACTGGAAGGTCAGTTCGATGTGCTGGACGATGTGCGCAAGGCCCTGATTGCCAAGGGTGAAGCCTATGAGGTCCTGAATGATCAGAACCTGATGTGCGCGCGCAATCAGGAGCTGTGCAAGCTTCATGAGCCAGTGGGCGAGGGCGATGAAGTTGCATTCTTCCCACCGGTCACCGGAGGCTGAGCATGGCCGTTCGAGTACAGCAAACGGCGTTCGACCCAGGCGCTGAGGTCAATGCCATGCACGCCGCCAATGTCGGTGTGGGCGCCGTGGTCGGCTTTGTCGGCTATGTGCGTGATTTCAACGAGGGTCGGGACGTGGCGGGGATGTTCCTCGAACATTACCCAGGCATGACCGAGAAAGCCCTGGCCAAGATCGTGGTCGAGGCCGAGCAGCGCTGGCCGTTGCTGAAGGTCGAGGTGTTGCATCGTATTGGTGCACTGGAGCCGGGGGAGCCGATTGTGTTCGTCGGCGTGGCCAGTGCCCATCGGCAGGCGGCGTTCGATGCCTGCAATTTCATCATGGATTACTTGAAGACCCGGGCGCCGTTCTGGAAGAAGGAGAACACCCAAGAAGGGCCGCGGTGGGTGGAAGGCAAGCAGAGCGACCAGGATGCGGCGGGGCGCTGGTAAGCCCTGATTGGATGGCCGGGGCCTTGCCCCGGCTTGCCGGCGATTGGGCTGCAAAGCAGCCCCCGCTATCAATGATGCTTGCGCGGCACCGGCTTGAGCAGCTCATCCGGCGGCATCTCGCACTTGATCTTGCGCCCCAGCAGCGCTTCGATCGCCGGCAGCTGGTAGGAGTCATCCTCCCCGGCAAAGCTGATCGACACACCACTGGTCCCGGCGCGGCCGGTACGGCCAATGCGGTGCACGTAATCATCCGGATCTTCCGGCAGGGTGAAGTTGATCACGTGGCTGATCCCATCAATGTGAATCCCACGCCCTGCCACGTCGGTGGCAACCAGCACGGTGATGCGGCCTTCGCGGAAGCTCTCCAGGGTGCGGATACGCTTGTGCTGCGGCACGTCGCCGGACAGCTGGGCGGCATTGATGCCGTCGCGCACCAGTTTTTCCTCGATGCGCCGCACTTCGTCCTTGCGGTTGGCGAACACCATCACCCGTTCCCACTTCTGCTCGGTCACCAGGTTGTACAGCAGCTTGTACTTGTCGCTGCCGGCTACCGCGTACACATGCTGCTCGACGGTTTCGCTGGCGACGTTTTCCGGCTCGATCTCGACGATCGCAGGGTCGGTGGTCCACTGCTTGGCCAGGTTCATCACGTCATCGGTGAAGGTGGCGGAGAACAGCAGTGTCTGGCGCTCGCTCTTCGGTGGGGTCTGGCGGATGATCTGCCGTACCTGCGGGATGAAGCCCATGTCGAGCATGCGGTCGGCTTCGTCCAGCACCATCACTTCGACCATGTCCAGGTGCACGTCGCCGCGCTGGTTGAAGTCTAGCAAGCGGCCCGGGGTGGCCACCAGGATGTCGCAGTGGCGCGCTTCCAAGGACTTGAGCTGTTTGTCGAAGTCCATGCCGCCGACGAACGTCATGACGTTCAGGCCGGTGTACTTGGTCAGGGCAGCAGCGTCCTTGGCGATCTGTACCACCAGCTCGCGGGTCGGCGCGATGATCAACGCGCGCGGCTCGCCCATGTAGCGCTCCTTGGGCGGTGGGGTCTGCTGCAGCTGGGAGATGATCGAAATGAGGAACGCGGCGGTCTTGCCGGTGCCGGTCTGGGCCCGGCCGATGGCGTCCTGGCCACGCAGGGTGTAACCCAGCACCTGGGCCTGGATCGGCGTGCAGTACGGGAAGCCCAGGTCGTGGATGGCGTGCATCACCTCGTTGGACAGCTTGAAGTCGTGGAAGCGGGTCTTGCCTTCCTGCGGCTCGACCACGAAGTCTTCAGGCTTCCACAAGCTGGCCTGGGGTTTGGGCTTGCGTTCGCGGCGCGGTTTTTCCTTGGCCGGTTTGTCGGCAACGGGCGCGGCGACGGCCGTTTCGGCGTGGGCGGCGGCTGCGGGTTTGGCGCGCGGCGGCGCAGGCTGCGGCTCGGGCTGAGCCACGGGGGCCGCGGCGGGCGCGGGCGGCGTGACGCTGGCAGCAGGAGCGACGGCCTGAGGCGCGGCGTCTCCCTTGCCGAATATTTTTTTAAGTGCCTTGAGCACGATCGTCTCATCAACTGATTAAGGAATGTACGCCGGGCAGTGTAATGCAAGATCCGGGCGCGGCGTAGCGGAATAGGCCCACAACTACATGAGAGCCTGCTTATTGCAGCTGCTTGCTCAACCAGTCGTGGATGTCGCTCAGCTCTTCGACCACCACTTCGTGTTCCATCGGGTATTCCTGCCAGCGTGCGGCCACGCCCCAGGTGTTCAGGTACTCGAAGGCAGTGCGGCCCATGGACGGGATTACCACCGGGTCGTGCACACCGTGCAGGCACAGGGCCGGGGTGCGCTGTTGGCAGGCGCTCAGCTGGTGGCTGTCATTGAAGGTCGGGGCATAGGTGGACAACGCAATCACGCCGCCTAGCGCTTCTTGCCACTTTATATAAGCCGTGTGCAGCACCACGGCGCCGCCCTGGGAGAAACCAGCCAGGATGATCCGCGCCAAATCGATGCCTTTGGCCCGCTCGGCCTCGATCAGGCCGATGATCTGATCGGCCGAGGCTTCCAGCTGGGCTTCGTCGATGGCGCGGGCCGGGGTCATGGCCTTGATGTCATACCAGCTGGGCATGGCATAGCCGCCGTTGATCGTCACCGGCCGGGTGGGCGCCTGGGGCATGACGAAACGGGTGGTGAGCAGGCGCTCCTGCATGAATTCGGCCACAGGTAGGAAGTCGTAACGGTCGGCGCCCAGGCCGTGCAACCAGATCACACAGGCATCTGCGGTTTTCTGTGGTTCGAGAATCAGCGGGTTGGTCATGACTGCTCCGAAAGTGTGCGTGCCTTGTTACGTAGTGCGTAGAAAAGAGGCGTAAGTATTGATTGTCAGAAAAAGAATGTCGCAACGATACAACTTTTCCTACTTGACGACTGCTTAAACGCTACAGCGTCTAACTGTGGTACGCGGTTTGCTATGGAACCTTCGCTGCGAAGGGATAAACCCAGACGGTAACACCCTTTGCTCGCGAAGGCTGTCACAGAACAGTCCATTGCGCCAAGTGACCCAATAACAAGCCAACACGGGTCGGATGCGCCTCAAAAGGGTGCGGTGCAATTCCGGCTCGGTACAACAAGAGCGATTTGGAGGTTGTGAATGAAGATGTTGAAAACCACCCTGGCAGTCCTCACCGCTGCCGCCGCGCTGGGCGCCGTGAGCACCGCCCAGGCCGGCGCCACCCTCGATGCGGTCAAGAAAAAGGGCTTCGTCCAGTGTGGCGTGAGCGACGGTCTTCCTGGCTTCTCGGTACCTGATGCCCAGGGCAAGATCGTCGGTATCGACGCCGACGTCTGCCGCGCGGTGGCCGCTGCCGTATTCGGCGATGCGACCAAGGTCAAGTTCAGCCAGCTCAACGCCAAGGAGCGCTTTACTGCGCTGCAGTCCGGCGAAGTCGACGTGCTGTCGCGCAACACCACCTGGACCAGCTCGCGCGATGCCGGCATGGGCCTGGTGTTTGCCGGTGTCACCTACTATGACGGCGTGGGCTTCCTGGTCAACAAGAAGCTCGGTGTTTCCAGCGCCAAGGAACTCGATGGCGCGACCATCTGCATCCAGGCCGGCACTACCACCGAACTGAACGTTTCCGACTACTTCCGCGCCAATGGCCTGAAGTACACCCCGATCACCTTCGATACGTCCGACGAGAGCGCCAAGTCGCTGGAATCCGGTCGTTGCGACGTGCTGACTTCGGACAAGTCGCAGCTGTTCGCCCAGCGCTCCAAGCTGGCCGCACCGACCGACTATGTAGTGTTGCCGGAAACCATCTCCAAGGAACCTCTGGGCCCAGTGGTGCGCAAAGGCGACGAGGAGTGGTTCAGCATCGTCAAGTGGACCCTGTTCGCCATGCTCAATGCCGAAGAGGCGGGCATCACCTCGAAGACTGTCGAGGCTGAAGCCAAGTCCACCAAGAACCCGGACAACGCCCGCTTGCTCGGCGCTGACGGTGAGTACGGCAAGGACCTCAAGCTGCCCAAGGACTGGGTAGTGCAGATCGTCAAGCAAGTCGGCAACTATGGCGAAGTGTTCGAGAAGAACCTTGGCAAAGACACCGACCTGAAGATCGACCGTGGCATGAACGCCCTGTGGAACAACGGCGGCATCCAGTACGCGCCACCTGTGCGCTGATGGTTGCCCCCTGCGGCGGCATCCCGCCGCCGCAGGCTGTTCGAATCCCTACTGTCCGGGGCACTTCATGCAAAATCGAATCGGCGCACAAAAGGGGCTATCCCTGAACGATCCGCGTGTGCGCGCGTGGCTGTTCCAGGTTCTCACGATCGTCTTCGTGGTGGGCCTGGGCTGGTACCTGTTCCACAACACGCAAACCAACCTGCAGCACCGGGGTATCACCTCCGGTTTCGACTTCCTCGACCGCAGTGCCGGCTTCGGCATCGCCCAGCATCTGATCCCCTATGTGGAGTCCGACAGCTACGCGCGGGTGTTCGTCATCGGCCTGCTCAATACCCTGTTGGTGACCTTCATCGGTGTCATCCTGGCGACGATCCTGGGGTTCATCATCGGTGTGGCGCGCCTGTCACCGAACTGGATGATCAACAAGCTGGCGACGGTTTATGTGGAGACTTTCCGCAATATCCCGCCGCTGCTACAGATCCTGTTCTGGTACTTCGCGGTGTTCCTGACCCTGCCGGGGCCACGGGGCAGCATCAACATCGACGACCTGTTCTTCATCAGCAACCGCGGCCTGAACATGCCCGGTGCCTCCATGGCCGACGGCTTCTGGCCGTTCGTCATTGCCGTAGCGCTGGCGATCGTGGCCATCGTGGTGATGGTGCGGTATGCCAACAAACGCTTCAACGAGACCGGCGAGCCGTTCCACAAGTTCTGGGTGGGGCTGGCATTGCTGCTGGCCATTCCGGGCCTGTGTGCACTGCTGTTCGGTAGCCCCGTGCACTGGGAAGTTCCGGAGCTCAAGGGCTTCAACTTCGTGGGCGGCTGGGTGCTGATCCCCGAACTGCTGGCACTCACCCTGGCGTTGACTATCTATACAGCAGCGTTCATCGCCGAGATCGTGCGTTCCGGTATTCGCTCGGTCAGCCATGGCCAGACCGAAGCGGCCCGTTCGCTCGGCCTGCGCGAAGGCCCGACACTGCGCAAGGTGATCATCCCCCAGGCACTGCGGGTGATCATTCCGCCGCTGACCAGCCAATACCTGAACCTGGCGAAGAACTCGTCGCTGGCGGCCGGTATCGGCTACCCGGAGATGGTCTCGCTGTTTGCCGGCACCGTGCTCAATCAAACCGGCCAGGCCATCGAGGTGATTGCCATCACCATGAGTGTCTATCTCGCCATCAGCATCAGCATTTCGCTGCTGATGAACTGGTACAACAAGCGCATTGCGCTGATCGAGCGGTGAGGATACGCCCGTGAATGCTCATGTTTTCAAACCTGACATGCCGCCACCGGTGAAAACCGTCGGCGTGCTCGCCTGGATGCGTGCCAACCTGTTCTCCAGTTGGCTCAACACCTTGCTGACCCTGTTCGCGGTGTACCTGGTATGGCTGATCGTGCCGCCGCTGGTGCAGTGGGCGTTGATCGACGCCAACTGGGTCGGTACCACCCGCGCCGACTGCACCAAGGAGGGCGCCTGCTGGGTGTTCATCCAGCAGCGCTTTGGCCAGTTCATGTATGGCTACTACCCGGCCGAGTTGCGCTGGCGCGTGGACCTGACCGTGTGGCTTGCCGTGCTTGGCGCGGCGCCGCTGTTCATCAAGCGTTTCCCGCGCAAGGCCGTTTACGGCCTGGGCTTCCTGGTGTTGTACCCGGTCCTCGCCTACACGCTGTTGCACGGCGGGTACCTGGGCCTGGAAAGCGTACCGACCAGCCAGTGGGGCGGGCTGATGCTGACCCTGGTGATTGCCACCGTGGGCATCGTCGGCGCCTTGCCGCTGGGTATTTTGCTGGCCCTTGGCCGGCGTTCGCGGATGCCGGCAGTGAAGGTGGTCTGCGTGACCTTCATCGAGTTCTGGCGGGGTGTGCCGTTGATCACCGTGCTGTTCATGTCATCGGTGATGCTGCCGTTGTTCCTGCCCGAAGGCATGAGCTTCGACAAGCTGCTGCGGGCCATGATCGGCGTGATCCTGTTCCAGTCGGCGTACATCGCCGAGGTGGTACGCGGCGGCCTGCAGGCCATCCCCAAGGGGCAATACGAGGCGGCCGCGGCCATGGGCCTGGGCTACTGGCGTTCGATGGGCCTGGTGATCCTGCCGCAGGCCCTGAAGCTGGTGATCCCTGGCATCGTCAACACCTTCATCGCCCTGTTCAAGGACACCAGCCTGGTGATCATCATCGGCCTGTTCGACCTGCTCAACAGCGTCAAGCAAGCCGCCGCCGACCCGGCCTGGCTGGGCATGGCCACCGAGGGCTATGTATTTGCGGCCCTGGTGTTCTGGATCTTCTGTTTCGGTATGTCCCGCTACTCCATGCACCTGGAGCGCAAGCTGGACACTGGCCACAAGCGTTAGGAGTTTCGAAATGAGTGAAGCGATCAAGCAGCCTGCCGGCCCCGAAGGCATCATCCAGATGCAGGGCGTGAATAAATGGTACGGCCAGTTCCATGTGCTCAAGGACATCAACCTGAACGTGCGTCAGGGCGAGCGCATCGTGTTGTGCGGGCCGTCCGGCTCGGGCAAGTCCACCACCATCCGCTGCCTCAACCGCCTGGAAGAGCACCAGCAGGGCCGCATCGTGGTCGATGGCGTGGAGCTGACCAATGACCTCAAGCAGATCGAGGCGATCCGCCGTGAAGTGGGCATGGTGTTCCAGCACTTCAACCTGTTCCCGCACCTGACCATCCTCGAAAACTGCACCCTGGCGCCCATGTGGGTGCGCAAGATGCCGCGGCGCAAGGCCGAGGAAATTGCCATGCACTACTTGGAGCGGGTACGTATTCCGGAGCAGGCGCACAAGTTCCCGGGGCAGTTGTCCGGTGGCCAGCAGCAGCGCGTGGCGATTGCCCGGGCGCTGTGCATGAAGCCGAAGATCATGCTGTTCGACGAGCCGACCTCGGCGCTGGACCCGGAGATGGTCAAGGAAGTGCTCGACACCATGGTCGGCCTGGCCGAAGACGGCATGACCATGCTCTGCGTGACCCACGAGATGGGCTTTGCCCGCACCGTGGCGAACCGGGTGATCTTCATGGACAAGGGCGAGATCGTGGAGCAGGCGGCGCCGGACGATTTCTTCGACCGGCCGCGCAGTGACCGGACCAAGCTGTTCTTAAGCCAGATCCTGCACTGATGCAATGGGGGCTGCAAAGCAGCCCCCATTTACGGTCTTACTTTTCTTCTTCCTTGGGTGCTGCCGGAGCAGGTGGTGGTCGCAGCCCCACCTCGGCAATCAGCTTCAGCTGCTGCCCGTTGCGCATCACCTCGATGGTGATCTTCTCGTTGGGCTTGATGCGTGCCACCTGGTTCATCGACTTGCGACCGTCACCGGCCGGCTCGCCATTGATGCTGAGGATCACGTCACCCAGCTGCAACCCGGCTTTCTGCGCCGGGCCGTCGCGGAAGATCCCCGCCACCACGATACCCGGGCGCCCCTGCATGCCGAACGACTCGGCCAGCTCCTGGCTCAGCGGTTGTACTTCGATCCCCAGCCAGCCACGGATCACTTGGCCATGCTCGACGATCGACTTCATCACTTCCAGTGCCAGCTTGACCGGGATGGCGAAGCCGATGCCCTGCGAGCCGCCGGACTTGGAGAAGATCGCCGTGTTGATGCCGACCAGGTTGCCGTTGGCATCGACCAGCGCACCGCCGGAGTTGCCGGGGTTGATCGCCGCGTCGGTCTGGATGAAGTCTTCGTAGTTGTTCAGGCCCAGCTGGTTGCGGCCGGTGGCGCTGATGATGCCCATGGTGACGGTCTGGCCGACGCCAAAGGGGTTGCCGATGGCCAGGGTGACGTCACCGATGTGGATATTGTCGGAGCGGCCGATGGTGATCGCCGGCAGGCTCTTGAGGTCGATCTTCAATACCGCGAGGTCGGTTTCGGGGTCGCTGCCGATCACCCGGGCAAGGGTTTCGCGGCCGTCCTTGAGCGCCACGACGATCTGGTCGGCGCCGCTGGTGACGTGGTTGTTGGTCAGCAGGTAGCCCTCGGGGCTCATGATCACCGCCGAGCCCAGGCTCGATTCCCAACGCCGCTGCTTGGGCAGGTTGTCGCCGAAGAAGCGGCGGAACTGCGGGTCTTCGAACAGCGGGTGCGAGCTCTTGTTCACCACCTTGGTGGTGTACAGGTTGACTACCGCTGGCGCGGCGAGTGTCACGGCATCGGCGTATGACACCGGGCCCTGCATGATCTGCGTGGTCTGCGGTGCCTGTTGCAGGTTGACGTCCTGGCTGGGTAGGCCGACCCATTGCGGGAAGCGCTGGATGATCAGCATGGCGATCAGAATGCCGGTGAGCAGGGGCCAGCCAAAGTAACGCAAAGCCTTGAACATGAACGAATCCTGGGAGTGAGCGAGGGCCATGGTGGCGCGACGGGGCGCAAGCGCGCGCGATCATACACCGGTTTCCCCAACGCCGGCGACGGCCCATAATGGCGGCCATTATACGGGCGTTACTCCCGTTGAACGTGCAGATTTCGAGGAGATTTTCCATGGCCGTCGCCCTCAATACCCTGGTCGAGGAAGCCGAGCGCTACCTGGACAGTGCGAAAATCCAGGATTACTGCCCCAATGGCCTGCAGGTCGAGGGCCGGCCGCAGGTCAGCCGCATCGTCAGCGGCGTCACCGCCAGCCAGGCGCTGCTGGATGCGGCGGTCGAGGTCGGGGCCGACCTGGTGCTGGTGCACCACGGTTACTTCTGGAAGGGTGAGAACCCGTGCATCACCGGGATCAAGCAGCGTCGACTGAAAACACTGCTCAAGCACGACATGAGTCTGCTGGCGTTTCACCTGCCCTTGGATGTGCACCCGGACGTCGGCAACAACGTGCAACTGGCACGGCAACTGGACATTACCGTGGAAGGGCCGCTTGACCCTGAGAACCCCAAGGTAGTCGGGCTGGTCGGCTCGCTGGCCGAGCCGATGACCGCGCGGGATTTTGCCCGTCGGGTACAGGAAGTCATGGGGCGTGAGCCGCTGCTGGTAGAAGGTGAGGCAATGATCCGTCGAGTCGGCTGGTGCACCGGCGGCGGGCAGGGCTATATCGACACCGCGATTGCTGCGGGGGTGGACTTGTTCATCAGTGGCGAGGCGTCCGAGCAGACCTACCACAGTGCCCGCGAAAACGGCGTCAGCTTCATTGCCGCCGGGCACCATGCCACCGAGCGTTACGGTGTGCAGGCGCTGGGGGATTACCTGGCCCGGCGGTTTGCCGTGGAGCACGTGTTCATCGATTGCCCGAACCCGATCTGAGGACTGCATCGGCCTCTTCGCGGGCAAGCCCGCTCCACAGGATTGTTGGCGACACAGAATCTGTGGGGGCGGGCTTGCACGCGAATAGCCCGCCCTGCGGGCCAAACCCCCAGTCATATCGTTAGACCTTTTCGATCTAGCCCGCCGCCTAAATAGAATCAGCCGCTGTGATAAAGTGGCTCGCTCGAACACGGCCCGCAGGCCGTCCATAAGATCGTTTTTCGTGAGTAGCCATGGTCGACAAACTGACGCACTTGAAACAGCTGGAGGCGGAAAGCATCCACATCATCCGCGAGGTGGCAGCCGAGTTCGACAACCCGGTGATGCTGTACTCGATCGGCAAGGATTCCGCCGTGATGCTGCACCTGGCGCGCAAGGCCTTCTTCCCGGGCAAGCTGCCGTTCCCGGTGATGCACGTCGACACCCAGTGGAAATTCCAGGAGATGTACAGCTTCCGCGACAAGATGGTCGAGGAAATGGGCCTGGAGCTGATCACCCACGTCAACCCAGAGGGTGTGGCGCAGGGCATCAACCCGTTCACCCATGGCAGCTCCAAGCACACCGACATCATGAAGACCCAGGGCCTGAAACAGGCGCTGGACAAGCATGGTTTCGACGCCGCCTTCGGCGGTGCCCGCCGCGACGAAGAGAAATCGCGGGCCAAGGAACGTGTGTACTCGTTCCGCGACAGCAAGCACCGCTGGGACCCGAAAAACCAGCGCCCCGAGCTGTGGAACGTGTACAACGGCAAGGTCAACAAGGGCGAGTCGATCCGTGTCTTCCCGCTGTCGAACTGGACCGAGTTGGACATCTGGCAGTACATCTACCTCGAAGGCATCCCGATCGTGCCGCTGTACTTCGCCGCCGAGCGTGAAGTCATCGAGAAAAACGGCACCCTGATCATGATCGACGACGAGCGCATCCTCGAGCACCTCTCCGAGGAAGAGAAAGCCCGCATCGTCAAGAAGAAGGTGCGTTTCCGTACCCTGGGCTGCTACCCGTTGACGGGTGCTGTCGAGTCGGAAGCCGAGACCCTGACGGACATCATTCAGGAAATGCTCCTGACCCGAACGTCCGAACGCCAGGGCCGTGTCATCGACCACGATGGCGCCGGTTCCATGGAAGACAAGAAACGCCAAGGCTACTTCTAATTTCAGGGTTACTCCATGTCGCACCAATCTGATCTGATCAGCGAGGACATCCTCGCCTACCTGGCCCAGCACGAGCGCAAGGAACTGCTGCGTTTCCTGACCTGCGGCAACGTCGATGATGGCAAGAGCACCCTGATCGGGCGCCTGCTGCACGACTCCAAGATGATCTACGAGGACCACCTCGAAGCCATCACCCGTGATTCGAAGAAGTCCGGCACCACCGGTGAAGAAGTCGACCTGGCGCTGCTGGTCGATGGCCTGCAGGCCGAGCGTGAGCAGGGCATCACCATCGATGTCGCCTACCGCTACTTCTCCACCGCCAAGCGCAAGTTCATCATCGCCGACACCCCGGGCCACGAGCAGTACACCCGCAACATGGCCACCGGTGCGTCCACCTGCGACCTGGCGATCATCCTGGTCGATGCGCGCTACGGCGTGCAGACCCAGACCCGCCGGCACAGCTACATCGCCTCGTTGCTGGGCATCAAGCACATCGTCGTCGCGGTCAACAAGATGGACCTCAAAGGCTTTGATGAAGGCGTCTTCGAGGCAATCAAGGCCGACTACCTGAAGTTCGCCGAGGCCATCAACCTGACCCCGAGCAGCCTGCACTTCGTGCCGATGTCTGCGCTCAAGGGCGATAACGTGGTCAACCGCAGCGAGCGTTCGCCGTGGTACACCGGCCCTGCGTTGATGGAAATTCTTGAAACCGTCGAAGTTGCGGCCGACCGCAACTTCACCGACTTGCGTTTCCCGGTGCAGTACGTCAACCGTCCTAACCTGAACTTCCGCGGCTTCGCCGGCACCCTCGCCAGCGGCGTGGTGCACAAGGGTGACGAAATCGTCGTGCTGCCGTCGGGCAAGAGCAGCCGGGTCAAGTCCATCGTCACCTACGAAGGTGAACTGGAGAATGCCGGCCCAGGCCAGGCCGTGACCCTCACCATGGAAGACGAGATCGACATCTCCCGTGGCGACCTGCTGGTGCATGCCGACAACGTCCCGCCAGTGACCGACCAGTTCGACGCCATGCTGGTATGGATGGCCGAAGAACCCATGCTGCCGGGCAAGAAATACGACATCAAGCGCGCCACCAGCTACGTGCCGGGCTCGATTGCCAGCATCACCCACAAGGTCGATGTGAACACCCTCGAGAAGGATGCGGCCAGTGCGCTGCAGCTGAACGAGATCGGTCGCGTCAAGGTGTCGCTGGACAGCGCCATCGCCCTGGACGGCTATGACAGCAACCGCACCACCGGTGCGTTCATCGTCATCGACCGCCTGACCAACGGCACCGTCGGCGCCGGCATGATCATCGCTCCGCCAGTCCTGCCGCACGGCAGCACCGGCCAGCACGGCAAGCAGGCCCACGTGGCCACTGAAGAACGTGCCCTGCGCTTTGGTCAGCAGCCAGCCACCGTGCTGTTCAGCGGCCTGTCCGGCGCTGGCAAGAGCACCCTGGCCTACGCGGTCGAGCGCAAGCTGTTCGACATGGGCCGTGCGGTGTACGTGCTCGATGGCCAAAACCTGCGCCATGACCTGAACAAGGGCTTGCCGCAGGACCGCGCCGGCCGCACCGAGAACTGGCGCCGCGCCGCCCATGTGGCGCGCCAGTTCAACGAAGCCGGCCTGCTGACCCTGGCTGCGTTCGTGGCCCCGGATGCCGAAGGCCGCGAACAGGCCAAGGCGCTGATCGGCAAGGAGCGCCTGATCACCGTGTACGTCCAGGCCTCGCCAATGGCCTGCCGTGAGCGCGACCCGCAGGGCCTGTACGCTGCCGGTGGCGACAACATCCCGGGTGAAAGCTTCCCGTTCGATGTGCCGCTGGATGCAGACCTGGTGATCGATACCCAGAACACTAGTGTCGACGAAGGCGTGAAGTTGGTGCTGGATGTGCTGCGTCAGCGTGGCGCGATCTAAGTACTGGCTGCCATGCAAAACCCCGCTTCGGCGGGGTTTTTTGTTTATGAAGCGTGCATGGCTCACTACCCGTTACGGGTTGCCAGTTGCACAAGTTGAAAGGGCTGGCTCGGTCTAGGTTGTGCTTGAAGGGTCTATTCAGCCCCTGAGGAGGTACCATCACGACTGCTGCGCACAAAGAAATCCCCGCAATCGCTCACTATCCGTATTTGTCGCACCAGTTCCGGATAGTTGTTCAGTGCTTGCTGTACCTTTCGTTTTAAGTCGTTTTCATACCGCTGTACCTCACTGCTCATGACCGCTCTCCGATCTGATCACGCTGTTGACCAAGCCGCTATTCAACAGCCTCGATCCAGCTGGCCTTCTTGCCCTCAATCGATTTGAAATGCTGATCGTAGTCGCTTCGCCTCTCGCACCCTTGTTTATCGGGGGCCATGTCGCAAGCGAACTTCAGGTCCTGCTTATCAGGTAAAAGCAGGGTCTCCCATGGACACATCCTGACAAAATCGAGATCAACAAGAGTGCAGTTTTTCTCATTTCGTATCCTTGAACAAGGCAAGTCCCTGCGATTTTCGCCAAGCCACCACCTGTGCGATCACCTGCTCGGCGCAGCATTCGTGTGCGGTTCCGGTGTAGTAGATGAGGTCCGAGCCGTCGGGGTGCCCTGCTACCGCGATGAAGTGCTCCAGCAGGCGATCTTGCCAAGCTTAGGTGACGGCAGCCTGCAGCAATTCTTCCACTACGGACTCGAACTCGGCATAGGTGTAGTCCGCGAGGTTTTGTTTCTGGCTGATCACCACGCCACCTCCGAAGAGAGCGCGTACTGCATGACGCTCATGATGCGCAGGTTGTCGGCGTCATACATCAGGCCGCCGAATTCGGGTGGGGTGAGGTGGCAGATCTGGTAAGAACGCAGGCCTTTTGCGGTATCACGGAAGGGCGCGCGGGGAGGCCAGCCCTGTTTGATGCGGTTGAGCTGGGAGGGGATGAATTGGTGGGAGTAGATGGGGTCTTCGGCGATTGCCATCCAGAAGGCTTGGGAGAAATCGTCAAAGTTTTCGAAGGTTTGCTCAGCAAGCTTGTTTGCGATGTGCTCGGGGAGTGGGAATGCCATGTCCGCGTCTCTCTATTGAAGTGATATCGAGATCATGGTTGTGCTTGTTTAGGATGGAAATATTCACCGTGCTACATTGGATGTAGGTTCTTTTTGAAGAGTTTGTAGGAGTGTTCTCACTCCAAAGGGAGGCACCCCGCCGGAGCGGGGTGTACGTTCAGTTTTCCTTGAATCCAGGTTTTCCGTTAGCTGCACGCCACGCTTTGATAATGCTCAGAACTGCTTCAAGCTCACCCTGCTCATCATTTTCAGGCCAGTAAATCAGGTCTGTACCGCTAGGGTGCTCGGTCACTGCAGAAAAGTGCTCCAGCAATGGATCTAGTATCTCATCTGGCTCCTCGGCATTGGCGCGATAGATTTCCTTCAAAAACTCAATGAACTCCAACTCTGTATAATCGCTGTAGTTGGGCTTGATACTCATGACTTGTCTCAATAATGAATCTTATGATGAGCCGCTGGCGTGACAACCCTTAAATTGTCGATGTCATACACCTCGCCGCCTTCGCTGATTGGCACTACATGATGCAGCTCAAAACTCTTCTTTTTTCCATAAACGTCGGGGTTTCTTGCTCTGGGAGCGTGCCCATTTTCCCGCATGCGAATAATGTTCTGTTTGGAAAACTGCCCTGAGAGCTCGGGGTCATTTGCTACAATTTTCCAGAGTTTTTCTCGAAAAGTGACGGCAGGCTTGTGGAGCTGTTGTCATCACCTCCAGGCGCGCTGGCCGGTGTCCACGTCAGGATGCGCTGAGGGTTGTCGAGCGCAAGGCTGTAAACCTGACGTTCTGCGTCAAAGGCCGCCGCCCTTAAGGCGACCGGTTTCCCACCAGGCACCACGTATAAGCCGATGTCGTTTTCTTCTTCACTACCCGCCAGTAAATAAGGCACGTCTACGCTTGCTGACGAAAGGGCAAGGGCTGCCAGGTCGGGCCCGCCAGGCGGAGAAAGGCTGGAAAGGGGGGGGCTGATCAGGTAGCGCCTTTCTGCGTTACCCAGCGTCGAAGGCCATGCTGCCGAAAGAATGGCTACAGCCACGACGTACGGCCTCCTCGGCCGCTGCACGTTCGGCTGCAAGCCTTGTCTGCAGTTGTTCCACTTCCATTGCTCGCTGAGTGAGGTTCGCCATGGCCGTGCTGAACTGCTGCAAATAGCGAATGGACTCTGTGAGCGTCAGTGCCCGGTGGTAATCCGCCCAAAGCACGCCGGCACGGCGGGTGGCCTGTTCATTGACGAGGTCTTGCAGTGCCTCGGTTTGTGGCTTGGAAAGTGGACCGACGATGTTCGGGTTGCAAGCTCGTCGTGGTCAGCTGCTGGCGTAGCCCAAGATGCTGGACAGGGTGACCCGCAGCTCCCGCGATTGCCTGTTGTTCGACGGCTGCGCGCTCAACGCTGATTTGCGCAGGCAGCTGCTCAAGAGCGGGTGCATATTGTTCGGCGTGGATAGTGTTGACGGCAGTAAACTCCTCGCCGAAAACCGTTCGCCAGCCTTTCTCCTGGGCGAAAGGGCTAGGCCCTCCAGTACCTCGAGGCCGCCCTGCATCCAGCCCCCAGCCCCCATAGCCGGTCCCGGTTAACGGGGGCAACGGGCTGAAGGACACTCGGTCTGGAGCTTGCGCGCGCGTCCAGACACCCTCGTTCAGATGCAGCGCACTGCGCGAATCACGGAAGGGTTCACCAAAATTGACGGTTTCATTTTGAGCCATGTAGTCATCTTCCTAATCGCTACATGGCAAGCGTGCTACGGCCGTTTTTTCGTGTATGTCAGGCGCGGTCTGTCAATCAGTGGGAATCATCTCACCGCTTTGAAAGATCCGATTCAGATATGTGATTCAGATACCGGAATTAACCGCTTTTCCTTAACAGCCTTGTAAGAAAAACTCGAATAAATCTCCTTCACCCCCGGCAACCGCTGCAGCACTTCTCGGGTAAATTCGCCAAATGATTCCAGGTCCCGCGCCAGGATTTCCAGCAAGAAGTCATAGCGCCCGGAGATGTTGTGGCAGGCCACGATTTCGGGAATTTCCATCAGCCGCTTCTCGAATGCCAACGCCATGGCCTTGGTATGCGAATCCATCATGATGCTGACGAAGGCGGTCACCCCAAACCCCAGCGACTTGGGCGAAAGAATCGCCTGGTAGCCGGTGATGTAGCCGTTATCCTCCAGCAGTTTGACCCGCCGCCAGCAGGGCGAGGTGGTCAGTGCTACCTGATCGGCAAGTTCGGAGACGGTGAGGCGGGCGTTGTCCTGCAGGGCGGCGAGCAGGGCGCGGTCGGTGCGGTCGAGGCTTGCAGGCATGGTTTGCCCTCCTGGTGTACTTTTTGTTTTTTTTGTTCCAATACATCCGCAAAAGCGTGGGCAATTTTGGAAAAAATCGGGCAGCTCGGTGGCATAAGCTTATAGCAAACCACCAGAGGCTGTTGCCATGCGCGACTCCCATAACAACAACGGTTTCTCCACACGTGCCATTCATCACGGCTACGACCCGCTTTCCCACGGCGGCGCCTTGGTGCCGCCGGTGTATCAGACTGCTACTTATGCCTTCTCTACCGTCGAATACGGTGCGGCGTGCTTTGCCGGGGAGGAGGGCGGGCACGTCTACAGTCGCATTTCCAACCCGACGTTGGCGTTGCTGGAACAGCGCATGGCATCACTGGAAGGGGGCGAGGCGGGGCTGGCATTGGCGTCGGGGATGGGGGCCATCACTTCGACGATGTGGACGCTACTACGGCCGGGCGACGAGCTGATCGTCGGGCGTACGTTGTATGGCTGCACGTTTGCCTTCCTGCACCATGGCATCGGCGAGTTCGGGGTAAAGATTCATCACGTCGACCTCAACGATATCAAGGCACTCAAGGCAGCAATCAACCGCAAGACACGGATGATCTACTTCGAAACGCCGGCCAACCCCAACATGCAACTGGTCGATATCGCAGCGGTGGCCGACGCCGCGCGTGGGCATGACGTGCATATCGTGGTCGACAACACGTATTGCACCCCTTATTTGCAGCGGCCTCTGGAAATGGGTGCCGACCTGGTGGTGCATTCCGCGACCAAATACCTGAGCGGCCATGGGGATATCACTGCGGGCATGGTGATCGGGCGCAAGGCGCTGATCGACCGGATTCGTCTGGAAGGGCTGAAAGATATGACCGGCGCGGTGCTGTCGCCGCAGGACGCTTCGCTGTTGATGCGCGGCATCAAGACCTTGGCGTTGCGCATGGACCGCCATTGCGCCAATGCCCAGCAGGTGGCCGAGTTTCTGGCGCGTCAGCCGCAGGTCGAGCTGATTCACTATCCGGGGCTGCCGTCGTTCGCGCAGTACGAATTGGCCCAGCGGCAGATGCGTTTGCCGGGGGGGATGATTGCCTTCGAGCTCAAGGGCGGGATCGATGCGGGGCGGCGCTTCATGAATGCCTTGCAGCTGTTCGCGCGGGCGGTGAGTTTGGGCGATGCCGAGTCGCTGGCCCAGCACCCGGCGAGCATGACGCATTCGAGCTATACGCCGCAGGAGCGGGCGCATCATGGCATCTCAGAGGGGTTGGTGCGGTTGTCGGTGGGGTTGGAGGATGTAGAGGACTTGATCGCGGATGTGGAGCAGGCGTTGGGGGCTTGCAGATAAGTGGCCTGGGCTGGCCCTATCGCCGGCAAGCCGGCTGCTACAGGTACAGCGGGGGCCTCAAGGGCACTGGTCTTTCTGTGGGAGCGGGCTTGCACGCGAAGAGGCCGGTAAAACCAGCCCAATAACAAGGCCTCTCGCGAGGCCTTGTTCATGTCAGCAGCTCAGCGCTTGAGCCCGTAGCTCTCATCGAGCATGCCCGGCGAGTTCGGCGTCTTTGGCGCATAGTCACGCGGCACTTCGGCGGTGTCGCGTGGCGGCGTCAGGCGGTCACGTGGGCCCTGGGCCGCTTCGGAATGCAGGGCAGCCAGCAGGCGCTGGCGGGTGACGTCGTCAAGGGCCAGGCTGTTGGCGCCTTCGGCCAGATGATCCTGAACGTCCTGGTAGCTCTGGGTCAGTTTCTTGACCAGCATGGCGGTGCTGTTGAAGTGGGTGACCACTTCGTTCTGGTAGCTGTCGAAGCGCTTCTGGATATCATCCAGTTGGCGCTGCGTGTTGCTGGGCGCCGCATTGGGCAGCAGGCGGGCCACGATGAAACCGACCGCCACACCGATGACCAGGGCCAGGGTTGGCAACAACCAAACAAGGAGCGAGAGTTCCACGAGTCCTTCCTCTATAAACGGCTTTGCTTTACGTTAACGGCTCAGACCTGCGCTGTATACCGCGAGCGATCGCAAATCAGAACAGAATTCCTCACCTAGACGAATCGACCCCCTTCGAGGTCACGGAGTTAGTGCCTTGCTTGTCCGCGAAACCCCCTTGTTCATCGATGGCCCCGTCGGCCAGCTGGAAGCCTTGTACCTGGACGTGGCCGACGCCCGTGGCGCGGTACTGATCTGTCACCCCAACCCGGTCCAGGGCGGCACCATGCTCAACAAGGTGGTCTCGACCCTGCAGCGCACGGCCCGCGACGCGGGTTACGTGACCCTGCGCTTCAACTACCGCGGCGTTGGCCAGAGCGCCGGGGGCCATGACATGGGCGCTGGCGAGGTGGCCGACGCCGAAGCCGCTGCCGCCTGGCTGCGCGAAAAACACCCGCAACTGCCGCTGGTGCTGATGGGCTTTTCATTCGGTGGCTTTGTCGCCACCAGCCTGGCAGGCCGCCTGGAAAGCGCCGGTGTCGCACTGCAACAGCTGTTCATGATTGCCCCGGCGGTGATGCGCCTGACTGCGGAGTTCCCGCTGCCGCAGCGCTGCCCGATTACCGTGGTGCAGCCCGACGCCGATGAAGTCGTCGCGCCGCAGCTGGTTTACGAATGGTCCGACGCCCTGCCGCGCCCCCATGAGCTGCTGAAAGTGGCAGAATGCGGACACTTCTTCCATGGCAAGCTGACCGATCTGAAGGATCTGCTGCTGCCGCGCCTTTCGAATTGAGCCAAGCCTGAATAAGCGAACACCCATGACCACGCGCATTCTCACCGGTATCACCACCACCGGCACCCCGCACCTGGGCAACTACGCCGGCGCCATCCGCCCGGCCATCGTCGCCAGCCAGCAGCCGGGTGTCGATTCGTTCTACTTCCTGGCTGACTACCACGCCCTGATCAAGTGCGACGACCCGCTGCGCATCCAGCGTTCGCGCCTGGAAATTGCCGCCACCTGGCTGGCCGGTGGCCTGGACCCGGCCAAGGTGACTTTCTACCGCCAGTCCGATATCCCCGAGATCCCCGAACTGACTTGGCTGCTGACCTGCGTCGCGGCCAAGGGCCTGCTCAACCGTGCGCACGCCTACAAGGCCTCGGTAGACAAGAACCTCGAGGGCGGCGAAGACCCGGATGCGGGCGTGACCATGGGCCTGTACAGCTACCCGGTGCTGATGGCCGCGGACATCCTGATGTTCAATGCGCACAAGGTGCCGGTCGGCCGCGACCAGATCCAGCACGTGGAAATGGCCCGCGATATCGGCCAGCGCTTCAACCACTTGTTCGGCCAGGGCAAGGACTTCTTCGCCATGCCTGAGGCGGTGATCGAGGAGAGCGTGGCGACGTTGCCGGGCCTGGACGGTCGCAAGATGTCCAAGAGCTACGACAACACCATCCCGCTGTTCACCAGCGCCAAAGACATGAAAGACGCCATCTCGCGTATCGTCACCGACTCGCGCGCACCTGGCGAAGCCAAGGACCCGGACAACTCGCACCTGTTCACGCTGTTCCAGGCTTTCTCGTCGCCCGCGCAATGCGCCGAGTTCCGCGAAGAACTGCTGCAGGGCCTGGGCTGGGGCGAGGCCAAGCAGCGCCTGTTCCAGCTGCTCGACGGGCAGTTGGCCGAGAAGCGCGAGCACTACCATCAGCTGATTTCGCGCCCCTCAGACCTCGAAGACATCCTGCTGGCCGGCGCCGCCAAGGCCCGCAAGATCGCCACGCCGTTCCTCGAGCAACTGCGCGAGGCCGTTGGCCTGCGTTCGTTCCGCAGCAGTGTGCAGGCCAACACCGAAGTGAAGAAAAAGGCCGCCAAAAGCGCGCGCTTTGTCAGCTTCCGTGATGAGGACGGCAGCTTCCGCTTCCGCCTGCTGGCCGCTGATGGCGAGCAATTGCTGCTGTCGCGCAGCTTCGCCGACGGCAAGAGCGCGGGTGCGGTGAGCAAGCAGTTGCAGCAAGGTGGCGAGGCTGACGTGCGTGTCGAAGGCCTGGGCTTCAGCCTGTGGCTGCATGGCGAACAGGTTGCCGACGGGCCGCAGTTCGACAGCGCCGAGGCCCGTGACACGGCCGTTCAGAGCCTGCGTGAGGCCTTGGCGCCACAGCAGGACTGAGGCATTTCGCCGCAAGTCTGATTGCCATTATGCGGGCCGGTCGCTACAGTGACGGCCCGTTTTTTGTTGCCTCGCTAACGAAATCATGACGCCCCTAGAACGATATCAAGCAGATCTGAAACGTCCCGACTTCTTCCATGACGCGGCGCAGGAAACTGCGGTGCGTCACCTCCAGCGTCTGTACGACGACCTGGTGGCTGCGCAGAACAACAAGCCCGGCGTGTTCGGCAAGTTGTTCGGCAAGAAGGAGCAGACGCCGGTCAAAGGGCTGTATTTCTGGGGCGGGGTTGGCCGCGGCAAGACTTACTTGGTCGATACCTTCTTTGAGGCGCTGCCGTTCAAGCAGAAGATGCGCACGCACTTTCACCGCTTCATGAAGCGCGTGCACGAGGAAATGAAGACCCTCAAGGGTGAGAAGAACCCGCTGACCCTGATCGCCAAGCGCTTCAGTGAAGAAGCCAAGGTGATCTGTTTCGACGAATTCTTCGTGTCCGACATCACCGATGCCATGATCCTTGGCACCCTGATGGAGGAACTGTTCAAGAACGGCGTATCGCTGGTGGCGACCTCCAACATCGTCCCCGACGGCCTGTACAAGGACGGCCTGCAGCGCGCGCGCTTCCTGCCGGCTATCGCCATGATCAAGCAGTACACCGACGTGGTGAACGTCGACAGCGGCGTCGACTACCGCCTGCGTCACCTGGAGCAGGCCGAACTGTTCCACTTCCCGCTGAACGAGGCCGCCGAGCAGAGCATGCGCGCGAGCTTCAAGGCGCTGACGCCGGAGTGCACCCAGGCCGTCGACAATGACGTGCTGATGATCGAGAACCGGCCGATTCACGCCTTGCGTACCTGTGACGATGTCGCCTGGTTCGACTTCCGCGCCCTGTGCGACGGTCCTCGCAGCCAGAACGACTACATCGAGTTGGGCAAGATCTTCCACGCCGTGCTGCTGAGCAACGTCGAGCAGATGAGCGTCACCACCGACGACATTGCCCGGCGCTTCATCAACATGGTGGACGAATTCTACGACCGCAACGTCAAGCTGATCATCTCGGCTGAAGTGGAGCTCAAGGACCTGTACACCGGCGGGCGGCTGGTGTTCGAGTTCCAGCGTACCCTGAGCCGGTTACTGGAAATGCAGTCGCACGAATTCCTGTCGCGCGCGCACAAGCCGTAATCATTACAGTTGTGGGAGCGGGCTTGTCCCGCGAACACCGGCGAAGCCGGTGCCAGTCACCGCGTTGGCCGCTTCGCGGGACAAGCCCGCTCCCACAGCGGCCCCAGCCATTTCAGGCCTCTTGCATGAACTGCTGCCGATACTGGTTCGGCGACAACTCCGTGTGCTGGCGGAACAACCGCGCAAAGAAGCTCGCATCGTCATAGCCGACCTCATAGCTGATGGTCTTGATGCTCTTGCGCGTGCTCGACAGCAGCCCCTTGGCCGTTTCGATGCGTAGCCGCTGCAGGTAATGCAACGGCTTGTCGCCCGTCGCACCCTGGAAGCGACGCATGAAGTTGCGGATGCTCATGCCGTGGTTGCGGGCCACATCCTCGAAGCGGAACTTGTCGGCGAAGTGCTCCTCCAGCCAGTGCTGGATCTGCAGGATGATCAGGTCCTGGTGCAGCTTCTGCCCGCCGAAACCCATGCGCCCAGGCGTGTAGTTGCGCTGCACCTCGTAGAGGATGTCGCGGGCCACGGCGCGCGCCACGTTGGCCCCGCAGAAGCGCTCGATCAGGTAGATGTACAGGTCGCAGGCCGAGGTGGTGCCGCCGGCGCAGTAGAGGTTGTCGGCATCGGTCAGATGCTTGTCCTGGTTCAGCCGGATTTTCGGGAAACGCTCGGCGAAGCTGGCGAAGAAGCGCCAGTAGGTGGTCGCTTCCTTGCCGTCGAGCAGGCCCGACTCGGCCAGCCAGAATACCCCGCTGGCCTCGGCGCAGAGCACGGCGCCGCGGGCATGCTGCTCGCGTAACCAGGGCAGCACTTGTGGATACTGTTGCAGCAGGTTGTCGAAGTCTTCCCAGAACGCCGGGAGGATGATCACATCGGCATCGTCCAGGCCGCCGTCGACCGGCAACTGCACGTTGCTGAAGCTGTCCACCGGCTGGCCGTCCGGGCTCACCAAACTGATCTCGAACATGGGCTGCAAGCCCAGGCCCAGCTGCTTGCTGTAGCGCAGGCTGGCGAGGTGGAAAAAGTCCTTGGCCTGCATCAAGGTCGAAGCGAACACCTTGTCAATGGCCAGGATGCTGACGCGCCGCAACGACGCGGAGGGTTGGGTAAACATCATTGTCATTGTTCTTATAGGGTAGAGTGGTCAATCACCGGCTGGATCGTCTTATTTTTTGGCGATTGTGTCTACCCCGCAGAATTGAGCTGGCCGTCCAGTCAAGGCGCCGGGTTCGGCTGCTCCTGATGAATCGCCTCGATCGCCGCCAGCAGTTCATCGCTGAGGTTCAGCTCCACGCTCTTGAGGTTGCTCTCCAACTGCACCAGGTTGGTCGCACCGATGATGTTGCTGGTCACGAACGGTTGGCGCGTGACGAAGGCCAGGGCCATCTGCGCCGGGTCCAGGCCATGCGCCTGGGCCAGCTGCACGTAGCGGCTGCAGGCTGCCACGGTCTGTGGGTTGGAATAACGGGCGAAGCGGTTGAAGAGGGTCAGGCGGCCTTTTTCCGGCCGGGCGCCGTTCTCGTATTTGCCCGAGAGCATGCCGAAGGCCAGCGGCGAGTAGGCCAGCAGGCCACATTGCTCGCGAATGGCAACCTCCGCCAGGCCCACTTCGAAGCTGCGGTTGAGCAAGTTGTACGGGTTCTGGATCGATACCGCACGTGGCCAGCCGCGGCTTTCTGCCAGCTGCAGGAACTTCATGGTGCCCCAGGGCGTTTCGTTGGACAGGCCGATGTGGCGGATCTTGCCCGCACGCACCTGCTCGTCGAGCACCTCCAGGGTTTCCTCCAGCGGGGTGAAGTGGTCCTGCGGCAGATGCTGATAGCCCAGCTTGCCGAAGAAATTGGTGCTGCGCTCCGGCCAGTGCAATTGGTACAGGTCGATGCGGTCGGTGTTCAGGCGCTCCAGGCTGGCCTCCAGCGCCGCGACGATGTGCTGGCGGTTGTGCTTGAGCTGGCCGTCACGGATATGGCTGATGCCGTTGCCGGGGCCGGCGACCTTGCTGGCGAGGATCCAGTCGTCGCGATCGCCGTGCTGGCGAAACCAGTTGCCGATGATCTGCTCGGTGGCGGCGTAGGTCTCGGGGCGCGGGGGCACCGGGTACATCTCGGCGGTGTCGATGAAGTTGACCCCGCCGGCTTTGGCGCGGTTGATCTGCGCGAAGGCCTCGGCCTCGTCGTTCTGCTCGCCCCAGGTCATGGTGCCCAGGCACAGGGCGCTGACGTCGAGATCGGTACGGCCGAGCTTGCGGTATTCCATCGGGAAAACACTCCTTGGTAAAGAAGCCCATAAAAGCAGGTTGAAATTTTTCGCGCAATCTGGATAATTCGGCACCTCTCCGTGTGGCGGAAGTGATGCACCACCACGCAGGAAGAACCCCGTCGAACATTGGCGTGCCCGACCCGAGCCCCCAAAAGCGTCTGTGTTCGGCTGCGCGCTTGCCCTTGGCAAGCTGTGCACTATCCAGTAAGATTCGCCGTCTATTTTTCGCTGGGCGGCCTCTGAGGCTTTAGAGAATGAAAACTTTTACTGCTAAACCGGAAACAGTAAAGCGCGAGTGGTTCGTAGTCGACGCCGCTGGCCAGACCCTGGGTCGTCTGGCTACCGAAATCGCTAGCCGTCTGCGTGGCAAACACAAACCAGAATACACCCCTCACGTTGACACCGGCGACTACATCGTCGTCATCAACGCCGAGCAGATCCGTGTAACTGGCGCCAAGTCTTCCGACAAAATGTACTACTCCCACTCCGGCTTCCCAGGCGGCATCAAGGAAATCAACTTCGAGAAGTTGATCGCCAAAGCCCCTGAGCGTGTTATCGAAACCGCGGTCAAAGGCATGCTGCCGAAGAACCCGCTGGGTCGCGACATGTACCGTAAGCTGAAAGTGTACGCGGGTGCTGCTCACCCACACACTGCTCAGCAGCCTCAAGAACTGAAGATCTAACGGGATAGTTCATTATGTCGGCGACTCAAAATTACGGCACTGGCCGTCGCAAGACCGCAACCGCTCGCGTTTTCCTGCGTCCGGGTACTGGTAACATCTCCATCAACAACCGTTCTCTGGACGTGTTCTTCGGTCGTGAAACTGCTCGCATGGTTGTTCGCCAGCCGCTGGAGCTGACCGAGACCACCGAGAAGTTCGACATCTACGTCACCGTTGCTGGTGGTGGTGTCAGCGGTCAAGCCGGTGCGATCCGTCACGGTATCACCCGCGCTCTGATGGAATACGACGAAACCCTGCGTGGCGCTCTGCGTCGTGCTGGCTACGTCACCCGCGACGCTCGTGAAGTCGAGCGTAAGAAAGTGGGTCTGCGTAAAGCGCGTAAGCGTCCTCAGTACTCCAAGCGTTAATACCGCTTCGGCAGTCGAAAAAGCCCGGTTCCTTGGAACCGGGCTTTTTTTATGTCTTGAACTAACCTGTCAGCATGTCCGTGGTGGCCCGCCACATAGACGCAGATCAAGCAAAGCGAGGGTTGTAGCCGATCCCAGGCCAATCACCTTGTCACTGTGTGGATTTGTTTCTTACCATGGCGACCAATTTTTAGTGCCACAGACATTACCTAAGTACAGGCCTGGTCCAACAGGCCAAGCAAGCTGATGGGAGAGGACTGAATGAGCAATGACGGCGTCAACGCAGGCCGGCGCCGCTTCCTCGTAGCCGCGACATCCGTGGTCGGGGCAGCGGGGGCAGTGGGGGCTGCGGTACCGTTCGTGGGGTCATGGTTTCCCAGTGCCAAGGCGAAGGCGGCCGGCGCACCGGTGAAGGTCAATATCGCCAAGGTCGAGCCCGGGCAGCAGATGGTTGCCGAGTGGCGTGGCCAGCCCGTATTTATCGTACGGCGAACGCAGGAGATCCTTGGCAATCTGAAGAAGATCACCGCAGAGCTCTCCGACCCTGAATCGAAGGCGTCGGTGCAGCCCGCCTACGTCGACCCGGAAGTCCGCTCGATCAAGCCGGAACTGCTCATTCTCGTCGGCCTGTGCACCCATCTGGGTTGCTCGCCGACCTTCCGCCCGGAGGTCGCGCCCGCTGACTTGGGGCCGAAGTGGGTGGGTGGCTACTTCTGCCCCTGCCACGGCTCCCACTACGACCTGGCTGGGCGGGTCTACAAGTCGCAGCCAGCGCCTCTCAACCTGCCAGTGCCGCCGCACTCTTACGAGTCGGATGATATCGTCGTCATCGGCGTCGACCAGGAGAAAGCATGATGAGCAAGTTCATGGACTGGATTGATGCTCGCTTCCCCGCCACCAAGATGTGGGAAGACCACCTGAGCAAGTACTACGCGCCCAAGAACTTCAACTTCCTGTATTTCTTTGGCTCGCTGGCCCTGCTGGTGCTGGTCAACCAGATCGTCACCGGCGTTTGGCTGACCATGAGTTTCACGCCTTCGGCGGAAGAGGCGTTCGCCTCGGTCGAGTACATCATGCGTGACGTGGAGTACGGCTGGATCCTGCGCTACCTCCATTCCACCGGTGCCTCGGCGTTCTTCATCGTGGTTTACCTGCACATGTTCCGCGGCCTGCTCTACGGCTCGTACCAGAAGCCGCGCGAGCTGGTGTGGCTGTTCGGCATGCTGATCTACCTGGCGCTGATGGCCGAGGCCTTCATGGGGTATCTGCTGCCATGGGGGCAAATGTCGTACTGGGGCGCCCAGGTGATCATCTCGCTGTTCGGCGCAATCCCGGTGATCGGCGGCGATCTCACCCAGTGGATCCGCGGTGACTACCTGATTTCCGGCATTACCTTGAACCGCTTCTTCGCCCTGCACGTGGTGGCCTTGCCGATCGTCATACTCGGCCTGGTCGTGCTGCACATCCTGGCCCTGCACGAAGTGGGTTCGAACAACCCGGATGGGGTGGATATCAAGAAGAAAAAGGACGAGAACGGTATCCCGCTCGACGGCATCCCGTTCCACCCGTACTACACCGTCAAGGACATTGTCGGGGTGGTAGTGTTTCTCTTCGTGTTCTGTGCGGTGGTGTTCTTCTTCCCGGAAATGGGTGGCTACTTCCTGGAAAAGCCCAACTTTGAGCAGGCCAACGCGTTCAAGACACCTGAGCACATCGCGCCGGTATGGTACTTCACGCCCTTCTACGCGATCTTGCGTGCCGTGCCTGACAAGCTGATGGGCGTGATCGCCATGGGCGCCGCCATCGCCGTGCTATTCGTATTGCCCTGGCTGGACCGCAGCCCGGTGCGCTCCATGCGCTACAAGGGCTGGATCAGCAAGGCCTTCCTGCTGGTGTTCTGCATCGCCTTCGTCATTCTCGGCGTGCTGGGGGTATTGGCACCGACGCCAGGGCGCACTTTGCTGTCGCAGGTGTGCACGGTGTTGTACTTCGCCTACTTCCTGCTGATGCCGTTCTACACGCGGCTTGAGAAGACCAAACCGGTTCCGGAAAGGGTGACTGGCTGATGAAAAAGTTGATTGCAGTACTTTTGCTGGCAGTGATGCCTGCCTTTTCCTTCGCTGCCGAACATGGCCTGGAGCTGGACAAGGTCGATATCGACCTGACCGACAAGGCTGCCATGCAAGATGGTGCGCGGACCTTTGCCAACTATTGCATGGGCTGTCACAGCGCCAAGTTCCAACGTTACGAGCGGGTTGCCGATGACTTGGGGATCCCTCATGAGCTGATGCTCGAGAAGCTGGTGTTCACCGGTGCCAAGATCGGTGACCACATGAACATCGGCATGAAGCCCAGTGATGCCAAGACCTGGTTTGGCGCAGCGCCTCCCGACCTGACCCTGGTCGCCCGCGTACGCGGTACCGATTGGCTGTACAGCTACTTGCGCAGCTTCTATGAGGACCCTTCGCGGCCCTATGGGGTGAACAACAAGGTGTTCCCCAACGTGGGCATGCCCAACGTGCTGGTCGGCCTGCAGGGCAACCAGGTGGTCGGTTGCAAGCAGGTGCAGATGGTCGTCGATGGCAAGAAACAATTCGACCCATTGACGGGCAGCCCGCTGACCCATGAAGCGTGTGACCAGCTGACCATCACGCCGAATTCCGGTACCCTGACGACCGAGCAGTTCGACGAGAAGGTCAAGAACCTGGTGACCTTCCTGGCCTATTCGGCCAACCCGGTCAAACTGGAAAGCCAGCGCATCGGTACCTATGTGTTGCTGTACCTGGCTTTCTTCTTCGTGTTCGCCTACTTGCTCAAGCGCGAATACTGGAAGGACGTGCACTGATCACGCAGTAGTTTCTGGTAGTTGAACGCGCCCTGGGCGCCCCCTTGTGCAAGCGAGGGGGCGTCCAGGGCGCGTTTGCATTTGCAGTTTCACAAGCATCCCCATGCGAGGAGGCGCTACATGGGCGCGACCAATAGGTTAGCCTGCTATTCCGATCCCGCTGATCACTATTCTCATCGGGTACGCCTCGTGCTTGCCGAGAAAGGTGTCAGCGTGCAGATCATCGACGTCGATCCTGGGCGTCTGCCACCCAAGCTGGTTGAGGTGAACCCTTACGGCAGCGTGCCGACCCTGGTCGATCGCGACCTGGCGCTCTATGAATCGACCGTGGTGATGGAATACCTCGAGGAGCGTTACCCGCATCCGCCGCTGATGCCGGTGTACCCGGTCGCGCGCGGTAACAGCCGCTTGTTGATACACCGCATCCAGCGTGACTGGTGTGCGTTGGCCGATACCGTGCTTGACGCGCGCAGCACTGAAGCCGTGCGCGCGGAGGCCCGCAAGGCACTGCGTGAGAGCCTGACCGGCGTCTCGCCCTTGTTCAACGAATTTGCTTGTTTCATGAGTGATGAGCAAAGCCTGGTCGATTGTTGTCTACTGCCCATCCTCTGGCGTTTGCCGGTAATGGGTATCGAGTTGCCGCGGCAAGCCAAGCCGCTGCAGGATTACATGGAGCGGCAGTTCGCCCGCGAGCCATTCCTGGCGAGCCTGTCCTCCGTTGAACGTGAAATGCGTAAGCTTTAAGGAGCCGTTGATGAACTCCAGTCGCCCCTATCTGGTTCGTGCACTGTACGAGTGGATCGTCGACAACGATTGCACCCCGCACATGCTGGTCAATGCCGAGTTTCCGGCTGTCCAGGTGCCGCAGGGTTTCGCCAGTGACGGCCAGATCGTCCTGAATATTTCCCCCAGTGCCGTGCGCAGCCTGCATATGGACAACGATGCGGTGAGCTTCGAAGGGCGCTTCGGCGGCGTTGCTCATTCGTTGTTCGTGCCGGTAGGTGCAATTCTCGGTATTTACGCCCGTGAGAACGGCCAGGGTATGGTCTTCGAGCTGGAGCCACCGTTGATGGAAGGTGAAGAGCTGGACGACGAAGGTGTCGAGCCGGATGACGAAGGCCCGCCGGAAGGGGGTGGCCAGCCGCCGCGCCCGACCGGGCGGCCGAGCCTGAAGGTGGTGAAGTAACAAAAAAGGCGATCCGCATGGATCGCCTTTTTCATTGCAGGCCTGGGATTACAGGTCGCTGATGCTGCGCACCTGGTCCTTGTTGATGCGGGTGCGTTTGCCATCGAGCTGCTCGAACTCGTAGAAGCCCGAATTCTTCTCATAGTGCGGGGCATCGACGGCCTGGATCTCGCGGCCATCGTTGAGGGTGATCAGGCTGGGGGTGGAGCAGCCGGCCAGGGCGGCAAAGGTGCCGATCAGCAGGGCGGGCAGCAGAAGCTTTTTCATGCGGTGTTTCCTGGGGTTCTGAAAGGGTGGTGCGTGGTTGCCTGTGCCGGCCGGTGAGGGGCCGGCACAGGCAGAGGGATCAGTCGATGTACTCGAACAGCTTGACGATCTTCTGCACGCCGGACACGCCCTGTACCACGGCGGTGGCGGAGTTGGCTTCTTGCTGTGTCACCAGGCCGAGCAGGTAGACGATACCGTTCTCGGTGATCACCTTGATGCGCGAGCTGGGCACGGCGTTGTCGGTCAGCATCTGGGTCTTGATCTTGGTGGTCAGCCAGGCATCGTTGTTGCGCGCGAGGATGGAGGATGGCTGCATCACCTGCAGTTCGTTGTGCACTTTCTTGACGCGCTGCACTTGGCCGGCGGTTTGTTCGGCCAGGCTCTTGAGGTCGGCGCGTGGGGTTTGCCCGGCCAGCAACACTACACCGTTGTAGCTGCTGACGACGATATGCGAGCCCTTGTCCAGGTCAGGGCTGGCCTTGGAGATGTTGACCGCAGCCTTGGTTTCGATCAGCGAGTCGTCGATCTTGCTGCCGATGGTGCGGGTGCCGCGATCATCCTCGATCGGGGAATTACGGGTCGAGGTCAGTACCGAGCTGCAGCCGGTGACGCTCAGGCACAGGGTCAGGGCCATCAGGCCGAGGCGCATGGGGATCATTCTTCACTCCCGAACAGTTGGCTGTCGATCAGATCGCACAGGCAGTGGATCGCCAGCAGGTGGACTTCCTGGGTACGAGCGGTGACCGTCGAAGGTACGCGGATTTCCACGTCCTCGGGCAGCAGCAGCGAAGCCATGCCGCCACCGTCACGTCCGGTCAATGCTACGACAATCATTTCGCGATCATGTGCGGCCTGGATCGCTTGAATCACGTTGGCCGAGTTGCCGCTGGTCGAAATTGCCAGCAATACATCGCCGGGCTGGCCCAGTGCGCGAATCTGCTTGGAGAAGACTTCGTTGTAGCTGTAGTCGTTGGCGATCGAGGTCAATGTCGAGCTGTCGGTGGTCAGGGCGATGGCCGGCAGGCTCGGGCGTTCACGCTCGAAGCGGTTGAGCAGCTCCGAAGAAAAATGCTGGGCATCACCGGCCGAGCCGCCGTTGCCACAGGCGAGCATCTTGCCCTCGTTGAGCAGCGCATTGACCATGACCAGGCTGGCCTGCTCGATGTGCGGTGCCAGGATGTCCATTGCCTGTTGCTTGGTATCGATGCTGGCCTGGAACAGCCGGCGAATTCGGGATTGCATGTCCATCTGGTGACCTTAAGTGGGGCGGTGGCCTTTGCTACGCGCAACAGGGACCAGCCCGCGAAACATAGAGCAAAAAAATGGGAGTGGGTTCAGCATTCGAAGGCGTTTTTCAGCCATTGAAGCGGCCGGCCTGCATGGTGGCTACCCTGCAAGGCGACAACGTCGAAGCGGCACGGGTGGTTGGCCCAGCGAGACTCCTTCTGCAGAAAAAGACTGGCGGCAAGCACCAGCCGTTTCTGCTTGCGCCCGTCGATACTGCCGAGGGCGCCACCGAAGCCCGCGTGCAACCGGTAGCGGACTTCGACGAATACTACTGTATCGGTGTCGAGCATGACCAGATCAAGCTCACCGCCTTTGCATCGCCAATTGCGCGTCAGCAGCTGCAGGCCTTGCCCTTGAAGGTACTCAAGGGCTTGGTTTTCTGCGTCCTGGCCGGCGCGGGTCGGTGATGCGTTTGGCATCAGTGCGAAGTGTCCGGCAGGCGCTTGACCTGGCCGCCGGAGAACTCGGCCCATGGCAGCTGGCGCTCGACGCGTTGGTTGGCGTTCATGCTCAGGCTGCCCGAGAGGCCTTCTACGCGGTTGTCCGGCAGTGCTTTCAATTGGCCCAGGCGAGGTGCCAGGCTGTAGGCATCGACGCCCATGGCATACAGGCGGCCGAGGCTGCCGGCAGCTTGCGGCCACTGCTGGACCACTTGCTGGCGCAGGCTGTTGGTGGTGTCCAGCAGCCAGGGGGTCTCGCAGAAGCGAATACCGTTCATGTCGTTGTACTGGTTGACGTCACCGCTGGCGCTGTACAGGTTCGAGGTGGCGTAGACCGGTACATCACCGGCGTACTGGAAGTTCAGGGTCGGCTTGATCTGCTGCGCCTGTTGCGGGGTCGAGGCGAGGAAGATGAAATCGATGTCCTGGCGGCGCGACGGCTGGGCGGCGATGCTACCGCCGACCGTGCTCTGCAGGCTTTGTGCACGGCCTTCGCTCTGGCGCAACTGGAACAGGTTGGCGATCTGCTGAGCCAGGGCGACCGGCTGGGCGATGCGCTCGGCAGCGATCACGGTACCGCCATTACCTTCCCAGTCCTGGCGGAAGGCTGCCAGCACGCGATCCCCCCATTCCCCGCTTGGCACCAGGGCTACGGCGCGGACCATGCCGTCGGCGCGGGCGCGGCGCGCAACTTCGCGGGCTTCGTCCTCGGCGGCGAGGCCGAACTGGAACAGCTGTGGCGGGGCCTTCTGGCCGGCGTCGGCGTAGTTCAGCGCGAGGGTCGGGATGGGCAGTTGCGCGTTGGCGGCAAGTTTCTTCACCAGCGGTTTTTCCAGCGGGCCAACCACCAGTTGCACGCCGTCGGCCTGCGCCTGGCGATAGAAGTCGTCGAGCGAACCGATGCGCGAGCTGTCGTACACCTGCACGGCTGGCGCTTGCTGGCCAGCCTGCTGGGCCTGGAAGTGGGCGGCCATGAAGCCGTCACGCAGCGCGCGGGCGACACCGGCCAACGGGCCTTCCTGAGGCAGCAGCAGGCCGATCTTGGTCAGGGGCTGGCTGGCCAGTTCCTTGAGTTTGGTCAGGGCCAGCGGCAGCTGTTGCGCGGCAGGGTGGTCGGGATGCTGTTTGCGCCAGGTGTCGATGGCGGCCTGCTGTTGCTCCAGGGTGCCGGCGCTTTTCACGGCCAGGGCCAGGCTGGTCCAGCCGGCCAAGGTCTGGTCGCCGGTGGGCTGCTGCAGTTGCTCTGCAGGCAGCGAGGCGACCAGGGTCCAGATGGCGTCATTGTTGCTGCTGGCAGCCTGACCGCTGAGCAGAGGGCCCAGCAGCACGCGTTGCTGGGCTGCAGCCAGCGCCTGGCCGTCGGCCTCGAGGGCAGCAGCCTGCACACTGTAGGTGCGCACTTGCTGCTCCACCGGCAATTCGCCGACATGCTGCAGGCTTGGGTGCGAGAGGGCGCTGAGGGCGGCCTTGGGCTGGTTGCGGCTCATGGCCAGTTCCGCGCCGAGGGTGGCGGCGAAGATTTGCTGGGCCGGCTTGAGCGTCTCCATCGGGACCTGCTCGAGAATGCGTGCGGCGCGCGGATAGTCCTTCTGCTTGTAGGCCAGGTCGGCAGCGCTCAGGCGCAGCAAGGCGGCGTCTTCAGCAGACTTGCTGGCAGCCGCTTTTTCGAGCAGTTGCTCAATGCTCGCGTCCGGGGTGCGTGGCAGCTCGCCCAGGCTGGATGAGGGCGAGCTGGCGCAGGCTGCCAGCAGGGCAGCGAGGCAGAGGGCTGTGAACAGCCGCAGGCAAGCGATCATGTAAAGGTCCTGTTACTCGATCAAGTTGGCCGGCAATTGTACCGAAGCGTTGGCCGGGGCGCGATCTTGCTGATTGCAGAACCTTGACTATAGGTGTCCTGGTGGCAACTGCGGGTGAAGTTCTTTGCGCCCTGTTACCGGCGCTCGGGCTACAATGAAGCCTTTGATCCGAAAGACAGGTGTGCGCAGTGACTGATGTGGCAGGGGCTTCGAAATCCACCGTGGGGACGCTGTACGTGGTCGCGACCCCCATCGGCAACCTCGACGACATGAGTGCCAGGGCATTGAAGGTGCTGGCGGATGTCGCCTTGATCGCCGCCGAGGACACCCGGCACTCGATTCGTCTGCTGCAGCATTTCGGCATCGATACGCCCCTGGCGGCCTGCCATGAGCACAACGAACGCGACGAAGGTGGGCGCTTCATCACCAAGCTGCTGGCGGGTGAGGATGTGGCGCTGGTGTCTGATGCCGGTACCCCATTGATTTCCGACCCAGGCTACCACCTGGTGCGCCAGGCGCGCGCCGCAGGCGTCAAGGTGGTGCCCGTACCGGGCGCGTGCGCGCTGATCGCAGCGCTCTCGGCCGCTGGGCTGCCGTCCGACCGGTTTATTTTCGAAGGCTTCCTGCCGGCCAAGACAGCCGGCCGTCGTGCGCGCCTGGAGCAGGTGAAGGAAGAACCGCGCACGTTGATCTTCTACGAAGCGCCTCACCGCATTCTCGAATGCCTGGAGGACATGGAACTGGTATTCGGGGCCGAACGCCCGGCGCTGCTGGCGCGCGAACTGACCAAGACTTTCGAGACCCTCAAGGGCCTGCCGCTCGGTGAATTGCGCGCGTTCGTGGCGGGTGACAGCAACCAGCAGCGTGGCGAGTGCGTGGTGTTGGTGGGCGGATGGAGCGCGCCGGAGGGCGAGGAGGCGATCAGTGCCGAGGCGCAGCGTGTGCTCGACCTGTTGCTGGCCGAGTTGCCGCTCAAGCGCGCAGCGGCGTTGGCGGCGGAAATTACCGGCGTACGCAAGAACCTGCTGTATCAAGTGGCACTGGAAAAGCAGAAAGCGCAGTAGTGGCCATTTGATGTAATTTGCGGTATTGCTTGTTCTTGAGCGCGCCTGCCGTTAACCTTGTCGGCGGAGAGTCGATCGGACAGTCGCTGCCGTCTTTTGTTCCGCAAAAGGCGGGGGAGGAAAGTCCGGGCTCCATAGGGCAGAGTGCCAGGTAACGCCTGGGAGGCGCGAGCCTACGGAAAGTGCCACAGAAAATAACCGCCTAAGCACTTCGGTGCCGGTAAGGGTGAAAAGGTGCGGTAAGAGCGCACCGCACGGCTGGCAACAGTTCGTGGCTAGGTAAACCCCACTCGGAGCAAGACCAAATAGGGTTCCATCAGGCGTGGCCCGCGTCGGAACCGGGTAGGTTGCTAGAGGCGTCCAGTGATGGCCGTCGTAGAGGAATGACTGTCCTCGACAAAACCCGGCTTACAGATCGACTCTCCACCTCTCTCCCCTCCTGCTTAATCGATAGCAGATCCGTCCTGGTAATACCGAAAAAATCTTACTCTTAATAAATCACTTTAACTTCGAACTGCATTCGTTTGAGTTGGTTTGATTTTTCACGTTTTTTTCATGCGCCGGCACTCCTTCCATCTTCCAATATCGCGCTAAATCGCGGTCCTGTAAGGGTTTTCCTTATGAACGTGCCTTGACGGTGCAGCGGGCGGATTCCTATAGTGTGCGCAAGTGGCAGAAAGTGGGATGAAGTGGGTTTTCTGGCACAAAAAAGTTAACATTGTGGGGAATCGCAGCCGTGTTCCGCGGAGCCAACGCCGTCAGCCTCGATGCAAAGGGCCGTCTCGCCATGCCGAGCCGGTACCGTGACGAGCTCGATTCGCGTTGCAAGGGTCAGCTGATCGTGACCATTGACGCCGTTGACCCCTGCTTGTGTGTTTATCCCCTCGATGAGTGGGAACAGATTGAAACCAAGTTGCGCGCCTTGCCGTCGTTGCGTGAGGAAAACCGCCGCCTTCAGCGTTTGCTGATCGGTAATGCGGTTGACCTGGAGCTCGATGGCAGCGGTCGTTTCCTGGTACCGCCCCGCCTGCGGGACTACGCCAAGCTGGACAAGAAGGCGATGCTGGTGGGGCAGTTGAACAAATTCCAGCTGTGGGATGAGGAGGCCTGGAACGCAGTTTCGGCAGCCGACCTTGCAGCTATCCAACAACCGGGCGCCATGCCCGACGATTTGCGTGACCTGATCCTGTGACCATAGATAGCGGCTTCAACCACATCACCGTCCTGCTCGACGAAGCTGTCGAGGCATTGGCCCTGCGCGCCGACGGTTGCTATCTCGACGGCACCTTCGGCCGCGGCGGGCACAGCCGTCTGATTCTCAGCAAGCTCGGGCCGCAAGGGCGGCTACTGGGTTTCGACAAAGATCCTCAAGCGATTGCCACCGGGCAAGCGCTGGCGGCCGAAGACGGCCGCTTTGTCATTGTGCAGCGCAGCTTTGCCGAGCTGGGCGCCGAGGTGGCCGAGCGCGGCCTGGATGGCAAGGTCAGCGGGATTCTGCTCGACCTGGGCGTGTCTTCGCCGCAGCTGGATGACCCCGAGCGTGGCTTCAGCTTCCTCAATGACGGCCCACTGGATATGCGCATGAACCCTGATCAGGGCATCAGCGCCGCCGAGTTCATCGCCACTGCGCCTGCCGAAGAAATCGCTCGTGTATTCAAAGAGTACGGCGAGGAGCGTTTTGCCGGGCGCATGGCCCGTGCCGTGGTCGAGCGCCGCGAGAAGCAGCCGTTCACACGTACCGCCGACCTGGCCGAAGTGCTCAAGGTGGCAAACCCTGCGTGGGAAAAGGGCAAAAACCCGGCCACCCGTGCCTTCCAGGGCCTGCGTATCCACGTCAACAACGAACTGGGCGACCTCGAGACCGGCCTTGAAGCGGCGCTCGACGCCTTGGAAGTCGGTGGTCGCTTGGCGGTGATCAGCTTCCATTCGCTGGAAGACCGTATCGTCAAGCTGTTCATGCGCAAGCTGGTCAAAGGCGAGGCCGACAACCTGCCGCGCAATCTGCCTGTGCAGCACAAGGTCTTCGAGCCCAAGATCAAACTGATCGGCAAGGCACAGTTCGCCTCCGATGCAGAACTCAAAGCCAACCCGCGGTCGCGCAGCGCCGTCATGCGGGTGGCGGAGAAGCTTCGGTGAGCCGGCTATTTGCCAAACCTTTGCCAGGCGGCAGCTTGCTGATGCTTCTGCTGTTTGTCGGCGTGCTCGTTTCGGCCATCGCCGTGTCCTACAGCGCCCACTGGAACCGCCAGTTGCTCAATACCCTGTACGGTGAGTTGAACGAGCGCGACAAGGCCCAGGCCGAGTGGGGCCGGCTGATCCTCGAGCAAAGCACCTGGACCGCCGCCAGCCGCATCGAGAGCCTGGCCTCCGAGCAGCTGAAAATGCGTGTGCCTGCGGCAGACGAAGTGCGGATGGTGGCGCCATGATGAAGCTCGAAGGCGCACTCTACCCGTGGCGCTTCCGCGTGGTGATCGGCTTGCTGGCGGTGATGGTCGGTGCCATCTGCTGGCGCATCATCGACCTGCAGGTGGTCGACCGTGACTTCCTCAAAGGCCAGGGCGATGCCCGTAGCCTGCGTCATATCCCGATTCCGGCACACCGTGGTCTGATTACCGATCGCAACGGTGAGCCGCTGGCCGTCAGTACGCCGGTCACCACCTTGTGGGCCAACCCCAAGGAAATGCAGGCCTCCAAAGAGCGCTGGCCGCAGCTGGCCGCTGCACTTGGGCAAAACGCCCAGCAGCTGACCGAGCGCTTGACCCAGCAGGCCAGCAAAGAGTTCATCTACTTGGTCCGTGGCCTGACCCCTGAGCAGGGCCAGCACGTGCTCGACCTGAAAGTGCCGGGTGTCTACGGCCTTGAAGAATTCCGCCGCTTCTATCCGGCCGGTGATGTCACCGCACACATGGTCGGCTTCACCGACCTGGACGACCATGGCCGTGAAGGCGTGGAACTGGCCTACGATGAATGGCTGGCCGGCGTGCCCGGCAAGCGGCAGGTGATCAAGGACCGGCGCGGCCGGCTGATCAAGGACATCCAGGTGACCAAGAACGCCAAGGCCGGCAAGACCTTGGCGTTGTCCATCGACCTGCGCCTGCAATACCTGGCCACCCGCGAGCTGCGCAACGCCATCGCCGAGCAGGACGCCAAGGCCGGCAGCCTGGTGATCATGGACGTCAAGACCGGTGAGGTCCTAGCCATGGTCAACCAGCCGACCTACAACCCGAACAACCGCCGTAGCATGTTCCCGGCCGCGATGCGTAACCGGGCGATCATCGACGTGTTCGAGCCGGGCTCCACGGTCAAGCCAATCTCCATGAGTGCTGCGTTGCAGAGCGGCCGCTGGAAACCGACCGACAAGGTCGAGGTGTACCCGGGCAGCCTGCAGATCGGCCGTTACACCATCAAGGACGTGTCCCGCAGCGAGGGCCCGATCCTTGACCTGACCGGCATCCTGATCAACTCCAGTAACGTCGGCATGAGCAAGATCGCCTTCGATATCGGCGGCGAAGCCATCTACCGGGTGATGTCCCAGGTCGGCCTGGGCCAGTACACCGGCCTGGGTTTCCCGGGCGAGCGCGTCGGCAACCTGCCCAACCACCGCGAATGGCGCAAGGCCGAAACCGCCACCTTGTCCTACGGCTACGGCGTGTCGGTAACCGCCTTGCAATTGGTGCATGCCTACGCAGCGCTGGCCAACGACGGCAAGATGGTGCCGCTGTCGATCCTCAAGGTCGACAAGGCCCCCGAGGCGGTGCAGGCCATTCCGAAAGAAACCGCCGAAACCGTGCAGGGCATGCTGCAGCAGGTGATCGAGGCGCCGCGCGGCGTGTTCCGCGCCCAGGTGCCGTTCTACCACGTGGGTGGTAAGTCGGGTACGGCGCGTAAGGCGACCGTCGGCTCCAAGGGCTACACCGAGAACGCCTACCGCTCGTTGTTCGCAGGCTTCGGCCCGATGAGCGACCCGCGTTACGCCGTCGTCGTGGTCATCGACGAACCGAGCAAGGGCGGCTACTTCGGTGGCCTGGTATCGGCGCCGGTGTTCAGCAAGGTCATGTCCGGCACCCTGCGGCTGATGAACGTGCCGCCGGACAACCTGCCGCCGCCAACCGAGCAACAGCAAGTCAATGCAGTACCCGCCAAGGGAGGGCGTGGATGATGACGATGCCACTGAGCAAGCTTTTCGCCGACGCCAGCCGCGATCCCTTGATCCGTGAACTGACCTTGGACAGCCGCGCCGTGCGCCCGGGTGACCTGTTCCTCGCCGTGCCGGGGGCCAAGGTCGATGGCCGTGACCATATCGCCGATGCCCTGGCCCTTGGCGCTGCTGCGGTCGCCTATGAAGTGCAGGGCGCAAGCGTACTGCCGATCACCGATGCGCCGCTGATTCCGGTCAAGGGGCTGATCGCCCAATTGTCGAATATCGCCGGTCGTTTCTATGGCGAGCCGAGCCGTCAGTTGAACCTGGTAGGGGTTACTGGCACCAATGGCAAGACCAGCGTCACCCAACTGGTGGCTCAGGCGCTTGATTTGCTGGGCCAGCGTTGCGGCCTGATCGGCACGCTGGGCACAGGGTTCTTTGGCGAGCTGCAGAGCGGCCGCCTGACCACGCCGGACCCGATCGCGGTGCAGTCGACCCTCTACGACCTCAAGAAGGGCGGCGCCAAGGCCGTGGCGATGGAAGTTTCCTCGCATGCTCTGGAGCAGGGGCGCGTTGCGGCGCTGGAATTCGATATCGCGGTGATGACCAACCTGTCCCGGGATCATCTGGATTACCACGGCAGCATGGAGGCCTACGAGGCCGCCAAGGCCAAGCTGTTCGCCTGGCCCAGCCTGCGTTGCCAGGTGGTCAACCTGGATGACGCTTTCGGGCGCCGCCTGGCAGCTGACTTTGCCCGCCGCCCGAGTGCTGATCATATCGAGACCCGGCTGCTCAGCTATAGCCTGGAAAACCCGGACGCTTCCTTGTATTGCCGTGAAGCGACGTTCGATGACGATGGCGTGCGCGCTGTCATCAGAACCGCCCAGGGTGAGCGCACGTTGCGTAGCCAGCTGCTCGGCCGCTTCAACCTGAGCAACATGCTCGCGGCCGTGGCAACGCTGTTGGCGCTGGATTACTCGCTGGACGAAATTCTCAAAGTCACCCCGCAACTGCAAGGGCCGGTTGGCCGTATGCAGCGCTTGGGCGGCGGCAACAAGCCGCTGGTGGTGGTCGATTACGCGCACACCCCCGACGCCCTGGATAAGGTCCTCGAAGCCCTGCGCCCGCACGCTCACGGTCAGTTGCTGTGCCTGTTCGGCTGTGGCGGTGACCGCGATCGCGGCAAGCGCCCGCTGATGGCCCAGGTGGCCGAGCGCCTGGCTGATCGCGTCATGGTCACCGACGACAACCCGCGTACCGAAGACCCGCAAGGCATCTTCGGCGATATTCGCCCTGGGTTTGCCCGGCCTGCCGACGTTGCGTTCGTCGCCGGTCGCGGTGAGGCCATTGCACGGCTCATCGCTTCTGCCGCTGCCGATGATGTGATCGTGCTGGCAGGCAAGGGGCACGAGGACTACCAGGAGATCAATGGCGAACGCCATGATTTCTCCGACCTGGTCGAAGCCGAGAAGGCCCTTGCAGCCTGGGAGGCGCCACATGCTTAAGCCCATGACACTCAGCCAGCTGACCACAGCATTGGGTGCTCACCTGGTCGGTGCCGACGCCCGCTTCGACGGTGTCAGCATCGACAGCCGCAGCGTCGGTGCCGGACAACTGTTTGTCGCCCTGACCGGCCCGCGTTTCGATGGCCATGATTACCTGGCCGATGTACAGGCCAAAGGCGCCGTGGCGGCGTTGGTCGAGCGTGAAGTGGTCGGTGTCGACCTGCCGCAACTGCTGGTCAAGGACTGCCGTGTCGCGCTCGGCCAGCTGGGGGCGCTGAACCGCGTCGCCTTCGACAAGCCGGTGGTGGCCATTACTGGCTCCAGCGGCAAGACCACGGTCAAGGAGATGCTCGCCAGCATCCTGCGTACCCGCGGCCTGGTGCATGCCACCCGCGGCAACCTGAACAACGACCTCGGTGCCCCACTGACCCTGCTGGAAATTGCCCCCGAGCACAGTGCAGCGGTCATCGAGCTGGGGGCTTCGCGCATCGGCGAGATCCGCTACACCGTGGGGCTGACCCAGCCGCAGGTAGTCATCATCAATAACGCCGGTACTGCCCACGTTGGCGAGTTCGGCGGCCCGGACAAGATCGTCGAAGCCAAGGGCGAGATCCTGGAAGGCCTGGGCGAGGGCGGCACGGCCATACTCAACCTGGACGACAAGGCGTTTGCTATCTGGAAAGCACGTGCCGGTGCGCACAAGGTCATCAGTTTTGCCCGCAATGATGTGCGCGCCGACTTCTACGCCACCGATATCGGCCGTGATGCGCGTGGCTGCCCGTCGTTCACGCTGCATGGCGCCGGTGAGTCGGTAGCCGTGCAGCTGAATGTGCTGGGTGAGCATAACGTCAGCAACGCCCTGGCCGCCGCAGCCGCTGCGCATGCCGTTGGTCTGAGCCTCAATGGCATCGCTGCAGGGCTGAACGCCGTTCAACCGGTCAAGGGCCGCACCGTGGCGCAAATCGCGCCGAACGGCGTGCGCGTGATCGATGACAGTTACAACGCAAATCCCACCTCCATGTGCGCGGCCATTGATATACTCGCCGGCTTTTCCGGGCGCACCGTTCTGGTGCTTGGGGATATCGGCGAACTGGGCCAGTGGGCGGAGGAAGGCCACCGTCAGGTGGGCGAGTACGCGCGCGGCAAGGTCGACGCCCTGTATGCAGTGGGTTCCAACATGAAACATGCGGTCGACGCGTTCGGCGCCGATGGCCGTCATTTCGCTACTCAAGCTGAGCTGATCGAGGCCGTTCACGCCGAATCTGCCAGCAATACCACTATCTTGATCAAGGGCTCGCGCAGCGCTGCGATGGAAAACGTCGTGGCTGCACTGTGCGGTGCCAGCGGGGAGAAACATTAATGCTGCTGCTGTTGGCTGAGTATCTGCAACAGTTTCACAAGGGCTTCGCGGTCTTCCAGTACCTGTCCCTGCGCGGGATCCTCGGTGTACTGACCGCGTTGTCGCTGGCGCTGTGCCTGGGCCCTTGGATGATCCGTACCCTGCAGATTCGCCAGATCGGTCAGGCTGTCCGTAACGACGGCCCGCAATCGCACCTGTCCAAATCCGGCACCCCGACCATGGGGGGCGCGTTGATCCTGTCCGCCATCGGCATCAGCACGCTGTTGTGGGCCGACCTGTCCAACCGCTACGTGTGGACGGTGCTGATCGTTACGCTGCTGTTCGGTGCGATCGGCTGGGTCGACGACTACCGCAAGGTGATCGAAAAGAACTCGCGTGGCCTGCCGAGCCGCTGGAAGTACTTCTGGCAGTCGGTGTTCGGCCTGGGCGCTGCAATCTTCCTGTTCAAGACTGCCCCCACGACGGTCGAAACCACCCTGATCGTGCCGTTTCTCAAGGACGTTACCATCCCGCTGGGCATCGGTTTCATCGTGCTTACCTATTTCGTCATCGTTGGCTCGAGCAACGCGGTCAACCTGACCGACGGCCTCGATGGCCTGGCGATCATGCCAACGGTGATGGTCGGCGGCGCGCTGGGCATCTTCTGCTACCTGTCGGGTAACGTGAAGTTCGCCGAATACCTGCTGATCCCTTACGTGCCGGGTTCGGGCGAGCTGATCGTCTTCTGTGGCGCGCTGATTGGCGCGGGCCTGGGTTTCCTCTGGTTCAACACCTACCCAGCCCAAGTGTTCATGGGCGACGTCGGTGCGCTGGCGCTGGGCGCCGCCTTGGGCACCATCGCCGTGATCGTGCGTCAGGAAATCGTGCTGTTCATCATGGGTGGCATCTTCGTGATGGAAACCCTGTCGGTGGTGATCCAGGTCGCTTCCTTCAAGCTCACTGGCAAGCGCGTGTTCCGCATGGCGCCGATCCACCACCACTTTGAACTCAAGGGCTGGCCTGAGCCACGGGTGATCGTCCGTTTCTGGATCATCACCGTGATTCTGGTGCTGATCGGCCTTGCAACCCTGAAATTGAGGTAGACGAGCGTGTCACTGATCGCTTCCGACCAATTCCGCATCGTTGTCGGCCTCGGCAAGAGCGGCATGTCCCTGGTTCGCTTCCTGGCGAGCCGGGGCATTGCCTTTGCGGTCGCCGACACCCGCGAGCAACCGCCGGAACTGGACACCCTGCGCCGTGATTATCCGCAGGTGGAAGTGCGCTGTGGTGAACTGGACGTGGACTTCCTGTGCCGCGCCAACGAGCTGTACGTGAGCCCTGGCCTGGCCCTGGCCACCCCGGCCTTGCAGCAGGCGGCGGCGCGTGGCGTGAAGCTGTCCGGTGACATCGAGCTGTTCGCTCGCCATGCCAAGGCGCCGATCATCGCGATCAGCGGCTCCAACGCGAAAAGCACCGTGACCACCTTGGTCGGCGAGATGGCGGCCAAGGCCGGCAAGCGCGTGGCTGTCGGTGGCAACCTGGGCACGCCGGCGCTGGACCTGCTCAGCGATGACGTCGAGCTGTATGTCATGGAGCTGTCGAGCTTCCAGCTGGAAACCACCGACCAGCTCAATGCTGAAGTGGCCACCGTGCTGAACATCAGCGAAGACCATATGGACCGCTACAGCGGCCTGCCGGCGTATCACCTGGCCAAGCACCGGATCTTCCGTGGTGCCCAGCAAGTGGTCGTTAACCGTCAGGATGCCCTGAGCCGGCCACTGCCAGTCGAAGGCCGCCCGTGCTGGACCTTCGGCCTCAACCAGCCAGACTTCAAAGGCTTTGGCCTGCGTGAAGTCGATGGCGAAAAATACCTGGCCTTCGAGTTCCAGGCGTTGATGCCAGCGCGTGAGCTCAAGGTCCGCGGTGCCCACAATCAAAGCAATGCCCTGGCGGCCCTGGCCCTGGGCCATGCCGCGGGCCTGCCGTTCGAGCCGATGCTCGAGGCCCTGCGCGAATTCGGCGGCCTGGCCCATCGTTGCCAGTGGGTGCGTGAACGCAACGGCGTGAACTGGTATGACGATTCCAAGGCCACCAACGTGGGGGCCGCCCTGGCTGCCATCGAAGGACTGGGCGCCGACATCGAAGGGCAACTGGTGCTGATCGCCGGCGGCGACGGCAAGGGCGCCGACTTTGCTGCCCTGCGCCAGCCGGTCGCGCGTTTCTGCCGCGCCGTGGTGCTGCTCGGCCGCGATGCCGAGCGCCTGGCCGAAACCCTGGGCGATGCCGTGCCGCTGGTGCGGGTGAAGACGTTGGATGAGGCCGTGCAACGGTGCGCCGAGCTTGCCCAACCTGGCGATGCCGTGTTGCTGTCGCCCGCCTGCGCCAGCCTCGACATGTTCAAGAACTTCGAAGAGCGCGGGCGCCTGTTCGCCCAGGCGGCGGGGGGGCTGGCATGATCTTCAACATCCTCAAGCCGTACCCGTCGCCGCTGATCAGCGGCCGTGGCATCGACCTCGACTTCGCGTTCCTGGCCGGCTGCCTTGCGCTGCTTGGCCTGGGCCTGGTGATGATCACCTCGGCGTCCTCGGAAGTGGCAGCCGTACAATCCGGCAATCCGCTTTACCACATGTTCCGCCATCTGGTGTACGTGGCCATCGGCTTGGTCGCCTGCGGCGCTACCATGATGGTGCCGATCGCCACCTGGCAGCGCATGGGCTTCATGATGCTGGTGGGGGCCTTCGCCCTGCTGGTGATGGTACTGGTGCCCGGCATCGGCCGCGAAGTGAACGGCTCGATGCGCTGGATCGGCTTCAGCTTCTTCAACGTCCAGCCATCTGAGATCGCCAAGGTTTTCGTGGTCATCTACCTCGCCGGCTACCTGGTGCGCCGCCAGACCGAAGTGCGCGAAAGCTGGATGGGCTTCTTCAAACCGTTCATCGTGCTGCTGCCAATGGCCGGCCTGCTGCTGATGGAGCCGGACTTCGGTGCCACGGTAGTGATGATGGGGGCTGCGGCGGCCATGCTGTTCCTCGGCGGGGTGGGGTTGTTCCGCTTCAGCCTGATGGTGGTGCTGGCGGTGGTCGCGGTGTTCGTGCTGGTGCAGGCGCAGCCCTACCGGATGGCGCGTCTGATCACCTTTACCGACCCCTGGTCCGACCAGTTCGGCTCCGGCTACCAGCTGACCCAGGCGCTGATCGCCTTCGGCCGCGGCGAGTGGCTGGGCGTGGGCCTGGGCAACAGCGTGCAGAAGCAGTTCTACCTGCCAGAGGCGCATACCGACTTCGTGTTCTCGGTGCTCGCTGAAGAGCTGGGCGTGGTCGGTTCGCTGGTAACCATCGCGCTGTTCGTCTTCGTCACCGTGCGTGCCCTGTACATCGGCCTGTGGGCCGAAAAGGCCAAGCAGTTCTTCGCCGCCTACATGGCGTTCGGCCTGGCCTTCCTGTGGATCGGCCAGTTCCTGATCAACATCGGCGTGAACGTGGGCCTGCTGCCGACCAAGGGCCTGACGCTGCCATTCCTCAGCTACGGGGGCAGCTCGTTGGTGATCTGCTGCGCCTGCGTGGGCTTGTTGCTGCGCATCGAATGGGAAAGCCGCACGCACCTGGGCAGTGAGGAACACGAATTCAGCGAAAGCGATTTTGCCGAGGAGACCAGTCATGGCCGCTGACGGCAAAAATGTTCTGATCATGGCGGGCGGTACCGGTGGCCACGTGTTCCCGGCACTGGCCTGCGCCCGTGAATTCCAGAAGCGTGGCTACAACGTGCACTGGCTGGGTACGCCACGCGGGATCGAGAATGAGCTGGTACCACAGGCCGGCCTGCCATTGCACCTGATCCAGGTCAGCGGCCTGCGTGGCAAGGGCAAGCTGTCGTTGCTCAAGGCACCCTTCACCCTGGTCAAGGCGGTGCTGCAGGCGCGGCGCATCATTCGTCAGCTCAAGCCGGTTTGCGTCCTGGGCTTCGGTGGCTATGTCACCGGCCCGGGTGGCGTGGCTGCGCGGTTGTGCGGTGTGCCGCTGGTGATCCACGAACAGAACGCCCGCGCCGGTACCGCCAATCGCCTGTTGGTGCCGCTGTCGGCGCGGGTCTGCGAAGCGTTCCCAGGCACCTTCGATGCTAGCGACAAGCTGCGAACCACGGGCAATCCAGTGCGCCCGGAGCTGTTCATGGACGCGCAACGTGCGCCCCTGGCCGCGCGCCGCGCGCGCCTGTTGGTCATGGGGGGCAGCCTGGGTGCGGAACCATTGAACAAATTGTTGCCTAAGGCCCTGTCCGAAGTGCCTGCGAACCTGCGCCCAGAGGTGTTCCACCAGGCCGGCAAGCACCACGCGCCGATCACCGCCGAGCGTTACCAGGAGGCGGGAGTCGAGGCTCAGGTAGAGCCCTTTATCCAAGACATGGCCCATGCCTATGGCTGGGCCGACATGGTGGTGTGCAGGGCCGGTGCCCTGACTGTCAGCGAACTCGCCGCAGCGGGCTTGCCTTCGATGCTGGTGCCTTTGCCCCACGCCATCGACGACCACCAGACCCACAACGCCCAATATCTGGCAGGGGAAGGCGCCGCCTTCCTCATGCCACAAGCGACAACTGGCGCAGCGCAGCTCGCTGAACGCCTGAACGAGGTGCTGATGCAACCCGAGAAACTCAACAACATGGCTGGCACCGCACGGCGCCTGGCCAAGCCTGCAGCAACCAGCACCGTGGTCGATATCTGCCTGGAGGTGGCCCATGGTTGAAAGCCAGAAAGCCATGCCTCACCCGAAGATGGGCCGCATCAACCGCATCCACTTCGTCGGTATCGGCGGCGTGGGCATGTGCGGTATTGCCGAAGTGCTGCTGAACCTGGGTTACCAGGTGTCCGGCTCCGACCTCAAGGCGTCGCCGGTCACCGAGCGCCTGGAGTCGTTCGGCGCCGAGATCTTTGTCGGCCACCGTGCCGAGAACGCCGCCAATGCCGATGTGCTGGTGGTGTCCAGCGCGATCAACCCAGCCAACCCGGAAGTCGCCACCGCGCTCGAGCGGCGTATTCCAGTGGTGCCGCGTGCCGAGATGCTCGCCGAGTTGATGCGCTATCGCCACGGCGTAGCGGTGGCCGGTACCCACGGCAAGACCACCACCACCAGCCTGCTGGCCTCGGTATTCGCCGCCGGCGGGCTGGACCCGACCTTCGTCATCGGTGGCCGCCTGACCGCTGCCGGCACCAATGCCCAGCTGGGCACCAGCCGCTACCTGATCGCCGAAGCCGACGAGAGCGACGCCAGCTTCCTGCACCTGCAGCCGATGGTCGCCGTGGTCACCAATATCGACGCCGACCACATGGCCACCTACGAGGGTGACTTCAACAAACTGAAGAAAACCTTCGTCGAGTTCCTGCACAACCTGCCGTTCTACGGCCTGGCTGTCATGTGCCTGGACGACCCGGTGGTGCGCGAGATTCTGCCTCAGGTCAAACGCCCGACCGTGACCTATGGCTTCAGCGAAGAGGCCGACATCCGCGCCATCAACGTTCGCCAGCAGGGCATGCAGACCCACTTCACCGTGCTGCGCCGTGACTGCGAGCCGCTTGACGTGTCGGTGAACATGCCTGGCAACCACAACGTGCTCAACGCCCTGGCGACCATCGCCATCGCCACCGACGAAGGCATCAGCGACGAGGCCATTGTCCAGGGCCTTTCCGGCTTCCAAGGTGTCGGCCGACGCTTTCAGGTGTACGGCGAACTGCCGGTCGACGGTGGCAGCGTGATGCTGGTCGACGACTACGGTCACCACCCGACCGAAGTGGCCGCGGTGATCAAGGCCGTGCGTGGTGGCTGGCCTAGCCGGCGCCTGGTCATCGTCTACCAGCCGCACCGCTACAGCCGCACCCGTGACCTGTACGACGACTTCGTACAAGTGCTGGGCGATGCCAACGTGCTGCTGCTGATGGAGGTCTACCCGGCCGGCGAAGAGCCGATCCCTGGCGCCGACAGCCGCCAGCTGTGCCACAGCATCCGTCAGCGCGGCAAGCTGGACCCGATCTACATCGAACGTGGTGCCGAGCTGGCGCCGCTGGTCAAGCCGCTGCTGCGCGCCGGCGACATCCTGCTGTGCCAGGGTGCCGGTGACGTCGGTGGCCTGGCCCCGCAATTGATGAAAAGCCCGCTGTTCGCTGGCGCCAAGCAGGAGAAGTCGAAATGACCAGCGCCTACGAAAAGTTGCACTCGACCCTGGACGTCAAGGCCTTCGGCCGCGTCGCCGTGCTGTACGGCGGCAAGAGCGCCGAGCGTGAAGTCTCGCTCAAATCCGGCGCTGCGGTGATTGAGGCGCTGACCAGCGCCGGTGTCGACGTGGTCGCCATCGATGTCGGTGACGACCTGCTGGCGCGCCTGCAGAGCGAAAAGATCGACCGCGCCTTCATCATCCTCCATGGCCGTGGCGGTGAGGACGGCAGCATGCAAGGCCTGCTGGAGTGCCTGGGCATTCCTTACACCGGCAGCGGCATCCTCGCGTCGGCCCTGGCCATGGACAAACTGCGCACCAAGCAGGTGTGGCAGAGCCTGGGCATTCCGACCCCGCGCCACGCCGTGCTGGCCAGCGAAAGCGATTGTGTTGCAGCCAGTGGGGAACTGGGCTTCCCGCTTATCGTCAAACCTGCCCATGAAGGCTCTAGCATCGGCATGGCCAAGGTGAGCAGCGAGCAGGAACTGATCGCTGCCTGGAAGGACGCCGCCAACTACGATTCGCAAGTTCTGGTCGAGCAATGGATTCACGGCCCGGAGTTCACCATCGCGGTTCTGCGTGGCCAGGTGCTGCCGCCGATCGCCCTGGGCACCCCGCACGTGTTCTACGACTACGACGCCAAGTACATCGCCAATGACACCCAGTACCGCATCCCGTGCGGCCTGGACGCCGTCAAGGAACAGGAACTGATCGACCTGACCGCGCGCGCCTGCGATGCCATCGGCATCGAAGGTTGGGGCCGGCTGGACGTGATGCAGGACGAGCAAGGCCGGTTCTGGTTGCTCGAAGTCAACACCGCACCGGGCATGACTGATCATAGCCTGGTGCCCATGGCGGCCCGCGCGGCCGGCCTGGACTTCCAGCAACTGGTGCTGGCGATCCTGGCCGACAGCGTAGCGACGCGAGGTTAACCAGCCATGCAAGGCGCGATGATACGTCAGCAGCAACCCGTTACCGGCCGCAGCAAGCCGGTGCCGCGCGGTGCCAGCCGACTGGTGGCCGACGAGCCCGTATCGGCGCGCCTGCCGCGGCCGAGCCTGGGTGGCCTCAAGCGCCTGCTCTGGCCTGTATTGCTGGTGGCCGCAGGCTTTGGTGCCTACGAGGGCGCCATCCGCCTGATGCCGTATGCCGACCGGCCGATCACCAAGATCGACGTGCAAGGCGACCTCAGCTACATCAGCCAGCAGTCGGTGCAGCAGCGCATCGCGCCGTACGTGGCGGCGAGCTTCTTCAGTGTCGACCTTACGGCGATGCGTGCAGAGCTCGAGCAGATGCCCTGGATCGCCCACGCCGAAGTGCGCCGGGTGTGGCCGGACGAAGTGGTCATTCGCCTGGAAGAGCAGCTGCCGGTGGCGCGCTGGGGTGATGAAGCCTTGCTCAACAACCAGGGGCAAGCCTTTACCCCGCGCGAGCTGGCCAACTACGAGCACCTGCCGCAGCTGGCCGGGCCGCAGCGTGCTCAGCAGCAAGTCATGCAGCAGTATCAGGTACTGAGCCAGATGCTGCGCCCCATGGGCTTTTCCATCGCTCGCCTGGAGCTGCGCGAGCGCGGCAGCTGGTTCCTGACCACCGGTGCTGGCAGCGCCGGCCCGGGCATCGAGCTGCTGTTGGGGCGCGACCATCTGGTCGAGAAGATGCGCCGTTTCATTGCCATTTACGACAAGACACTCAAAGAGCAGATCACCAACATCGCCCGCATTGATCTGCGTTATTCCAACGGACTTGCCGTTGGTTGGCGGGAACCGAACGCACCGACGACGGCCCAACCCGCCGTTGCGAAGAATTAGAGAGAGGCAGGACCATGGCAAACGCGCATAGCGGCAAAATGATCGTCGGGCTGGACATTGGCACCTCCAAGGTGGTGGCGCTGGTCGGTGAAGTGGGCGAAGACGGCACCCTGGAGATCGTCGGGATCGGCACCCATCCGTCTCGCGGCCTGAAGAAGGGCGTGGTGGTGAACATCGAGTCGACCGTGCAGTCGATCCAGCGCGCGGTGGAAGAAGCGCAGCTGATGGCGGGCTGCCGCATCCACTCGGCGTTCGTCGGCGTGGCCGGCAACCACATCCGCAGCCTGAACTCCCACGGCATCGTCGCCATCCGCGACCGCGAAGTCAGCGTTGCCGACCTTGAGCGCGTGCTCGACGCCGCCCAGGCTGTCGCCATTCCGGCTGACCAGCGCGTGCTGCACACCCTGCCGCAGGACTACGTGATCGACAACCAGGAAGGCGTGCGCGAGCCGCTGGGCATGTCCGGCGTGCGCCTGGAAGCCAAGGTCCACGTGGTCACCTGCGCGGTCAACGCGGCGCAGAACATCGAGAAGTGCGTACGCCGCTGCGGCCTGGAAATCGACGACATCATCCTTGAGCAGCTGGCCTCGGCCTACTCGGTGCTGACCGACGACGAAAAAGAACTCGGCGTGTGCCTGGTGGACATCGGCGGCGGTACCACCGATATCGCCATCTTCACCGAAGGCGCGATCCGTCACACCGCGGTCATTCCGATTGCCGGCGACCAGGTGACCAACGACATCGCCATGGCCCTGCGTACGCCGACCCAGTACGCCGAGGAAATCAAGATCCGCTACGCCTGCGCCCTGGCCAAGTTGGCCGGCGCCGGCGAGACCATCAAGGTGCCGAGCGTGGGTGATCGCCCACCGCGCGAGCTGTCGCGTCAGGCCCTGGCCGAGGTGGTGGAGCCGCGTTACGACGAGCTCTTCACCCTGATCCAGGCCGAGCTGCGCCGCAGCGGCTACGAGGACCTGGTGCCCGCCGGCATCGTGCTGACCGGAGGTACCGCGAAGATGGAAGGCGCCGTGGAGCTGGCCGAGGAAATCTTCCACATGCCGGTACGCCTGGGCGTACCGCACAGCGTTCGGGGGCTGAGCGACGTGGTGCGCAACCCGATCTATTCCACCGGCGTGGGCCTGCTCACCTACGGGCTGCTGAAGCAGTCCGAGGACTTGATCCTGACCGGTAACAGCAACAGCAGCAACAACAGCTATGGCGATGAACCGAAGGCCCCAGTGCTTGAGCGCTTCAAGAAGTGGGTCCAGGGCAACTTCTAAGTTTCAAAGCAGTAGTGGTAGGCGCGACAACTAGAGAACTGTAAGGAGAGGGAAAATGTTCGAGCTCGTAGACAACGTCCCGCAAAGCCCGGTCATCAAGGTGATCGGCGTCGGCGGTGGCGGCGGCAACGCCGTCAACCACATGGTGAAGAGCAGCATCGAAGGCGTCGAGTTCATCTGCGCCAACACCGATGCTCAGGCGCTCAAAAGCATTGGCGCACGCACCATCCTGCAACTGGGTACCGGTGTGACCAAGGGTCTGGGTGCCGGTGCCAACCCGGAAGTCGGCCGTCAGGCCGCGCTGGAAGACCGTGAGCGCATCGCCGAGGTGCTGCAGGGCACCAACATGGTGTTCATCACCACGGGCATGGGCGGCGGTACCGGTACCGGTGCGGCGCCGATCATCGCCGAAGTGGCGAAGGAAATGGGCATTCTCACCGTTGCCGTGGTGACCCGTCCGTTCCCGTTCGAAGGCCGCAAACGTATGCAGATCGCCGATGAAGGCATCCGCATGCTGGCCGAGAGCGTCGACTCGCTGATCACCATCCCCAACGAGAAGCTGCTGACCATCCTGGGCAAGGATGCCAGCCTGCTGTCCGCTTTTGCCAAGGCTGACGATGTACTGGCCGGTGCCGTTCGCGGTATCTCCGACATCATCAAGCGCCCGGGCATGATCAACGTCGACTTTGCCGACGTGCGCACCGTGATGGGCGAGATGGGCATGGCGATGATGGGTACCGGTTGCGCCAGCGGCCCGAACCGTGCTCGCGAAGCCACCGAGGCGGCAATCCGCAACCCGCTGCTCGAAGACGTCAACCTGCAGGGCGCCCGCGGCATCCTGGTGAACATCACCGCAGGCCCTGACCTGTCGCTGGGTGAGTACTCCGACGTCGGCAGCATCATCGAAGCCTTTGCCTCCGACCACGCGATGGTCAAGGTCGGCACCGTGATCGACCCTGACATGCGCGACGAACTGCACGTGACGGTGGTCGCTACTGGCCTGGGCGCGCGCATCGAGAAGCCGGTTAAGGTGGTCGACAACACCCTGCAGACCGCTCAGCAGGCGTACGAGGCCTCCAACCCGGCCCCGGTTCGCCAGGAGCAGCCTGCGGTCAACTACCGCGACCTGGAGCGCCCGACCGTAATGCGCAACCAGGCCCATGCAGGTGCCGCCGCGGCAGCTAAACTCAACCCTCAGGATGATCTGGATTACCTGGATATCCCAGCCTTCCTGCGTCGTCAGGCTGATTAATGGAATTTATCAGGGGTATAAGGGTGGTTGGTGTTCAGCAAAGGCCGGGTCTGTTATCATCCCCAGCCTTTGTTGATACCTGTTCGCAATTTGCGATGAAGCGGCCAATGCCATGATTAGACAACGCACCCTGAAGAATACCATCCGTGCCACAGGCGTCGGCCTGCACTCCGGGGAGAAGGTCTACCTGACCCTCAAGCCTGCGCCTGTCGATACCGGCATCGTCTTCCGTCGCGCCGACCTCGACCCTGTGGTCGAGATCCCGGCACGTGCGGCCAACGTCGGTGAGACAACCATGTCCACCACGCTGGTCAACGGCGACGTCAAGGTCGATACCGTCGAGCACCTGCTCTCCGCCATGGCGGGTCTGGGCATCGATAACGCCTACGTCGAGCTCTCCGCCTCGGAAGTTCCGATCATGGATGGCAGCGCCGGTCCCTTCGTATTCCTGATTCAGTCTGCCGGCCTGGAAGAACAGGACGCAGCCAAGAAGTTCATCCGCATCCTGCGTGAAGTGACAGTGGAAGAGGGCGACAAGCGCGCCACTTTCCTGCCTTTCGAAGGTTTCAAGGTGAGCTTCGAGATCGACTTCGATCACCCGGTCCTCAAGGGCCAAACCCAGAGTGCAGTCGTCGACTTCTCGAGCACCTCGTTCGTGAAAGAAGTCAGCCGCGCCCGCACCTTTGGCTTCATGCGTGACATCGAATACCTGCGCAAGCACAACCTTGCGCTGGGCGGCAGTGTCGAGAACGCCATTGTCGTCGATGAAACCGGTGTACTGAACGAAGACGGCCTTCGCTCCGAAGACGAATTCGTCAAGCACAAGATTCTCGACGCCATCGGCGACCTCTACCTGCTCGGCAACAGCCTGATCGGCGAGTTCAAGGGCTACAAGTCCGGGCACGCGCTGAACAACCAGCTGCTGCGCAAGCTCATTGCCGAAACCGATGCCTGGGAAGTGGTCACCTTCGAAGATGCCAGCACGGCACCGATCTCGTACATGCGCCCTGTTGCGGCCGTGTAAGTTCGAACACTCTCTAGTTCATTGAGGCCACCTTCGGGTGGCCTTTTTTATGGCCGCTGGTTCAGCTTTTGCTCTTGGCGTGGCTGGCCAGGCGTTCCAGCGCCTCGCGCAGCTTGGGGTCGCTGATGCCTTCGGCGGTATCACGAAGGCTCTCGGCGGCATTGGGAGACAGTTCGCTGGTATTGCTGCCGCGCTTGGCCGGAACCAGCGGGGGCTGCACCTTGCACAGGATACGCTGCAGGTTGCCGAACGCTTCCAGAGCCTGCAGCTGGCGCATCAGGCGCTTCTGCTGGTAGCGCAGGCGCGTGGCCCAGTGCCCGTCGGTAACCACCAGCAACAAGGTGCCGTCGCGCCACGAGGCCACATGGCAATGCTCACGCGCAGCCGGTTGCAGCTGGCTTTCCAGCAGGCGTTGCAGATGCTCCAGGCGCTCGGCCTGGTTCAGCAGCAGGCGCAGCGGGCGGACCTGGCGCAGCAGCGCGGATGGCTGCTGGGCGGGGGAGGGTTTGAAGGCCATGGGGGTACGCATGAGGTTACAAGATCGACAGTCTAACAGATGCCGGGTATCTCCTTGCCCGTAGCAGTGTATTCGCCGGATACGAGTCGTTCTCGATACGTTTCATCATGCTCTGGGTTGAACTCAGGGAAAATGCCCTTATCTTAGAAACGCCCCCGCCAAAGCGCTGTGCCAGCATCGTGGAAATCCACCACTTTCCTCACCATCGTTTCCGGGTAGAATGCTCGTTCGCATGCGGCCTCAGGGCTGCACGGGCGACTCATGGGGCCGCCCTCCATCCCTACGTGTGGAAGATCCTGCCGATATGTTTGCGCCTTTGTTAAAGAAACTTTTTGGAAGCAAGAATGAGCGTGAAGTCAAACGCATGCTCAAGACGGTGAGTATCGTCAATGCCTTCGAAGAGAAAATGGTCGCCCTCTCCGATGAGCAACTGCGGGGCAAGACCGCAGAGTTCAAGGAGCGCCTGGCCAAAGGCGAGACACTGGACCAACTGCTGCCCGAAGCCTTCGCCGTGGCCCGCGAGGCCGGCAAGCGCGTGATGGGCATGCGCCACTTCGACGTGCAGCTGATCGGCGGCATGACCCTGCACGAGGGTATGATCGCAGAAATGCGTACCGGTGAAGGCAAGACCTTGGTCGGTACCCTGGCCGTGTACCTCAATGCCTTGTCCGGCAAAGGTGTGCACGTGGTCACCGTCAACGACTACCTGGCCCGCCGTGACGCCAACTGGATGCGCCCGTTGTACGAGTTCCTCGGCCTGTCCGTCGGCATCGTCTCGGCTTTCCAGCCACCCGAGGAGAAGCGCGCCGCGTACGCGTCCGACATCACCTACGGCACCAACAACGAATTCGGTTTCGACTACCTGCGCGACAACATGGCGTTCAGCCAGGAAGAGAAGTTCCAGCGTGAACTCAACTTCTCGGTGATCGACGAAGTCGACTCGATCCTGATCGACGAAGCGCGTACGCCGCTGATCATTTCGGGCCAGGCCGAGGACAGCTCCAAGCTGTACATCGAGATCAACCGCCTGATCCCGCGCCTGACCCAGCACATCGAAGAAGTCGAAGGCCAGGTCACCCAGGAAGGCCACTTCTCCATCGACGAGAAGAGCCGCCAGGTCGAGCTCAACGAAGCCGGTCACCAGTTCATCGAAGAGATGCTCACCCAGGCTGGCCTGCTGGCCGAAGGCGAGAGCCTCTACTCGGCGCATAACCTGGGCCTGCTGACCCACGTCTACGCCGGCCTGCGCGCGCACAAGCTGTTCCACCGCAACGTCGAGTACATCGTCCAGGACGGCCAGGTCCTGCTGATCGACGAGCACACCGGCCGTACCATGCCCGGCCGTCGCCTGTCCGAAGGCCTGCACCAGGCCATCGAAGCGAAAGAAAACCTGAACATCCAGGCCGAGAGCCAGACCCTGGCTTCGACCACCTTCCAGAACTACTTCCGTCTCTACACCAAGCTGTCCGGCATGACCGGTACCGCCGACACCGAGGCGTTCGAGTTCCAGTCGATCTACGGCCTCAACGTGATGGTCATCCCGCCGAACAAGCCGTTGGCGCGTAAGGATTTCAACGACCTGGTGTACCTGACCGCCGACGAGAAATACGCCGCGATCATCGCTGACATCAAGGAAAGCATGGTGCTCGGCCGCCCGGTGCTGGTGGGTACCGCGACCATCGAAACCTCCGAGCACATGTCCAACCTGCTGCAGAAGGAAGGCATCGAGCACAAGGTACTGAACGCCAAGTACCACGAGAAGGAAGCCGAGATCATCGCCCAGGCCGGTGCCCCGGGCGCGCTGACCATCGCCACCAACATGGCCGGCCGTGGTACCGACATCCTGTTGGGCGGCAACTGGGAAGCCGAAGTGGCAGCCCTGGAAAGCCCGAGCGCCGAGCAGATCGCCCAGATCAAGGCCGACTGGCAGAAGCGTCACCAGCAGGTGATCGAGTCGGGTGGCCTGCACGTGATCGCCTCCGAGCGCCACGAATCGCGCCGTATCGACAACCAGCTGCGTGGCCGCTCCGGCCGTCAGGGCGACCCAGGCTCCAGCCGCTTCTACCTGTCGCTGGAAGACAGCCTGATGCGCATCTTCGCCTCCGACCGCGTGAAGAACTTCATGAAGGCCCTGGGCATGCAGTCCGGTGAGGCCATCGAGCACCGCATGGTCACCAACGCCATCGAAAAGGCCCAGCGCAAGGTCGAAGGCCGCAACTTCGATATTCGTAAGCAACTGCTCGAATACGATGACGTGGCCAACGAACAGCGCAAGGTGATCTACCACATGCGCAACAGCCTGCTGGCTGCCGAGAACATCGGTGACACCATCGCCGAGTTCCGCCAGGAAGTGCTCGATGCCACCATCAGCCAGCACATCCCGCCGCAATCGCTGCCCGAGCAGTGGGACGTGGCCGGCCTGGAAGCTTCGCTGTCCAGCGACTTCGCCATGAAGCTGCCGATCCAGCAGTGGCTCGACGAGGACGATCACCTCTACGAGGAGACGCTGCGCGCCAAGCTGATCAAGGAAATCACCGACGCCTACAACGAGAAGGAAGACCAGGCCGGCATCGACGCCCTGCGCACCTTCGAGAAGCAGATCCTGCTGCGCGTACTGGACGACCTGTGGAAAGACCACCTGTCGACCATGGACCACCTGCGCCACGGCATTCACCTGCGCGGTTACGCGCAGAAGAACCCGAAGCAGGAGTACAAGCGCGAATCCTTCAGCCTGTTCCAGGAGCTGCTCGAGTCGATCAAGCGCGACACCATCCGAGTGCTGTCGCACGTTCAGGTACGCCGCGAAGACCCGGTCGAAGAGGAAGCCCGCCTGCGTCGCGAAGCCGAAGAGCTGGCCAGCCGCATGCAGTTCCAGCATGCCCCGGCGCCAGGCCTCGAGAGCGAGCAGTTGAGCGAAGAGGGCGCCGAAGTGGCCGTGGCCGCTGCCCCGGTGCGCAATGACCAGAAGCTGGGCCGCAACGAGCCGTGCTGGTGTGGTTCGGGCAAGAAATTCAAGCATTGCCATGGTCAGATCGAGTGATCTGACCTGATTGTTGTATCGTGACAACCCTGGGGGCCGCATTGCGGCCCCCTTTTTCCATATTCACCGTTTTTCTAGGAGCGCTCTAATGGCTGTTGGTCTTGGTCCTTTGCCCACCCTGCACCCGGTTCCGGGTTTTGAACTCGGCATTGCTTCTGCCGGCATCAAGCGCCCAGGGCGCAAGGATGTAGTGGTCATGCGCTGCGCCGAAGGCTCCAGCGTGGCTGGCGTGTTCACCCTCAATGCGTTCTGCGCAGCGCCAGTGATCCTGTCCAAGCAGCGCGTTCAGGGCACCGTACGCTACCTGCTGACCAACACCGGCAATGCCAACGCCGGTACCGGCGCACCAGGCCTGGCCGCTGCCGAGCGCACCTGCGCCAAGCTGGCCGAACTGACGGGTGTGCCTGCCGAAGCCGTACTGCCGTTCTCCACCGGCGTGATCGGTGAGCCGCTGCCGGTCGAGAAGATCGAAGGCGCCCTGCAGGCCGCCCTCGACAACCTCTCGGAAAACCACTGGGCCGAAGCCGCCACCGGCATCATGACCACCGACACCCTGCCCAAGGGTGCCAGCCGCCAGTTCCAGCACGAAGGCGTGACGGTCACCGTGACCGGCATCAGCAAAGGCGCCGGCATGATCCGCCCGAACATGGCTACCATGCTCGGCTATATCGCCACCGACGCCAAGGTCGCCCCAGCGGTGCTCAAGGACCTGATGCTCGACGGCGCCAACAAGTCGTTCAACCGCATCACCATCGATGGCGACACTTCGACCAACGACTGCTGCATGCTGATCGCCACCGGCAAGGCCAACCTGCCGGAAGTCACCGAGGCCAGCGGCGCGCTGTTCGAAGCGCTGAAGAAAGCCGTGTTCGAAGTGTGCATGGAAGTGGCCCAGGCCATCGTCCGTGACGGCGAAGGCGCCACCAAGTTCGTTACCGTGCAGGTCAACGGCGGTGGTAACCATCAGGAGTGCCTGGACGTCGGTTACGCCGTTGCCCACTCGCCGCTGATCAAGACCGCGCTGTTCGCCTCCGACCCGAACTGGGGGCGTATCCTGGCCGCTGTGGGCCGTGCCGGCGTGCCGGAGCTGGATGTCAGCCTGATCGACGTGTACCTCGACAACGTCTGCATCGCCAGCCAGGGCGGCCGCAGCCCGAGCTACACCGAGGCACAAGGCTCGGCAGTCATGGCCCAGGAAGAAATCACCATTCGTATCGAGCTGGGTCGCGGGCAGTGCAGCGAAACCATCTGGACTACCGACCTGTCCCACGAGTACGTGAAGATCAACGCCGAATACCGTACCTGATGCAATTGCGGCCGCTTTGCGGCCCGTCGAGACACTAGGCCGCTCCTGCACTGGTCAGCGCTTTTTTGCAGGCGCGGCCTTGTGTCGCGAAAGGGCTGCGCAGCAGCCCCAGAATTCCAAACAATGGAGCCGACCCATGAGCTATCACCTGATCATCGGCGACAAGCTGTATTCTTCCTGGTCGCTACGCGGCGCCCTGGCCCTTGAACTGGCCGGTGTACCCTACGAAGAAACCCTGATCAAACTTGACCAGCCCGACACCCGTCAGCGGCTTCTGGCATTTTCCGCCACCGGCAAGGTGCCGCTGCTCAAAACCGAGCACGGTGTGATCGCCGACTCTTTGGCCATCGCCGAATACCTCAACGAACGCCACCCCGAGGCCCAGCTGTGGCCTGCTGACGTGGCCGCCCGTGCCCAGGCCCGTTCGGCTTGCGCACAGATGCACAGTGGCTTCTTCGCCCTGCGTAATGCGATGCCGTTCGACCTGTCACGTGACCAAGCGCTGGAGAACGTCCCGCTGGACGTGCAGGTGGACATCGACCGTATCGTTGCGCTGTGGTCCGAGTGCCGCCTGGTGGCCAAGGACAGCGGGCCGTTCCTGTTCGGTAAACCGAGCCTGGCCGACGCCTTCTTCGCCCCGATTGCCGTGCGCCTGCGCACCTACCGCGTGGAGGTGCCAGCCGAGGCTGCAACTTACATCGAGACCATTTACCAGTGGCCAGCCTTCAAGGCCTGGCAGCAAGCTGGCCTGGCGGAGCGTGAAGGGTGAAGCGGATTCATGTAGCAGCAGCGGTCATTCGTGGTAACGACGGCCGCATTCTCATTGCCCGGCGCGCCGACAGCCAGCACCAGGGCGGCCTGTGGGAATTCCCAGGCGGCAAGGTGGAAGCGGGCGAGAGCGTCGAAGCGGCGCTGGCCCGTGAGCTTCGCGAGGAGCTGGGTATCGAAGTGACCCGTTCGCGGGCGCTGATCAAGGTCAGCCACGACTACCCGGACAAGCAGGTGTTGCTGGACGTCCGCGAAGTCGAGGCCTTCACGGGAGAACCGCATGGCGCCGAAGGCCAGCCGCTGGCCTGGGTCTCGCCACGGGACCTTGCGCAATACGAATTCCCCGAGGCCAACAAGCCGATCGTCGCCGCTGCTCGCCTCCCCGACCAATACCTGATCACCCCGGATGGCCTGGAAGTACCCGACATGCTCAAAGGCATCCAGCGGGCAGTCGCCAACGGCATCCGGCTGATCCAGCTGCGTGCGCCGGACATGTACGACCCCAAGTACCGCGATGTGGCCGTGGATGCGGTAGGGCTTTGCGGGGGCAAGGCACAGCTGATGCTCAAGGGGCCGCTGGAGTGGCTGGGCGACTTCCCGTCCGCCGGTTGGCACCTGACCGCAGCGCAGTTGCGCAAGTACGCCGCCAAGGGCCGGCCGTTCCCGAAAGAGCGTTGGCTGGCAGCGTCCTGTCACAATGCCGAGGAATTGGCACTGGCCGAGCAGATGGGCGTGGACTTCGTCACCCTGTCGCCGGTGCAGGCGACCCAGACGCACCCTGAGGCTGCGCCGCTGGGGTGGGATGAGGCGCAGCGGTTGATCGCAGGCTTCAGCCATCCGGTGTTCTTGCTGGGTGGGGTAGGGCCGAGCGAGCGTGAGCGGGCCTGGGAAGCTGGTGCGCAAGGCGTTGCCGGGATTCGGGCATTTTGGCCTGAGGCCTGAGGTTGTTATCCGGCCTGACAGCTACCTGATGGGTGGTTGTCAGGCTTTTTTTTGCTCTCAAATCGGTGGCGGTGGGCTCTTGACGTTGAACAGTCGGCAAGTCGCCCACCAGCTGAGCGCCAAGAACAAGTTGTAAGGGAACAGCACCAGCCAGAAGGGAAGCATCCAGTTTTTCTTACCCTGCATCTCACCCGGCTCGCCGGTTCGCCAGGGCGCGTAGTGGTTCCATGCCTGCTTGGGTGTTAGGCAGACCGTGTACAGGGGGATGAACCACCAGTTCGGCTCTTTAGGTGGGGGGAGTTTGTCGGGGCCGTGGTCCATGAACTGGCAGATGTATTCCCAGACTTCTTGTGCGTAGATTGGGTTGCATTCGGCGGGTTCGTTGGTGGGGATCCATATTGCATTCTTGGGTTCAATCCTTCCGTTTTCGGGGCGCTCGGCTACTGCTAGCCCGTACTCGATGATGAATGAGTTGCCGGTAAATTCAGTTTTTTGTAGAAATCCGCCTACACATTTTTTCCAGTCGAATATCAGTGTGTGTTTGTTTCGCTTGTAGATAATGGTTTTAGAGTGGCGGTCGAAATAAAAATGTGAAAGTTTTTTGATCAAAAAAATTCGATACCATAGGAAGGGTGTGGCAAAAAAAGCGCCGGCTATTAATACTGCTGCAAATGGTAAGTCAAAGGTCTCGGGCTGCCAGATGTCAGAGTCATGCCATAAGCACGCTTGGAATATCACTAGAAATACAGTGCTCGCTGCATACATTTTTCCCATTAAGATGGAGTCCGGTGTCCAGGGGTTTCTTAAACACAGGTAGTTGCAGTTAATTTCTATAAGTTGGTCGCCGATGCTTGGCGAAATGGAAGGTCTATTGTGACTTTGGAATAACCATGTGATGCTCATTCGTGTGGGCTCACTGAAAGCGTGGCGGTGGATTTTAAATCCTCAGCAATTCCTTGGTTTGGGAAGTGGTCGATAGACAAGTTTATAGAGCTTCCCGGTGGCAGCGCAGTGCTGAAGTTGATTAGCAGGCCTTCGGCTGTTAGGGCGAGAGTTGGTATGACCTTTAACCAAGTAGTCGTTTTTGAAAGCGGATGTCTATGGCTAAGACTAGCCGTCCAAGTGCTCTGTCCGAGCAAGTAACCTCGGAGAAATACTGTGATCTCACCCCGAGTAGCTGAGTGTTCAACACCCGTCTGAACTATTGTGCCCCAGTCAGGATGGGGCCAGTCGAACTCTGTAAATATTTTGCTGTTGAAATTATCAATGCCGAGTGCTTGGGCTTGTTCGTGAGTAAGTCTGAGAGGGGTGTAGTAGGTTGCGTACCAACTCTGCAGTTCGTCAATGAAAGTGAGAAATCTGGGCAGTTTTTTCATGTGGTCAAGCTGGATGCCTAGGCGTTCTTCGCCGTCGTTTTGCAAGTTTCCAAATGTGCTTCGAGCGGCCCAGAGCTCCAGCGGGCTATGCAGGCGCTCATGTATCTTCCCTTGTAAATACAAGCCGGCTGTGAGGATTGAGACGCCCAGTAGAGCTATCGTAACTGCTTTCAATGCGGCGAGAGAGATCAAGGCTATTGCGCCGGTAAATAAAAAGCTGGCTTCAAGAACGACTGCAGAGCCGATCGCAATTGTTATGCCGGAAATTGCGCCACCCATTCCAGCGGTTCTGTCACCGTTTTTGGACTGCCGTAAAGCTTTCAGAAGGTCTGAGGCAAGCCCGGATATAATGGCTGGATACCCAAAAATTCGGGTAAAAGCTTTACTGGTCACGAACGTAATCAGCCCATTGCCAAACGCCATGCCTGGCGCCGAACTGCTGAGTTTTACTATCACTGATTTCTGAGCAGCTCGGGTCGTTACAAGTGTCGCTGTCAGCGACCCAATGACACCAAAGATCGCAGATGCAAACCCCGTCGTATATTCCGGTGCCGAACTTTTCTGTACGTTCGCGTAAGCAGCCTTCAAATTGACTATGTTCAGCCAGAGCATGCCGGCATTCAGTCCTGCGCCTGCGACCGAGCGAAGTATCGCCTTCGCTTTGGGTTTCACGGTCTGCGTGGTGGTCATTTCCAGCGTCACTGTGCGGCTACCACTGATGCGCAATGCCTTTGATTCTTCGATCTGCGCCATACCGGCATCGATAAATTCAGTCACTGCCTTGCTAGCACCGCTTTCCCGTATGGCTTGGCCGGTAATCTTGTAGCGCGTGCTCAACAGGCCAACCGCCTTCTCGGCGTTGGCCTCCTGTACCGCCGCCAATACCCGCTGCTGAAACGAGTGGCTGGCATCCCAGCGGGTCTGCCCGTTCAACCGCTTGAGTACGACCGTGTACACCGCCTGTGCCGTGAGATCGGTAATGTCGGCTATTGCCGGGAAGCGCCCGGCGAGGACTTCGATGGTGCTGTCGGTGGCACCTATTAGTGTGCCGGCTGCATCAGCCCTGTCCCGGAATGGGTTGAACGGGGCGAGCGCCAGGTACAAAGGGCTGTCATGTTGATCGAGCCACTTCTCCAGGCGCTTGAACCGCAGGTCTCGATCTTCGGCGCTGGGGACGGGTTGGCTCATGCTGCCGAGCATCAGCGCCAGGCTCATTTCCAGCCCGATGGCACTCGAGTAGTTGTCACGATCGTAGCTGGCGAACGCGGCCGCGAGTGTTTTGGGGTCGTCCACATGCTCACCTTCGGCAGTGGCCAGCCAAAGGTCATGGTCCGCGCTGGCGCTCAACGCCTGCGTCTGCAAGTCGGCCAATATTTGCTGCTGTGCGTCGCGTTCGGCGATGAAAGCCTCGTAACGTGCGCTGTCACACATCCAGCCGATAGCAGGTAGGCACCGGCTCCTGGCCTGACGGACCAGCAAAGACATGACGACTCGGGTCGGGCGCTGAGGGATCACGTAGTGCATGCTGAAAGGCACTGGCCGATAGCCCTAGATCCATCGAGATGCCTTCGGCGTCATGCAACGCTACAACTGCGGGTATCCTCGGCTGGGTGTGGGGATAGTGACGTGCCATACCGGCCAGCATGCCGAAGCTCAGCATGTGCGGGCATGGATGGCTGCTCCACTCCAGGCTCATCCGCAGGGTGTCAGGTTTGAAGTCCTCGACCCAATCACGCAGTGCGCTGACGGGTAGCACGTGGTCCTGGCTGGAGTTGGAGGGGGCACCGGCAATCAGTTCCGGGATGTCGAGTGCACGCAGGTGGCGCTTGCGTAATACAGCCGACGCCATGATGCGTGCGCACATCGCGTTGCTCCACAAGTGGGCGCTGTAGCCGATCCAGACTTCGCCTGCGGTATCAGGATAGGTATCCGCCCAGACCCAGCCCGTGGACGGGCCGGTGGTGTAGCTATCCCGTCGGTGATAGTCCTCAAGGCCGCGGTATCGCAGTTCTCTGTAGCGGCCCGCACCGTTGTATTCATGAATGACCAGCTTTTCGCCGCAGGGGCCCTTCATGAAGACATAGACATAGCCTGCGCGCAGGGCGCGCAGGGTGTAGGCGCTGTGCTGCAGTGCGGCGAAGCCCTGCTCCAAGGCAAAGCCGGCATCTGCGTAACGAATGTGGGGGGCTCCCGGCGCCTTGGGCACTATGGCGTAGCGAATCGGCAGAATAGGGATGCGAGCGCTACAGGCAGGCCTGGAGACAGCTCGGGAAACAGAGGCGCTGTCAGGCATGCGACACCCCTCGATGAATGCCCTGGCGGGTGAGAGAGGGGATTGGCGGGAAGATGAAGGATTGTCGCATGGGGAAGCTCCTTGTCCCGTTACAACCTTCTTTCCAGGCTGTAACTCTGATAGAGACAAGAAGCTTAATGTTGATGCGGCGATCGATCTTGCTAGGATATTCCTAAAAAAGCGTAAGAAGTTTCGCTATCTGTTTTAGTTTTCAGGCTTCGTGCTGGCCTGCCACAACACCTCGGCCACCCCCTGTCGCCGCCCGATAATCCGCGCCGCCACAAACAGCAGGTCCGACAGCCGATTGATATACGCCAACCCCACCCCCTCCAACGGTTCCACCGCATTCAGCTGCTGGCACCTGCGCTCTGCGCTGCGCGCCAGGCTGCGGCACACATGCGCCTGGGCGATCAGCGCCGAGCCACTGGGCAGGATGAAGTTCTTCAGTGGCCCCAGCTCCTCATTCCACACATCGATGGCAGCCTCCAGGCGTGCTACTTCGGCCTGGTTCAACGCCTGATAGCTCGGCATCGCCAGCTCGCCGCCCAGGTCGAACAAGCGATGCTGGCAAGGCGCGAGCACCTCACTCACCTCATCCAGTCCCTGCTCGGCCAGGCCAGCCAGCAGTAGCCCAAGCTGGCTGTTGAGGCTATCCACCTCGCCAATCGCTTCGATCCGGGGATGGTCCTTGGGCACTCGGCGCCCGTCACCCAGGCCGGTCTCGCCCTTGTCGCCGGTGCGGGTGTAGATTTTCGACAGGCGATAGCCCATGTCAGGTCTCCGTGTGAGTCGGCGCCGTGGTTGCCGGCTGGCCGAGGGGCAGGCGCAGGGTGAAGCAGGTGCCCTGGCCGGGCGTGGACTGCACTTCCATCTGCCCCTTGTGGTTGTTGGTGATGATGAAGTACGAAACCGACAGCCCAAGGCCGGTGCCCTGGCCGATTTCCTTGGTGGTGAAGAACGGCTCGAAGGTGCGCTTGCGCACGGCTTCGGGCATGCCGACGCCATTGTCTTCGACCTGGATTTCCGCCCATGGCGGGCTGAGCCGGGTGCGCAGGGTGATGCGCCCAGGCTCGCTGGGTTGCGGCCGCTGGTGGATGGCCTGAGCAGCGTTTTTAAGCAGGTTCAGCAGCACTTGCTCCAGCTCGTTGGCGGTGCAAGGCACCGGGCCGAGGTTGGGGTCGAACTGGCGGACGATGGCCTGGCCCTTGAAGTCGAAACCGATGGCCAGGTCGAAGTCGTTGCCGGCGATTTCCACGGCCTGGTCGATCAGTGCCGGCAGGTCGCAGGGCGCCAGCTGGCGGTTGCTGCGGCGGCTGAAGCTGAGCATGTGGGTGACGATCTTGGCTGCCCGGGCGCCAGCCTGCTGAATGCCATCGAGCAGTTGCGGCACTTCGCGGCTTTCCAGGTAGCGGTTGACCACGGGCAGGTCGATGCCCAGCTCGTGGGCCTGCTCCTGGTTGCGCGGTAGCTCGGGCGACAGGCGCCGGCGGATGTTCTGCACGTTGTGCAGGATCGCCCCCAGAGGGTTGTTGATTTCGTGGGCCATGCCCGCCGCCAGGCCACCGACCGAAAGCATCTTCTCCGACTGCACCATCATCTCTTCCAGCGACAGGCGCTGGGTGATGTCGTCGATGCGGATGACCACGCCACGGCCGCCACCGCCCATCAGCGGATAGAAGGTCAGGGCGTAGTGGCGCTGGTCGTCGTCCTTGGGCCAGGTGACCCGTTCGATTTTCGCCACGCGGTGTTTTTCCACCGTCTCCTTGAGCTGCGGCAGGAACGGCTTGAGTGGCTCGAAGGCGATGAAGATCGGCTGGTTCAGCGCTTCGTCCAGCGGCGTGCCGGAGAGCACCGTGGCTTCGTGGTTCCACTGGGTCACGTAAAGCTGCTCGTCGAGGGCAATCAGCGCCGAGGGCATGGAGTCGATGATGCTGTTGAGGTAGTTCTGAAAGCCGGTGAGCTTTTTCTCGATCTTGCTGCGCACCTGGACTTCCAGCTCCAGCTTGCGGTTGGTATGCCGGGTTTCTTCGGCCAGGCCTTGGGCCTGGTCGTAGGCATCCTGGAACTCGTCGCGGGTGCGTTTGAGCTGCTGTTCGCGCGCCTCGATGCGCGAGAGCATGGTGTTGAAGGCGTTGGCCAGGCTGCCGATTTCATCGTCGTTGCCGCGTTTGGCGCGCAGGGCATAGCTTTCTTCGCGAGTGACTTGGCGGCTGAGTTCTTCGAGCTGGTTGATCGGCTGGGTGATCAGGCGCTTGATCTGCCGGGCGATCACCAGCCACAGCAGGATGCTGAACACCAGGATCGCCAGGCTGGCACTGAGCGTGCCGGTGTAGAACGCGGTGGGCAGTTCGCTGCTGGCCACCAGCAGCAGGTGCGCCGGCGGGCTGGCATCGCGGGGGATGCGGATCAGCTGGGTGCTGCGAAACTCCATCAGGCGCCAGCCGTCGATGTTGCGGTAGCGCTTGGGCAGGGCCAGCGGCTCGCCATGCTGCAACTGCGCCAGCAGGCGGCCATCGCCACCGTAGACCGCGGCGGCGCGTAGCGGGGTGTAGCTGTCGAGTTCCTTGAGCAGCGCTCTGGCGGTGTCCTGATTATCACCGGCACGGGCCGCCAGTTGCGGGTTGGCGACCAGCCGGCCGATGGTCTGCAACGCCTGCGGTGCCATGCTTTCCTGGGTGATCCAGTAGGCGGCGCTGATGAACGTCAAGTTGGCCACCAGCAGGATGGTCACCAGCAGGACCAGCAGGGCTGCCAGGAGCTTTTGCCCGACCGGGAGGTTTTCCAGGCGTTGGCGCAGGGTCATGGGCAAGGCTATGTCCGTATTCGGTTGAGGGGCGCGTCAGGCGCAGGGCAAGCCGCGTTTACGCAGGTTATCGACCAGGCGCTGGTGCAGGCGTTCCAGCTGTGGCAGCGCCATGCCGTGGCGTGCCGCGGCGCGGCAGGCGTGGCCGAGCAGGTAGTGCACCTCGGTGCGCCGGCCCGCACGCACGTCCTGGTACATGGAAGAGTAGTTGGCCGAGGTGGCGAGGATCACCCGTTGTACTTCCTCGCTCAGGTCATCGGCTGCCTTGGGTTGGCCGCAGCGCTGCAACAACTCACTCAGTTCGTTACTCAAACCGTCGACTTCGCTCAGGTGCGCCAGCAGGCCGCCGTTGTGGCAGTCGTGCAGCACGGTCAGCGGGTTGATCGCGCAATTGAGTGCCAGTTTGCGCCAGAGGCGGGTGAGGATGTCCACGGTCCACTCGGCCGGAATACCGGCCTCGTGCAGGTCGTCGAACCAGTCCGGTAGGCTTGGGTTGGCCGGGTCGCCCAGCCAGTTGAAGCCGTGACCGGCAAAGCGCACCCGCCAGTCGTCCTCGCGGAACGCGCCCTCGGTGCTGGAGGCGAAGATGCAGCGGGCACGCGGCGCCTGATCGGCGACTTCGTCCTGGCTGCCGAGGCCGTTCTGCAACAGCACGATTTCGGCACCGTCGGCCAGGCGTGGGGCCAGGCGGGCGATCGCGGGCGCGGCGTCGTAGGCCTTGCAGGCGACCAGCAAGCGGTGCACTGGCCCGCTGCACTCGGCGGTTTCAGCGGGAATCGCGTAATGCGTCGGCTGGTCCTGTTCGACCAGCGTCAGCCCACCGGCGTGCTGATAGGCCTGCAAGCGCTGCCGATCGCGCAGGATCAGGCGCACGGCCTTGCCCGCACGTGCCAGGCGGCAGGCCCAAAGGCTGCCGAGGCTACCGGCGCCGAGAATATGCCAGGTGCTGCTCATCTGCGTTTCGCAACCCGTTATAATGAGCCCGCATTTTAACCTTCTAACCCCGACGCGCTCCATCTTCAGACTGAGCGCGCTTTTATTTTATGGAGAACAACCATGCCTTCGTTCGACGTGGTATCGGAACTGGACAAGCACGAAGTGCAGAACGCCGTCGAAAACGCCATCAAGGAGCTCGACCGCCGTTACGACCTGAAGGGCAAGGGCAGCTTCGAGTTCAAGGACAAGGAACAGACCGTGCTGCTGACCGCCGAGGCCGAGTTCCAGCTCGAGGCGATGATCGAGATCCTGCGCCTGGCGCTGGTCAAGCGCAAGATCGACGTCAAATGCCTGGAAACCAAAGACGCCTACCCTTCGGGCAAGGAGATGAAGCAGGAAGCCAAGTTCCGCGAAGGCATCGACAAGGAGCTGGCGAAGAAGATCGTCGCCCACATCAAGGACGCCAAGCTCAAGGTCCAGGCCGCCATCCAGGGCGAGCAGGTGCGTGTCACCGGCAAGAAACGTGACGACCTGCAGGAGGCCATTGCTGCCCTGCGCGCCAAGGAATTCGACATGCCGCTGCAGTTCAACAACTTCCGCGACTGATCCGGGCGTTGCCAGGAACCCTTATGGCGTAATGATGTCCATGGGGTCCGTGGCCGCTGAAATACTGGCGGCCAGTGTTACCGAGTACATGCCGTTCGGCATCAGGAGATGAACATGGATTTGAACGCTGAAGTCGATCAGCTGGTCCGCCAATCGCAGACCTGGATCCCCTTGATCATGGAGTACGGCAGCCGTGTGCTGCTGGCACTGCTGACCCTGGCGGTCGGCTGGTGGGTCGTCAATCGGGTCAGCGCGCGCCTGGGCAAGCTGGTGGGCCTGCGCAACGCCGACTTGGCACTGCAGGGCTTCATCAGTACCCTGGCCAACATCGTGCTGAAGGTGCTGCTGCTGGTCAGCGTGGCGTCGATGATCGGCATCGAGACCACGTCCTTCGTCGCCGCCATCGGTGCCGCCGGCCTGGCCATCGGCCTGGCCTTGCAGGGTAGCCTCGCGAACTTCGCCGGTGGCGTGCTGATCCTGATGTTCCGCCCGTTCCGCATTGGCGACTGGATCGAAGCGCAGGGCGTCAGCGGTACCGTCGACAGCATCCAGATCTTCCACACCGTGCTGCGCACCGGTGACAACAAGACGGTGATCATGCCCAACGGCAGCCTGTCCAACGGCATCATCACCAACACCAACCGCCAGCCGACGCGCAAGGTGGTGTTCGATGTGGGTGTGGACTATGACGCCGACCTGCAGAAGGCGCGCAACGTATTGCTGGAGCTGGCGCAGGACCCTCGGGTACTGGCAGAGCCTGCGCCGCAGGCGGTGATCTCCACCCTGGGTGACAGCTCGATCACCGTATCGCTGCGCATCTGGACCAAGACCGCCGACTATTGGGACGTGATGTTCATGCTCAATGAACAGGCGCGTGACCGGTTAAAGGCTGAAGGTATCGACATCCCATTCCCGCAGCGGGTGATTCGCGTGGTGCAGGAAACGGCAGCGCAGTAAAGTCGGGTTGAATCCGGGGCCGCATTCGCGGCCCTTTTTTTTGCCCATTACACTTGTTCACAGCCAAACACCGCCATTTCTGGCATATAGCCTGACCCCTCCTGCCTCTACCCGAAACTCATCATGAAGCCACTGCTGTACATCACCCCCCTCAGAGCCCTGTTGTTCGGCCTGACCCTGGCCCTGTTCGAGCTGCTGACCTACCTGGCCAGCGACGCTGTCATGCCGGCCATGCCTGTGGTCGTCGATCACCTGAACGCCAGCCCCGAATTCATCCCCCACGCCCTCAACCTGTACCTGCTCGGTGGAGTAGTGCTGCAATGGCTGATCGGCCCGCTGGCCGACCGTTATGGTCGCCGCCCGCTGCTGCTGGTCGGTTGCGCGTGCTTCGGTGTGGCCTGCCTGGCGACCTACTGGGTGCAGGACATCGGCCTGTTCAACCTGCTGCGCCTGCTTCAGGGTATCGGCCTGGGCTTCGTGGTGACGGTCAGCTACCCGGCCCTGAACGAGGCATTCAGCGAGGCCGATGCCGTGCGGATGATGGCCTTGCTGGCCAATATCGCCTTGCTTTCGCCGCTGCTAGGCCCGCTGGTGGGCACCCTGATGCTGCAGTGGCTGGACTGGCGCTGGCTGTTCGTGGCGTTCGCGATTGGCGCCGTGCTGGTGTGGGGGCTGTTGTACCGCCTGATGCCAGAGACCCTTGGCGTGGAGCGTCGTGACGGCTCGCGCCTGGCGTTCACGCCGATCCACCTGCTGCCGTTGCTCGCAGGCTATGGCCAGTTACTGGCCAATCGACGCTTCGTCGCCGGCAGCGCCGCACTGGGCCTGGTAGGGCTGCCGCTGATTGGCTGGATCGGCCTGTCGCCGGTCTTGCTCATCCATGACGAGGGGCTGAGCACGATGGAATACGCGCTGTGGCAGCTTCCGGTGTTCGGCGGGCTGATCCTCGGCAACCTGATCATCAACCGCATCGCTGACCGCTACCCCTTGCCGGCGCTAGTGCGGGGTGCGCTGTGGCCCTACCTGGCCGGTTTGAGCCTGATGATGCTGGCAACCTGGTACTGGCCGACGGTGACCAGTGTAGTGGCCGGCATGTCGTTGTATGCACTGGGCCTGGGCGTGGCCAACGCGGTGCTGTACCGCATGACGCTGTTCTCCAGCGAGCAGAGCAAGGGCTTGGTATCGGCGATGCTGGGGATGATCACCATTGCCTTGCTGGGGTTGGGCGGTGCGGTGATGGCGATGATCGGGGCGGGAGCGAGCCTGATGCACTTCGCATTGGCGGCGGGTGTGGCGGGGGCGCTGGCGCTCTGGCCGTTGTGGTTCGTGGTGGGTGGCAGGCCTGATGAAGGGGCTGTCGTGCAGTAATCTTCAGCGCCTGTACTGGCCTCTTCGCGGGGCACGCCCGCCCCCACAGGCCCACCACCTCGTTCAAGCGTGGTGATCATCTGTGGGAGCGGGCTTGCCCCGCGAAAGGGCCGTTACAGGTTGCGGAAATTTCTCAGGGCCGCTCGGCCGCCGAATGCTCCACGGGCGCCTGTTTGCCTCGGCCCGCTTCCTGCCGCCAGTGCAGCGCAATCAGGATCAGCGTTGGCACACCCAGCAGCGCGGTAATCAGGAAGAAGTCGTGGTAGCCGAACTTCTCCACCATCACCCCCGAATAGCCACCGATCAGGCGCGGCAGCAGCAGCATGATCGAGCTGAGCAGGGCGTATTGCGTGGCCGAGAACTTCAGGTTGGTCAGGCTCGACAGGTAGGCGACGAACGCCGAGGTGGCCAGGCCTGAACTGAAGTTGTCCAGCGAAATGGTCACCACCAGCATTTCCAGGTTCGGGCCCATGTCGGCCAGCATCAGGAACAGGATATTGGTCGCCGCCGAGGCCGCACCGCCAATGAACAGGATCGGCAGGATGCCGAACCGTACGATCAGCAACCCCCCCGCACCCGCGCCGACCAGGGTCATGATCAGGCCGAAGACCTTGCTCACGCTGGCGATCTGGTCCTTGGTAAAGCCCATGTCGATATAGAACACGTTGGCCATCACGCCCATCACCGTGTCCGACATGCGATAGGTGGCGATCAGCCCGAGCAGCAGCAAGGCTTGCCAGCGGTAGCGGGTGATGAAGTCGTTGATCGGCGTCAGCACCGGCGCCAGGCCGCGGCGCCCCAGGCCCGACAGGCACGCCCAGGTCAGCGATGCGTAGAGGATCAGGCGCAGGAAGGCGCGGTCTTCGAGCAGCAGGTCGAGCGGGGTGGCATCGCCGAAGATGACACTGGCCCAGTCGGTGTTGAACAGTTGGGTGAAGCTTGCCGGTACCGACACCAGCAGGATGATCAGCACGAACACCGAAGCCAACTGGTGGACCAGGCCGTAACGCGCCGCCGACAGTTGAGTGCGCAACGGCACTGGCGGCTCACGCATCACCAGGGTGGTGAACAGCGCCGGCAGCATCATCACGCCGAACAGCACATAGGTGCCAGCCCAGGCCTTGTGCAGGTAGCTGTAGCCCGTGGAGCCGAACCATTCGGCAAAGAACAGCGCACCGGCAGTGGCAAGCAGGGCCGCGACCCGGTAACCGGCCATGTAGCTGGCGGCGAGGGCAGCCTGGCGCTGGTCGTCGGCGATTTCCAGGCGATAGGCATCGACGGCGATGTCCTGGGTGGCCGAAGCGAACGCCACCAGCACCGCCAGGGCGATCAGCCACGACAGGTGTTGCTGCGGGTCGCACAGGCTCATGCCGACCAGGCCGATCACCACCAGCGCCTGTGACAGCAACAGCCACGAACGCCGACGCCCAAGGCCGCCGAGCAGGGGCAGGCGCCATTGGTCGAGCAGCGGTGACCACACCCATTTGAAGGCGTAGGCCAGGCCGATCAGGCTGGCGTAGCCAATGGTCTCGCGCGCCACGCCAGCTTCGCGCAGCCATACCGAAAGGGTCGAGAACACCAGCATGTAGGGCAGACCGGCCGCAAAGCCGAGCAGCAAAAGCACCAGGGTTGACGGGCTGGCATAGGCAGCAAGCGCAGCGCGCCAGGTTTTACGGGGCATGGGCCAACATCTGCCTCAAGTTTGCGAAAACAAAACGCGCACTCTAACCGCTGTGCTCCATCGGGCGCCAGCCATGGCGCGTCATATCCACACGATTATTGGTTACATTCACGCCTTCCGCACGCAACCGTGCCCGTTGTTCATCGCCCGAGGGCGTACCCAATGCCAGGCTCAGACGCCCGCCGGCACCGAGTACCCGATGCCACGGCAGCCGTGTGTGCGCAGGCAACTGCCCGAGGGTGCGGCCAACCCAGCGCGCTGCCCGGCCAAGCCCTGCCAGTTCGGCGAGTTGACCATAGCTGACCACCTTGCCCTCAGGTACTTGGCCAAGCACCGAATACAGTGCCGTTCGTCGGGCCTCTGGTGAATCCAGCGCGTGCTCATAGGCCTCAGACATCGCGGCAGCCCTGGCCTGAAGTGAAACCGGACCAGTGGTCACGGCAAATGAGAGTTGAACTCAACGGCATGCTGGTCGGTCTGTCCTTGCTCTGGTTGTCGGTATCTGGATAATGCCCGGCTTTTTCGCTAATCGAACCCGTAGTCCGCTTATGCATTCTAGATCGTTGTTGTGCCTGTTGACCGCTTCCCTGTGCGCTGCTCCCGCGTTCGCCGACACCGTGTGGATGAAAAACGGGGACCGACTGAGCGGCAAGATCCGCGTCTTCGACGGCGGCAAGCTGCTGCTGGAGACCCCGTATGGGGGTTCCATCTCGCTCGACTGGAAGCAGGTCCAGACACTCGAAAGCGATCAGGAACTGCTGGTCAAGCAAGATGCCTATAACGGCGAGCGGGCCAAGTCGCTGAAAGCGGCCGAGCCTGGCAAGGTGACCCTGGCCAATGGCGAGGCGCCGAAGACCGTCGAACTGGCCAGCATCGAGCAGATCATGAAGCCCAAGCCCGTGGTCGAGGACCTGGTGTGGAAAGGCAATGTCGACGCAGCCCTGGACTACAAGCGTGCCGAGAACGATACCGACGACTATGACGTCGGCTTCAAGACCACGGCCCGCCATGGCCGTTGGCGGCACAACGCCGAGGGCGAATACAACCGCGAAACCAAGGACGACGTCACCACGGCCAACAACTGGAGCGCTGAGTACGCACTCGACCGCTTCATCACCGAGAAGTGGTTCTGGCAGGGGCGTATGGAGTACAAGCGCGATCACGTCGAGGACCTGGCGCGTCAGCGCACCGTGGGTACCGGCCCGGGTTACCAGTTCTGGGATGACGAACTGGGCGCGTTCTCGCTTGGTTCGCTGATCAACCGTACTGACTTCGAGTATCAGGACGGTGGCAAGGACAACTTCTACTCGGCTGCGGTGAAGTGGGACTACACCCGCTACCTGATCGGCAAGAACGTCCAGCTGTTCACCAACGGCGAGTTCGCCAAGCCGCTGGGTGGCGTCGCCGACTACTCGTTGGATGCCGAAGTGGGGCTGCGCTACAAGGTCACCGAATGGGCCTCGCTCAACCTCAAGGCAGAGAAGGACATCATCACCGGCACGCGTGAGAGTGACCTGGACAAGACGCGTTACACCGCCGGTTTCGGCGTGACCTGGTAAACGGCCCCAGTGGCACTGGCGGGTGATAATGCTTATCTTGTCACCCATCCAGTCCGCCGCCAGGAGCGCGCCAGTGAGTACCAACGCCATTCGCCCCGCCCGGGAACTGCTGCTCAAAGAATACCGCGGCGTGCTCTCGACCCATTCCAAATCCATGCCTGGCTTCCCCTTCGGGTCGGTGGTGCCGTATTGCCTGGATGCCGAGGGCAACCCGCTGATCCTCATCAGCCGCATCGCCCAGCACACCCACAACCTGCAGAAGGACCCGAAGTGCTCCCTGCTGGTGGGCGAACGTGAAGCCGAGGACGTGCAGGCCGTTGGCCGCCTGACGGTGATGGCCGAGGCCCATAAGCTGGTCGACGAAAGCACCATCGAGGCAGCTGCCGAGCGCTACTACCGCTATTTCCCCGATGCCGCCAACTATCACAAGGCGCACGATTTCGACTTCTGGGTGCTGCAGCCGGTACGCCACCGCTACATCGGCGGCTTCGGTGCGATCCACTGGCTCGACCAGGTGACCCTGGCCAACCCGTTCGCGGGCAAGGCCGAGGCCAGCATGATCGAGCACATGAACAGCGACCATGCCAACGCCATTGCCCACTATGTCGAGTTGACCGAGCTGCCGCGCAGCGCAGCGGCGCAGTTGGTCGGCATCGACAGCGAAGGCATGCACCTGCGCATTGGCCAGGGCATCTTTTGGCTGCCGTTCCCGGTTACCTGCAATACGCCGACACAAGTTCGCGAAGCCCTGGTTTTGCTGGCGCGCGCCGACCAATGGCCGGCTGCGACGGAAGTCGAAGCTTGAAAAACCGGGCGCACGCATCCATGTGATGGTGTTAAGGGAAGATTGTCTTCCGTCGAGGAATCCTTGATGCGTGCTTTTCTACTGCTGTTTCTGCTGTTCCCTGTGCTGGAGTTGTTCGTTTTCGTCAAAGTCAGCGCAGCCATTGGTTTCTTTCCGGCGTTGCTGTTGATCATCGCCGGTTCCGCACTGGGTGTGCTGGTGATGCGCGTGGCCGGCCTGGCCACCGCACTGCGTGCCCGTGAGAGCCTGCAGCGTGGCGAACTGCCCGCTGAGGACATGTTCCAGGGCCTGATGCTGGCGGTCGGTGGCGGCCTGCTGCTGCTGCCGGGCTTCATCAGCGACGTGCTCGGCCTGTTGTGCCTGCTGCCGTTCACCCGCCACCTGGCCGCGCGCAAGATGCGTCAGCGTGCCGAGGCCCAGGCCATGCGCCAACGGGCATTTCAGGACGACCCCTTCCAGGCCCAACCGCGTGACAGCGGCCAGCGGCCCAATGTGATCGAAGGCGAGTACGAGCGCCGCGACAAGTAATCACCTTTGGGGCCGCTTTGCGGCCCCAAGCTTTTCATGGCCCTGAAAATTTTTCCCTACCAAGCCTTGTAATTGATTATGTCGGCCTCATGTATGTGGTCACCGCAAGGTTTCTGGTGGCAACGCCAGACATTACACAGGTGGTTCGCCCGTCGCGGGCCACCCCCGGCAATGCCGGACCGCATCAACCCCGCCGGTGTCGATACCGGCCGATGAAAACCACAATTTGGGAGAGATCGACAATGAAGCTTCGTCCTCTGCATGACCGCGTAGTCATCCGTCGCAGCGAAGAAGAATCGAAAACCGCTGGCGGTATCGTCCTGCCGGGTTCGGCCGCTGAAAAACCAAACCGCGGCGAAGTTGTTGCCGTCGGCACCGGTCGCATCCTGGACAACGGCGAAGTGCGTGCGCTGGCCGTGAAAGTGGGTGACAAAGTGGTCTTCGGCCCTTACTCGGGCAGCAACACCGTGAAAGTCGATGGCGAAGACCTGCTGGTGATGAGCGAGAACGAAATCCTCGCCGTTGTCGAAGGCTGATTTCCCCGACTTCCCGTTACTCCAAAGAATTCCAAGGATTAAACGATCATGGCTGCTAAAGACGTAAAATTCGGCGATTCCGCCCGTAAGAAAATGCTGGTTGGTGTCAACGTTCTGGCTGACGCGGTAAAAGCGACCCTGGGCCCGAAAGGCCGCAACGTGGTCCTGGCCAAGAGCTTCGGCGCGCCGACCATCACCAAGGACGGCGTTTCCGTCGCCAAAGAAATCGAGCTGAAAGACGCCTTCGAAAACATGGGCGCCCAGCTGGTCAAGGAAGTCGCTTCCAAGGCCAACGACGCTGCCGGTGACGGCACCACCACTGCTACCGTTCTGGCTCAAGCCATCGTCAACGAAGGCCTGAAAGCCGTCGCTGCCGGCATGAACCCGATGGACCTGAAGCGCGGTATCGACAAGGCCACCGCTGCCGTCGTCGCCGAGCTGAAAAACCTGTCCAAGCCATGCGCCGACTCCAAGGCCATCGCCCAGGTAGGCACCATTTCCGCCAACTCTGACGATTCCATCGGCAACATCATTGCCGAAGCCATGGAAAAAGTCGGTAAAGAAGGCGTGATCACCGTTGAAGAAGGCTCGGGCCTGGACAACGAACTGTCTGTTGTTGAAGGCATGCAGTTCGACCGTGGCTACCTGTCGCCGTACTTCGTCAACAAGCCGGACACCATGGTTGCCGAGCTGGAAGGCCCGCTGCTGCTGCTGGTTGACAAGAAGATCTCCAACATCCGTGAGCTGCTGCCAGTCCTGGAAGCCGTTGCCAAGGCCGGCCGCCCACTGCTGATCGTTGCCGAAGACGTCGAAGGCGAAGCGCTGGCTACCCTGGTAGTCAACAACATGCGCGGTATCGTCAAGGTTGCTGCGGTCAAGGCACCAGGCTTCGGCGATCGCCGCAAAGCCATGCTGCAGGACATCGCTGTCCTGACCGGCGGCCAGGTCATCTCCGAAGAAATCGGCCTGTCCCTGGAAACCGCTACCCTGGAGCACCTGGGTAACGCCAAGCGCGTCATCCTGTCCAAGGAAAACACCACCATCATCGACGGCGCTGGCGTTGAAGATGACATCCAGGCGCGCGTCAAGCAGATCCGTGCCCAGATCGAAGACACCACTTCGGACTACGACCGTGAGAAGCTGCAAGAGCGTCTGGCCAAACTGGCTGGCGGTGTTGCCGTGATCAAGGTCGGTGCTGGCACCGAAGTTGAAATGAAAGAGAAGAAAGCCCGCGTTGAAGACGCCCTGCACGCTACCCGTGCAGCCGTTGAAGAAGGCGTGGTGCCTGGCGGTGGTGTTGCCCTGGTGCGCGCCCTGAACGCCATCGTTGACCTCAAAGGCGACAACGAAGACCAGAACGTCGGTATCGCCCTGCTGCGTCGTGCTGTTGAAGCACCGCTGCGCCAGATCACTGCCAACGCCGGCGACGAGCCAAGCGTTGTGGCCGACAAGGTCAAGCAGGGTTCGGGCAACTTCGGCTACAACGCTGCTACCGGCGAATACGGCGACATGATCGAGATGGGTATCCTCGACCCAGCCAAGGTCACCCGTTCGGCTCTGCAAGCAGCTGCTTCGATCGGCGGTCTGATGATCACCACCGAAGCCATGATTGCTGATGCACCGAGCGAGGCTCCAGCTGGCGGCGGCATGCCAGACATGGGCGGCATGGGTGGCATGGGCGGCATGATGTAAGCCAGCCTTACCCCTGTAGCAAGAAAAAGCCCCGCCTAGTGCGGGGCTTTTTTATGGGTCGGTGTTGGCGAGGGTTTCAGGCCATGTTGCGTTCAGCGGCGGGCACCTCTGCGGTCCCTCGTCGGTACAGGATCAGGTAATACGAACCCAGCCCGATCAGCCAGCAGAACACTGCCGTCCACACGTTGTGCGACAGGAAGTGCGCGCCCTGCATCATCCTGCCCAGCGACAACACCGAACCGGCCACCAAGGCTACCGCGAATGCCACCCGGGCCAGGCGTGGGCGCCGGTCACGCAGCATGAAAAACAAGCCGAACAGGCAGAAGCCGGTCGCCGCATGGCCGCCCGGCCAGCACAGCCCAGGCTTGTCGGTTGCCGGGCGTGGCTCCAGCAATTTGCTGTAGGTCTCCTTGCCACCAAACTGGCTCAGGCTCCAGGGGCACTGCACCTGCGTGACCTTTTTCAACGGTGTGACAAAGGCTGTGGACAGGCCCAGCGCCAGTACCAGGCAGCCGAGCTCTCGGCGCCAGCCGAACAGCCGCTGCCAGACGAAGCTCAGGGCAAACGCGAGCAGCGCCATCAGGCCCAGCAGGATCACGCCTTGCTTGACCCGATCATGCAGGATGTTCTCCAGCAGATAGCTGTGGCGGCCAATGAATTCGCCGGCTGCGGGGTCGAAAAACAGGTTGGCCACGTCCATGTCGACCGAGGTCAGCTCAAGCACGATCAAGGCCGCTGCAGTGGCCAGTGGAATGCCAAGGTACAGCCAGTAATTGATCGGACGAGGACGAATGCGTTGTTGCATGGCAGCTCCAGGGGGCGGAAAAGACCGGGCATTGTCCTGCCAGCGCTATGCTGTGTCCGTGAAGGATGAGTGAAAAATCCGTCAACTTCGCTCAATGTATCGCAGGGCTGGTGCAGACCCGGCGATGGCCTTAAGCTGCGCCTGCCGCGCACCACCGCGAAGCGCCGCACAGGAGAACCCGATGCGCATTCTTTTGGTTGAAGACAACCGCGATATCCTTGCCAACCTTGCCGATTACCTAGGCATGAAGGGCTACACCGTCGACTGCGCCCAGGATGGCCTGTCGGGCCTGCACCTGGCCGCCACTGAGCATTACGACCTGATCGTGCTCGATATCATGTTGCCCGGGATCGACGGTTACACCCTGTGCAAGCGCCTGCGCGAGGATGCCCGCCGCGATACTCCGGTGATCATGCTGACCGCCCGTGACCAGCTGGATGACCGCCTGCAGGGCTTCCGTTCCGGCGCCGATGATTACCTGCTCAAACCGTTCGCCCTGTCGGAGCTGGCCGCGCGCATCGAAGCCGTGCTGCGCCGTGCCCAGGGTGGCGGGCGCCGTACCTTGCAGGTCGCCGACCTGAGCTACGACCTGGATACCCTCGAAGTGACCCGCCAGGGCCGCCTGCTCAAGCTCAACCCGGTCGGCCTCAAGCTGCTCGCCGTGCTGATGCAGAAAAGCCCCCACGTGTTACGCCGCGAGGTGCTGGAAGAGGCCCTGTGGGGCGATGACTGCCCCGACAGCGACAGCCTGCGCAGCCATGTGCATCAGTTGCGCCAGGTGATCGACAAACCGTTCGAAAAACCGCTGCTGCATACCGTCCATGGCGTCGGCTATCGCCTCGCCGAGGGCCGCGATGGAGTTTAAGCAAAGCCTGGCGCAGCGCATCATCATTGCGTTTGCGCTGATGAGCGCGCTGGTGGCAGGGGCCTTCGCCTTTGGTATCGTCGCCACGGTGCACCTGGTCGAGGAACGTCTGATTTCCTCGGTGCTGGGGGGGGACCTGCAACGCCTGCTGCGCATGGACAGTGTCAGCGACTGGAGCCACCGGCCGCGGCCCGACCAGCTGTTCTACTTCAGCGGCGGGCGGGATGACTTCGAGCTGCCCAAAGACTTGCGCCACCTCAATGAAGGCTTCCACGAGGTGTTCCGCGATCAGCTGTCCTACCATGCGATGGTCGAGATCGTGGACGGCCGGCGTTACGTGCTGCTGCAGGACCAGAGCGATTTCGAAGAGCGTGAGCGGGTGCTGTTCGCTGTGGTGGTGGTGGGCTTCGTGCTCAGCTTGGTGCTGGCGGTGTTCCTCGGCTGGTTGTTGGCTCGGCGGGTAATGGCGCCGGTGATTCGCCTGGCGCGGCAGGTCCGCCATCGTGACCAGTTGCTTGGCCTGGCACCGCCCTTGGCGCCGGATTACGCGGCCGATGAAGTCGGCCAGTTGGCGGTGGCATTCGACGATACGCTCGGCCGCCTGCGTGATGCGCTGACACGCGAGCGCCTGTTCACCAGTGATGTCAGCCACGAATTGCGCACGCCGCTGATGGTGCTGGCCACCTCCTGCGAGTTGTTGATCGAAAACCCCAACCTCGATACCCGCTCACGCAGCCAGGTGGAGCGGATCGCCCGCGCCACCGAAGAAATGCGCGAGCTGGTCAAGACCTTCCTGATGCTCGCCCGTGCCCAGCGTGACCAGGGCGCCGTGGCATCCCAGGCGACGTTGCGCGAGGTGGCCGACGACCTGATCGGCGTGTGGCGCGACACCATCGAGCAGAAGGGGTTGACGCTGTATTTCGATGGCCGTGTCAGTGCCGGGCCGTTGTTGTACAACGCCACTTTCCTGCAGTCAGTCATGGGCAACCTGTTGCGAAACGCTGCGCACTACACCGACAGCGGCTACATCCGCCTGAGCCTCGAAGCCAATGGCTTCAGCGTCGAAGACAGTGGCGTGGGCATTCCGGAAGAACAGCGCGAAGCGATGTTCAAACCCTTCGTGCGCGGCGACGAGCGGCGAGGCGAAGGGTTGGGCCTTGGCCTGTCGCTGGTGCAGCGGATCTGTGATGACCAAGGTTGGCGCGTGACGCTGACCTCCACTGCACCGCATGGCTGTCGTTTCCAGGTGGACTTGAGCCAAGGTGCGGAAAAGACTGACCCTTCCCAGCTTTGCGAGTAATGTGCTGATACATCTTGCTTTGGTGATAACACTTTTTTCACATCGGCATGACCTGTTTCCTACGCTGCGTTACCTAAGGTAAGCGCACTGGAGCCAGGAGATGCCCGATGCGTAGCCCGATCAAACTCGAATTTTCCGAGAAGTACGACCAGCAACATGCGCGTGAGTACTTCCTCAAGCATCAGGACGGCCTGGCGCGTCGCCTGTCCCACAAGCGCGACGAGCAATTGGCCCGCCGTGCCCTGGCGCTGGCCGGCGAACCGGGCTTGGTACTGGACCTGCCGTGCGGCGCGGGCCGCTTCTGGCCGCTGCTGGCAGAAAAACCCAACCGCGTGATCATTGGTGCTGACAATTCCGAGGCGATGATCGAGACAGCCTGTGCGGCACAACCGCCAGAAGTGGTGGCGCGGGTACGCCCTTTGCAAACTTCAGCGTTCGCCATCGATTTGCCCGATAATTCGGTCGACAGTATTTTTTGCATGCGGCTGTTTCACCACATCGGCGAGGCTGCCCACCGAAAGACGATTCTTTCAGAATTTCAAAGGGTTAGCCGTGACAGTGTAATCCTGTCATTGTGGGTGGACGGTAACTTCAAGGCCTGGCGACGCCAGAAGCTCGAGCAACGGCGGCGGGCCAAGGCCGATCAGGACAGCTACCAGAACCGTTTCGTGTTACCTGCAGACACAGTTGAAGAAGAATTTCAGGCCGCCGGCTTCAGAATCCAGGAGCGCCTCGACTTCCTGCCGTTCTATGCCATGTGGCGGGTCTATGTATTGCGTAAGGGGTAGTGTTTGATGGCTGTAGCCCAGAGCGGGGAATCACGCTTCGATTATTACTGGCGCCAGCAAGGCGAATGGGTCGAGGAACCCAACCAGCGGCGCGGCGGCGAAAGTGGCGTGCAACGTCTCAACGACGCCAATGGCAAATTGCTGTATGCCAAGCGCCAGGTAGGCCATATCTATCGCAGCCTGTTGCATCCGTTCGGTAGGCCGACGGTGCTGCGTGAACTCGACGCCCTGAACAGTTTCGAGCAACTGGGGGTGCGGGTACCGCGTATTGTCTTTTGCGGCGCCGAGCGTGATGCCGACCACCAATGGCGTGCGCTGCTGGTCAGCGAGGCGCTGGATGGCTTCGTCGAACTCGACACCTGGCACGCCGAAGGTGCCCGTGAGCATTACCCACAGGTGGTCCACGAACGCATGCTCAAGGACCTGGCCGACAACTTGGCGCGCATGCATCTGGGCCATTGGCAACATGGCTGCCTGTACGGCAAGCACGTCTTCATCAAAGTGATCGGCGAGGGTGAGCAGGCCCGCGTCGAAGTTGCGCTGCTGGATCTCGAGAAATGCCGCCGCCGCATCAGTTGCCAGCGTGCGGCCGGTAACGACCTGCGCCAGCTGCGCCGCCATTCGTCGCTCAATGACGCAGAATGGCAATCACTGCTCTATTTTTACAAGATGGCGTTTGGCAGCGCTGTCAAAGGGTTAGAGCAATGAAATTAGAAATCGCTCGAGCTTTGTTTCTGATAGCTGGGCTGGCGGTGACCACGGTAGCGGTTGCTGCTTGGGAAGAGCCGCGGCCAGAGGTGTTCAGCAAGGCTGAACAGGCAGAGCAATGCGCGTTACCGCGGGAATTGAAGCAACAGCAGGTCAAGGCCCAGCCGGACCAGGACCTGTTGCTGTTCCTGTTCGGGTTGCGACAGGGGCTTCGGCCGTTTGGCTGACCCTGCTCGAGCCAGTGAGGCCCCGCTATTGCGGGGCCTTTGCTTTTCTGGTGTTGGCCTAACCGGCCCCTGGCTTGCCCCGCGATGAGGCCGGATCAGGCAACAACAGTCTCCTTGACCGCGGTTTTATGCGCCAACAGCGTGTAGATGCAAGGCAACACAAATAGCGTGAACAGGGTTCCGATCGACATCCCCGTCGCGATCACCGTGCCGATATCGAACCGGCTCACTGCCCCGGCGCCGGTCGCCAGAATCAGCGGCACCATGCCGAACACCATCGCCGCCGTGGTCATCAGCACCGGGCGTAAACGGATGGCCGCCGCCGCTTCAATGGCCTCGCGCACGCTCAGCCCCTTTTCCTCGCGCAACTGGTTGGCGAACTCGACGATCAGGATGCCGTGCTTGCTGATCAGGCCGATCAGTGTCACCAGCCCCACCTGGGTGTAGATGTTCATGCTGGAAATGCCCAGGAACAGCGGCAACAGCGCCCCGCAGATCGACAATGGCACCGTCACCAGGATCACCAGCGGGTCGCGGAAGCTTTCGAACTGCGCCGCCAGCACCAGGAAGATGATCGCCAGCGCCAGGCCGAAGGTTACCCACAGCGCGCTGCCTTCTTGAATGTACTGGCGTGCGGCCCCGGCATAGTCGAACGAGAACCCTTCCGGCGCTTCCTCGGCGGCAATGTCGCGAACCGTCTGCAGCGCCTCGCCGATGCTCACCAAGGGCACACCCTGGATGATCGCCGAGTTGAGCTGCTGGAACTGGTTGAGCTGGCGTGGGCGGGCGCGGTCGCTCAGGGTGATCAACGTCGACAGTGGCAGCAGTTGGCCCTGATCGTTCTTCACGTAGTAGTTGTTCAGCCAGCCCGCGTTGTCCCGGTAGGGCCGCTCGACCTGGGCGATCACCTTGTAGCTGCGGCCTTCCAGGGTGAAACGGTTGATTTCCGCCTCTCCCAGCAGGGTGGCCAAGGTGCCGCCCAGGGTGTCCATGGACACGCCCATCTGCGCCGCCTTGGCCCGGTCGATGTCGACCACCACTTCGGGCTTGTCGAAGGCCAGGTCGATGTCGAGAAAGGCGAACTTGCCCGATGCCTGGGCCCGTTCCTTGACCCGTTGGGCGACCTCCAGCAGGGCCGGGTAATCGCCTGCGGTATTGATCACGAACTGGAACGGCAGGCCTTCGCCGGTGCCTGGCAGCGACGGCAGGTTGAAGCCGAAGATCTGCAGGCCGCCGATTTCTTCAAGCTTGCCCTGCACCAGCGGCAGCAACTCCATCTGCGTGCGGTCGCGCTCGTTCCAGGGCGTGAGCAGGAAGCCGCCGATGCCACTCTGCACGCCGTTGAAACCGTTGATCTGGAACGACGAGTAGTACTCGGGGAAGGCCTTGAACAGTGGGGTGAACTGGTCGGTGTAGGCGTTCAGGTAGTCCAGGTTGGCCGGCTGCGGCGAACTGCTAATCATGAAGATCACCCCCTGGTCCTCGTTGGGTGCCAGCTCGTTCTGGGTGAACTTGAGCAGCACCGGGATCAGGCACAGGATGATCACGGCAAACACCAGCACCACCGGACGGCTTTCCAGGGTCGTGTGCAGCAGGCGCTGGTAGCGGCCTTTGAGGCGTTCGAACAGCACGTCCAGGCGATGCGCCAGGCCGTGGGCGTTCTGCTCCTGGCGCAGCAGCAGGGCGCACATCATCGGCGACAAGGTCAGGGCGACGATGCCGGAGATGATCACCGCACCGGCCAGGGTCAGGGCGAACTCCTTGAACAGGGCACCGGTAAGCCCGGTGAGGAAGCCGATCGGTGCATACACTGCAGCCAGGGTGATGGTCATCGACACCACCGGCATGGCGATTTCCCGCGCGCCTTCCAGCGCTGCATCGAACGGTGATTTGCCTTCTTCCATGTGCCGGTGAATGTTCTCCACCACAACGATGGCATCGTCCACCACCAGGCCGATGGCCAGCACCATCGCCAGCAGGGTCAGCAGGTTCAGCGAGTAACCCATCATCTGCATGAAGAACAGCACGCCGATCATCGACAGCGGGATGGTCACCACCGGGATCAGTACCGAGCGCAGCGCACCCAGGAACAGGAACACCACCACGATGACGATCAGCACCGCTTCGCCAAGGGTCTTGATCACCTCGTCGATGGACGCCTGGATGAACAGCGTGGCGTCGTAGGCGATCGAGACCTTGAGGGCGGACGGCAGCTGGCTTTCCAGCTCGGGCATGATCTGCCGGACTTCCTTGATCACGTCCAGCGGGTTGGCCGCCGGCGTGGCCTTGATGCCGATGTACACCGACGGGATGCCGTCGAACGAGCTGACCGTGTCGTAGTTCTCCGCGCCCATCTCGACCCGCGCCACATCGCCCAGCAGCACACGGCTGTTGCCTGCGGTCTTGACCGGCAGTGCGGCAAACGCCTCGGCCGATTTGAGTTCGGTGTTGGCATTGATGCTGGTGACCACGTACTCGCCCTTGACCTCGCCGGCGGCGGCGAGGAAGTTGTAGCGGCGCACGGCGCTGGTCACGTCGGTGGCGGCCAGGCCAAAGCCGGCCAGCTTGACCGGGTCGATCCAGATACGCATGGCGAACACCTGGTTGCCGAGTATCTCGGCCTCGGCCATGCCTGGCAGGGTCGCCAGTTTCGGCTGGATGACCCGTGACAGGTAGTCGGTGATCTGCGGGTTGCTCATTTCCTTGCTGTAGAAGCTGATGTACATCAGCGCCGAGGCATCGGCGGCTTCCTTGCTAAGCACGGGGTCTTCCGAGTCCTGCGGCAGTTGGTTGCGCACTTCGTTGGCCTTGGCCAGCAACTCGGTGAACAGGCGGTCGCTGTCGGCGCCGATGCGTGCATAGATGGAAATGATCGAGAAGTTCTGCCGGCTCACCGAGGTCATGTAATCGATGCCTTCGGCGCTGGCCAGGCTCTGTTGCAGCGGCTGGGTGATGTAGCCCTGGATGGTCTCGGCGTTGGCCCCGGGGTAGGCGGTGGTCACCGTGATCAGGGCGTTTTCCATCTGCGGGTACTGGCGGATCTGCAGCTTGCTCCACGCCTGGAAGCCCAGCAGCAGAATCAACAGGCTGACCACGCTGGCCAGTACCGGGCGGCGGATGAACGGGTCGGTGAACGCCATGCCTGCCTCCGGGTCAGTCCGCGCGCGGTGCGCCAGCTTCGGGTTTGAGGGCCGTGTCCTGGCCGATGCGGATGGCCGCGCCGGGGGTCAGCTTGAGCTGCCCGGCGGTGACCACCTGCTCGCCGGCCTTGAGCCCCTTGTTGACCACCACCACGCCATCGCGGCGCTCGCCTGTCTGAACGCTGCGCTGCTCGGCGCTGAGCTGCGGCTGGCCCTTGTCGTCCTGCTCGGGGTTGCCGTCCTTGTCCTTTTTCGGCGTGGCGATATACACCGAGTTGCCATACAGCGTGTAGGTAATGGCGCTTTCCGGCACCACCACCTGCGGGTGCGGGTCGGGCAGCAGCACCAGCAGGTTGGCGAACATGCCTGGCAGCAGCTTACCGTCCGGGTTAGCCAGGGTGGCGCGCACCAGCAGGTTGCGTGTGCTCTCTTCGACCTTGGGGTTGATCGCGCTGAGGCTGGCCGGGAAGGTCTGGCCAGGGTATGCGGCCACTTGCACCTGCACCTGCTGGCCCAGGCTCAGTTGCGGCAGTGCCTGCTCGGGCACATTGAAGTCGACGTAGAGGCTGGAGAGGTCCTGCAAGGTCGCGATCACCGTACCGGCGGCCAGGTAGTCGCCGACATCCACCTGGCGAATGCCGATGGTGCCGCTGAACGGGGCACTGATGCTCTTCTTGGTCTTCGACGCCTTCAGCTGGTCGACCACCGCCTGGTTGCGCCGGTACTGGGCGGTGAGGCGGTCGTACTCGCCGCGCGAGATGGCCGAGTCACCGACCAGTTGGCTGCCCCGGCCGAAGTCGACCTTGGCCAGCCCCAGGTCGGCCTGGGCGGTGCCGAGCAGGGCAGTTTCCTGGTCGTCGTTGAGCTGCAGCAGCAGTTGCGCGGCCTTGACCTTCTGGCCGGACTCAAAGTGCAGGGACTTGACCGTACCCTCGACCTCCAGGCTCAGCTCGACGCCTTGCAGCGCTTTGAGGCTGCCCACCGCAGGCAGGCGCTGCTGCCACTGGCGCTCTTCGGCCAAGGCGGCGGCCACGGTGATGGGGGGCTTGGGGGCGGTGAACATCTGGATCTGCTGGTAGATCGAGAAGGCCTTGTAGCCCCCCAGGGCCAACACGATCAGCAGAACCACGGCCAACATGATGAGCATGCGGCGGCGCAGCATAAGTCCGGTTCCTTGGAAGCGTGATTGTTATTCGTTTTGACACGACAACGGGCGATCCTGCCCACGTGCGGATGGGGGAAGTATTGACTGTTTTTGGCGGGATGGGGAATCAGTTTGTCAGTACCGGCCTCTTCGCGGGGCAGCCCGCGAAGAGGCCGGTACTGACAGCCAGAAAGTCAGGCCAGGTGCAGGTGGTTGTCCCAGAACCCGGACGGCAGGTCCATCGGCTGGCCGATCAGTTCCTGCTTGCGGCAATCATAGAACCGGCAACGCCCTTGCCCGGAGGTCACGACAAAGCCGTCCTTCACCGCCCCGACCCCCGCACAATCGGGCATCGGTGCGTCGAGCTTCACCGCGCCACTGTCCAGGTCCCAGACAAACAGGCGGTTGGCCCGCGGCGCGGTCAATGCCACCAGGCGCAGGTCGCTGTGGATGGCGACGCTGGCCGTGTACTGGGCCATCGTCTGCAGTTGCCGCTCCGGTACCGGGAAGGCCTTGAACGGCTCGCCCGGGCGCTTGATCGCCAGCAGCTCGGCGGTTTCATCGGCATCGCCCATGAACTGCTGGCAGGCGGCGATGGTGCCATCGCTGCCGACGGCCAGGTGACGCACGCTGTTCATCTGCTGGGCCAGGGTCTCCTTGCTCAGCAGGGTGCCGTCACGCTGCATCAGCACCAGGCTCGGCTCCATCGCATTGAGGTTCATTTCGACCCGGCTCTCGGCCTCGGTGCGAATGCCGCCGTTGGCCACGACCAGGGTCTCGCCGTCTGGCAGCCAAGCCACTTCATGGGGGCCGATGCCGTGGGTCGAAATTTCGCCAGTGTGCACCAGCCGCTCGCCTTCGAAGCGGTACACACCCAGCACGCCACGCCCAGGGTCGGTGGTGTCGTTCTCGGTGGCATACAGCCATTCACCGCCTTTGTGGACCACCGCGTGGCCATAGAAGTGGCGGTTCGGCTGCGACGTGACGGTCTGCAGCAGGCGCCCGTCGCGCAGGTCGACCAGGTAGCTTTCGGTACCGGGGCGGCGTGCGACGAACAGGGCGATCGGCAGTTCCGGGTGGTGGATGATGGCATGGCAACGCTGGGCCACCTGGGTGCTGAACACCTGGGTGCCGTCCAGGCGGAACCCGACCGCATAGTGCTTGCCGTCGCCATCGTCACGCGCCGACAGCAGCAAGGGTTCACTGCCTTTGTTGCGCAACAGGCTCCAGCCGCCCAGGGTCAGGGCGCTGAGCAATACGCTACCGAGTTTGAGGGCCTGGCGTCGCAGCATGATCAGTCACCGTCGTTGGCATTGAAGCCCAGCTGGATGTTCAACGCCTTGGCCAGTTCGCCTTCGTGCAAGCGGTGAACCACGTTGAGGCTGTCGTAGATCTGATTGAGGCTCTGCTGGCCTGCATCGTCGGCCAGCAGCTCGCCCAGGGTCTTCTGGTTGTCGGCCAGCAGTTTGAGCGAGCTGGCATAGGCGGCGTCGATTTTTTCTGCCAGGGCTTTCTGATCGCTGGGCAGCAGGCCGCGCAGGCCCTGATTGTCGACCCCGACCCAGACCGCCTGGGCGGCCTTGAGAGTGGCTTCCACGCTCTTGATCGACGAGTGGCTGCGCCAGGCCTCTGCCTGCAGCGGCTGCGGGATGCCTTTGCTCTGGCGGCCCATCGGCGCGCCGAGCTTCTTCTTCAGGGTATCGAGCGCGGTCACCTGTGAGCGCAGCAGGTCGGCGATGGCCTCGTGGGAATCGGCGTAGCGCTGGTTAGGGAACTTGGTCATCTGCGAAAGCATGCCGTCGGTGCTGTTCCAGCCCTTGAGGATCTCTTCGGCCAAGGCCTTCTGGTGTTCGCCGATGGCGACCAGCAGCGGGCAATAGCGGGCTTTCTGTTCGGCCGTGGCGACATCCGGCTTGCTGTCGAAGAGGATGTACTCGTAAGCCGACAGGCCGCGCACCACGACACTGGATTTGCCCAGGGTGTCAGCATCCACCGGCTTGTCGCCATTGACCAGTTGCTCGACCTGGCGGCCGACCAGGTTTTTCTTGTCGGGCCAGAACTGCACTTGCCAGGCACGGTTGCCTTCGGCCAGCGGGCCGACCAGCAGGGGCTGCAGCTCCGCCCAGGCTTTTTGCGCGTTGAGGAAGTCGGCGCGGGCGGTGTCCAGGCTCTCTTTGCCTTCGCAGAAGGCCAGGGCGCTGGCGGCCAGTTGGCGGTCGGCTTCGACCCAGCGGCTGTAGGTCGGCAGGATCACCTGCTTGGCGATGGCGGCGGAGGTCACGGCCTGTGGGTCCTGCGGCGAGCAGGCACCGAGGGCGAGTGCGGCGAGGCTGGTGAACAACAGTTTGGGTCGGAACATGCCCGGCTCCTTGCGCGTTTAAAGTGAGTTCAGGAACGCCAGCAGCGCAGCGCGCTGCTCGGCATCGAAGGTCAATACATGGTCGCGCGCCGCCTGCGCTTCGCCGCCGTGCCAGAGCACGGCTTCGAGCAGGTTGCGGGCGCGGCCGTCGTGCAGGTACTGGGTGTGGCCACTGACCGCTTCGGTCAGGCCAATGCCCCACAGAGGTGGGGTTCGCCAGTCCTGGCCGTTGGCGGCGAATTCGGTGCGCTCGTCGGCCAGGCCCGCGCCCATGTCATGCAGCAACAGGTCGCTGTAAGGGCGGATCACCTGGCCGGCCAGCTCGGGCTCGCTGGCGTCGGCGGCGGTGGTGAACTGTGGCGTGTGGCAGCCCTGGCAGCCGGCCTGGAAGAACAGGTTCTTACCGGCCAGTACCTGTGGCGCGCCGACATTGCGGCGGGCCGGCACGCCGAGGTTGCGGGTGTAGAAGGTCACCAGGCGCAGGATGTTGTCGCTGACTTCCTTTTCGCCGTGGGTACCGTCGCCATTGGGCGCGGCCAGGCAGTCGCGTTGCGCCGGGGTGCAATCGTCCTTGGGCTGCAGGGTGCTGGTCAGGCCCATGTCGCCGACGAAGGCATGCACGTTCTGCTGGTTGACATTGGGCTGCCCAGCCTTCCAACCGAAGCGGCCGACCACGGTCGTGCCCTGGGTGTCATCCCACACGCGGTTGGCCCGCCCGCGAATGCCATCGCGGTTGCGATCATCCGGGTCTTCGTTGGCCAGGAGGTCGGCTTCGGGGATGGCTTCGAGCAGGCCCAGCCCGATCATCGGCGGTGCCACGCGTGCGGAGAAACGGGTGTCGGGGTGCATCGGGCCGTAGCCGAGCTGGGTGATCTGCAGGGTCGGGCGTCGCAGTTCGACCTGGTGGCCGTCCTTGAAGGCAACGGTCTGGTTTGCGTAGGTCACGCGCACCTTGCCTTCGGGCGCCACGCCGGGGACGGCCATGTCCTGTAGCTGGGTGCCGTAGACCGGTTCAGGGACCACGCCCAGGCGCTCGATTTCCTTGGCCAGGTAAGGTTGGTCGGGGATCGACAGGCGCACCAGCATTGACACCGCGTTGCTGTCACCAGGCGCTGGCGGATGGCCACGGCCGTCGCGCACGTGGCAGTTCTGGCAGGCGTTGGTGTTGAACAGCGGGCCCAGGCCATCGCGGGCGGTGGTGGTGGACGGGGCGATCACCCAAGGGTTGCGAAAGAAGCTGTTGCCGACGGCAAAGTCCAGGCGCCGCTCGGGCGAGAGGTTGGCCGACGGCAGGGAAAAGGCGTTGCGGTCACTGCGTTGGACGGTCGCCTGGCCACCCGACAGCGCTTCGCCGGGCTCGGCCTGGGTGAAACGCGGGGCGTCGTCACAGGCGGCAAGGGCGAGGGCCAGCAGCAGAGGGGACAGTCGGGGCAGCGACAAGGACATGCAAAATCCTGGGCGAGGGCGAAAAACCGGCGTGTAAGCTTAGCAAAGTGGGGGAGTTTGAATAAGAGCAATTTGCAATTACTGGATGAAATTGGTGTCAGCACCGGCCCCATCGCCGGCAAGCCGGCTCCCACAGGTACTCCCCGGTTCTCATGGTCGTCGATGGGACACAGCAAGAAAAAAGGCGACCCGAAGGCCGCCTCTTTCAGAACACCCTTACTGCCGAATCAGAATTCGTGATCGGCAGTGTCCGGGTTCAGGTTGGCAATGCCCAGCTTGCCTGCGGCCTGCTCGATGGCACCGGTCTGCTTGACCAGGGAGGCGATGGCATCGCGCACGATCTGGTTGCCGGCAGCGTTGTCGGCAGCGATCAGCTGGTCGTAGTGCTCGCCTTTGAGTGCGTGGTCGACGATCACCTGGATCTTCGCCTCGGTGGCTTCCAGGTCGGCCTTGAGGGTCGCGTCGGCGGCCGGGTCGGCCTTGGCCACCAGCGACGACAGGCTCGGGCCGGTCAGCTGGGTGCCGTCGGCGCGGGTGTATTCGCCCAGGTAGACGTTACGGATGCCCTTGGCGTCGTAGAAGTGCGAGTAGTGGGTGTTGTCGCTGAAGCAGTCCTGCTCGTCTTCCGGCGAGTTGGCTTCCAGCGAGACTTTCATGCGCTCACCGGCCAGTTCGCCCAGCGACAGGCTACCCATGCCGAACAGCATCTTGCGCAGGCCGTCGGTCACCGGCTCGGCTTCCAGCGTGGCGCGGTAGTTGTCGGCGACGTTCGGCGCCCAGTTGCCGACCATCTCTTCGAGGTCCTTGACCAGCAGCTCGGTGACCGCCTTCAGGTAGGCACGACGACGGTCGTTGTGGCCACCGGTGGCGCCTTTGCCTTCGAGGTAGTCGGAGGCCGGGCGGTTGCCCGCGCCTGGGCCGGTGCCGTTGAGGTCCTGGCCCCAGAGCAGGAACTCGATGGCGTGGTAGCCGGTGGCGACGTTGGCTTCGGAACCGCCCAGCTCGTTCAGGCTGGCCAGTTTCTCAGGGGTGATGTCCTTGACATCGACCTTCTCTTCGCCGACCTGGATCTCGGTGTTGGCGATGATGTTGGCGCCGGCCGCCGGGTTGCCCAGGGCGTGCTCGTAGCTCTTGTCGACGTAGTCGATCAGGCCTTCGTCCAGGGGCCAGGCGTTCACCTGGCCTTCCCAGTCGTCGATGATGGTGTTGCCGAAGCGGAAGGCTTCGCTCTGCAGGTACGGAACGCGTGCGGCGGCCCAGGCGGCCTTGGCGGCTTTCAGGGTGTCGTCGTTGGGCGTTGCGAGGAACGCATCGATGGCGGTCTGCAGGGTCTTGGCGGTGCTCAGCGAGTCGCTGTACACGGCGTAGACCATATCGGCGTAATGCTTGACCACGGCCTTGCCGGCCGCTTCGTCGATAGCCCCAGGCGCCGCAGCGGTGGTGCTGGCGGCAGCCGGTGCCTGAGCTTGCGGGGCGGCGGCTTTGTCGTCCTTGCCCTCACCGCAGCCGGCGAGAGCGATGGCGATGGCCAGCAGACTGGCGGAGGCCAGAGGCATTCGAATCATTATTGGTTTCCCTGCGTCGTGTGGTTGGACAGTGCGCCGTGGCACGTGAAACCGCCACATCATGCGAAAGATTTGCATTTGCTGTAAAGGGGCCAGCACGCAATTCATGCAAATGCAGGTCACGGGTTGTAACCCGCAACGGCAGGGGTCAGAAGGCAGAAACCTGATTGCGCTGCGCTTGGCGCAGGAAACTGGTCAACTCGCGCGCCGACAGCGGCTTGCTGTAGTGGTAACCCTGACCTTCATGGCAACCCTGGGCGATGATGTAGGTCTCCTGCTCGGCGGTCTCCACGCCCTCGGCGATCACCTGCATCCCTAAGCTCTTGCCCAGCTGGATGATCGCCCGAACGATGGTGGCATCGTCGTCGTCGTCGAGCAGGTCCTGGACGAAGCTCTTATCGATCTTGATCTTGTCCAGCGGCAGCGATTTCAGGTAACTCAGCGACGAGTAGCCGGTGCCGAAGTCGTCGATGGCGATCATCGCCCCGGAGCGGCGCAGGCTCAGCAGGTGCTGGGCGGCGGTGCTGATATCTTCCATCAGGCCGGTTTCGGTGACTTCCAGTTCCAGGCTGCGCGGCGGCAGGCGGTAGGCCTGCAGCAGGTTGTTGACCACCCGCGGCAGTTCGTTGTGGTGCAGTTGTACGGTGGACAGATTGACCGCCATGCGCAGCTCGCTGAAACCCAGGTCGTGCCATTCGCGCAGCTGCCGGCAGGCCTGGTCGAGCACCCATTCGCCGATGGTGATGATGGAGCCGTTCTGCTCGGCCAGCGGGATGAACTGGTCGGGCGGGACCATGCCCAGATCCGGGTGCTGCCAGCGCAGCAGGGCTTCAACGCCGACCACGCGGTGGTCGCGGTAGCTGATCTGCGGCTGGTACACCAGGTACAGCTGGTTGCGCGACAAGGCTTCGCGCAGGTCTTTTTCCAGCTCGCGGCGGCGGCGCATCTCGCTGTCGACGCTGGCGATGTAGAACTGGTAGCGGTTGCGCGAGCGGGCCTTGGCCAGGGTCATGGTCTGCTCGGCTTTCTGCAGCAACTTCTCGGTGCTGTCGCCGTCTTCGGGGAACAGCGTGATGCCGATGGTGGCGCGCAGGCGGATCTGCTGATGGTCTAAACCGAACGGCACTTCCAGGTCGTCGAGGATGCTCTGGGCCAGTTCTGCGGCTTCGTAGGGTTGTTCGATGTTGGCCTGGACCAGGGCGAACTGGTCGCCCCCCAGACGCGCCAGTGCGCCCAGCCGGCCACTGTGGGCGCGCAGGCGGTCGGCCAGCGCTAGCAGCAGCTGGTCGCCGACCTGGTAGCTGAATTGCTCGTTGATGCCTTTGAAATCGTCCAGCCCCACGCACAGCACGGCCACGCGGTGTTGCAGGCGGCCGCCGTCGACCAGGATCTTGTCCAGTTGCGCCTGCAGCTGCTGGCGGTTCGGCAGGCCGGTGAGGAAGTCGTACTGGGCCATGCGCTGCAGGCTGTTCTCGGCCTCGTGGCGCAAGTGGGTATTGCGCTCGATCGAGGCCAGCAGCTGGTTGGCGGTATTGACCCAGATACCCAGTTCGTTTTTCTCGTGGCCCTTGAGCAGCGGGATCTGGTGTTGGCTGGGGCGGTCGGGGTTGATCTGGGTGAGGTGCTCGATGATCTTCGACAGCGGCTTGGTCAGCAGCCAGTGGTAGACCAGGTACAGCACCAGGCCCATGGCCAGGGCGCGCAACACGCCGGAAATGAAGATGATGATGGCGTTGATCAGGAAACCTTCACCGTAGGCGGCGGTGTCGAGGGTGATGCTGAGGTCGCCGTAGTACTCGCTGTAGGGGCCACGGCCGACCAGTTGGGTGGTGTAGGTGCGTTCCTGGCCGAGGATCAGGTCGGTCAACCAGCGCATGGGCGAGTCCTGCAGCGGGCGGGACTTTTCGGCGAGCATGGTTTCGTTGGGGTGGCCGATCGAGGCCTGGCGTACCGATTCGTCCTGGAACAGGCCTTCCATCACCTGCATGCCCATTTCCCGGTCGAGGCTGTAGACCGCCTGGGTGGAGGGGTCGCGGAACATGTCGAGAATACGCTGGGCGTCATTGTTGACGGCCTGGCGGGTCTTGTAGGTGTCGTAGACGATTTGCGCGCAACTAAGGACGACACCGACCGCCAGCGCCGAAAGGAGCACGACCCTGAGCAACTTGACCGATAAGCTGTTCCGCAATTCCAGCTTCAATGGGGTTTCCTTAATCCATGCGCATGGCATCATTTTGCCATCAACTTTGGCAATACACTATCGGCCGGTGGGGCTGTCCTGAGCAGTGTATCGGTTGCCTGACCCCGCAACTTGAGTGCGCTGTAGCGAACTTCCAGACGTTTGATGTTAGCGTGCTATACGGGGTGAGCAAGAGCCACAAGGAAAACTGTCGCTTGAACCCGCGTGGCATAAAAAAACCCGGCACATGGCCGGGTTTTTGTTCAGGGCGTGAATATTCAGGCCTTGAAGGTCTTGCCTTCGAACTGCTCGGCAACGAAGGCCCAGTTGACCAGGTTCCAGAACGCTTCGACGTACTTCGGACGCAGGTTGCGGTAGTCGATGTAGTAGGCGTGTTCCCAGACGTCGCAGGTCAGCAGCGGGGTGTCGCCGCTGGTCAGCGGGCAGCCGGCGCCGATGGTGCTGGCCAGGGCCAGGGAACCGTCGGCTTTCTTCACCAGCCAGCCCCAGCCGGAACCGAAGGTGCCAACCGAAGTCTTGGTGAACTCTTCCTTGAACTTGTCGAAGGAACCGAACGCGGCGTTGATGGCGTCGGCCAGGGCACCGGTCGGTTGGCCACCGGCGTTAGGGGCCAGGCAGTTCCAGTAGAAGGTGTGGTTCCAGACTTGAGCGGCGTTGTTGAAGATGCCGCCCGAAGAGCTCTTGACGATCTCTTCCAGGCTTTTGCCTTCGAATTCGGTGCCTGGGACCAGGTTGTTCAGGTTCACGACATAGGTGTTGTGGTGCTTGTCGTGGTGAAACTCCAGGGTTTCCTTGGAGATGTGCGGCTGCAGGGCATCGTGGGCGTACGGCAGCGGCGGCAATTCAAAAGCCATGGTGGATCTCCTGATTCAGGTCTAGTTCGCGGTTTGCGCAAGGCCGATCACGGGCGGCCCTATGTGCGTCGGCGAGTTTGTACTCTTTGCGACGCAAGGGCTGGATCATAGCACCAGCCCCGGCGCATAACCACGCAACAAAGATAGGGAATAGAGGTTCCAGAGCGGTTGGCTGGCGCCGACGGGTGGGCGTCAACTGAAGATCAGCTGCGCCGCCACGGCGAACATCATCACCGCCACCATCAGGTCGAGCATGCGCCAGGTGGCTGGACGTGCCAGCCAGGGCGCCAGCCAGGCGGCGCCGATCGCCAGGGTCGAAAACCACACCAGCGAGGCACTGGCGGCTCCGGCCACGTAGGCACCGGGCACGGTCTGCTGGGCGCCGAGCGAGCCGATCAGCAGCACGGTGTCCAGGTATACATGCGGGTTGAGCAGGGTGACCGCCAGGGCACTGAGCAGCACCGCGCGCCGTGAGCGCATGCCTTGGCCTTCCTGGTGTTGCAGGCTCTGCTTGGCGCAGGCGCTGCGCAGCGCCTTGGCGCCGTACCAGATCAGGAACACCGCGCCACCCCAGCGGGCAATTGCCAGCAATGTCGGGTTATGCGCCAGCACCGTGGCCAGGCCGAACACCCCGGCCGCCACCAGCAATGCGTCGCAGACGATGCACAGCGCCGCCACCGGCAGGTGATGCTCGCGGCGCAGGCTCTGCGCCAGGACGAAGGCGTTCTGTGCGCCGATGGCCATGATCAGGCCGAACGCGACCAGCATGCCGTTCAGATAGCTTTGCCACATGGCAGGTGCTCCCAGAAAGATCCGAAGTTGATGCTGGCCATTGTGGGGATCGGCCCTGTATAAGAAAAACAAATAAAGCTGATCAGGCATTAGGGAAATCGATGTTCGACTACAAGCTGCTGGCCGCCCTTGCGGCGGTGATCGAGCAAGGTGGCTTCGAGCGTGCCGCGCAAGTGCTGGGGCTGTCGCAATCGGCGATCTCCCAGCGCATCAAACTGCTTGAGGCGCGGGTCGGCCAGCCCGTGCTGGTGCGCGTCACGCCACCGAGCCCGACCGAGGTCGGTCGGCAGTTGCTCAACCATGTGCAGCAGGTGCGTTTGCTTGAGCGCGACCTGCAACGCCAGGTGCCGGCATTGGACGAGGAGGGCATGCCGGAGCGTCTGCGCATCGCGCTCAATGCCGACAGCCTGGCCACCTGGTGGGCGGGCGCGGTGGGCACCTTTTGCGCCGAGCAGCAGGTGCTCACCGACCTGGTGGTGGAAGACCAGGAGGTCGGCCTCAAGCGCATGCGTGCTGGCGAGGTGGCGGCTTGCCTGTGCGGCAGCGAGCGGCCGGTGGCCGGGGCGCGCAGCCTGCCGCTGGGCGCCATGCGCTACCGCGCGCTGGCCAGCCCGGGGTTCATGGCGCGGTATTTCCCGCAGGGGTTCGAGGCCAAGCGCCTGGCGCGTACACCGGCCATCGTGTATGGCCCGGATGATTTCCTGCAGCACCGTTACCTGGCTTCGCTGGGGATCGAGGACGGCTTCCTGCACCACCTGTGCCCGTCGTCCGAAGGCTTCCTGCGCATGACCGAGGCCGGCCTGGGGTGGGGGCTGGTACCCGAGCTGCAGGCCCGTGAGCAATTGGCGGAGGGCACACTGGTGGAAATATCTGCCGATACCCCTATCGACGTGCCGCTGTACTGGCATCATTGGCGCAATGGCGGGCACCTGCTCGCGCAACTGACCGAGCACCTGCGGCACACGGCACGGCATTGGCTGGTGCCGTTGTAGAAGCGGCCGGCGTCTGTTGCATCTGAAATCTGAGGCGGAGTGTTACATGCGAATTCTGGTCACTGGCGCGAGCGGCTTCATCGGCGGGCGCTTTGCGCGCTTTGCCCTGGAGCAGGGCCTGGACGTGCGGGTCAGCGGCCGGCGCGCCGAGGGCGTCGAGCACCTGGTCAAGCGCGGCGCGCAGTTCATTCCCGGCGACCTGGCGGATGCCGAGCTGGCCCGGCGCCTTTGTCAGGGTGTCGAGGCGGTGGTGCACTGCGCAGGTGCGGTGGGCACCTGGGGGCGCTACCAGGATTTTCACCAGGGTAATGTGGTGGTCACTGAGAACGTGGTCGAGGGTTGCCTGAAAGAGCATGTGCGGCGCCTGGTGCACCTGTCGTCGCCGTCGATCTACTTCAACGGTCGTTCGCGCCTGGATATCCGCGAAGACCAGGTGCCGCGCCGTTTCCACGACCATTACGGGCAGACCAAGTACCTCGCCGAGCAGAAGGTCTTCGGCGCCCAGGAATTTGGCCTTGAAGTGCTAGCGCTACGCCCGCGCTTCGTCACCGGTGCCGGCGATGCCAGTATCTTCCCGCGGCTGATGCAGATGCAGCGCAAGGGCCGTGTGGCGATCATCGGCAACGGCTTGAACAAGGTCGACTTCACCAGTGTGCACAACCTCAACGAAGCGCTGCTCAGCGCGCTGTTCGCCGACGACCGGGCGCTGGGCCAGGCCTACAACATCAGCAACGGCCAGCCGTTGCCGTTGTGGGACGTGGTCAACTACGTGATGCGCCAGATGCAACTGCCCCAGGTGACCCGCTATCGTTCCTACGGCCTGGCCTACAGCATGGCGGCGCTGAACGAGGCGGCCTGCATGCTCTGGCCCGGGCGACCCCAGCCGACCCTGTCGCGCCTGGGCATGCAGGTGATGAGCCGCGATTTCACCCTGGACATCAGCCGTGCGCGGCAATACCTGGACTACCAGCCCAAGGTCAGCCTGTGGACGGCGCTGGATGAATTCTGTGGTTGGTGGAAGCATCAGCCACTAGGCCAGTGAACCTGGCGCAGGGATGATGGTCATCAGTGCGCCGCACGAGCGGTTTATACTCATGTCTCTTTGCTACTACCGCGGTTGAATTAATCCATGCGCAACGATGCCCACGACGATTTCGATGATGTGCCAGCCCTGCGTGCCGGTACCCCTGATGATGACGAGCTGTTGCCAGCGCACGTGTCGCGCAGCCGACAGAAGGCCGCCAGGCCCGCCAGCACAGGCCCGCTGTGGGCGCTGCTGGGGGCCTCGTTCATTGCCTTGGCCGGGCTTGGCTGGTGGAGCTTTCAGCAGATCTCGCTGATGGAGCAGCAACTGGTGGCCACCCAGGAAAGCTTTGCGCGCATCAGCGAAGAAGCGGCAGGGCGCCTGCAGGCCATCAGCGGCAAGGTCGATGCCAGCGAGTCGACGACCAGCACCGGCAGTGAGGCGCTCAAGCTGCAGATCCGCCAGCTGCAGGCCAGCCTGGCCGAGCAGGGCAAGCAGCAGCAGGGTGTAGCGGGGCAGGCCGGTGACCTGGGCAAGCGCCTGGAGCAGGTGCTGGCCGATACCCGTGAGCAGCAGAAAGCCGTGACCGAACTGCAGGGTCAGTTGCAGGCGCAGTTGAAGGCCGTGAATGGCGAGCTGGCGGCGCTGAAGTCTGGCCAGGTCGATGGCGGCAAGCTCGACGGGCAGCTCAAGAGCCTGAGCGACGAGGTGGCGGCGCTGAAGAAACAAGGCAACCCGAAAGCGGCCATCGACAGCCTGGAGCAAGACATGCTGGTGTTGAAAAGCCAGGTCGAGAATCGCCCGGCGGCGGCGACGGCAAGCGGTGCTTCGGTACAGGAATTCGACGCGTTTCGCGGGCAGACCACGCGCAACCTCAACACCCTGCAAAGCCAGATCCAGAACCTGCAACAGCAAATCAACGCACGGCCCTGACATTACCTGAGCCCTTTTCGCGGGGTTACCCGCGAATGGGCCGCAAAGCGGCCCCAATGCTTTCAGTTAAAGCCGCGGGTAATCGATGTAGCCCACCGGCCCCTTGGCATAGAAGGTTTCCGGGTGCGCCTGGTTCAACGGCGCATCGGCCGCCAGCCGTGCCGGCAGGTCCGGGTTGGCAATGAACGGCACGCCAAACGCCACCGCATCTGCCTTGCCACTGGCCAAAGCGGCATTCGCGCTGGCCTTGTCGAAGCGCTCGTTGACGATGTACGGACCACCGAAGGCCTCTTTGATCAGCGCGCCGATGCTGTCGTCGGCTTGCTTCTCCCGCGAGCAGATGAAGGCGATGCCGCGCTTGCCCAGCTCCCGCGCCACATAGGTGAAGGTTTCGGCGCGGTTGGCGTCGCCCATGTCATGGGAATCGGCACGCGGCGCCAGGTGCACGCCGACACGGCCTGCCCCCCACACTTCGATGGCTGCGTCGGTCACTTCCAGCAGCAGGCGTGCACGGTTTTCCAGCGAGCCCCCGTAACGGTCGGTGCGCTGGTTGGTGCTGCTTTGCAAGAACTGGTCGAGCAGGTAACCGTTGGCGCCATGGATTTCCACACCATCGAAACCGGCAGCCTTGGCGTTTTCGGCACCGCTGCGGTAGGCCTCGACGATATCAGCGATTTCTTCGCTTTCCAGTGCGCGCGGGGTCGGGTACTCGGTGATCGGGCGCACTAGGCTGACGTGGCCCTTGGGCTGGATGGCGCTGGGCGCTACCGGCAACTCGCCGTTCAGGTAGCTGGGGTGCGAGATGCGGCCCACGTGCCACAGCTGCAGGAAGATCCGCCCGCCAGCGCCGTGCACGGCCTGGGTGACGTTGTGCCAGCCGCGCACCTGCTGATCGTTCCAGATGCCCGGGGTGTCGGGGTAGCCGACGCCCATCGCGGTTACCGAGGTCGCTTCGCTGAGGATCAAACCGGCGCTGGCGCGCTGCACGTAATACTCGGCCATCAGCGCGTTGGGAATGCGCCCTTCATCGGCGCGGCAGCGGGTCAACGGGGCCATGATGATGCGGTTGGGCAGTTGCACGTCGCCCAGGGTGATCGGATCGAAAAGCGTGGTCATAAGGGTTACCTGCTTTGTCAGAGTGCTTGGCGCAGTTGTTCGAGGAATGCCTGGATGGCGGCTTCGTTGCGTTTGAAGAAGTGCCACTGGCCGACCTTCTGGCTGCTGATCAACCCGGCGCGCTGCAGAGTCGCCAGGTGCGCAGAGACGGTCGATTGCGACAGGCCGCAGCGTTGGTCGATCTGCCCGGCACACACACCGTTTTCGGTGCTGTGGTGCTGGGCGGGGAAGTGCGCTGCCGGGTCCTTCAGCCAGTGGAGGATTTCTCGTCGGACCGGGTGGGCCAGGGCTTTTATTATTTCGTCGAGATCGAGAGGCATGGATATGGGCTCGTGGCGTAGCGGTATATCGCGATGAGACGAAATATAAATCGGTATTTCGCGATATAGAAATACGAAGGGGTTCTGAGCTGAGTACGAATCGCTATATCGCGTTATAACGATATACAGCTGCGCGGTGCTAGACTGCTCACATGAACTACCTCGCACACCTGCACCTGGGCGGCCCCGCGCCGCAACAACTGCTCGGCAGCCTGTATGGCGATTTTGTCAAAGGCTCGCTGGAGGGGCGCTTTGCCCCCGCGCTGGAGGCGGCCATCCGCTTGCACCGGCACATCGACAGCTATACCGATCGCCACCCGCTGGTATTGGCGGCGCTGGCAAGGTTTCCGCGCGAGCGCCGGCGCTTTGCCGGGATCGTGCTGGATGTATTCTTCGACCACTGCCTGGCGCGGCATTGGGGCGACTATGCCGAACAGCCGCTGGAGCAGTTCACGGGTTCGTTCTATCGCGTGTTGCTGGCGGAGCCCGAGCTGCCGGGAAGGCTGGCGCGGATTGCGCCGTTGATGGCCGCGGATGACTGGCTGGGGGCGTATGGCGATTTCGCCATGCTGGAGCAGGTGTTCAACGGTATCGGGCGGCGATTGTCACGTCCGGAAGGCATGGTTGGAGTGCTGGGTGAGCTGGAGCGGCTGTATGAGCCGTTGCTGGCGGATTTTCGTGAGTTCTATCCGCAGTTGCAGGCGTTTGCCGCAGAGCAGAGGGCTGGCTGATAACGGTGTGTGACAGTGTTGGCCCTTTCGCGGGTACTCCACTGAGTTTGAGAACAGTAGGGTACCCGCGAAAGGCCGGAGCAGTCAGCTCATGATCAAGCAGCCCGAGGCTGTCGCAGCGGCACCTGTTCAACCTCTTCAAGCCCGAACAGCGCCATGTGAATCGCCTGCTGCGCCTGAAACGCCAACGCCGCGCGCTCCTTGTCCACACTGCTGACCGGCGGCAGCAGGTGAATGCACACCGCCCCCCGCGGTTCGGCAAACAGCCGCATCAGGTGCGACACCAGATCATCATCGCCAATGAACGGCGCAATCGGGTCAGGCTCGCCGTTACGCAAATACTGGATGGCGACCGGCTGCACTGCCACGCCCTGATCGATGGCGCCCGCCAGCAAACGGCCGTGAAAGGTCCGCAACTGCCGCCCATCGGTGGTGGTGCCTTCGGGGAAAATCAGCAGCGGCCGGGCGTCACCCAGTTGCTCGCTGATCTGCTCGCGCAAGCGCTGGCTGTCGCCGCCACCGCGGCGGATGAACAATGTGCCGGCCTTTTCCGCCAGCCAGCCGGCCAGCGGCCAGTGGCGCACTTCGGCCTTGGACAGGAACGACAGCGGTTGCAGCATGCCGAGCAGCGGGATATCGGTCCATGACACATGGTTGCTGACCCACAGCATCGGCCGTTTGGGCAGCGTGCCGATCACCCGCACCTCGAACGGCAGGGCTGCCACCAGGCGTTTCATGAACAGGCAGGTCCAGCGCTGGCGGCGCTCGATGGAAGCCTTCAGGCCCAGGCGTTCGCCAACCGCGATGACGCTGGCCATTAGCATGCCGAACAGTAAAATCAGCAGCAGCCTGGCGAGGCGGGCGTACACCCGCGGCTTGAGCATCAGACCGCCGCCTTGAAGTGACGGGCGTAGCGCGGGCACAGGTCGTCGCGCTTGAGCAGGATGAACACGTCGGCGACCTGGAAGTCCTCGTCCCAACAGGGCTCGCCACAAATCTTCGCCCCCAGGCGCATGTAAGCCTTGAGCAGCGGCGGCATTTCGGCAATGACGTTGCTCGGCAGGGCCAGTGTCGGCAGGGGGTTCTTCGGTTCGGCGCGCAGGTGCTCGGTGCACAGGTAGCGCTCGCGCAGGCGCTGCATGACGGCGTGGGCCTGCACACCGCCATCTTGCATGGGGATGCTGGCGCAGCCCATCAGGTAACTGTAGCGGCCTTCGTTGAGGACCTCGGCCAACTCGCCCCAGAGCACGGCGATGGTGCCGCCGTTGCGGTAGTCGGCGGCGACGCAGGTGCGGCCCAGTTCGAGGATCGGGCCCTGCAGTTGCAGCAGGCCGTGCAGGCTGAATTCTTCTTCACTGTAGAAGCGCCCCAGGCTGCTGGCGGCCTGGTGGTCCAGCAGGCGGGTGGTGGCGACCAGTTCGCCGGTGCTCAGGTCGCGCACGCCGATGTGCTGGCAGTGTACGTCGTAGTCATCCATGTCCAGGCCCTGTTCGGCGCCCTTGAGTTTGGCCTTGAATTGCGCGCTGAACACTTTGTAGCGCAGGGCCTGTGCTTCCTGCAGGGCCGCGGCGCCGACCAGGCGTTCGGCTTGCAGACGGCGTTCAGTGCTGTTGTCGCCAGGGCGAGCGATCCGAGTCATTGCGAGTCTCCATAAGCCAGCCATGAAGGGTTGCGGCCGGTCGGCTTTGTTGTGCAAAGTCAGCCTAGGTAGGCGCGGTGTCACCCCTGTGAATCTTTGGTGATGCTTGCGTGACACCCCCGACAAGCGCCGATCAAAGGAGCGTCCGATGGCCTGGTTGCAACGACTCAACGATCCCCTTCGCCAGCCCCTGGCCGGCACCCTGGGCGAAGCCTATGCCGCGCAACGCGAGCACCTCGGCGCAGTCGCCCCGTTTGAACTGGCGGTACTGGGCGGGCGCGCCATGGCGACGCCTGGGCTGGCGTTTCTCATCGGCTACCAGGCCGCCCTGCGCATGCTCTGGCCCAGCGCGCCGGCAAGCCTCGGCGCGCTGTGCGCCACCGAGCGGCGCAGCGTGCGCCCGGCCGATATGCACACACGCCTGGAGGGTTTGCGCCTGACCGGCAGCAAGGATTTCGTCACCGCCGGGCTGGACGCCGAATGGCTGCTGGTGGCGGCGCGCTGCGAAGGGCCGGGTGAGGCGCCACGGCTCAACCTGGCGGTGGTCTATCCGGGAGAGCCGGGGGTAACCCTGGAGGCATTGCCAACCCTGCCGTTGATGCCCGAGATCGGCCACGGGCGGCTGCAATTGCAGCAGGCGGCCTGCGAGCTGCTGGCCGGCGATGGCTGGGATGCCTACGTCAAACCGTTCCGCTCGCTGGAAGACTTGTATGTACTCGCGGCGATGGTGGCCTGGTTGTACGGCGTGGGACAGGAGTGCGGCTGGCCGCAAGCGCTGCGGCTGCGCCTCATCAGTTTGCTGGCGGGCTGTGCCGAGGCCAGCCGCCAGTGTGCCGACAGTGTCGGCTGCCATTTGTTGCTGGGCGGTTTGTTCGCGCAGTTTCAGGCATTGAAAGGGGACATCGACACGGCGTTGCTGGCGGGGCCGGCGCAGTGGGCGCAGCTGTGGCAGCGGGACCAAGGGGTGATGGCGCTGGCTAGCGCTGCCCGGGACAAGCGCTTGGCCAAGGCCTGGAGCGCTGCGGGATTGTCATGAACGCCTGCCAGGATTGTTAGCACCGTTCAATCCTGGGGTCGCTCACGATGAAGGCATGCTGGCTCATCCTGGTCATGGCTGCTGGCTCGGCCAGGGCCGAGACCTGGCCCCTACCGGATTGGCCGGTCGACACTGTCGCCAGCGATTGGCAGGCCGTCGACAGCTATGCCTTTCCCGAGCGCGATGCCCGCGAGCGCAGTGGTATCCGCAGCGACGCCTTGCTGGTCATCCGCGACGGTCGCATCCTTCACGAACGCTACGCCGCACCCACCACGGCCAATACCGCCCACCTCACCTGGTCGGTGAGCAAAAGCGTGCTGGCCACGGTGCTCGGCGTGGCCCAGGGCGAGGGGTACTTCCAGCTGCAGGACCCTGCCGCGCGCTTCTACCCACCGATGCAGGCGCACCGTGATGTGCGCCTGGCCGACCTGCTGCACTGGGCCAGTGGCCTGGCGTGGCAGGAAGGCTACGAATACGCGCCGCTGAAATCCTCGGTCGTGGCCATGCTCTACACCCGTGGCCGCAATGACATGGCGGCTTATAGCGCGGCACGCCCGGCTGCCGAAAAGCCCGGCCAGCGGTTTCTGTATTCCAGTGGTGACACCAATGTGCTGGCCGCCGCGTTGCGCGGCATGCTCGACCCCGGCGCCTATGCCGATTACCCCTGGCAGGCGCTGTTCACGCCGCTGGGTATCGACAGTGCTGTGTGGGAACGCGATGGCACCGGCACCTTCGTCGGCTCTTCGTACCTCTACCTCAGCGCCCGTGACCTGGCGCGTATCGGCCTGTTGATGCAGCGCGAAGGGCGCTGGCGTGATCGTCAGTTGTTGCCGGCCAGTTGGGTAGCGTTCAACCGAACCCTGTTCAGCCAGGCCCAGGCCATGCCCGGTGAAGCCAACCCTGGCGGCCATTGGTGGCTCAACCAGCCGCTGCAAGGCAGTGCAACGCCCTGGCCCGATGCGCCGACGGACACGTATGCCGCCCTCGGCCACTGGGGCCAGGCCCTCTACATTCTGCCGACACAGAAGCTGGTTATCGTCCGCTATGCCGATGACCGCGATGGCAGCTACAGCCACAACGAGCTGCTCAAACGCGTGCTGGCAGCGCTGCCCAAGGGGGGCGCATGAAGCGTCTGCTGTTACTGATGATCGTCGCCCTGCTGGGCTGGGCCTGGTTTGAGCGCCAGGCCTTGGCTGACTTCCCAGGCATCCTCTCGGCCTATTCGGCCAAGGCGTACTGTTCGTGCCGTTTCGTCATGGGGTTCGACGAGGCGTATTGCCAAGGTTACGTGAAGCAGTGGCTGCCACTGAGCGCGCTGGAAGAAGACAGCCAGCAACGCCTGGTCAGCGCCACCGGCCTCGGCCAGCGCCATCAGGCGGTGTGGCAGTCCACGCGGGCGGGCTGCCGCTTGCTGCCATGAAGGCGGGCGGGTAAGGTTGGCGGTCTGGTTTCACGAGATCTGTCATGTTCAAGCTGCCCCGTCTTCTGCCCGCCCTACTGCTGGCTTTATGCCTGCCTGCCCACGCCAATTGGCACCTCGATGGCGAGTCTTCACGCCTGTCATTCGTCACCGGTAAAAACGGCGATACGGCCGAGGTCCACCGTTTTCTCGTGCTGCATGGCAGCGTCGACCGCAAGGGTGTGGCCGGGCTGCGTATCGAGATGGACTCGGTCAGCAGCGGCATCCCGCTGCGCGACGAGCGCATGCGTGACGACCTGTTCGAGGTCGGCCGCTTCGCCGAGGCGACGGTCAAGGCCCAGCTCGACCTTCGGCCGATCAACGACCTGGCCGACGGCGCGCAGATCGAACTGCGCCTGCCGCTGACCGTCACCCTGCACGGCCAGTCGCACAGCTACAACGCCCTGCTGCTGGCCACCCGCCTGGATGCGCGGCGTTTCCAGGTGGTGACCCTCGAACCGTTGATAGTGCGTGCGCAGGACTTTAGCCTGCTGCCCGGGCTGGAAACCCTGCGCAAATTCGCCAAGCTCAAGTCCATCAACCCGACGGTACCGGTCAATGCGGTGCTGATCTTCAACGCGCGCTGACATGCCAGGGCCGGTCTTCCCTTGGCGGGATGGCAACCAGTTCGAGCTGCTGATCGACGGGCCTGAATTTTTTCCGCGCATGCTGCAGATCATCGAGCATGCCGAGCGCCAGGTCGACCTGGAGCTGTACCTGGTCGAAGCCGGTGCCTGTGCCGAGGCGGTGGTCGAGGCATTGGCGCAGGCAGCCCGGCGCGGAGTGCGCGTGCGCTGCCTGTTCGACGATTACGGTTCGCTGGCCTTCAATACCGCCTTGCGCCAACGCCTGCTGGACGCTGGCGTATACCTGCGCTGGTACAACCGCCTGCGCTGGCGCCGCGGGCTGCGCAACCTGTATCGCGACCACCGCAAGCTGCTGCTGGTGGACGAGCACTGGGCGGTGGTCGGTGGCACCGGTGTCACCGACGAGTTCTGGACGCCGGGTGAAGCCACCAGCGAGTGGCACGAGGTGATGGTGCAGATGCAGGGCCCGTTGGTTGGTGACTGGCAACTGCTGTTCGATCGCCAATGGCAGGCCAACAACCGCCGCACGGCCTGGCGCCCTCCTGAAGGCTTCGGCCTGCCACGCCTGCCCAAGGTGCCGGCGCAGGGGCAGGGCATGGGCCGGGTGGCCTATGCCGACGCCCGCCAACACCGCGACATCCTGCATTCGCTGGTGCGTGCGCTTAACAGTGGCAAGCAACGTGTGTGGTTGGCCACGCCGTATTTTCTGCCGACCTGGAGCGTACGTCGCTCATTGCGCCGGGCGGCGGGCAAAGGCGTAGATGTACGCCTGCTGCTGACCGGCCCGCGTACCGATCACCCCTCGGTACGTTACGCGGGCCACCGCTACTACCCCCGCCTGCTGCGTGCGGGTGTACGCATTTTCGAGTACCAGCCGTGCTTCCTGCACCTGAAGATGGCCGTGGTGGACGACTGGGTCAGTATCGGCTCGTGCAATTTCGATCACTGGAACCTGCGCTTCAACCTCGAGGCCAACGTCGAGGCGCTGGACCCGCCGTTGACGTCAGCCGTGGTGGCCAGTTTCGAGCGCGACTTCGCCTTGAGCGAGGAAGTCGACCTGGATCACTGGCACGCCCGGCCATTATGGCGTCGTGTGAAGCAGCGGGTGTGGGGCTGGCTGGACCGGCTGGTGGTCAACCTGCTCGATCGCCGCGACTGAAACACCCAAGCAGGCTATCGTGCAGTGATTGTTCCCCTACAACCGAAGGAGTGGATGCGATGACGGCGAAGAAGATTCTCATGCTGGTAGGCGACTACGTCGAGGATTACGAGGCGATGGTGCCGTTCCAGGCCTTGAGCATGGTCGGCCACACCGTGCATGCAGTCTGCCCGGAGAAAATTGCCGGGCAGACCGTGCGCACGGCGATCCATGATTTCGAGGGTGAGCAGACCTACAGCGAGAAGCCTGGGCACAACTTTGCATTGAACTATGACTTCGTCCAGGTACGCCCGGAAAGCTACGATGCCTTGCTGATTCCGGGTGGCCGGGCCCCGGAGTATCTGCGCCTGAATGAGAAGGTGCTGGACCTGGTCAGGGCCTTCGATCAGGCCGGCAAACCGATTGCCGCGGTGTGCCATGGCGCGCAGTTGCTGGCGGCTGCCGGGGTGCTCGAAGGGCGCGAGTGCAGCGCCTACCCGGCGTGTGCGCCGGAAGTGCGCCTGGCCGGCGGCACGTTCATCGATATTGCGGTGGACCAGGCACATGTGGATGGCAACCTGGTCACCGCGCCAGCGTGGCCTGCGCATCCAGCATGGCTGGCAGCGTTCCTCAAGGTGCTTGGTACGCGTATCGCCTGACCTGGCCTCTTCGCGAGCCAGTGCAGGTTCACGCGACCTGTTCGACCCAGTCATTGAGGTTGTAGTAATTGCTCACCCGGGCAATCTTCCCGCAGTGGATGTAGAAGAACGCCCCTGCCGGCAGCACATAGGTCTGCCCGTTGGCTGCCGGCAAGCCTTCATCATCGGCCACATATTCCCCATGCACGGTGAACTCCGCCGCCGCGCGGCTGCCATCGGCGTTCTGCATCACCACGATATCGGCCAGGCGCTCGCGGTAGCAGCGGTTCATCTTGTTCATGAACGCGGCGAACCTGGCCTTGCCCATCTGCCGTTCGCCCTGGTTGATATCGTGGATCACGTCTTCGCTGAGCAGGGCCAGAAACCCCGGCATGTCACCGGCGTTGAAGGCGGCGTAGTAAGCATTTACCAGTTCGGTAGCGGTCATGGAACAATACCTGTCGTGTAGGGAAAAGGCGGTGTGTTGGTTCGGATGATAGGGTTTCCCCTCAAGCCCGGCTTAGCCGAGCGCGTCATCCACATCGACAAAACGACCGCCAAGCATGGAAATACGCCTGTTGCACGGCGCCGCTATCGCGCCTTACATCGATGACCTCGCTCGCTTGCGCCTGACCGTGTTTCGCGAGTTTCCCTACCTCTACGACGGCACGCCCGTGTACGAAGCTGAGTATCTGGCCAGCTATGCCCGCTCCGGGCGCAGCCTGGTGGTACTGGCCCTGGATGATGGCAAGGTGGTCGGAGCCTCCACTGGCTTGCCGCTGGTGGACGGTGCGCCCGAGTTCCAGCAGCCGTTCCTGGCCCAGGGCCGCGACCCGGCCAGTGTCTATTATTTCGGTGAGTCGCTGGTGCTGCCCGAGTACCGTGGCCGCGGCCTGGGCGTACGCTTCTTCATCGAGCGAGAGTCCTATGCACACAAGTTGGCCGAGTTCGACTACTGTGCGTTCTGCGCCGTCGAGCGGCCGGGTGTGCACCCGAGGCGGCCGGCTGATTACAAACCCTTGCAAGGGTTCTGGCGCAACCGCGGCTTCCTGCACGACCCCTCATTGCGCACCACCTATGCCTGGCGCGACTTGGACGAGCAGCAAAGCAGTGACAAGCTCATGTCGTTCTGGCTCAAGGAACTGCCGGTATGATCCGTGTGGCGGCCTGCCAGTACGCCATCGAGTTGCATGCAACCTGGGACGCCTACGCCGACCATCTGCAAGGTCTTTGCGCCGAAGCTGCAGCGGCGGGCGCTCAGCTGTTGCTGCTGCCGGAATACGCTGGGCTGGTACTCAGTGGCCAGTTGCCGGCCGAGCAGCGTGGTGACCTCAAGGCCTCCATCGCCGGTATCCAGCCACTTATCGCGCCTTGGCTGGCGTTGTGCGAAGCCATGGCGCGGCGCTGGGGTGTTTACCTGCAACCGGGCAGCGTGCCAGTGCTGGACCACGATGGGCGCTACCGCAACCGCGCCTGGCTGTTCGGCCCTGACGGGATTCTGGGGCATCAGGACAAGTTGATGATGACCCGTTTCGAGCGTGAGCAGTGGAACATCGCGGCGGGCCAGGGGCTGAAGGTGTTCGATACCGAACTGGGGCGCCTGGGCATTCTGATCTGCTATGACAATGAGTTCCCGATGCTGGCGCGGCAGTTGGCCGAAGCGGGCGTTGACCTGATCCTGGCCCCTAGTTGTACCGATACCGAAGCCGGCTACCACCGTGTGCGCATCGGCGCGCAGGCGAGGGCATTGGAAAACCAGATTGCAGTGTTGCAGAGCCCGACCGTGGGCTTGGCGCCGTGGTCGCCAGCACTGGATGAAAACATCGGGCGTGCGGGGCTGTTCGTGCCGCCGGATCACGGCATGCCGAGCAATGGGGTCATTGCCGAGAGCGGGCAACTGAGCCCGATGAGCAGCCAGTGGCTGGTGTGCGATGTCGACTTGGCTGAGGTGCGACGGGTGCGGGAAGAGGGGCAGGTGTTCACTCGGCGCGATTGGCCAGAGCAGTTCGAACGGATCCTTTGAAAAAGCGGCGGCCCCTTCGCGGGTTTAACCGGGAAAGGGCCGCCGCTGTTACACCTGTCTTACTTCACTTCTACCGCGAGGCTTTCGGCAATCTTGCTCTGCCACAGCGCAGGGCCGGTGATGTGCACCGACTCACCGTTGCTGTCCACCGCGACGGTGACCGGCATGTCCTTTACGTCGAACTCGTAGATCGCTTCCATGCCCAGCTCGGCGAAGGCCAGGACCTTCGACTTGCGGATGGCCTGGGCCACCAGGTAGGCGGCGCCGCCGACGGCCATCAGGTAGACGGCCTTGTTGTCCTTGATCGCTTCGATCGCGGTCGGGCCGCGCTCGGACTTGCCGATCATGCCCAGCAGGCCGGTTTGCTCAAGGATCTGGCGGGTGAACTTGTCCATGCGGGTCGCGGTGGTCGGGCCGGCTGGGCCTACCACTTCGTCACCGACCGGGTCGACCGGGCCGACGTAGTAGATGAAGCGGCCTTTGAGGTCCACCGGCAGCTCTTCGCCACGGTTGAGCATCTCGACCATGCGCTTGTGCGCGGCATCGCGGCCGGTGAGCATCTTGCCGTTGAGCAGGATGGTCTCGCCCGGCTTCCAGCTGGCGACTTCTTCCGGGGTGATGTCGTCGAGGTTGACGCGGCGGGCGCTTGGGCCGGCTTCCCAGACGATTTCCGGGTAGGCGTCCAGCGACGGCGCTTCCAGCTCGGCAGGGCCCGAGCCGTCCAGCACAAAGTGCGCGTGGCGGGTGGCGGCGCAGTTCGGGATCATGCACACCGGCAGCGAGGCGGCGTGGGTCGGGTAGTCCATGATCTTGACGTCGAGCACGGTGGTCAGGCCGCCCAGGCCCTGGGCACCGATGCCCAGCTGGTTGACCTTCTCGAACAGCTCCAGGCGGATCTCTTCGAGGCGGTTCTGCGGGCCACGGGCTTTCAGCTCGTGGATGTCGATGGACTCCATCAACACTTCCTTGGCCATCACTGCGGCCTTCTCGGCGGTACCGCCGATGCCGATGCCGAGCATGCCAGGCGGGCACCAGCCAGCGCCCATGGTCGGCACGGTCTTCAGTACCCAGTCGACGATCGAGTCGGACGGGTTGAGCATGGCCATCTTCGACTTGTTCTCGGAACCGCCGCCCTTGGCCGCGACGTCCACTTCGACCTTGTCGCCAGGGACGATCGAGTAGTGAATGACAGCCGGGGTGTTGTCCTTGGTGTTCTTGCGGGCACCGGCCGGGTCGGCCAGGATCGACGCACGCAGGACGTTTTCAGGCAGGTTGTAGGCGCGACGCACACCTTCGTTGATCATGTCGTCGACGCTCAGGGTGGCGCCGTCCCAGCGCACGTCCATACCGACGCGCACGAACACGGTGACAATACCGGTGTCCTGGCAGATCGGGCGGTGGCCGGTGGCGCACATGCGCGAGTTGATCAGGATCTGGGCGATGGAGTCGCGCGCGGCAGGCGACTCTTCACGCAGGTAGGCCTCGTGCATCGCCTGGATGAAGTCGACGGGGTGGTAGTACGAGATGAATTGCAGGGCGTCGGCGACGCTCTGAATCAGGTCGTCTTGCTTGATCACGGTCATGCAGCGCGCTCCTCTTAAAGACGGGAACATTCGTAAAGGCCTTCCGACACTGCACACCGGTGTGTCGAAACGCCTGGCAAGGCGTCGGCAGGTCAGGCCGACGTAAAAAGGCGCGGCAGTATAGCGCGCCTGTGGCGGCGAAACACCTGCGTGTGGTCTGGACCATGGTCGGCAGCGGGCGGGCATCCTTTTTGCTGCCGATGCCGGCTTGCCTTAGAGTGGCGCTGTAGACCCGGAGACGTATGACCATGCCTGAACTCAGTGTCGGCGAGCGCCGCTGGACGGTGCCCAATGGCAGCAACCTGCTCGATGCCTTGAACGAGGCGGGGTTGAATGTGCCCTACAGCTGCCGCGCCGGCAGTTGTCACGCTTGCCTGGTGCATTGCCTGGACGGTCAGCTGGCGGATGCCTTGCCCGAAGCGCTGGCACTGGAAAAACACGCACAGGGTTGGCGCCTGGCCTGCCAGTGCCGGGTAGTGGGCGACGTGCGCGTGGCCGTGTTCGACCCGCTGCAGGAGGGCATTCCCGCGCAGGTCTGTGGATTGGACTGGATCGGTGATGTCGTGCGCTTGCGCCTGCGGCCCGAGCGGGCGCTGCGTTACCAGGCTGGCCAGCATGTGGTGTTGTGGAACGGATCGGTCGCGCGGCCCTATTCCCTGGCAAGCCTGCCGGGTGAAGATGATTTTCTCGAATTTCATATCGACTGCCAGCAGCCAGGGGCTTTTTGCGACGGAGCCCGAGGGCTGCAGGTCGGCGACGTGCTGCGCCTGGGCGAGCTCAGAGGCGGGGCGCTGCATTACGACCCCGACTGGCAGGCGCGACCGCTCTGGTTGCTGGCGGCGGGTACAGGGCTTGCGCCATTGTGGGGCATCTTGCGCGAGGCGTTGCGGCAGGGGCATCGGGGTGAAATCAGGTTGATGCATGTGGCGCGTGACCACGCAGGGCATTACCTGGCCGAGACGTTGGAGGCGATTGAAGGGGTGGCGGTCGAGCGGGTGCTGGCTGAGCAGATGGATGAAGCGCTGGCGGCATTGCGGCCGTCATCACGGCAAACCGTGGCGCTGCTGTGTGGCTCGGCAGTGAGTGTCGAGCGGTTTGCGCGGCGGCTGTTTATTGCGGGGGTGCCGAGGAATCAGGTGTTTGCCGATGTATTTGTCGAGCATGCATGAAAAGGGACCGCAAAGCGGCCCCTTTCTAGGCTATCAGCCGACCAGCGGATCACCGACATGCAGGATCTTCATGCCGTTGGTGCCACCGATGGTGTGGTAGCTGTCACCCTTGGTCAGGATCACCCAGTCACCTTGCTCCACCAGCCCACGCTTGAGCAGCTCGTCGACCGCCGCCTGGCTCACCTTGTCGGCCGGCAGTGATGCCGGGTCGAAGGCAATCGGGTAGACGCCGCGGAACATCGAGGTACGGGCCTGGGTGGCGCGGTGTGGGGTCAGCGCGTAGATCGGCACGTGCGAACGCAGGCGCGACATGATCAGCGGGGTGTAGCCACTTTCGGTGAGGGCGATGATCGCCTTGACGCCGGGGAAGTGGTTGGCCGTGTACATGGCCGCCAGGGCGATGCTTTCGTCGCAACGCTCGAAGGTGGTGTGCAGGCGGTGGCTGGACTTCTGGTTGGTCGGGTGCTTCTCGGCACCCTGGCAGATGCGTGCCATGGCCTGGACGGCCTCGATCGGGTAGGCACCGGCGGCACTTTCGGCCGACAGCATCACCGCATCGGTGTTGTCGAGCACGGCGTTGGCCACGTCGGACACTTCGGCACGGGTCGGCATCGGGTTCTGGATCATCGACTCCATCATCTGGGTCGCGACGATCACTGCCTTGTTGTTGCGGCGAGCGTGCTGGATGATCTTCTTCTGGATGCCGATCAGCTCGGCGTCGCCGATTTCCACACCCAGGTCGCCACGGGCAACCATGACCGCGTCGGAGGCGGCGATCAGGCCGTCGAGGGTTTCGTCGTCGGCAACGGCTTCGGCGCGCTCTATCTTGGCGACCAGCCAGGCGCTGCCGCCGGCCTCGTCACGCAGCTTGCGGGCGTATTCCATGTCCTTGGCGTCACGCGGGAACGACACGGCCAGGTAGTCCAGGTCCATTTCCGCAGCCAGCTTGATGTCGGCCTTGTCTTTTTCGGTCAGGGCCGGGGCGGTCAGGCCGCCACCCTTGCGGTTGATGCCCTTGTGGTCCGACAGCGGGCCACCCACGATCACCACGCAGTGCAGGGCATCGGCAGTGGCGGTCTCGACGCGCATGACCACGCGGCCATCGTCGAGCAGCAGTTCGTCGTTTACGCCGCAGTCCTTGACCAGGTCGGGATAATCGATCCCGACGATGTCCTGGTTGCCTTCGGTCAGCGGGTGGACGGTGGAGAAGGTGAACTTGTCACCGACTTTCAGTTCGATGCGCTTGTTGCTGAACTTGGCGATGCGGATCTTCGGACCCTGCAGGTCGCCCAGCAGTGCAACGTGGCGGCCATTCTTGGCGGCGATTTCGCGGATCAGGCGGGCGCGCGCCTTGTGCTCGTCCGGGGTGCCGTGGGAGAAGTTCAGGCGTGCCACGTCCAGGCCGGCGAGGATCAGCTGTTCGATCACTTCCGGCGAGTTGCTGGCGGGGCCAAGGGTGGCGACGATTTTGGTACGGCGGATGGTCATGCACAGACTCCTATAGTGAAGCGCAGCGAAAGGCTACTCCTGAATCGCGCTGTAGTCATTGTTCCGTTGCACTACCTGCAAGCAAGGCAGGGTGGCATTTGAACGGTCGGGGTATGCTTGCAAAACCCTGTGAAGATTTGCCGGTGCTGGCCGATACACTGGCATCAAAGGAGATCCCCCATGCGAGCCCTGATCGTTATCGTCCTGGCGGCCAGCGCCGTCGGCTGCACCCGCTGGTCCATGGACCACCACTTGAACAACGCCTACCGCGCCTATGACCGTGGCGACTGCCAACGGGTGATGCTCGAGCTGTCCCAGGTCGACCGCACCAGCCGTGCGCGGCCGTTCATCCACCCGGAAGTCTCCCTGCTACGGGGCCAGTGCCTGGAGCGCCAGCAACTGTTCGTGGACGCCGCACAAACCTACGAGTACCTGATCCAGCAGTACCCGCGCAACGAATATGCCTACCGGGCCAAGGCGCGCTTGCAGACGCTGCAGAAGCTTGGGCACTATCGCGGTGGCGAGGCGGCGGTGGCCAGCCCGGTGAATACCTCTCCTTGGCGTTAACACCAAGGTATCGTTTATTTCACGGGATTTGCCGCACGCCCTGCGCTAACCTGTAACTCAGTTGTTACAACAACCGCCAGTACCTCGTATTCCTGGCTCCGGGTACGGACTGCACTTGTGACCATGTTCAACCAACGTCATATCGAACGCCATCAATTGCCTTGTGTGCTCAAGGTCTTCAACCGCTTTACCGATCAACCGATCGGGCAGCTGGGCAACGCCTCTGAAGATGGCCTGATGCTGATCAGCCAGCTCCCTGTGCTGGTCGGGCCGGACTTCGAGCTGCAGTTGCGTCTGCCCCTGGCCGGTGGCGGCTTTCAGTTCATCAATCTGACCGCCAGCTGCCTGTGGTGCCGCGAGGACCAGACGCCAGGCCATTACGACTCGGGCTTCATGCTGCTGCAAGCACCGCGCGAGTACGACGAGTTCGTGCGCTCGCTGCGCGACTATTTCAGCTTCAACCCGGCCAACGCTTCCGTCTGAGGCCAGGTCCGCTAGAATCGGGGCGACCTTGAATCAGGACGACCCCGTGACCTCCATCTTCTGGCACGACTACGAAACCACCGGCATCAACCCGCGCTGCGACCGGCCGCTGCAGGTCGCCGGTGTGCGCACTGACTTCGATCTCAACGAGGTCGAGGAGCCAATCAGCCTCTATTGCCGCCCGTCCGACGATATCCTGCCGCACCCGGCGGCTTGCCTGGTGACCGGTATCACCCCGCAACAGTTGGCCAACCAAGGCCTGTGCGAAGCCGAGTTCATGACCCGGGTGCATGAGCAACTGGCGCGTCCAGGTACCTGTGGCGCCGGCTACAACACCCTGCGTTTCGATGATGAAGTCACCCGTTACAGCCTGTACCGCAACTTCTTCGACCCCTATGCCCGTGAGTGGCAGGGCGGCAACAGCCGTTGGGACCTGATCGATGTGGTGCGCACGGCATATGCCCTGCGGCCAGAAGGTATCGTCTGGCCGCAACAGGACGGGCGCACCAGCCTGCGACTGGAACTGCTCAGCCAGGCCAATGGCATCGATCACGGCCATGCGCACGAGGCACTTTCCGACGTGCGGGCAACTATCGCGTTGGCGCGCCTGATCCGGCAGCACCAGCCCAAGTTGTTTGAATGGTTGTTCCAGTTGCGCAGCAAGCACAAAGTCATGGAGCAAATCCGTTTGTTGCAGCCGCTGGTACATATATCAGGGCGCTTCTCGGCCGCGCGTAATTATCTGGGGGTGGTCTTGCCGTTGGCCTGGCACCCGCGTAATCGCAATGCACTGATTGTGTGCGACCTGCATCAGGAAACCCTACCCTTAATAAGGGAAAGTGCCGAGGTTTTGCGTGAACGCTTGTACACGCGCCATGAAGCATTGCCTGAAGGGCAATTACCGGTGCCGCTGAAGTTGGTGCAGATCAATCGCTGCCCGGTCGTGGCGCCGCTTTCAGTATTGCGTGCCGCGGATCAGCAACGGCTCGGTATTGATTTAGCAATGCTTCAATCACGCGGTGAGGCATTGGCCAGTCAGCAGCAGGAGTGGCAACACAAGCTGGAACATATCTACGGCCAGGATGACTTTGTTCCCAGTGAAGATCCGGAACAGCAGTTGTATGACGGTTTTCTGGGCGACCGTGATCGACGCCTGTGCGAGCAAGTGCGTACGCTGGACCCGGCGCAGTTGGGGCAGGGCCATTGGATGTTCGATGACCCGCGCATGCCCGAGTTGTTGTTCCGTTACCGGGCGCGCAACTTCCCCGAGACCTTGAACAGTGAAGAGCGCCAGCGATGGTACGGCTTCTGTCAGCAGCGTTTGAGCGACGCGCACTGGGGCGCACCGAACACACTGGGCGACTTTGAGCAGGCCCGGCAGAGCGCCTGGGCAAACGCAGACGAGGCTGGGCGCCGGGTGCTGGATGCCTGGCAGGCGCATGCCCGGCAATTGACCGAGCAATTTGCCATTGGCGCCTGAGTGGCGTTACCCAGGCAAATAAAAACGCCGGCATTGAGCCGGCGTTTTAATTTGAAGCAATAGCGGCTTTATGCGGACACATCAGTCCAGCAGGGTCGCCCAGCTTTCAACCACATCACCACCCCACTTGGCTTTCCATTCTTTCAGGGTCTTGTGGTTGCCGCCTTTGGTTTCGATCACTTCACCGTTGTGCGGGTTTTTGTATTGCTTGACCTTGCGCGCACGCTTGGTGGCGGTGGTCTTGACGGCGCCACGTGGCGCTTTGCTCAGTTTCGACTCTGGGTCGAGCAGGGCAATGACGTCGCGCAGCGACTTGGAGTACTCGCCCATCAGGGTGCGCAGTTTGCCTTCGAACTCCAGTTCTTTTTTCAGCTTGTCATCCTGAGACAGGTTGGCCAAGCGGGCCTGAAGTTCTTTGATGGCTTCTTCGGTGGCGCGGTACTCGTTGATCAGGGACATGGCGTGTTCCTTAATGCATGTTCAGAAATGTGTGGGCCAATAATAGACAGGCGAAACTCTCAAGTAAACCGATTACTAAGCCAATTAATTGTTAATTTGGCTGTGACAAAATATCTCAAGGTTAAGAAAAATTTACATAAGCCCCTGCAATTCGTCATGTTTGTCATCTGGCTGTAGCGGCGTGCTGTCGCAGCCTCCGGTTGGAGGTGGCGCTACCGGCGGGCGCAATGCTTACTGCGTTTTTGCGGGCGGGCCGCTAGAATGAGCGCCTTTGCGAAGTTCTGGAGTCTTAATTCATGCGCACCTATCGTCTGGTGATCGCCTGCCCCGACCGTGTGGGTATCGTGGCGAAAGTCAGTAATTTCCTGGCTTTGTACAATGGCTGGATCAACGAAGCCAGCCACCACTCCGATGAGCAGAGTGGCTGGTTCTTCATGCGCCATGAAATCCGTGCCGAATCCCTGCCATTCGGGATCGAGGCTTTCCGCGAAGCGTTCACGCCGATCGCCGAAGAGTTCTCCATGACCTGGCGTGTGACCGATTCGGCGCAGAAGAAGCGCGTCGTGCTGATGGCCAGCCGCGAATCCCACTGCCTGGCCGATCTGCTGCACCGTTGGCACACCGATGAGCTGGATTGCGATATCCCGTGCGTGATTTCCAACCACAACGACCTGCGCAGCATGGTCGAGTGGCACGGCATTCCGTTCTTCCACGTCCCGGTCGACCCGAAAGACAAGGCGCCGGCGTTTGCCGAAGTGTCGCGTCTGGTGCAGGAGCACGCGGCGGACGTGGTGGTGCTGGCGCGTTACATGCAAATCCTGCCGCCGCAGCTGTGCCAGGATTACGCTGAAAAAGTGATCAACATCCACCACAGCTTCCTGCCGTCGTTCGTCGGTGCCAAGCCGTACCATCAGGCCGCCCTGCGTGGGGTGAAGCTGATTGGCGCGACCTGCCACTATGTGACCGAAGAGCTGGACGCTGGCCCGATCATCGAGCAGGACGTGGTGCGTGTGAGCCACGCCGACAGCATCGAGGACATGGTCCGGTTTGGCCGTGATGTCGAGAAGATGGTGTTGGCCCGTGGCCTGCGTTATCACCTGGAAGACCGCGTGCTGGTGCACGGCAACAAGACGGTGGTGTTCGACTGATCATCCAGGGGGCTGCATTGCGGCCCCTGTACATTTGGGCAGAAGATAATGGCAACTTCCCGCAACAAGCCCACTGCCTCGCCGCCCCCGACGCTTGGCGAAGGCTGCCTTGCCCGTTACGACCCCGACAGCTTGAGCGAGGAAGACGGCACCGACTTCCCCGATGCCGCCGAACTCTGGCGCCAGCTCAACCTGCCTGACGCCGGCAGCGCTCCAGCAGCGGGCGCGCCAACAGGCAGACAAACACCGGCCCGCCCGCCAGCAGATAAAAATAGTACGTGACCGCGCGCCAGATCAGGATCGCTGCGGCGGCTGTCGAACTGCCCACCAGCGGCGTCAGCAGGCTTGCCGAGGTCAGCTCGGCAGCCCCTGCGCCCCCCGGCAACAGGCTGAATTGTCCGGCGCTGAGCGAGAGCATCTGCACCAGAAAACTCGGGATCCACGACAGCTCCACGCCCAGGCCTTGCAACACCAGGTACAGCACGCTGTAGCGCAGGCTCCAGTGCGCGCAAGTGAGAGCAAACACCAGCGCCAGCGTGCGTTTGGGTAACTGCCAGGTGTGGGCCAGGGCTTCGATGAAGTGCAACAGCTTGCGTGCCCAGCGGCGTTGGCGCTGCGGCGACATGCCCAGGCGCTGCAAAAACCGCCCGTTGAAGCGCATCACGGAGCGTCGATAACGCAGCAGCGCCACGATCGCCGCCAGTGCCGAGCACAACAACAAGGCACTGCCAAGCAGCATGCTTTGCTGGCTGCGGCCCAGGCTGTGAAACACGGCATAGCCGGCAATCGCCAGCATCGCGCAGAAGAAGAACAGCAGGTCGTTCAACTGATCCATGGCGAACACGGCGCCACTGCGCGCCGGGCCAATACGGTCGCGCGCCAGCAGCGCCATGAGGGTCAGTGGCCCGCCACTGCCGCCTGGGGTGGTGCAGATGGCGAACTCGGTGGCCATCACCACGCCGAGGCTGCGCACGTGCCCAAGCCTTGCCCCTTGTTGGCCAAGCAGCAGGCGCAGGCGTACGGCGTTGATCATCCAGCACAGCAGAATCATGCCCAGCAGTGTCAGCATCAAGCCCGGGTCGAAGGCCTTGAGCCTGGGGAGCAGCTCGCTGCCGCCCAGCAGCGTCGGCACCAACACTGCGCACAGCATTGCCAGTGCCAGCCAGCCCAGGCGGTTCATGCGATTACCTGGCGCTCCAGCCAGGCCGATTTGGTCAACGGTTCACGGCCCTGCAGCAGCAAGTTGTCGAGGGTACGCAGCCAGTAATCGCGCGAGGAACGGTGGCGCATGTCCACCGGGTGCAGCCCAAGGCGCAGGGTTTCGGCAGCCCGCCAGCGCTTGCATTGCCAGTCGCAGACCACCCTCGACAGGCCGCGGCGCCACGCGCTGCGGGCGCTCCAGACCAGGCCTGGGGCATCGAATGCGGTGAAATCCGGCAAGCGATACACGTGCTGGGGGGAGCTGGTGTAGCGCAGCGGCAGTTGGCGCAGGGCTTGGCGTGTGCCCTGGCTCATCAGCCAGGCAGGGGCGACGAAGCCGGCGACAGGCCAGCCCTGCCTGGCGAACAGCTCCAGGCCTGCCTCCAGGCGTTGCAGGGCCTGCGCCTGGTCCAGGCCATAGAACTCGCCTTCATGGGTGTAGATACGGCGCATGAAGTACTCGCCCAGGCTGCGCGGCGATGGCCCTTCGTCGGCATGGTAGAACCCGTGCAGCGCCAGCTCGTCACCACGCGCCAGGCGCCGCTCGAGCATGCGGCAGAAGGTCGGTGAGCGGGCCAGCGCATTACGGTGATGAAAATCCGGCACTACCAGCCAGGTCATGGGCACGTTGCCCAGCGCATCGACCGCTTGCACGAACGGTTGATAGTCCGGCCAGGTTTCCGGCGCGATGTCGTGCAGCACCAGCATCAGGCTGCCCGGTGCGGCGCTGGCCTCAGCCATGGGCGCGCACCCGTGGCTGGTGGCCGAGCACCGCCTGGTAGTGCTGCAGCAGGCCGTTGACCACGTTGTCCCACGAGTAATGCTGCTCGACATGGCTGCGTGCCTGCGCGCCGAGTTTGCGCACGCCCGCCTCGAACACCTCGCGCACTGCAGTGGCCATGGCCAGGCCATCGTTGGCCCGGCACAGGCGCCCACACTGGTCGTTGACGATCTCGCCAAACGCCCCGGCCTGCACGGCCACCACGGGTGTGGCACTGGCCATCGCTTCGAGAATGACCAGGCCAAAGGTTTCCTGGTCGCCGGCATGCACCAGCAGGTCGGCGCTGGCCACCAGCCGGGCGACTTCCTGCGGTGCGCAGAAGCGGTTGATGACGCTGACGTTGCCTGGGACGTTGGCCGGCATGTTCGAACCCACCAGCAACAGATGGTAGGGGCGCCCCAGGCGCTGCATGCAGTCGAGCAACACCGGCAGGTTCTTTTCCCGTGAGCCGCGGCCCGCGAAGATCAGCAGCCGGCTGGTGTCGGGGATACCCAGCTCTTCGCGCAGCTGCGTGTCGCGGTGCTGTGGGTTGAAGGTGACCAGGTCGACACCCAGGCGCTGCACGTGCACGTCACGCACGCCAAGGCGGCGCAGCTTGTCGGCCATCACCTGGCTGGGCGCCAGCACCCGGTCGAAATTGCCGTACAGCTTGCTGACATAGGCTTCGACATTCGGCGTGAACCAGTTGCCCATGCGGTTACTGACCAGCAGCGGCAGGTCCGAGTGGTAGAAACCAATCACCGGCACATCGAGTTGCCGCCGCGCTTCCAGTGCAGCCCAGGCTGTCAGGTACGGGTCGCCCACTTCGATCAGGTCGGGTTTGAGGCCACGCAGCACATTGCACCACGGCGCCAGCCGCACCGGAAAGCGGTAGCCGTTGCCGAAGGGCAGGGGGGGGGCGGGCACGTGGTAGATGCCATCCGCGTGGCGCGCACTGGCGCCGGGGATCAGCAGGCTGTGGCGCACGCCTGGGATGGCGCCGAGACGGTGGTGTTTGGCATCAAGGTAAGTCCGCACGCCGCCACTGGCCGGGGCGTAGAACATGGTGATGTCAGCGATGTGCACGATCAGCATCCCTCCGGGATCGTCTTCGGGTCTGTCATCCGGCTGTAATGGGCCGGCGATGACACGCCTAAAGGTTGACCTACCAGAAGGATAGTTTGTTCGGTCGGATTCGCGGCAGGCAGCATGCTGCCTGCCGCTGGACGTCAGATCCGGAAGCTGCCGACCAGGTGTTTCAGGCGGGTAGCCTGGTGCTCCAGGTCCGAGCACGCACGCAGGGTGGCCTGCAGGTTCTCGACCCCTTCCTGGTTGAGCATGTTGATCTCGTTGATGTCCATGTTGATCGAGTCGACCACGGCAGTCTGCTCTTCGGTCGCGGTAGCTACCGACTGGTTCATGCCGTCGATCTCGCCAATGCGCACGGTGACGCTGTCCAGGCGTTCGCCGGCCTGGTTGGCGATGGCCATGCTGTCCTGGCTGTGGCGCTGGCTCTGGCCCATGGTGTCGACCGACTCGCGAGCGCCGACCTGCAGTTCTTCGATCATGCTCTGCACCTGCTGCGCCGACTCCTGGGTGCGGTGCGCCAGGTTGCGCACCTCGTCGGCCACGACGGCAAAACCACGCCCGGCTTCACCGGCCCGCGCCGCCTCGATCGCGGCATTGAGCGCGAGCAGGTTGGTCTGTTGGGAGATGCTGGTGATCACCTCGAGAATCTGGCCGATGTTCACGGTCTTGCTGTTGAGTGTCTCGATGTGCGCGCTGGAGGTGACGATCAGGTCGGAGAGGTGGTTCATCGCCGCGATGTTGCGCTCCACCACCTGTTGCCCTTCTTCGGCCAGCAGGCGCGCAGAGCTGGCGTGCTGCGAAGCCTGTGCGGCATTGCCGGCGATTTCCTGGGCGGCGGCGCCCAGTTCGTTGATGGCGGCGGCCACGCTGTTGGTGCGGTTGGACTGCTCGTCGGAGTTGGTCATCGACGAGTTGGAGGCGCTGATGACCCGCAAGGCCACTTCATTGACCTGTTCGGTGGCCGAAGACACTTCGCGAATCGAGCCGTGAATACGTTCGACGAAGCGGTTGAAGGCCGTGCCGAGGATGCCGAATTCGTCGTGGTTGTGAATCTTCAGGCGTTTGGTCAGGTCGCCTTCGCCTTCGGCGATGTCTTCCATGGCACGGGTCATGGTCAGCAGCGGTTGCATCAGCACGCGGATCAGCAGGCCGAGCAGGCCGATGATGATCACCACCGCCACCACCGTGGCGATCACCGCCGAGGTGCGGAAGGTGCTGAGCATGGCGAAGGCCTTGTCCTTGTCTACCGACAGGCCGATGTACCAGTTGGCCGAGGGCAGGCCCTTGATCGGGGTGAAGGTCAGCAGGCGAGCCTGGCCATCGGCCTGGATTTCGGTCAGCTCACCGGACAGTTTCGGCGTGTGCTGGGGGAACAGGTCCGACAGCGACTTCATCACCAGTGCTTTGTCCGGGTGGACCAGGATCTTGCCCTGGTCATTGACCAGGAAGGCGTAGCCCATGCCGCCGAAGTTCAGCGAGTTGATGATCTGCACCAGGCCGTCCAGGGCCAGGTCGCCCCCGACCACGCCGACGCTGCTGGACACTTTGTCGAGGATGCCGATGACCATCTTGTTGGTGGTCATGTCGATATAGGGTTCGGTGAGGATGGCGCCCTGGGCGTTCATGCCGTCCTTGTACCAGGGGCGGCTGCGCGGGTCGTAGCCCTCGGGCATCGGCGAGTCGGGGCGCACGCTGAAGCCGCCGTCGACCTTACCCAGGTAGACCGTCAGGAAGCTGGACGTCAGGGCATTCTGGCCCATCAGCGTTTCGGCATTGGCCGGTTGCTGGGCAATGTTCTGTGCCAGGTTCTCAACCAGTTTGATACGGCCTTCGAACAGGTTGCGAATGTTGGTCGAAGTGGACGCGCCCATTTCAGCCAGATAATTCTCCAGGTTCTCGCGGATGGCATTACGCTGGAGATAATCGTTGTAGAGAGTGAACAGGCTGAAGGCGAGTATCACGATCAGTGATGCGGCGAAAAGAATCTTGTGGCTGAAACGAAGGCTTTTGTTCATGGCGTAATCGGTTCCGCTAAGGTTTTTATCGGGCGTTCGCACGCGTACCGCTATAAAAAGTGCAACATCCCGAAATTCCTTTCTGGGGTGTTCTGTCTTTAAAGGCGAATATCATCCCGACGTATCGGCTGACGGGTGGACAAGCTTGAGCAGAGGATTAAAAAGATGCCGCAATCTTCGACCATAGTTGTAGGCGCTGGCCCGGATGGCCAGCCTGTGAATCAAGCCATGCGCCTGGCCAACCGCCATGGGCTGGTCGCCGGTGCCACGGGGACCGGCAAGACCGTGACCCTGCAGCACCTGGCGGAGGTATTCAGTGACGCGGGCGTGGCGGTGTTCGCGGCTGACGTCAAAGGTGACCTGTGCGGTGTCGGTGCTGCCGGTGCGCCGCAAGGCAAGGTGGCCGAGCGCATCGCCGGCATGCCCTGGCTGGGCTATAAGGCGCAGGCTTATCCCCTGAGCCTGTGGGATATCGCCGGGCAGTCCGGGCATCCATTGCGCACCACCCTCAGCGAAATGGGGCCGCTGTTGCTCGGCAACCTGCTGGAGCTGACCGACAGCCAACAGGCGGCGCTGTATGCCGCGTTCAAGGTGGCCGACCGGGAGGGCCTGCTGCTACTCGACCTCAAGGACCTCAAGGCGCTGTTGGCACACCTGAAAGACAACCCGCAGTTGCTGGGTGAAGACAGCGCGCTGATGACCACGGCCTCGACCCAGGCCTTGTTACGTCGCCTGGCAACCCTGGAGCAGCAGGGCGCCGAGGCGCTGTTCGGTGAGCCAGCGCTGCAGCTGGAAGACCTGTTGCGACTGGACGCCGATGGCCGCGGGCGAATCCACATGCTCGATGCCAGCCGGTTGGTGCATGAGGCGCCAAAGGTGTACGCCACCTTCCTGTTGTGGCTGCTGGCCGAGCTGTTCGAGCAACTGCCGGAGCGCGGCGATGCCGACAAACCGGTGCTGGCGCTGTTTTTCGATGAGGCGCATCTGCTGTTCAACGGTACGCCCAAGGCCCTGCAGGACCGCCTGGAGCAGGTGGTACGGCTGATTCGTTCCAAGGGCGTTGGGGTGTTTTTCGTCACCCAATCGCCAGGCGACCTGCCGGATACCGTGCTGGCTCAGTTGGGCCTGCGCATCCAGCACGGGTTGCGCGCATTCACCGCCAAGGAGCAGAAGTCGCTGCGGGCCGTGGCCGATGGCTTTCGCCCCAATCCGGCGTTCGACACGCTGGCGGTGCTGACCGAACTGGGTATCGGCGAGGCGCTGGTCGGCACGCTGGAAGAGAAGGGCACGCCGGCGATGGTCCAGCGGGTGCTGATCGCGCCGCCGCAATCGCGTATTGGCCCGTTGAGTGCTGTCGAGCGCAGTGCCTTGATTGCCGGGTCGCCGCTGGTGGGGCGCTATGACAAGCCGATCGACCGCGAATCGGCTTACGAAATGCTGACTCAGCGCAAGGGCGAGCCGGTAGAGCCGGCGCCGGTACCAAAGGCAGATGAAGAGAGTTTGGCCGACAAGGCCGGGGATTTTTTGCAGAGTGCGGCAGGGCAGGCGATCAAGTCTGCGGTGCGCCAGGCGGCCAATCAGCTGGGGCGGCAACTGGTGCGCGGGCTGATGGGGTCATTGTTGGGGGGCAAGAAGCGGTAGTTTGTCTGCATCGGCCTCTTCGCGCCGAGCCGCCATGAAGAGGCCAGCATTGACCCATGAAAAAGGCGCCCTGAAGGCGCCTTTTTCATGACGGCAGATTGACTTAGCCAATCGCCTTGGAGGCCAGCCAGAACAGACCCGCTGCCAGGCCCATCGAGGCAGGCAGGGTCAGCACCCAGGCCAGCAGGATGGTTTTCACCGTGCCGCCTTGCAGGCCGCTCTTGTTGGCGACCATGGTGCCGGCCACGCCGGACGACAACACGTGGGTGGTCGAAACCGGCAGTGCGAAGACGTTGGCCAGGCCGATGGCGCAGGCGGCGGTGATCTGCGCCGACATGCCCTGGGCATAGGTCATGCCCTGCTTGCCGATCTTCTCGCCAACGGTCAGTACCACACGCTTCCAGCCAACCATGGTACCCAGGCCCAGGGCCAGGGCAACGGCCACGATCACCCAGAACGGGGCGTATTCGGTGGTGGCGGTGAGGTCCTTGCGCAGCTTGTCGAGGTCGGCCTTTTCACGCGCGTCCAGGCCTGGCAGCTTGCCAACCTTCTTCGCGGTGTCATCCAGGCACAGCAGGTAGCGGCGAACTTCCACGCGCTTGTCGGCATCCAGCGCGCGGTAATCGGTCACGCCTTGCAGCGAGGACTGCAACGCGGCGATGGTCGGCTCGGTCTGCTGCGGGTTGCAGCTGAACTGCTCTGGCAGGTCGCTGGCCTGTGCCTTGCCCAGTGCCAGGAACTCGCCCAGGGTCGGGGCGTTGCGCTGGTAGAACTGGCTCAGGTGCATGGTGGCGTCGCGGGTACGCTCGATCTGGTAGGTGGTGCTGTTCAGGTCGAGGACAAACTTGGCCGGGACGATGCCAATCAGCACCAGCATGATCAGGCCGATGCCTTTCTGGCCATCGTTGGAGCCATGCACGAAGCTCACGCCCATCGCCGAAATCACCAAGACCAGGCGGTTCCAGAAGGGCGGGTGCTTCTTGTCGTCGAGCTTGCGACGCTGTTCCGGGGTCTTGTGCATCTTCGACAGCGGGCGCCACCATTTCAGGCCGATCAGGACCAGGGCGGCCACAGCGAAGCCGGCCATGGGCGAGACCACCAGCGACATGGCAATGTCGATCGCCTTCTGCCAGTTGACGCCGTCACCCAGCGGGATGTCGTTGATCAGGGCATTGGCCAGGCCCACGCCGAGGATCGAGCCGATCAGGGTGTGCGAGCTGGAGGCCGGGATACCGAAGTACCAGGTGCCCAGGTTCCAGGTGATGGCCGCGGCCAGCAACGAGAAGACCATGGCCAGGCCATGCCCGGTGTTCACATTGATCAGCAGTTCGACCGGCAGCAGGTGAACGATGGCATAGGCCACCCCGACACCACCGAGCAGAACGCCAAGGAAGTTGAACACCCCGGAGAAGAACACGGCCAGGTGTGGCGGCATGGCTTTGGTATAGATGACGGTGGCTACCGCGTTGGCGGTGTCATGAAAGCCATTGATGAACTCGAATGCGAGCACGAAGGTCAGGGCGAGCAGCAGGCTCACCAATACCCAGGCATCCAGTCCGCTGAATAAATCGATCATGAAGGTTGTCTGGCGGTCATTTGGGGGGCGGGATTATGCCAGAAAACCTTGGCAATCGATGCACCCGCAGCTGACCGATGGCAGCGTTGTGAACCGCATCCAGGCGGTGTGAGAGACGGCATAAACCCGAAAAAGTTCAGTTAAAAGCCACAAAAATAGCCAAAGTGCGCCAAATTTCTGAAAACTGGACAGTCTGGTGAGGGTTCAAACGGCCGTATGAAATTTGTGTAATTCCGTTTCATCCTCGGCCGTTCGGTAAGGATAAGCCGCGTCGGGGGCCGTTGGACCCTCGACGCGATGGCAGATGCAAAGGACGGGGCAGACTGCTCAGGGTTCTTCGCTGCGCAGTTCTTTCTCCATCTTTTCCAGTTCCTGGTTGAACGCCTGGTCCTGGACCGTGGCACGTTTACGCCAAGGCTTGCGCTCCGGCTCCGACTGAGCGGCGTAAGTAGTGACTTCACCGCCGTAAACTTCCTTGTAACGTTCAGCCTGGCGCTCGAGTTCCGCGCGCAGTTCATCTTTCGTCACAGTAATACCTGAATGTAAAAATGGCCGGTGTTGCGTGCACGCGCTAATTGCCCATGCACAGGACGTGCTGGTCGCCAATAGGGGTCAAGCCGGTATTGCCTCGCCGGAGTATCGATCCGGACCAGCACAATCGATTATAGCAATGGCAAAATCGTCAAACAGTCTTATTTACCCAACCCTGACATCCATTGTCAAAGTTTGCCGGTTGAGCCTGCTCTTAGTCGGAACAGCCAGCTGTTACAAAGTTCGCCCTGTGTCTATTGCCGGACAAGCAAATAAAAACGGCCTCGCACAGGGCGAGGCCGTTGCCTGGGGACTTCTACGGTGGGTACCTGACCAGTCTCTCCAAAGAAGCCACAAGTGGCAGGAGAAAGGTATAAGCAAACGTGTCGGCGGTCAATTGCGATTATCGGCCGTTTGTTCGATAATCGCACGAAGCAGCGATTTTTTTGAGGTGAGCGATGAGCGACGAAACCCCGGTCAACCAATCTGCCAGCCCAGACTCGGCACGCCCGACGACACCGGCCATGGCGCCGCCGATCGTGGCGTCCCCGGCCAAGCGCATCCAGGCCTTCACCGGCGATCCGGACTTCATGACCTCGCTGGCGCGCGGCCTGGCTGTGATCCAGGCATTCCAGGAGCGCAAGCGCCACCTGACCATCGCCCAGATCAGCCACCGTACCGAGATCCCTCGGGCGGCCGTGCGCCGTTGCCTGCATACGCTGATCAAGCTGGGCTACGCCACCACCGACGGGCGCACCTACTCGCTGCTGCCCAAGGTACTGACGCTGGGGCATGCCTATTTGTCGTCGACGCCGCTGGCGGTTTCGGCCCAGCCGTATCTGGACCGCATCAGCGATCAGCTGCACGAGGCCGCCAACATGGCCACCCTCGAAGGCGATGACATTCTATATATAGCCCGTTCGGCCACCGTCGAACGGCTGATCTCGGTCGACCTGTCGGTCGGTGGGCGGCTACCCGCGTATTGCACGTCGATGGGGCGCATCCTGTTGGCCGCGATGGACGACACCAGCTTGCGCGAGTACCTCGACCGTGCCGACTTGAAGGCCCGGACCAGCCGTACCCTGCATGACCCCGAATCGCTGTTTGCCTGCATTCAACAGGTCCGCGCACAGGGCTGGTGTGTGGTCGACCAGGAACTGGAACAGGGGCTGCGGTCGATTGCGGTACCGATCTATGACGCGTCGGGGCAGGTGCTGGCTGCGTTGAATGTCAGTACCCACGTCGGGCGCGTGAGCCGCAGTGAGCTGGAGCAGCGGTTCTTGCCCATCCTGCTGGCCACCAGCCGAGACCTGTGCCATCAGCTGTTTGGCTGAAACAACACAGGGGGGCGCTGTGCACCGTTATCGAACACACCAACCGTTTCCTGTTCGATAAACGCACAGTGTCGCTCCGGGTGAATTGCGCCCCCTTCATTCGCTGATTAATGTCTCTCGCAACGGTCGGCTCAGCCGACCGAACAAGAACAACACAAGAGGCGCACACCATGACCACTGTCACCTTGCTGCCGCGGCCGCACCCGCACGCAGTCTCGTTGTATCCAGGCTGACCCAGGCCGCACTCCATCGACTTTGAACCCTGTACTGGTTGCCCCTGTGCAGCGGCCCGACCGTGCTCAATCTCTGGATAACAACAATGAACAAACCACACTCTGTCGGGAACTGCCTCGACGTCCAGTCGTTCATCAATGACCAACCGCTGTCGCGCTATCAATGGCGCGTGGTGATCCTTTGCTTCCTGATTGTCTTCCTCGATGGCCTGGACACCGCCGCCATGGGCTTCATCGCCCCGGCGTTGTCGCAGGAGTGGGGCATCGACCGCGCCAGCCTCGGGCCGGTGATGAGCGCCGCGTTGATCGGCATGGTGTTCGGCGCCTTGGGCTCGGGCCCGTTGGCCGACCGTTTTGGCCGCAAGGGCGTGCTGGTTGGCGCGGTGCTGGTGTTCGGCGGTTTCAGCCTGGCCTCGGCGTATGCCACCAACGTCGATCAGTTGCTGGTGCTGCGTTTCCTGACCGGGCTGGGCCTGGGCGCCGGCATGCCAAACGCCACCACGCTGCTCTCCGAGTACACCCCCGAGCGCCTCAAGTCGCTGCTGGTCACCAGCATGTTCTGCGGCTTCAACCTGGGGATGGCCGGTGGCGGGTTCCTTTCCGCGAAGATGATCCCGGCCTACGGCTGGCACAGCCTGCTGGTGGTCGGCGGTGTGCTGCCGTTGCTGCTGGTCGTGGTGCTGCTGGTCTGGCTGCCGGAGTCGGCGCGCTTTCTGGTGGTGCGCAACCGCGGCACCGACAAGGTACGCAAGACCCTGGCGCCGATCGCCCCGGCCGTAGTGGCGCAGGCGGCCAGCTTCAGTGTGCCGGAGCAGAAGGTGGTCGCTGCACGCAACGTGTTTGCGGTGATCTTCTCCGGCACCTATGGCCTGGGCACGATGCTGCTGTGGCTGACCTACTTCATGGGCCTGGTGATCGTCTATCTGCTGACCAGCTGGCTGCCGACACTGATGCGTGACAGCGGTGCGAGCATGGAGCAAGCCGCGTTCATCGGAGCGTTGTTCCAGTTCGGTGGTGTGCTCAGTGCCGTGGCGGTCGGTTGGGCCATGGACCGCTACAACCCGCACAAGGTCATCGGCATCTTCTACCTGCTGGCGGGCGTGTTTGCCTACGCAGTCGGCCAGAGCCTGGGCAATATCACCGTGCTTGCCACCCTGGTGCTGGTGGCCGGGATGTGCGTGAACGGTGCGCAATCGGCCATGCCGTCGCTGGCGGCGCGCTTCTACCCGACCCAGGCGCGCGCCACGGGCGTTTCGTGGATGCTCGGCATCGGCCGTTTCGGTGCGATCCTCGGTGCCTGGAGTGGCGCGACGCTGCTGGGCCTGGGCTGGAACTTCGAGCAGGTACTGACGGCGTTGCTGGTGCCGGCGGCGCTGGCGACCGTGGGTGTGATCGTGAAAGGGCTGGTAAGCCACGCGGACGCGACCTGATCACGTGCTGAGAGGGCTGCCTTGCAGCCCTGTTGGAGAGGGATATCAGGGTAACAAGCTGTTCGATAATCGCACAAATAGTCGATTATCGGATTGTCAGCAACCCACCCGTCTCCTTAATCTGAGCTCAACGTAGCACCCTGACCAGGAGTCTCCAAATGGCTGCAATTCTCCCGCTTCACGAAGCCGTGAAGCAGTTCATCCAGGACGGCGATACCGTCGCCCTCGAAGGCTTCACCCACCTGATCCCGACCGCCGCCGGCCATGAGATCATCCGTCAGGGCAAGCGCGACCTGACCCTGGTGCGTATGACCCCGGACCTGATCTACGACCAACTGATCGGTGCCGGCTGCGCCAGCAAGCTGATCTTCTCGTGGGGTGGCAACCCAGGAGTCGGCTCGCTGCACCGCCTGCGCGATGCGGTCGAAAAACAGTGGCCGCATGCGATCGAAATCGAAGAGCACAGCCACGCTGACCTGGCCAACGCCTACGTCGCCGGTGCATCCGGCCTGCCGTTCGCGGTGCTGCGTGCCTACGCCGGCTCCGACTTGCCGAAGGTCAACCCGCTGATCCAGAGCGTGACTTGCCCATTCACCGGTGAAGTGCTCGCCGCCGTGCCGTCGGTGCGCCCGGACGTGACCGTGATCCACGCCCAGAAAGCCGACCGCAAGGGCAACGTCCTGCTGTGGGGCATCCTCGGCGTGCAGAAGGAAGCGGCCCTGGCGGCCAAGCGTTGCATCGTCACCGTCGAAGAAATCGTCGATGACCTGCAGGCGCCGATGAACGCCTGCGTGCTGCCAACCTGGGCCCTCAGCGCGGTATGCCTGGTGCCGGGTGGCGCGCACCCGTCCTACGCCCACGGTTACTACGAGCGTGACAACCGCTTCTACCAGGCCTGGGACCCGATCGCGCGCAACCGCGAGACGTTCACCGCCTGGATCGACACCTACATCCGTGGCACCGCCGATTTCAACGCATTCAAGGCCAAGCTGGCCAGCACCGCGGAGGCTGCACAATGAGCTACTCCACCTCTGAAATGATGACCGTTGCCGCTGCCCGTCGCTTGCGCAACGGCGCTGTCTGCTTCGTGGGCATCGGCCTGCCGTCCAAGGCCGCCAACCTGGCGCGCCTGACCTCCTCGCCAGACGTGGTGCTGATCTACGAATCCGGCCCGATCGGCGCCAAGCCGAGCGTGCTGCCGCTGTCGATCGGCGATGGCGAACTGGCCGAAACCGCCGACACCGTGGTGCCGACCGGCGAGATCTTCCGCTATTGGCTGCAAGGCGGGCGCATCGACGTGGGCTTCCTGGGTGCTGCCCAGGTCGACCGCTTCGGCAACATCAACACCACCGTGGTCGGTGATTACCACGCACCGAAAACCCGCCTGCCGGGTGCCGGTGGCGCGCCGGAAATCGCCGGTTCCGCCAAGCAGGTGCTGATCATCCTCAAGCAGTCGCCACGTGCCTTCGTGGACAAGCTGGACTTCATCACGTCGGTTGGCCACGGTGAAGGTGGCGATTCGCGTAAGCGCCTGGGCCTGCCAGGCGAAGGGCCGGTGGGCATCATCACCGACCTGTGCATCATGGAGCCGGAAGCCGGCACCCATGAGTTTGTCGTGACCGCAATCCACCCGGGTGTGACCCGCGAGCAGATCATCGCGGCCACTGGCTGGGCGATCCGTTTTGCCGACGATGTAGAGACCACCGCCGAACCCACCGAGGTCGAGCTGGGTGCCCTGCGTGACCTCGAAGCCCGTACCGCTGCGGCCCACGGCCAAGTGGCAGGAGAAGCCTGATGCGCGACGTATTCATCTGTGACGCTATCCGCACCCCGATCGGCCGCTTCGGTGGCGCCTTGGCCGGCGTGCGTGCCGACGACCTGGCAGCGGTGCCGCTGAAGGCGCTGATCGAGCGCAACCCGGGTGTGCAGTGGGACCAGCTCGACGAAGTGTTCTTCGGCTGCGCCAACCAGGCCGGTGAAGACAACCGCAACGTGGCACGCATGGCGCTGCTGTTGGCCGGCCTGCCCGACAGCGTCCCGGGCGTGACCCTCAACCGCCTGTGCGCTTCGGGCATGGACGCCATCGGTACGGCATTCCGTGCCATCGCCAGTGGCGAGATGGAGCTGGCCATCGCCGGCGGGGTCGAGTCGATGTCGCGTGCCCCGTTCGTCATGGGCAAGGCCGAAAGCGGCTACTCGCGCAACATGAAACTCGAAGACACGACCATCGGCTGGCGCTTCATCAACCCGCTGATGAAAAGCCAGTACGGCGTGGACTCCATGCCTGAAACCGCTGATAACGTCGCGGACGATTACCAGGTTTCCCGCGCCGACCAGGATGCTTTCGCCCTGCGCAGCCAGCAGAAGGCCGCTGCGGCCCAGGCTGCCGGCTTCTTCGCCGAAGAGATCGTGCCGGTGCGTATCGCTCACAAGAAGGGCGAAACCATCGTCGAGCGCGATGAACACCTGCGCCCGGAAACCACCCTTGAGGCACTGACCAAGCTCAAACCGGTCAATGGCCCGGACAAGACCGTCACCGCTGGCAACGCGTCAGGCGTGAATGACGGTGCGGCGGCACTGATCCTGGCCTCGGCGGAAGCGGTGAAGAAGCATGGCCTGACCCCGCGTGCCCGCGTGCTCGGCATGGCCAGCGGCGGCGTTGCACCGCGGGTAATGGGCATCGGCCCGGTACCGGCGGTACGCAAGCTGACCGAGCGCCTGGGTGTGGCAATGAGCGATTTCGACGTGATCGAGCTCAACGAAGCGTTCGCCAGCCAAGGCTTGGCGGTGTTACGTGAGCTGGGTGTGGCCGATGATGCACCGCAGGTGAACCCCAACGGCGGCGCGATCGCCCTGGGCCACCCGCTGGGCATGAGTGGTGCGCGGCTGGTGCTGACAGCGCTGCATCAGTTGGAGAAAAGCGGCGGGCGCAAAGGCCTGGCGACCATGTGTGTAGGGGTCGGCCAAGGTCTGGCGCTTGCCATCGAGCGCGTTTGATCTGTACCGGCCCTATCGCCGGCAAGCCGGCTCCCACAAGGAACCACGCATTCCCTGTAGGAGCCGGCTTGCCGGCGATAGGGCCGGTATGTTCGACACAAGGCTAATGGCCCGCCCGCTAGCGGAACGAGTGTGTTACTAGGTATGTCTAGACTTACCTAGCACCCTCCAGGAGTAAAACCGTCATGACCTCAGCCTATTACACCGGCGAAGAACGCAGTAAGCGCATCTTCGCCATCGTCGGTGCCTCTTCAGGCAACCTGGTGGAATGGTTCGACTTCTACGTCTACGCCTTCTGCGCGATCTACTTCGCCCCGGCGTTCTTCCCCTCCGACGACCCGACCGTGCAGTTGCTCAACACTGCCGGCGTGTTCGCTGCGGGCTTTTTGATGCGCCCCATCGGTGGCTGGATCTTCGGCCGCCTGGCCGACCGCCATGGCCGCAAGAATTCCCTGATGATCTCGGTGCTGATGATGTGTTTCGGCTCCTTGATGATCGCCTGCCTGCCCACCTACGCCAGCATCGGCACCTGGGCCCCGGCGCTGCTGTTGCTGGCCCGCCTGATCCAGGGCCTGTCGGTGGGCGGCGAATACGGCACTACCGCCACCTACATGAGTGAAGTGGCACTGCGCGGCCAGCGCGGGTTCTTCGCCTCGTTCCAGTACGTCACGCTGATCGGCGGCCAGTTGCTGGCGGTGCTGGTGGTGGTGATCCTGCAACAACTGCTGACCGAAGACGAATTGCGTGCCTGGGGCTGGCGCATTCCGTTCGTGGTCGGGGCCATTGCCGCGCTGATCTCCCTGATGCTGCGCCGTTCGCTGCACGAGACCAGCAGCGCCGAAACCCGCAATGACAAGGACGCAGGGTCGGTCAAAGGCCTGTTCCGCAACCACGCAGCCGCCTTCATCACCGTGCTTGGTTACACCGCCGGCGGCTCGCTGATTTTCTATACCTTCACCACCTATATGCAGAAATACCTGGTCAACACCGCCGGCATGACCGCGAAGAATGCCAGTTACGTGATGACCGGTGCATTGTTCCTGTTCATGGTGCTGCAGCCGTTCTTCGGCATGCTCTCCGACCGCATCGGCCGCCGTAACTCCATGCTGCTGTTCGGCGCCCTGGGTACGTTGTTCACTGTCCCCTTGCTGATGGCGTTGAAGACCGTCACCAGCCCGTTCATGGCCTTCGTGTTGGTCAGCCTGGCGCTTTGCATCGTCAGCTTCTACACCTCGATCAGCGGCCTGGTGAAGGCCGAAATGTTCCCCCCACAGGTGCGGGCGCTGGGTGTGGGCCTGGCTTATGCGGTGGCCAACGCGATGTTCGGCGGTTCTGCTGAATACGTGGCGCTGGGCTTGAAAACCCTGGGCATGGAGAACACCTTCTACTGGTACGTGACGGCAATGATGGCCATTGCCTTCCTGTTCAGCTTGCGCCTGCCGAAACAGGCGGCATACCTGCACCATGATGATTAAGGACGTGGCATGACCAACCAGCTGTTCGACGCCTACTTCACCGCCCCGGCCATGCGCGAGATTTTCTCCGACCGCGGCCGCCTGCAGGGCATGCTCGATTTCGAAGCCGCCCTGGCCCGTGCCGAGGCCGCTGCGGGGCTGGTGCCGCACAGTGCGGTCGCAGCCATCGAGGCCGGCTGCCGGGCCGAGCGTTATGACGTTCGCGCGCTGGCCGAGGCCATCGCCACGGCCGGCAACTCGGCGATCCCGCTGGTCAAGGCGCTGGGCAAGGTGATCGCCACCGGCGTGCCTGAGGCCGAGCGCTACGTGCACCTTGGTGCGACCAGCCAGGATGCGATGGATACCGGGCTGGTGCTGCAGTTGCGTGATGCCCTGGAGCTGATCGAGGGGGACCTCGCCAAGTTGGCTGAAACCCTGTCGCGCCAAGCCTTGCAGCATGCCGATACACCGTTGGTGGGGCGTACCTGGCTGCAGCATGCCACGCCGGTAACCCTGGGCATGAAGCTGGCGGGTGTGCTCGGCGCCTTGACGCGCCATCGCCAGCGCCTGCAGGAGTTGCGCCCACGTTTGCTGGTGCTGCAGTTCGGGGGCGCCTCCGGCAGCCTGGCGGCCTTGGGCAGCAAAGCGTTGCCGGTCGCCGAAGGCCTGGCCGAACAGCTGAAACTGACCTTGCCTGAGCAGCCATGGCATACCCAGCGCGACCGCCTGGTGGAATTCGCCTCGGTGCTAGGCCTGGTTGCCGGTAGCCTGGGCAAGTTCGGCCGCGACATCAGCTTGCTGATGCAGACCGAAGCGGGTGAGGTATTCGAGCCTTCCGCGCCAGGCAAGGGCGGTTCGTCGACCATGCCGCACAAGCGCAACCCGGTGGGCGCTGCGGTGCTGATCGGTGCCGCCACACGTGTGCCGGGGCTGCTGTCAACGCTTTACAGTGCCATGCCCCAGGAGCACGAGCGTAGCCTCGGCCTGTGGCATGCCGAGTGGGAAACACTGCCGGATATCTGCTGCCTGGTCTCTGGCGCCTTGCGCCAGGCCCAGGTGATCGCCGAGGGCATGGAGGTGGACGCCGAGCGCATGCGCCGCAACCTCGACCTGACTCAAGGCCTGGTGCTGGCCGAGGCGGTGAGCATCGTCCTGGCCCAACGCCTGGGCCGCGACCGCGCCCATCACCTGCTGGAGCAATGCTGCCAGCGCGCCGTCGCCGAACAGCGCCACTTGCGCGCCGTACTGGGCGACGAGCCGCAGGTGACGGCCGAGTTGACCGAGCAAGAGCTCGACCGCCTGCTCGACCCTGCCCATTACCTCGGCCAGGCTCGCGTCTGGGTGGCGCGCGCCGTGGCTGAACATCAACGTTTCACTGCCTGAAGGAGACCGCTGTGGCGCATTTGCAACTGGCCGATGGCGTACTGAACTATCGACTCGATGGCCCGGAAGATGCCCCGGTGCTGGTACTGTCCAACTCGCTGGGCACTGACCTGGGCATGTGGGACAGCCAGATTCCGCTGTGGAGCGAGCATTTCCGAGTGCTGCGTTATGACACCCGTGGCCACGGCGCTTCGCTGGTCACCCAGGGCCCTTACAGCATCGAACAGCTGGGCCGTGATGTGCTGGCGCTGCTCGATGCGCTGGATATCCCCCATGCGCACTTCGTCGGCCTGTCGATGGGCGGCCTGATCGGCCAGTGGCTGGGCATCCATGCGGGCCATCGCCTGCACAGCCTGACCCTGTGCAACACGGCTGCCAAGATTGCCAACGACGAGGTGTGGAACACCCGCATCGACACGGTGCTCAAGGGTGGCCAGCAGGCCATGGCCGACCTGCGCGACGCGTCCATCGCCCGCTGGTTCACCCCCGCGTTTGCCGAGGCCCAGCCTGCACAGGCGCAGCGCATCTGCCAGATGCTGGCGCAGACCTCGCCCGAAGGCTACGCCGGCAATTGCGCGGCCGTGCGTGATGCCGATTTCCGTGAGCAACTGGGCCGAGTCCAGGTGCCAACGCTGGTCGTTGCCGGTACCGAAGACGTGGTGACCACGCCGGAACATGGCCGCTTCATGCAGGCCGCGATCATTGGTGCGACCTATGCCGAATTCCCGGCTGCGCACTTGTCCAACGTCGAGATCGGCGAGGCGTTCAGCCGCCGCGTGCTTGACTTCCTGCTGGCTCGCTGAGGACTGCACCATGGATGAGAAACAACGTTACGACGCTGGTATGGAAGTACGCCGCGCGGTGCTCGGCGATGCCCACGTGGACCGCAGCCTGGAGAAGCTCAACGACTTCAACGGCGAGTTCCAGAACATGATCACCCGCCATGCCTGGGGGGATATCTGGACCCGCCCAGGCCTGCCGCGCCACACCCGCAGCCTGATCACCATTGCCATGTTGATCGGCATGAACCGCAACGACGAGCTCAAGCTGCACCTGCGCGCCGCGGCCAACAATGGCGTGACCCGTGAAGAGATCAAGGAAGTGCTGATGCAGAGCGCGATCTACTGCGGCATTCCGGCGGCCAATGCCACGTTCCACCTGGCCGAATCGGTGTGGGATGAGTTGGGTGTGGAGTCGCGACAGTAATCGATAGTCTGTACTGGCCTCTTCGCGGGTTTGTTCCGCGAAGAGGCCAATCGAGTCAACTGCTGCTCATGCGGCTGCCTTTTTCTGCCGCAGCGCCACCGGCCCGGCATTGGCCTCCACGGCGCGTTTCAGTCCCGGGCACAAACCCAGCATGAAGGCAGCCTCCGCCACCACGAACAGTGGCCCGATGATCAGCCCGCTGATATCGTCGACGAACGCCGGCTTGCGGCCTTCGTAATGATGCCCGACGAACTGGATGATCCAGCCCACCACGAATGCCCCGAGCCCAGTGCTGAGCCACAGCGCGGTACTTTGCACCGCCAGCACCTGGCCAACCCACAGGCACAGCCCCAGCAGCAGGCCCATCACCAGCCCGAAGCGCAGGTCCAGGCGCAGGTAGAACCACACCGAGCCCGCCGCCGCCAGCAGGGCAGGGGACAGCCACATGCCCGCCACGTCCCAGCCTGGGCGTGACAGCAGGATGGTCACGGCCACCACGATCAATGGAATGCCAACGAAATGGGTAGCGATGTTGCGTGGGTCACGGTGGTAGTTGGCGTATTGGCTCAGGTGTTCGACGAGGTTTTTCATTGTTTTTCCTCCCTGGGTGGCCAGTTCTGCGTTGTGGCGTTTGTTCAGGCCATGATGATCAGGATAGCCCTTAGCTCACCATCTACATCAGTTCAGCGAATGTCAGCACTGCGCACGGGCGTATCCAGCCCCACCAGCGTTTCGATCATCGCCCGCGCCGCTGGCGACAGGCGATAACCGCTGCGGCTGACCACCCCACAGCGCACGCTCAGAACCTCCAGGGCCGGCGGCAAGTTGCGCCAATGCAGGCGTACCAGGCGGCCGGCGGCAAGGTCGTCGGTCACGGCTTCCTCGCTGGCGGTGCCGATGGCATCGGTGGATTGCACCACGCTGCGCAGCACCGCCAGGTGCTCGGTCTGCAGGTGCGGGGTGAAATCGCTGCGCCCGCTGAGGTTGGCCAGGCGCTTGCGCACGCCTGGGGCGAGCAGGGCGCTGGCCAGGGGGTAGGTGAACAAGTCGTTGGTCGACAAGCTGTCCTTGGCCAGCAGCGGGTGGCCAGGGCGGCAGAAGAACAGGCCTGGGCGCGGGCTGAGCGGTTCGGTGTGGAAGTTCGGGTCGGCTTCGAACGGGCGGATGTCATCGACGAAGAACTCGATCTGTTCGCGGCGCAACGCCTGGCCGAGGCGTTCGGCGTTGTCCACCAGCAGGGCGGTGCGGATACCGGGGTGGGTGCCGATGAAGTGCTGCAACGCTTGTGGTACCAGGCGCACGGCCAAGGCAGGGCCGCTGCCGAAATGCAGTTCGCCGGCGTCGAGCTTGGTCATCTGCAGCACTTCGTTGCTCAACTGTGCGGCGCCTTGCACCAGCCGGCGGGCGTGTTGCAGCACGACCAGGCCTTCGGGGGTCGGCGGCAGGGCCTTGCTGGCGCGGTCGACCAATGGGCAGCCGAACGTCTGCTCCAGGCCCTGGATGGCGCGGCTGAATGCGGGTTGGGTGATGCCCATGGCCTCGGCGGCGCGGACGAAACTGCGGTACTCGGTGAGGGCGATGAAGTAGCGCAGTTGGCGAAGGTCCATGTCGAGGCTCTGCGGCGGGGAACGGACGTCGATTTAAGCTGTTACTGTATATGTCGTCAACGAAGGTTTATGAAGGTTGTTATTCGATAAGGTTATTTCAAGTTCGCCGGTCTCTTCGCGGGCAAGCCCGCGAAGAGACCCCGGTAGTATCAAAGAAGGTTCAGCGGATAACTCACAATCAACCGGTTCTCGTCGAACGCGTTGGTGCTGAAGTCCCGGCGCATGGTCGAGTTGCGCCATTTCACCGACAAATCCTTGAACGAACCCGACTGCACCACATAAGCCAGCTCAGTCTCGCGCGCCCATTCCTTGCCGTCGTCGACGCCGCCTGCAGTGACATTGTCGCCCTTGATGTAGCGGTTCATCAGGGTCAGCCCGGGGATGCCGACGCTGACGAAGTTGAAGTCATGGCGCACCTGCCAGGAGCGCTCCTTGGCATTGTCGAAGCTCGAGTTGTAGCTGTCGTTGGCCAGGGTGCCGCCACTGGTGCCGTTGACCCGCAACCAGGCATCGTCGCCGCTGACCTTCTGCAGGCCGACGTAGAAGGTGTTGCCCTTGTAGCGCGCCGAGAGCATCGCCGAGGCGGTGCGGTTGTCGAGCTGGCCGGCGCGCTCGGCGCCGTCTTCCTTGCCGATGAAGTAGCCAAGGTTGGCGCCCAGGGTCCATTCGCCAAGTGGCTGGCTGTGCACCAGGTTGAGGTACTGCTGGCGATAGATATCCTTGAGCTGCGCATCCCACAGGCCGATCATCGTGCGTTTGTCGTTGAAGGTGTATTCACCGCCGCCGAAGTTGAAGCGGTCGGAGGTGAACGCCGCGCGGCCGTTGAGCGACATGTCTTCCATGCTGGCGTCGTTGCGCGGGCTGTTGCCGCGGAACTGGCCGGCGTACAGGGTCAGGCCGTCGATCTCTTTCGAGGTGAGCTGGCCGCCACGGAAGGTCTGCGGCAGCGAGCGACCGTCGTCCGAACGCAGGATCGGCAGCACCGGCATCCACTCGCCGACTTTCAATTCTGTTTGCGACAGCTTGGCTTTCAGCGCCACGCCCAGGCGGCCGAAGTCGTCGGCGGGGCGGCCATCGTCATGCACCGGCAGCAGGTGGGTGTTGGTGGTGCCTTTGCCACCATCGAGCTTGACCGAGTACAAGCCCAGTACGTCCACGCCGAAACCTACGGTGCCCTGGGTGAAGCCGGAGCGGGCATCGAGGATGAAGCTCTGCGTCCATTCTTCGCCTTTGGCCTGGGAGTGGGCCGGGTCGACGAAATTGCGGTTGATGTAGAAATTGCGCAGGTTGAGGGTGGCCTTGGCGTCCTCCATGAAACCGCCCTCGGCGGCGAACGCAGGGAGTGCGCAGGACATGGCCAACAGGCCGGGCAGCAGCTGGCGTGCGGGGTGCGAAGTGCTCATCTGTCGTGGATCTCTTGTTTTTATTGGCGAGCCGGTGCGCTGCAGGGTGCGGCCTGCAGGGCGGGTGATTTTTTGATGAACGTGGGCAACGTTGCTGGAGGCGATGGTGCGGTGAAGGGAAGGGGCGAGGCAATTCGCCGCATGCGGAAGCGGGCGATAATCGAACGGAATGTTCCAGGTGGTTAATTGTCGGCTGCGAAAAACAAAAAGCCCACCGCGAGGGTGGGCTTGATGCTGTTGCCGTTGGATCAGCGTTTTGCGGTATCGACCGACGCCTGCTGATTGGCTTGCCCGGTCTGCTCGTACCAGCCACCACCCAAGGCCTTGTACAGGTTGACCTCGCTGGTCAGCTGCGACAGGCGATCGGTGATCAGCGACTGCTGGGCGCTGAACAGGTTGCGCTGGGCATCCAGGAAGGTCAGGTTGCTGTCGATGCCAATGCGGTAGCGACGCTCGGCCAGGCGGTAGTAGTCCTGGTTCGCCTGCACCAGGTCACGTTGCGCCTGCAACTGCTCTTCGAAGGTCTTGCGCGCTGCCAGGCCATCGGAGACTTCCTGGAAGGCGGTCTGGATGGTCTTTTCGTACTTGGCGACGTTGATGTCCTTCTGGATCTTCGAGTAGTCCAGGCTGGCCTTCAGGCTGCCGGCGTTGAAGATCGGCAGGTTGATCTGCGGCTGGAACAACCAGGTGCCCGAACCGCCCTTGAACAGCCCGTCCATGTCCGGGCTCAGCGTGCCGGCATTGGCGGTCAGGCTGATGCTCGGGAAGAACGCGGCACGCGCCGCGCCGATGTTGGCGTTGGCGGCCTTGAGCAGGTGCTCGGCTTCCTGGATGTCGGGGCGCCGGGTCAGCAGATCGGACGGCAGGCCAGCGGGCACTTCGGCCAACTGGTCGGCGTCCAGCTTCAGCGAGGCCGGCAGGTTGGCCGGTACACCGGTGCCGACCAGCACGGCCAGGCTGTTGAGGTCCTGGGCGACCAGGCGCTGGTACTGCGAGTACTTGACCCGCGCGCCTTCCACGGCGGTGCGTGCCTGGCTCAGGTCGAGTGCCGACGCCACGCCGACTTCGTTGCTGCGGCGGGTCAGGTTGTAGCTTTCCTCATAGGTCTTGAGGGTGTCTTCGGTCAGCTTGAACAGCGCCTGGTCGGCTTGCCAGGTGTAGTAGGCGTTGGCCACGCTGGCCACCAGGGCGATCTGCGTGGAGCGGCGTGCCTGCTCGCTGGACAAGTAGGTTTCCAGGGCCTGGTCGGTGAGGCTGCGTACCCGGCCGAACAGGTCCAGCTCATAGGCGCTGACGCCCAGGGTGGCCGAGTACTGGCTGGTGATGCTGGATTCGCCAGTGGTCGACAGGTTTGCCGGAAGGCGTTGACGGCTGCCGCTGCCGGTGGCCGAAACCGCCGGGAACAGGTCGGCACGCTGGATGCGGTACTGGGCGCGGTAGGCGTCCAGGTTCAGCGCCGCGACGCGCAGGTCGCGGTTGTTCTCCAGCGAGGTCTGGATCAGCTGCTGCAGCGCCGGGTCATGGAAGAACTGGCGCCAGCCCTGTTCGGCGGCAGCGACGTCCGCCGACTGGGTCGGGGAGTACGCAGGGCCTTGCGGCCACTGCTGTGCCACCGGCGCTTCCGGGGTCTGGTAGTCAGGGATCAGCGAGCAGCCGCCAAGAATGAAAGCGGTTACCGCCAGGGACAACAAAGACTTGGTCATTGCCCAGCCTCATAACGTGGAGTTTCAGGGGTGACGTCTTTTTCCGGCTCTTTGCTGCCGAACAGTGACGACACTGCGACGAAGAATAGCGGTACCCAGAAGATTGCCAGGATGGTTGCACTGATCATGCCGCCGATCACGCCGGTGCCGATGGCGTGCTGGCTGCCCGCGCCGGCGCCGCTGGCGATGGTCAACGGTACCACGCCGAGGATGAACGCCAGCGAGGTCATGATGATCGGGCGCAGACGCATGCGGCATGCCTCGATCGCCGCGTCGTACAGGCTGCGGCCCTGCTCGTGCAGCTCTTTGGCGAATTCGACGATCAGGATCGCGTTCTTCGCCGCCAGGCCGATGGTGGTCAACAGGCCGACCAGGAAGTACACGTCGTTGGACAACCCGCGCAGGCTGGTGGCGATCAGCGCACCGATGATACCCAGCGGTACCACGAGCACGACGGCGATCGGGATCGACCAGCTTTCATACAAGGCTGCCAGGCAGAGGAACACGAACAGTACCGAGAGGGCGAACAGTGCCGGCATCTGCGAGCCGGAGAGTTTTTCCTCGTAGGACATGCCGGTCCAGGAGAAGCCGATACCGTCCGGCAACTCACCGGCAATGCGCTCAACCTCGGCCATGGCCTCACCGGTACTGTAGCCAGGGGCTGGCGCACCGAGAATTTCCATCGCCTCGACACCGTTGTAACGCGACAGCTTGGGCGAACCGTAGGTCCACTCGCCTTTGGCGAAGGAGGAGAACGGTACCATCTCGCCCGCACCGTTGCGCACGTACCACTTCTGCAGGTCTTCCGGGCTCATCCGGGCGTCGGACTCACCCTGGATGTACACCTTCTTGACCCGGCCGCGGTCGATGAAGTCGTTGACGTAGCTGGCACCCAGGGCAATCGACAGGGTGTTGTTGATGTCGGCAATGGTCACGCCCAGGGCGCTGGCACGTTCGTCATCGATGGTCAGCTGGTACTGCGGCTCATCGTTCAGGCCGTTCGGGCGCACGGCGCTGAGCACCTTGCTTTGTGCCGCCTTGGCCAGGAACTGGTTGCGCGCTTCCATGAGTTTGGCATGGCCGACACCGCCGCGGTCCTGAAGGAACACGTCGAAGCCGGTGGCGTTACCCAGTTCCAGTACCGCAGGTGGCGCGAAGGCGAACACCATGGCATCGCGGAAGGTGAAGAAGTGCTGCTGGGCACGCTGCGCCAGGGCGAACACGCTGTTCTCCTTGGAGCGCTCGCCCCACGGTTTGAGCATGATGAACGCCATGCCTGAGCTCTGACCGCGGCCGGCGAAGTTGAAGCCGTTGACGGTGAACACCGACGACACGGTGTCGGACTCTTCCTTCAGCAGGTACTCACGCATCTGGTCGACCACCACCTGGGTGCGCTCGGCACTGGAACCGGCCGGGGTCTGTACCTGGGCGAACAGTACGCCCTGGTCTTCCTCGGGCAGGAACGCCGTTGGAATTCGGGCGAACAGCCAGATCATGCCAACCACGATCAGCGCGTAGGCGAGCAGGAACGGCACCTTGTTGCGCAGGATGGTACCGACGCTGCGCTCGTAGCCGTTGACGCTGCGGTCGAAGTTGCGGTTGAACCAGCCGAAGAAACCACCCTTGGCCACATGGTGCTCGCCCTTTTTCAACGGCTTGAGCATGGTGGCGCACAGCGCCGGGGTGAAGATCAGTGCCACCAGTACCGACAGGCCCATGGCCGAGACGATGGTGATTGAGAACTGCCGGTAGATCACACCCGTGGAGCCGCCGAAGAATGCCATGGGCAGCAGTACCGCCGACAGCACCAGGGCGATACCCACCAGGGCGCCCTGGATCTGTTCCATCGAACGCTTGGTCGCCTCCTTGGGCGGCAAGCCTTCCTCGGACATCACCCGCTCGACGTTCTCCACCACGACGATGGCGTCGTCCACCAGCAAGCCGATGGCCAGGACCATGGCGAACATGGTCAGGGTGTTGATGCTGAAGCCCGCCGCGGCAAGGATGCCGAAGGTACCCAGCAACACCACCGGTACGGTCATGGTGGTGATGATGGTGGCGCGGAAGTTCTGCAGGAACAGGTACATCACCAGGAACACCAGGACCACGGCTTCGATCAGGGTGTGAATGACCCCGCTGATCGACTCGGTGACCACCGGCGTGGTGTCATACGGGAATACCGCTTTCACCCCCGGCGGGAAGAACGGTTCCAGGTCGTTGATGGTCTGGCGCAGGGCCTTGGCGGTATCCAGGGCATTGGCGCCGGTTGCCAGCTTGACTGCCAGGCCCGAGGCCGGCTTGCCGTTGAACTGGGCGCTGACGGCGTAGTTCTCGCCACCCAGGCCTACCTGGGCAACATCACCCAGGCGCACTTGCGAACCGTCCTTGTTGACCTTGAGCAGGATCTTCTCGAACTGCTCGGCGGTTTGCAGGCGGGTCTTGCCGATGATGGTGGCGTTGAGCTGGGTGCCCGGCAGGGCAGGCAGGCCGCCGAGCTGGCCGGACGACACCTGCACGTTCTGCGCGGCCACCGCGGTCTTGACGTCGACCGGGGTCAGCTGGAACTTGTTCAGCTTGGCCGGATCGAGCCAGATACGCATGGCGTACTGCGCACCGAACACTTGGAAGTCACCCACGCCGGCAGTCCGCGAGATCGGGTCCTGCATGTTGGAGACGATGTAGTTGGCCAAGTCGTCCTTGGTCATGCTGCCGTCTTCGGACACCAGGCCGATTACCAGCAGGAAGTTTTTCACTGCCTTGGTAACACGGATACCTTGCTGCTGCACTTCCTGCGGCAGCAGCGGGGTGGCCAGGTTCAGCTTGTTCTGTACCTGGACCTGCGCGGTGTCGGCGTTGGTCCCCTGCTCGAAGGTGGCCGTGATGGTCATGCTGCCGTCGGAGTTACTCTCCGAGGAAACATAACGCAGGTTGTCGATACCGTTGAGCTGCTGTTCGATGACCTGCACCACGGTGTCTTGCACGGTCTGCGCCGAAGCGCCCGGGTAGGTCACGGCGATGGCGATGGCCGGCGGTGCGATGCTCGGGTACTGGTTGATCGGCAGCTTCAGGATCGACAAGGCGCCGACCAGCATGATCACCAAGGCAATCACCCAGGCGAAGATCGGGCGATCGATAAAGAACTTCGACATGGTTTACTCCGCTTTGGCGTCTGCTTTGGCCGCGTTGGCCTGATCAGGGCTACCCGGCTTCTTGACGTTGGTGGCATCGCTGACCTTGACCTCGACGCCTGGGCGCACGTACTGCAGGCCTTCGGTGATCAGGCGGTCGCCCGGGTTCAGGCCTTCCTCGATCAGCCAGTCGCTGCCCAGGGTACGGCTGGCCTTGAGCTGACGCAGTTCGACCTTGTTATCCTGGTTGACCACCAGCGCGGTCGGTGCACCCTTGAGGTCACGGGTGACGCCTTGCTGCGGGGCCAGGATGGCGCTGCTGTTGACCCCGGCCTTGAGCCGCGCATGCACGAACATGCCTGGCAGCAGGGTGTGATCCGGGTTGGGGAAGATGGCGCGCAGGGTCACGGAGCCCGTGGTCTCGTCCACCGCGACTTCGGAGAACTCCAGGCGACCTTCCTGTTTGAGCAGGCTGCCGTCTTCCAGCACCAGTTGGACCGATGCTGTGTTGGCGCCGGCCTTCTGCAGTTGGCCGCTTTCCAGCTCACGGCGCAGCTTGAGCAGCTCGGCAGTGGACTGGGTGACATCGACGTAGATCGGGTCGAGCTGCTGGATGGTGGCCATGGCATTGGTCTGGCCATTGCTCACCAGCGCACCTTCGGTGAACGAAGAACGGCCGATACGGCCGCTGATCGGTGCCAGCACTTTGGTGTAGCGCAGGTCGATCTGAGCGCTCTTCAGCGAAGCATCGGCCTGCAATCGTTTGGCATTGGCGTCGTCGTACTCCTGCTTGGACACCGCCTGTTCGTCGATAAGCTGCTTGTAGCGCTCGGCCAGCGAACGGGTGGCCTGCAGGTTGGCCTGGGCGTTGGCCAGGTTGGCCTCGTAGACGGCAGGGTCGATCTGGTAGAGCTGTTGGCCTTCCTTGACCTCGCTGCCTTCCTTGAACAGGCGCTTGAGAATGATGCCATTGACCTGCGGGCGGACTTCGGCGACGCGGTAGGCGCTGGTGCGCCCCGGCAGTTCCGAGGTCAGCGTGAAGGCTTGCGGCTGTATGGTCACGACGCCGACCTGAGGAGCCTGTGCTGCGGGCGCGGCTTCTTCTTTCTTGCAGCCACTGAGCAGGGTGGCCAGGGCGACGGCGGAAACCAGAGCGGTAACGGCTGGCTTGAATTGCATGAGGATCCTCGGGTCGCTAGAGCTGGGAGACGCTCAAGAGTAATGGAAGAGTCTGGTCAGAAAAAATGCTATCAGGTGGATAAATAGCTTACTAACGAATATACTTACATTCATGGTTGTTTGTAAATACCGTTGGGTAGTACTTTGCTACTGTCCCAGCCCCTTGATTAGCCTATCCGGGAGGCACCCTGCAGAGGTGGCCCCGGCGGATTCCCCGCACGCGACGCGCCTGCGGGCCCAGATGAGGTTGTACTGCCATGGTCCGTCGAACCAAAGAAGAAGCCCAGGAAACCCGCGCGCAAATCATCGAGGCTGCGGAAAAGGCCTTCTACAAGCGTGGAGTTGCGCGAACCACCCTGGCAGACATCGCCGAACTGGCGGGCGTGACCCGGGGGGCGATCTATTGGCATTTCAATAACAAGGCGGAGCTGGTGCAGGCGCTGCTCGACAGCCTGCACGAAACCCATGACCACTTGGCACGCGCCAGCGAAAGTGAAGACGAAGTCGACCCGCTTGGCTGCATGCGCAAGCTGCTGTTGCAAGTGTTCAACGAGCTGGTGCTCGACGCCCGTACCCGGCGTATCAATGAAATCCTGCATCACAAGTGCGAGTTCACCGATGACATGTGTGAAATTCGCCAGCAGCGCCAGAGCGCAGTGCTGGATTGCCACGAGGGCATTACCCTGGCGTTGGCCAATGCCGTGCGCCGTGAGCAACTGCCGGCCGAGCTGGACGTCGAGCGCGCCTCCGTGGCCATCTTTGCCTACGTCGATGGCCTGATGGGGCGCTGGTTGCTGCTGCCTGACAGCTTCGACCTCGTGCGCGATGCCGAAAAATGGGTCGACACCGGGCTGGATATGCTGCGCTGGAGCCCTGCCTTGCGCAAATGACACTTTGTTAAGGATTGTGAGGGAGTGTCCCCACCTTGTATTAAGGGAGGGTTAATACCTTCGGGTACTCCCTCAGCGCCCGCGCAGTTGCCGGTCCGGCAATGCCAATGCGGCCATCAGGCCCAGCAGTGCCACCGCCGCGCTGCCTAGCAGCAGATACCTGAACGTTTCCAGCAAGCGTGCCTGGGTAGCAGGGTCTGCCTCGCCCGCCTGCAAGCTCCCCAGCAAGGGATTACCCAGCAACTCGAAGCCGCCCTGGTGCAGCAGCGCCAGCAACAGGCTGGACATGCACGCCACGCCCATCGCACCGCCCAGCGAGCGGAACAGGTTGGTGGTGCTGGTGGCCACGCCGATGTCCTTGCTGTCCACTGCGCTCTGCGTGCCCACCAGCGATGTCGGGAACTGCAGGCCGCAGGCGATCCCGGTAAGCAGCATGAACACGGCACTGAGCAGGCCAGACTGGGGTGGGGTGATGGCCATGGCGAAGATCGCCACTGGCATCAGCAAGGCGCCGGCCAGGATCTGTGGCTTGTAGCGGCCAGTGATACTGGTCATGCGCCCCCCGGTAAATGCACCGATGGGCAGGCCGATGGCCAAGGGCAGCAGGTGCAGCGCTGCGCTGTCGGCACCGGCACCGGTGATGCCCTGGTAGCGCAAGGGCATCAGCATGGTCAGTGAAATCGACTGGAAGCTGGCGAAGAAAATCACTCCCCAGCACAGCACAGCGACCCGGTTGCCGAACAGGCCGAGCGGTAGCAACGGCTCCTGGCAGCGGCGCTCGTGGGCGATGAACAGGGCCGTGCCGAGCCCGGCGCAGGCAAACAGGACCATGACAGCGGGAGTGCTCCAGGCTTGGCCCTGGCCGACCAAGGTGATGCCCAGCAACAGGCTACCCAGGCCAAGAATCAACAGCACGGCACCCAGGTAGTCCACCTGGGCCTGGCGGCGCTGCACGGGCATGCCGCTCAAGGCGCGGTGGATCGCCCACAGTGCGACCAGGCCCAATGGCAGGTTGATCCAGAACACCCAGCGCCACGACAGGTACTCGGTCAGCCAGCCGCCCAATACCGGCCCGGCAACGCTGGCCACGGCGTACATGCTGCTGAAATAACCTTGATAGCGCCCACGCTCGCGGGGTGGCACGAAGTCGCCGATGATCGCCTGGCTCACCGAGACCATGCCGCCCGCGCCAATCCCCTGTAGCACCCGCGCCAGCACCAGTTGCTGCATGTCCTGGGCTAGCGCGCAGGCGATCGAGGCCAGGGTGAACAGGCTGATACCGGTGAGGATCATGCGCCGGCGACCGTAGAGGTCACCCAGCTTGCCGTAGATCGGCACGGCCACGGTCATCGCCACCATGTAGCCGGAGATCACCCAGGCCAGCAGGCCGACATCGTTGAACTGCGCGGAGATGGCCGGCAGGGAGACGGCAACGATGGTCTGGTCGAGGGCACCGAGGAAAATGGCCAGCATCAACGCGGTAAGCACGTTGCGCAGGGCGGTGGGGGGCAGTGCAGCGGTCACGGGAGTTACCTTCATCGGCTGTCGGGCGCCTGGAATAGCGTCGAATTGTAACCCGACTTAGGTAGCTTCCTATGTACTATCTGCATCCCCTATGCAAGATCGGCATTGGCGCATTCATCCAGTGCTGCATGGCCGCGTGATATCGTGCGTGGGCCGCAGGGGCTGAAATCCGGGGCTTGCACCAGCTTGGTGCAGCAAGATGTCGCAGGGTTTCAGTGCCGCTGTATCCCACACCTTTTATTCCTCTGCCTGCATGTCGAGCATGACCGCCCAGATGGCGACGGTTGGAACAGGTCAGGTAGACCCGATTCAGGGGTCGGTAGCAACCGTTCAATTTCACGTACTAGCGGAGTGATCATGCCCAGGGCTTCCCACCAAGATTTGCGTTTTGCCTTCCGCGAGCTGCTCGCTTCAGGTTCCTGCTACCACACGGCGTCCGTGTTCGACCCGATGTCGGCGCGTATTGCCGCCGACCTGGGCTTTGAAGTCGGTATCCTCGGCGGCTCGGTCGCTTCGTTGCAGGTGCTGGCTGCGCCAGACTTCGCCCTGATCACCCTGAGCGAGTTCGTCGAGCAGGCCACCCGCATCGGCCGCGTGGCCCAGCTGCCGGTCCTCGCCGATGCCGACCATGGTTATGGCAACGCGCTGAATGTGATGCGCACCGTCATCGAGCTGGAGCGCGCCGGCGTGGCTGCGCTGACCATCGAAGACACCCTGCTGCCAGCCCAGTTCGGGCGCAAGTCCACCGACCTGATCCCGGTCGACGAAGGCGTCGGCAAGATCCGTGCGGCCCTGGAAGCGCGGGTCGACTCGTCGCTGTCGATCATCGCCCGCACCAATGCCGGCGTGCTCAGCACCGAAGAAATCATCGTGCGCACCCAGAGCTACCAAAAGGCCGGTGCCGACGGTATCTGCATGGTGGGGGTGAAGGACTTCGAGCAGCTGGAACAGATTGCCGAGCACCTGACCGTGCCGTTGATGCTGGTGACCTACGCCAACCCCAACCTGCGTGACGACGCACGCCTGGCACGGCTCGGCGTGCGCATCGTGGTCGATGGCCACGCCGCCTACTTTGCCGCGATCAAGGCAACCTACGACTGCCTGCGCTTGCAGCGCGGCCAGCAGAACAAGTCGGAAAACCTCAGTGCCACCGAACTCTCGCACACCTATACCCAGCCTGAGGACTACATCCGCTGGGCCAAGGAATACATGAGCGTCGAGGAGTGACCGGCATGGCGCCGTTGCGCTCAGCGAACGGCGCTCAAGGTGGCGGTGTGCGGCACGCAGTGCGCCTGCTCGCAACGCGCTGCCGCGCTGGGCTGGCTGCGTAGCAGTTCGGCGCGCCAGCAGGCCGAGCCATACAGCCCGGCGACTGCGGTCAAGGCCATGAACAGGGCGACTCTTCTGGATTTGATGCCCATGTTGCTTACCTCCTGTTGCAAAAACAGGTGATACGTCAAGCATAGGCCAATCGCAGGCGGCTGCTTGCCGTTACTGCCCGCATGCGCGGCAGTTCACAACACGTCCTCATCCCACTCCGGTTCGTCGCTGAAGCGCTGCGCGAGAAAGTCCAGCATGCTGCGCAGGGTCGCGGGCATGTGCTTGCGCGACGTGTACACCGCGTTCAGGTTCAGCTGTTGCGGCCGCGCTTCGGGCAGCAGGCGCACCAGTTCGCCCGTACGCAGGGCAGTGGCAGCCTGGTAGGTCGGCAGCATGGCGATGCCGGCGCCGGCCAGTGCCGCCTTCTGCAGCGTCATCGCCTCGTTTGCACTGATATTCCCTTCGACCGGCACGGCGATCAGCTGGCCGCCTACCTCGAATTGCCAGAGGCTGTGGCCGAAGTAAGCATGCGTCAGGCAATTGTGTCGGCTCAGCTCCTCGACCCGTTGCGGGGTGCCGTGCTCGCGCAAGTAGGCCGGCGCCGCGCACACCACCGAACGGCATACGGTCAGGCGCCGGGCGATCAGGTTGGGGTCCAGGTCGTTGCTGGTGCGGATGGCCAGGTCGATGCGCTCGTCCACCAGGTTGACCGTGCGATCGAGCATCTGCAGTTCGACTTTCACTCCAGGGTAGCGCCGCACGTACGCGGCCACTGCATCCACCAGTTGCGCCTGGCCGAACGAGGTACTGACACTGATGCGCAGCGCGCCGCGCGGTGCGTCTTCCGGTTGCCGCACGGCGGCTTGCAGGTCGCCGGCCAGGTCCAGCAACTGGCGGCAGCGCGGCAGGGTTTCCAGGCCAGCGGCGGTCAGGCTCAGCTTGCGCGTGGTGCGCTGCATGAGGCGCGCGCCGACCCACTCTTCCAGTTCTGCGAGGTAGCGCGAGACCACCGGCCGCGACAACTGCAGATGATCTGCCGCCGCCGACTGGCTGCCCAGGTCGACGACGGTGACGAAAACGCGCATGGCGTTGAGACGGTCCATGATTTGCTCGTTTTTAGAAACAAACTATGTTGCAGCATCGCATTTTTTGTCACGGATCGAGCAACTAAGCTGATGTTCATTCTTTTTGCGGACGGTCACAGAGCATGTCGATCTTCACCCCCTTGCGCGGCCTGGTGCTCGCGTGTTTCACCCTGAGCGGCCATGCCCAGGCCGCCGAGCCATTGCACCTGGATATCTACAACCCAGGCCATGAAGCCATCTTCCCGGTCAGCTCGGTAATCGTCAGTGGCGAAAAAGACGCCATCCTGGTCGACGCCCAGTTCGGCAAGGCCCAGGCTGAACAAGTGGTGCAGCGCCTGCGGGCTGGCGGCAAGCACCTGACCACCATCTATATCAGCCATGGCGACCCGGACTACTATTTTGGTCTCGACACGCTGACCCAGGCCTTCCCCAAGGCCAAGGTGGTTGCCTCGGCCGCCACCGTTGCCCATATCCGCCAGACCATGGACGCCAAGCTGGCCTATTGGGGCCCGCAGATGGGCAGCGACAAACCGGCGCGGCTGGTGATGCCACAGGTGCTCGATGGCAATCGCCTGATGCTGGAGGGGCAGGCGCTCGAAGTCATGGGGCTGGACGGCCCGCAACCTGAGCGCAGTTTTGTCTGGATCCCGTCGATCAAGGCGGTGGTCGGTGGCGTGGTGGTTTCCGAAAATATTCACGTGTGGATGGCCGATACCCAGTCGGCCAAGTCGCATGCCGACTGGTTGGGCACGCTCAAGCATATCGAGCAACTGGCCCCGCGTACCGTGGTGGCCGGCCACTACCTGGGCCAGAGCGGCCATTCGCTCGATGCCGTGCGCTTCACGGCCCACTATATCCGCGCGTTTGATGCTGAAGCTGCCAAGGCCAAGGATGCCAGTGTGCTGATCGCCGCGATGAAAAAACGTTACCCGGGCCTGGCCGATGAAAGCTCGCTGGAGCTCGGTGCCAAGGTCGCCAAGGGCGAAATGAAGTGGTAATTCCATTCAGTTGAAGGAGTGTTACTCATGAGCAAGATCGCAATCATCGGTGCCACCGGCCGGGCCGGCAGCCAACTGTTGGAAGAAGCCCTGCGGCGCGGGCACAGTGTGCTGGCCATTGCCCGCGACCCTTCAGCGCTGCAAGGGCGTGCAGGTGTCACGGTGCAAGCGCTCGATGTCAAAGACAGCGCGGCCCTGCAAAAGGCTGTCGCCGGATTGGACGCTGTGCTGAGTGCGGCGCATTTCTCGACCATCGAGCCGCACGCGATCATCGAGCCGGTGAAGCGTGCGGGCGTCAAACGCCTGTTGGTGGTCGGGGGCGCCGGCAGCCTGCTGTTGCCTTCCGGGCATCGGGTCATCGACAGCCCGGACTTCCCCGAGGCTTACAAGGCCGAGGCCAGTGCTGGCGTGCGTTTTCTCGAGGTGCTGCGCCAGGAGCAGAACCTGGACTGGACCTTCCTGTCGCCGTCGGCTGAGTTTGTCGAAGGGGAGCGCAGCGGGAAGTACACATTGGGCAAGGACCACCTGCTGATCGGCAGCGATGGCAAGAGCTGGATCACTTTCGCCGACTACGCCATTGCACTGATCGATGAGCTGGAGAAACCAGCGCATTCGCGGCAGCGCTTTACCGTCGGTTACTGAGCCTCGGCACGGCCCTCCAGCCAGTCCATCAGCTCCACCAGCCCCGCTGGCAAGCTTTTGGACTGGCTGACCAGGTAATAGCCTTTACCGGTGGTCACCTTCAAGCCGAAGGGCATGCACAAGCGCCCGCCGCGCAGGTCATCGCCGATCAGTGCCCAATCACCGATGGCCACGCCCGTGCCCTGAGCGGCCATCGCCATGGCCATGTCCAGCGTCTCGAAATGCTGCTTCGGCCCGTGCAGCTCGAGCGGTGCCCCGGCCGCCTGCAACCACAGCCGCCAGTCATGCTCATCCCGCGAGGGGTGCAGCCGCATATGGCGCGACAGGTCCTCGACCTGCTTCAGGGGCACAGGGCCTGCCAACAACGATGGCGCGCAGACCGGCGTGAGTTGCTCGTCGAACAGCTTGCGCACCCGCAAACCATGATTGGGCAAGCTGCCATACACCACCGCCGCATCGAACCCTTCACGCCGAAAATCCACCCCGTGCTGCACCGTGGTGGTCAACTCCACCGGCACATCCGGGCGCAATGCCTGCCATTCCATCAGCCGTGGCAACAACCAGCGCATCACGCAGGTGGGGGCTTTGAGCTGCAACGTTGCACTGCGCCCGCCCACCTCGCGTACGCCCTGTTCGATCAGGGTAAACACCTGCTGCACGCGTGGCAGCCAGTCCTGCCCCTCACGCGTCAGGCTAAGGCCCCTGGCCTGGCGCTGGAACAAGGCGTAACCCAGGTGCTCCTCAAGCCCGGCGATCTGCCGGCTGACAGCGCCCTGGGTGATGTGCAACTGCTGCGCGGCACGGGTGAAATTACAGTGCTGCGCGGTGACCAGAAAGGTGTGCAAGGCGGGGAGGGGCGGGAGGCGTTTCATCGCGGTAAGCCATGAGTACAGGACATGGCTAGTATGTGTTTTTTTGCCTTGTGGCGATAGCGGTGGGTTGGGTCCAATGAGCCTTGATTCCAACAAGAACCAAGGTGAAATCTGATGGCAACCTGCGGCGAAGTACTGGTCAAACTCCTCGAAGGCTATGGCGTGGACCACGTCTTCGGTATCCCTGGCGTACATACCGTGGAGCTCTACCGCGGGCTGGCGGGCTCGTCCATCCGCCATATCACGCCACGCCACGAGCAGGGCGCAGGTTTCATGGCTGACGGCTACGCGCGTACCCGCGGCAAACCGGGCGTATGTTTCATCATCACAGGCCCCGGGATGACCAACATCACCACCGCCATGGGCCAGGCTTACGCCGATTCGATCCCGATGCTGGTGATTTCCAGCGTGCAGTCGCGTGACCAACTGGGTGGCGGCCGGGGCAAGCTGCACGAACTGCCCAACCAGGGCGCGCTGGTGGCCGGTGTGGCGGCGTTTTCGCAGACGTTGATGAGCGCCGACGACCTGCCGCAGGTGCTGGCGCGTGCCTTTGCCGTGTTCGATGGCACGCGGCCGCGCCCGGTGCATATCGAGATTCCGCTGGACGTGCTGGTCGAGCCTGCCGACCACCTGCTGCCGGGCCGCCCAGTGCGCAGCAGCCGCGCAGGCGCAGCGCCACAGGCCGTGGCACGGATGGCCGAGCGCCTGGCCAAGGCGCGCAAACCGCTGATCCTGGCAGGGGGCGGTGCACTGGCAGCAGGCGCCGTGTTGGCGCGCCTGGCCGAACATCTGCAGGCCCCGGTGGCGCTGACCATCAATGCCAAGGGCCTGCTGCCTGCCGACCACCCGCTGCAAATCGGCTCGACCCAGTCGCTGGTCGCCACCCGTGCGCTGGTGGCCGAAGCCGATGTGGTGCTGGCGATCGGCACCGAACTGGCCGAGACCGACTATGACGTGACGTTCAAGGGCGGCTTCGAAATCCCTGGCAGCCTGCTGCGCATCGACATCGACCCGGACCAGACCGTGCGCAACTACCTGCCGGAGCTGGCGCTGGTTGCCGATGCCGAGCTGGCGGCGCAGGCCTTGCTCGAGCGTTTGCAGATGCTGCCTCAGCCGGCCAAGGCGGCCGATTGGGGCGTGGCGCGTGTGCAGCGTTTGCGTGAGGTGCTTAATGCAGCCTGGGACCAGCCGACGCTGAGCCAGACCCGCCTACTGACCAGTATCCTGGAGCGCCTGCCCAATGCCATCCTGGTCGGCGATTCGACCCAGCCGGTGTACACCGGCAACCTGACCCTGGACATGGCCCAGCCACGCCGTTGGTTCAATGCCTCGACCGGCTACGGCACCCTGGGGTACGCGCTGCCGGCGGCGATGGGCGCCTGGTTGGGCAGCGCCGAGCAACTGGCCGCGCGTGCACCGGCGGTTTGCCTGATTGGCGATGGCGGGCTGCAGTTCACCCTGCCGGAGTTGGCTAGCGCCGTGGAGGCGCAAGTGCCGCTGATCGTGTTGCTGTGGAATAACCAGGGCTATGAGGAGATCAAGAAGTACATGGTCAACCGCGCCATCGAACCGGTCGGAGTGGATATCCATACCCCGGATTTCATCGGTGTCGCCCGTGCCCTGGGCGCTGAGGCCGAAGATGTCGGCGATGTGGCGCAACTGCAGGCTGCGCTGGGTCGGGCCGTGGAGCGCAAGGGCCCGACCTTGATCCAAGTTGATCAGACCCAGTGGCAGGCGGCAGTACGGGGGTAACGATCAGTCTCTGTCCTCACCGGCCTCGTCGCGGCCTTGCCCGCGAAGAGGCCGGTACAGGCTGGGCAAAATCAGCCAGTACTCGCCCGCAAACGCGCCACATCGCGGATCGGTGGTGCGCCATACAGTCGGCTGTACTCGCGGCTGAACTGTGACGGGCTTTCATAACCCACCCGATAGCCCGCCACTGCGGCCTCCAGGCCATCGTTGAGCATCAGCCGCCGCGCCTCCTGCAGGCGCAACTGCTTCTGGTACTGCAGCGGGCTCATGGACGTCACAGCCTTGAACCGGTGGTGCAAGGTGGAGGTACTGAGGTTGACCTCCCGCGCCAGGTCCTCGATGCGCAGCGGTTGCTGGAAATTCTGGTTGAGCCAGGTGATAGCTTGGCACACCCGGTGGGTCTGGCTGTTGGCCAGGGCGATTTCGTACAGGCGATAGCCCTGGGGGCCACGCAGCAGGCGGTAAAGGATTTCCCGCCGGATCAGCGGCGCCAGCATGGCAATGTCGCGTGGCGAGTCCAGCAGACGGATCAACCGTAGCAGCGCGTCGAGCAGCTGCGGGTCGGTCCTTTCCACATACAGGCCACGGCCGGACGGTAGGTTTGGCACCAGCATCGGCCCGCTTTCGGCAATCAGCTGGCTGACTTCGGCCGGGTCGAGGTCCATGCGTATGCCAAGGCTGGGGTTTTCCGGGCTGGCATCGAGTTTCACGCCGCTCAGCGGCAGTGTCACCGATACCACCATGTAGTGCAGCGGGTCGTAGGCGTATTGCTCGTCGCCGAGGAACAGGCTTTTGCTGCCCTGGGCCAGGATGCACAAGGCCGGTTGAGCGAGGGTCGGTACCGAACGGACATTTTCGGTGTAGCGCACCAGGTACAGGTCATCGATGGCCGACGCCGGGCCGTAGGGCTCGCCGGCATGGCGGCGGATCAGTTCGGCCAGTTCCTGGCGCTGCACTTCCAGGGTGGGGTCGATGGACGGCGTGGTGCTCATGGTGGCTTTCCTCTGCTGACCTGCGCAGCATAGGTTTGGGCAATGGCGGGCGCTAGTCGAAAGCTGCATGTCGATTGCCTAATCCTGCCGCACTGCAGGATCAGGCAATCGACGTGCAGTAATGGCCTAACGCGCCGCGCGGGTGCGACCCTAACCTTGGCAGCCTGGTTTTTCCGTCCGCCTGCTCCAAGGAGATTGTGCAATGGCCCTTCCACACCCGGTCACCCACTTGGCTTTCATCCGTGCCAGCAACGGCCGTTCGGCGGAACTCGGCGCGCGCCTGCGTGACTTGCTCGAACCCTCGCTGCGTGCGCCTGGCTGCCTGAGCTTCACCGTGCAACGCTCGCAGGCCGATGCCGATCTGTGGCTGCTCAGCGGCAGCTGGCGTGACCAGCAGGCGATGACCGGTTATTTCGCCTCGCCGACCCTGCAGGTGTTTGGTGAGCTGGTGCAGGCCCAGGTGGTCAGCAGCCTGGATCTGCACACCTTCGATTGAATGCCCCGCCGCACGGGTTAGAATGCCGCCCCTCCATCAACTGCGCGGACAGCAACATGGCACGTAGAGAATTCCCTGGTTTCGAAGCGGTTTCGGCGATGGTCCCTGTGGAAGGGGGTGGCTATCACGCCGCGATCGCCACCAAGGCCTTGGGCATGGGCGGCGCGCCGCGCTTCCACAAGGTGTTGGAGGGCCAGGTTTTCAAAGGCGCCATGGCGGCCGATGAAGCCGCCTGTGCCGAGCTCGAGCGCCTGCAGGGCGTTGCTGAGGACGGCGAGCTGATCTGGTAATCAGCGCTGTCGATCAGACCTGTGGCCTGCGCATCTGGAACAGGTTACCCAGTTCGAAATAATCCGCCGGGCCTCCGCCTCGCAAGATCGGCTCGGCGGCGGCGGTATCGTAGATGCCATCCTTCAGCAGATGCTCGGCAATGTGTACCGCCACCACCTCACCCAGGATCAGCCAGCTCGGCACCAACGCCTGGTCGGCGCGCTTGAGCTGTACGATCTGGCTCACCTTGCACTCGAAGGCCACCGGGCTTTCGCCCACGCGCGGCACCTGGACGATGCTCGACGGCGTCGCAGTCAGGCCGCTCAGCTGGAATTCGTTCACGTCCGCCGCTACCGCAGCGCAGCTCTGGTTCATTTGCTCGGCTAGCGGGCGGGTGGCCAGGTTCCAGACGAATTCACCGGTCTGCTCGATGTTGTTCAGGCTGTCTTTGCGCCCGACGCTGCAGAACCCGATGATCGGGGGGATGTAGTTGAAGGCGTTGAAGAAGGAGTAGGGCGCGAGGTTGAGTTGGCCTTCGCCGTTCTGCGAGGAGATCCAGCCAATCGGGCGCGGGCCGACGATGGCATTGAACGGGTCGTGGGGCAGGCCGTGGCCTTTGGCGGGTTCGTAGTAGTACATCTGCGTTGGGCTTGCAGGCCCTACCTCTGGGTGGACAAGGCGCCTAGTGTGCCAAGTCTGTGCCCACCTGAAAATGATCAAGCCCGGCCGAAGCCGGGCTGGTTGCACGCATCTGGGGTCAGCTGATGCGGTGGGCGTTGGTGCGGTCGAAGCCATCTTCAGCGAAGCGTTGGCCGCCCGTGCGGTCGAAGCCATCTTCGGCGAAGCGTTGGCCGCCGGTGCGATCAAAGCCATCTTCGGCGAAGCGCTGAGCACCGGTGCGTTCGAAACCATCTTCAGCGTAGGTGGCTGCTTGAGTCTGAGCCGCTGCGAAGGTGTGGGCGTTGGTACGGTCGAAGCCATCTTCGGCGAAGGCGCCAGCAGCGAATACCGAGAGGGCCAGGGTGAGGATCAGTTTGTTTTTCATGGTCGTTGCTCCGTTGGTTCGAGAGGTTGCTGGTTTCTATGGATTCAATGCTACGCCGATTAATTTGATTAAAAAGCGCAAATAATCGCCTATATAAATCTATTTATTAGATGTGTTTGGGCGAGGTCACCGCTATCCAGCACTCGATTTGGCAACCACGGATTGCCGCGAGCGCATCGTGACCTGAATGTTTCGCCAGCCGCTGCAGGATGCAGGTGCAGAATTAATGGGGTGTTAAGAGCAGAAATCTGCAGCGGTGAGGTCGATCAACGGTTCATACCGCGCCAACCGATTTTTGAGGCCACGCTCATCACCATCGCCGCACTCCATCCCGGAGCGGCGCTTACATAATGAGCCGAATAGACATTTTGATCGGCTCAGGTGAGTCAACTGCCCTCCCTCAACCCAAAAAAAAGGCGCTCCATGCCTGGAGCGCCTTGCTTGAAACTGCGGGGTGACTATCAGTCAGTCGTAATCCGCGAATGCTGCTTGGTGTCCTTCATGGTCGCGTACACCAACAGCGAGCAGGCGATGCACGCGGTAACGTACCAATAGAAGCCGCTCTCCATGCCGGCGCTCTTGAACCACAGGGCCACGTATTCTGCGGTGCCGCCGAAGATCGAGACGGTCAGGGCGTAAGGCAGGCCAACCCCCAGGGCGCGGATTTCGGTCGGGAACAGTTCGGCTTTGACCACGGCGTTGATCGAGGTGTAACCGCTGACGATGATCAGCGCCGCCATGATCAGGAAGAACGCGCCCCACCAGGTCTGGATGGTGTGCAGGGTGGTCAGGATCGGCACGGTGAACAGGGTGCCGAGGACACCGAAGGCGATCAGGATCGGGCGACGGCCGATCTTGTCCGACAGGCCGCCGATGATCGGCTGCAGGCACATGAACAGGAACAACGTGGCCGCCGAGATGGTGGTCGAGTCACTGATACTCATGCCTACGGTGTTGACCAGGTACTTCTGCATGTAGGTGGTGTAGGTATAGAAGGCCAGGGTACCGCCCATGGTCAGGCCGACCACGGTCATCAGTTCCTTGGGGTGGCGCAACAGGGTGCGCATCAGGCTTTCCTTGGCCTTTTCCTTCTTGGTGAACGAGGCGGTTTCTTCCATGCCGCGGCGCAGGTACAGGGCAACCACCGCGCAGAGCGCGCCGATCACGAAGGGAACACGCCAGCCCCAGGCATACAGCTGCTCGGTGGTCAGCGTCTGCTGCAGGACGATCAGCACCGCCAGCGCAATGAGCTGGCCGGAGATCAGGGTCACGTACTGGAAGCTGGAGAAGAAGCCACGGCGTTCCTTGCTGGCCATTTCGCTGAGGTAGGTGGCCGAGGTGCCGTATTCGCCGCCCACCGACAGGCCTTGCAGCAGCCGGGCGAAGACCAGCAGGACCGGCGCAGCGACGCCAATGGTTTCATAGCCCGGGGTCAGGGCGATGACCAGGGAGCCTGCGCACATCAGCAGCACCGAGGCCATCAGCGCAGCCTTGCGCCCCTTGCGGTCGGCGTACAGGCCCATCAACCAGCCACCGATCGGGCGCATCAGGAAGCCCACGGCGAAGATAGCAGCGGTATTGAGCAGTTGTGCGGTGGAGTCACCGGCGGGGAAGAAGGCTTTGGCGAAATACAGCGAGAATGCGGCGTAGACGTACCAGTCGTACCATTCGACCATGTTGCCGACGGACCCACTGAAAATCGACTTGAGGCGGCTGGCGGTGGTTTTTTCTGCGGCGGGCGCGATTGCCGCCCCGGTTGGCAGGGAGGTGGCGTTATCCATCAGGGATACCTTCTCGTTGTTTTTGTGGAGCGCGCCTGGGGCGCAGCTTGCCAGGGCAATTGCAGAAGGTGTGCCAAATGGGTGCGTGGCGATCCAAATGGGGGCGTAAGGCTTGTGGGCGCTCGCTTTGCCGGAAGTAACTGTGCCGCAACCCCTGCGGTTAACGGGTATCGGTTGAGCGGATTTCCGCTTATCACTGGGCGGTGATCGGCAGAAATCCGCTTATTGGAGAAAGTCCTCGCGCACCAGCCCGTGGCGCTGCATTTTCTCGTTCAATGTGCGCCTGGGTAGCTGGAGTGTTTCCATCACTGCCTTGATTTCGCCTGCATGCTGGCGCAGCGCTGCACGCAGGCATTGGGCTTCAAAGGCCTCCATCTGTTCGCCCAGCGATGGTCCCGCAGGCGCTGTCTCGATATTCGACGAGCCCAGTCCCAATGCATGTCGCTCAGCCGCGTTGGCCAGCTCCCGCACGTTGCCCGGCCAGTCGTGCGACAGCAACTGCGCCAGTTGCGTGCCCGACAGCGGCGCGGCATTACGGCCAAGCTTCGCGGCGGCGGCATGGGCAAAATGCTCGAAGAGCAAGGGGATGTCTTCCCGCCGCTCACGCAACGGCGCCAGGCGTAGTTCGGCGACATTCAGGCGATACGCCAGGTCCTCGCGAAAACGCCCGGCGCGGGCCTCTTCGAGCAGGTCGGGCTTGGTCGCGGCGATGATCCGCAGATCCACGCTGATGCTTTGGTTGGCGCCCAGCCGTTCCAGCTTCTGTTCCTGGATCACCCGCAGCAGCTTGGCCTGTTGTGCCAAGGGCATGCTTTCGATTTCGTCGAGGAAAACCGTGCCGCCGTTGGCATACTCCAGCTTGCCGATACGCTTGCCTTGGGCGCCGGTGAACGCACCGCTCTCATGGCCGAACAATTCGGCCTCGAACAGCGCTTCGGGGATTGCTGCGCAATTGAGCGCGACGAAGGGTTTGTCAACCCGCGGTCCGAAGTCGTGAAGGCAGCGCGCCACACGCTCCTTACCACTGCCGGTTTCGCCACGGATCAGCACATTGACCGGCAGGCTGGCCAGGTCGAGCACTTGCCGGCGCAGCTGCTGCAAGCCTTGCGACGCGCCCAGCAGCGAGGCTTCCAGGCGTGACTTGAGGTCGGCCTGTTCATGAAGGCGGCGGTTTTCCAGTACCAGCTGGCGTTTCTCCAGCGCGCGGCGCAGGCTGCCCAGCAGGTGCTGCGGGGTGAAGGGTTTTTCCAGGAAATCATAGGCGCCGCTGCGCATGGCCTCGACCGCCATCGGTACGTCACCATGGCCTGTCAACAGGATCACCGGCAGGTCCGGGTCGGCCGCCTGCAGGCGTTCGAGCAGCTGCATGCCACCCATGCCCGGCATGCGCACATCACTGATGACCACCCCAGGGAAATGCTGGGGCAGGTGCGCCAGGCAGTCCTCGGCGCGGGCGAACAACTGCACGTTGAAACCGGACAGGTTCAGCCATTGCTCGACAGCGCTGCGAATGCTCGCTTCATCATCGACGACGATCACTGAATTCAGCATACAGGCTCCAGGTCACGGGGCAGGGTAAGGCTCAGGCGCGCACCGCCCGGCAGGTTTTCGGCCTGCAGTTGGCCGCCGGCCTCAAGGATGATGCCATAGGAAATCGCCAGGCCCAGGCCCAGGCCTTCACCCACCGGTTTGGTGGTGAAGAATGGATCGAAGACCTTGGCCAGGTCGGTGTCGGCAATCCCGCCGCCCGAATCGAGGACGCTCAGGCGCCACTGCTCCTGGTCGGGTTCGATGCGGATTTCCAGGCGTTTGTAGCGTTTGTCGGCCATGGCGTCGAGGGCGTTGCGCAGCAGGTTGATCAGCACCTGCTCAAGCCGGATCGCATCGCCACGCACCCAGGCCGGGCGCGCCAGGTACAGGGCCACGTCGACCTCGTCGCTGCGGATGCGCGTGTCGAGCAGGTGCAGGGCCTGATCGACCACGGTCGCCAGGTCCAGCCGCTCGCGCAGGCCGACGGGGCTGTTGCGGGCAAAGGTCTTCAGGTGGCTGGTGAGCGCGGCCATGCGCGTGAGCATCTGCTCCAGCGGCTCCAGCGCCTGGCGCGCTTCGTCGTAGCGGCCGTGGTCGAGCAACAGGCGCAGGGTTTCCAGCTGCATGCGCTGGGTGGTCAGTGGCTGGTTGATCTCGTGGGCCATGGCCGCCGACATCTGCCCGAGCGCGGCCAGCTTGGCCGACTGCACCAGGCCCTCCTGGGCAGTGCGCAGTTCACGGGTGCGTTCCTCGACCTGGCGCTTGAGCTCTTCGCGGCTGCGCTGGCGCAGGCGGGCCAGGCGCAGGCGCTGGCTGACGAACAGCGCGGCGAACACCAGGCTCAGCCACACGGCGGCAGCGCCCAGGGCGGCGTTGCGGCCAGCAGCCGTTACCTGTGGCTTGCGCAACAAGTGCAATGTCCAGGCTTCCCCTGGCAGCGGCAGGCTCTCCCAGAGGTACTCGGCCGTTCCGTTAGGGCCTTGCACACGGCTCAGGTGGCTGTTCTCGGCAAAACGGGTCAGTACCTGGTGCTGCAAGGGCACCAGCGGTTGCTTGTCGTACTGGCGCGTCGCGGCCAGTTCGGCGCGGTCGGCGCCGCTGAGCGGCTGTAGCTCGCGGTAGCGCCAGCCGTCCTGGTTGGCGATGAAGGTGATGCCGCGCGCGTCGCTGACCAGCAGCACGTCACTGCCCTGGCGCCACTCGCGTTCCAGTTCGGGGAACTCCAGCTTGACCACCATGGCGCCGAGGAAGCGCCGCTGTTCATCAGTGACTGCGCTGGAGAGGAAGTAGCCCGGCACGCCACTGGTCACTCCGACTGCATAAAAGCGGCCGCTGCCCTGGCTGCGGGTTTGCTTGAAATAGGGGCGAAAGCCGTAGTTGGAACCCACGTAGGTGGTGGGCAGGCGCCAGTTGCTGGCGGCCACGGCCAGGCCGGTGTGGTCGAGCAGCTCCAGGGTGGACGAGTTGGCTGCGCCGTTGATGCGTTCGAGTTTGCGGTTGAGCGCGTCTTGCAGGGTTTCGTCGACCGGCCCACGCAGGGCCTGAATCAGCTCCGGGTCCAGTGCCAGCACGGCCGGCAGGGCGCGGTAGCGGTCGATCAAGGTATGCAGGGCCGTGGCGTACAGCCCCAGCTGCTGGCTGGCGCGGCGGGCGTCGTCCTCCATGGCTTGGCGCCTGGCCTGATGCATGGCCCAGCCTGCACTCAGGGCAGTGCCGGCCAGAATCAGCAGGGTGATCAGCCCCAGACGCAGGGCGCGAAAGGAAAAGGGCATGGGGCAGATCCGGATGATTGGGTGGCGGGTAGAGCCCTATCGCCGGCTTGCCGGCGATAGGGCCACTGCGGCTTACAGCAATTCGAAGCTCTGCTGCTGTACAGCTTCGGAATCCAGACCCACCTGAACATTGAACTCGCCAGGCTCGGCGACCCGCTGCAGCTGCCCATTGTAGAACTTCAGGTCTTCCTCGCTGATGCGGAAGGTCACTGTTCGCGACTCGCCAGCCTTGAGCAGCAGTTTCTGGAAGTTCTTCAGTTCCTTGACCGGACGGCTCATGGAGCCCGCAACATCCTGCAGGTACAACTGCACCACGGTCTCGCCGTCACGCTTGCCGGTGTTCTTGACCGTCACCTTGGCCTCCAGCGTGTTACCGCGCTTGAGTTCCTTGCCTGACAGGGTCAGCCCCGACAGCTCGAAGCTGCTGTAGCTCAGGCCATAACCGAATGGGTACAGCGGGCCGTTTGGCTCCTCGAAATACTGCGAGGTGTAGTTGCCTGGCTTGCCTGGGGTGAATGGCCGGCCGATGCGCGTGTGGTTGTAGTACATCGGGATCTGCCCCACCGAACGCGGGAAGGTAATGGCCAGCTTGCCCGATGGGTTGTAGTCGCCGAACAGCACATCGGCGATGGCGTTGCCGCCTTCGGTACCGGCGAACCAGGTTTCGAGGATGGCATCAGCCTGCTCGCGTTCCCAGGCGATCGACAGCGGGCGGCCGTTCATCAGTACCAGCACCAGAGGCTTGCCGGTGGCCTTCAGGGCTTTGATCAGCTCGCGCTGAACCGCCGGAATTTCAAGTGTGGTACGGCTTGAGGATTCGTGCGACATGCCGCGCGATTCACCCACCACGGCAACCACCACATCGGATTGTTTGGCGGCCTTGACCGCTTCATCGATCAGTACGGCAGCCGGGCGCGGGTCATCGACGATCTCCGGTGCATCGAAGTTGAGGAAGTTCAGATAGTCGAGAATCGCCTTGTCGCCAGTGACGTTGGAGCCCTTGGCATAGACCAACTTGGCCTTGCCCTCGACGGCGCGGCGCAGGCCTTCGCGAACGGTGACCGAGTGCATCGGCTTGCCGTCGGCGGCCCAGCTGCCCATCATGTCGATCGGCGCATCAGCCAGTGGGCCGACCAGGGCGATGGTGCCGGCTTTCTTCAGCGGCAGGGTCTGCTGGCGGTTCTCCAGCAGCACCAGGCTGCGGCGCGCCACGTCGCGGGCGGCGTCACGGTGCAGGCGGTCTTCGCTGTAGTAATCCTTGAGGTCGGTTTCGGCCTTGCCGATGCGCACATAAGGGTCTTTGAACAGGCCCATTTCGTACTTGGCCCCGAGCACTTCGCGCACGGCCTGGTCAAGTTCGCCCTGGGTCACCTCGCCGGACTTGAGCAGCCCTGGCAACTCTTCGCCATACAGGGTGTCGTTCATGCTCATGTCGATGCCGGCCTTGATCGCCAGCTTGGCCGCCTCGCGGCCGTCGCGCGCGACGCCATGGCGAATCAGCTCCTGAATGGCGCCGTGGTCGCTGATGGTCACGCCCTTGAACCCCCACTCCTTGCGCAGCAGGTCGTTCATCAACCAGGTGTTGGAGGTGGCCGGCACCCCGTTGATCGAGTTCAGCGCCACCATCACACCGCCTGCACCGGCGTCCAGCGCGGCGCGGTAAGGCGGCAGGTAATCGTTGTACATCTTTGGCAGGCTCATATCGACCGTGTTGTAGTCGCGCCCGCCTTCAACTGCGCCATACAAGGCGAAGTGCTTGACGATGGCCATGATGCTGTCGGCGTTGGCCGGGCTGCTGCCCTGGAACGAGCGGACCATCACCTGGCCGATCGTCGAGGTCAGGTAGGTGTCTTCGCCGAAGCCTTCGCTGGTACGGCCCCAGCGAGGGTCGCGGGCGATGTCTACCATTGGCGCGAAGGTCATGTCCAGGGCATCGGCGGAGGCCTCGATGGCCGAGGTGCGGCCGACCTTGGCGATGGCGTCCATGTCCCACGTGGCGGCCAGCCCCAGGCCGATCGGGAAGATAGTGCGCTCGCCGTGGATGGTGTCGTAGGCGAAGAACATCGGGATTTTCAGGCGGCTGCGCATGGCGGCGTCCTGCATCGGACGGTTCTCGGGGGCGGTGCGCGAGTTGAAGGTACCGCCGATACGCCCGGCGGCGATTTCTTCACGGATCTTCTCGTGCGGCATCTCCGGGCCGATGCTGATCAAGCGCAGCTGGCCGATTTTTTCGGCCTCGGTCATCTGGCTGATGAGGTGCTCGATGAAGGCCTGCTTGTCTTGCAGGGGCGGGGCGGTTTGGGCGGCAAGGGCCGCCTGACTGGCAAGGCCCATCATGGCCAGGCCCAGCAAAGACAGTTTCATCATGAATTCCGTTGTCGAGGCCTGTGCCGTATCCACGGTGATACGTGCGCGGCCGAAGTTTTCAGGCGGCTATTGTTGTACGATTCACAGGCATTATTTCCAGCGGCGGATTATGCCTGAATATGTCGCTTGCTGAGGAATACCCGAATGCCGGGACAACAACTATAAGAACGCTCAAGAGACCGACGGCATGACCCCCCTCAACGAATACGAGCAGCGCCTTATCGCCGAGGCCATCGCCCGCGTGGAACGGCGCACCGACGCCGAGCTTGTGACCGTGCTGGCCCGGCGCGCCGATGACTATGCCTATCTGCCGCTGTTCTGGGCTGCCGTGCTGGCGCTGGCGGTGCCAGGGGTGTTGCAGCTGCTGCTGGGGTGGCCCGGCTTACGGGGCCTGCTGGTAGCCAATGTGCTGTTGTTCAGCGCCCTGTGTGTGCTGCTGCGCAAGCCGCGCCTGGCTGCCTGGCTGATCCCAGCAGCCCTGCGCCGCTGGCGGGCATCGCGCCTGGCCCGGCAGCAGTTTCGCGAACAGAACCTGCAGCACACCGCCGGGGGCACTGGGGTGCTGATCTTCGTTGCCGAGGCCGAGCGGCATGTGGAGATCCTTGTCGATCAAGGCATCGAGCGCCATCTTGATGCTCAGGCGCGTGCGCTCATCAAAGCGCGCTTTGCCGAGCAGGTGCGTGAGGGCCGCACCTTGCAAGGCTTCGTTGACTGCATCGAGGCCTGTGGTGAGCGGCTGTGCGAGCACGTGCCGCGCACCCACGCGCGCAACGAGTTGCCCAACCGCCTGGTGATTCTCGACTGAGCCACGCCCATCGCGAAAACCTTCGACTACGGCGGGCATCGTCGTAGAATGCGCGGCATTGCGCATCGCGCTCACGCTATCCGAGGCACCTGCTTTCCATGTCCGCCAGTACTTCCGCTTCGTCCGCGCCAGAGGCGCGCGCCCAGTTCCTCGACCTGCTGAGCGCTGCTTTGCAGGGCAACACCCTGGTCAAGCTGGTGCTGGCACGCCACGTCGGTGCCGACCAGACCTTGCAGCGGATCATCGCCAAACCGGTGCAGGTGAAAGGGCAGCCGAACCTGTCGCTGGTGTACCGTCACCAGACCCGGGACATCACCCGTAACGTGCCGTTGGACCAAGCCTTGGCGCTGGTCGCCGAGTTGTTGCCGGACAGCTTCCGTAACGCCCACCTGTTCGATGCCGACGGCGAACTGCAACTGACTTTCAGCAAGAAGGGCAAGCCGATGCTCCAGCGCCACGGTGCTCAGCCGCCCCGCGAAGCTGCCGCCAGCGCGGGCCATGACCGCGAGAAGAAACGTTACCTGGCACTGTCGCGGCCGTTCCTGCGCGACCTGGGCGTGACCGATGCGCAAGGTGCGCTGATCCCCTCCATGTCGCGCAAGTGGAAGCAGATCAACAAGTTCATCGAGGTGTTCGAACACGCCCTGGCCAATGCGCCGGTGCCTGCACAGCAGGCGCTGCGGGTGGCCGACTTCGGCTCGGGCAAGGGCTACCTGACCTTCGCCATGCACGACTACCTGCGCAACACGCTGGGCCGCGAGGCGCAGGTGACGGGGGTTGAGCTGCGCCAGGACATGGTCGACCTGTGCAACGCCGCCGCATCGCGCCTGGACCACCCGGGCCTTGAGTTCCAGTGCGGCGACGTGCGCAGCGTGGTGCCCGAGGCCATCGAGGTGATGATCGCCCTGCATGCCTGCGACATCGCCACCGATTACGCGATCCACACCGGCATCCGCTGCAACGCTGCGATCATCATGTGCTCGCCGTGCTGCCACAAGCAGATCCGCCCGCAACTGCACAGCCCGGGGTTGCTGCAGCCGATGCTGCAGTACGGCCTGCACCTGGGCCAGCAGGCCGAGATGCTGACCGACAGCTTGCGCGCGCTGTACCTGGAAGCGTGTGGATACGAGACCAAGGTGTTCGAGTTCATCTCGCTGGAGCACACCAACAAGAACAAGATGATTCTGGCGGTGAAGCGCAAGCAGCCGGTTGAGGCGGGTGCGTTGCTGGAGAAGATTGCGCAGCTGAAAGCGTTTTATGGGGTGCAGGAGCATTGCCTGGAGACGTTGTTGCAGGGGGATGGGTTGATTGGCGGGTAAGCAAGGCTGTTGAGCTCGATTCCTGAAGGCGCGTAGGACAATTCCCAAGCACTCCCCTGATTGCCGATGTGGGGAACGTTGCATTACGAGCGTCTGGAGTACCCGAAGAACCCTGGCATTTTTGCGCGCCAGCTTCAGCGTGTGGTGGACAATTGTACGGGCAGCAGTGAGGCGGATACCGCAGCGAAGGCTGGTAAGGAGCAGTAGCGATGGAATACGAATTTACCCTCAAGTACCCATTGGCATGCACAGCTTCCCAGCGCCCATACATGAAGGCAGCACTTCGCTTTGGCATCTCGCAGAAGTACTGGCCTGGTTGCAGGCCAGGGGAAGTTACGCCATAGGCCAAGAGACACTGGACTTGGCTCGGGTTGCCATGGCTGTCAATGTAACAAGCGCACATGCACGCCTATCCAGGGGTTCCCTTGCTTGTGCCTGATGAAGGTGTGCCGCTGGGGCCGCCTCAGCGGCGCCCTGTAGGCACCTCGATCGCCAACTCCCCCAGCCCCAGCGGATGCGTACTTGCATCGAAGAAATGCAGCGCAGTCCCCGCCAGATCACCCAATCGCTCTACAAAATGCTGCTTCTGATTCATCACCGAAGCCTCGCTCAACGGCCGGATGGCAATCGAAAGCTGCGCCGGCCGCGCCTGGCGAATGGCGTCGAGCAGGTGCTGGTCGCTACTGTCCAGGTGCTGCCCGAACAGGCATAGCCCCTGGCTTTCCTGCGCCAGCTGCCCCAGGCACCAAGCCAGGTAATCCGAGTTGCGGATCGCACGCAGTTTTTCGTCGCTACGGTCTTCGTTGACGAACAGCGGTACTTCACCCGGAATGTTCACGGCAAAGCCGTCGAGCAATTCAGCGCTTTCGGCGCTGCGCTGGCGGGTGGCGCCGTCGGGCAGCTTGAGCAGGTGCAGGCCGCCGTGCAGGTGCAGCAGGCGAGTACCGGCACTCTGTGTGCGGCGTACGTCGAAGAAGCCCTGTTCGTCGAACAGCGCGGCGAAACCTTGAGGGTCGTGCTGTACGGCCCATGGCAGGATCAGGTCATAGTTGCTGGTGTAGACGCTGCGGTAGCTGCGCAGGGCTTGGTTGATCGACGCCAGCGTGGCTGCCGGCATCAGCGGCCAGGGCAGGTGCACGGTGCGCACGGCGTGGATCAACGCTTCCTTGATCGAGTAGTAGCGGTTAAGCGGTGCAGTTGAGTTGATCGCCAGGGCGGCGTTGGCGCGCACGGTGTGGTTGAGGGTGCTCAGCACGGGTTCGAACAGCTCTGTGCCAAGCGACTTGAACAAGGCCTGGTCGCTGATTGCCAAACCTTTTTTACGCCCGGCACGTTGGGCTTCCTCGAACAGCGAGAAGTAGCCGAACGGCTTCCACAGCGCGCGGCTGGCGCCGTTGCCCAGCAGCAGGGCATCGCAGGGGTGGCGTTTGGCGAGTTCCTGCCAGGAGGCGAGGTGGGCGTCTAGTGCGGGCATGATGGGTCCATTCGCTGGAGCGGGAAACGGGGGCGACTTTAGCATGTCATGCAAGGTGTGCGAGGGTTGTGGTTTAGCCGCAGCACGGCTCGCACGACGAAAGAGGACTTCACCATGCGCAAATGTCTGATCGGGATTCTGGCCTTGGCGGCCCTGGATTCGGCCTCAGCGGCCTCGGTAACCGACGGCAAGGGCCTCGCCGCCGTCCAGGATATCCCGTACCCCGCGGTGATTGCTCACCGCGGCGCTTCCTACGACGCTCCGGAATCCACCACTCCCGCCTACCTGCTGGCCCGTGACCTGGGCGCCGACTACCTGGAACTCGACCTGCAACGCACCCGCGATGGCGTGCTGGTGGTGGTCCACGACGATGAGCTGTCACGCACCAGCGATGTCGCCGAGCACTTCCCCGAGCGTACCCGCAGCCCGGTCAGCGCCTTCACCCTCGCCGAGCTCAAATCCCTGGACGCCGGCAGCTGGTTCAACAAGGCCTACCCAGAGCGTGCTCGGGCATCATTCAGCAAATTGTCGATCCTTACCCTGGACGAAGTCATCGATATCGCCGAAGGCAACCCCGAGCGGCAGCCCGGCTTGTATATCGAGACCAAGGTGCCCAGCCAGTTCCCAGGCATTGAAATGGAGCTCAAGGCGCGCCTTGAGGCCCGAGGCTGGCTCGGCCACCCTGGGCGCGTAGTGTTGCAGACATTCGATCGCAGTAGCCTGGCACTGCTGCACAAGGCCATGCCGCAAGTGCCGAAAATTCTGCTGCTGTGGGTGGGTACGAAGGCCATCGCACCAGCCTCGGGCCAAGATTTCGCTGATTCAGGCGAAAACGACAAGGCCGTGTTTTACGCGCGACAGCAACCGAAGGATCGGGCGGAGTTCCTGCGCTGGCTGGACATTGCCAAGCAAGGGGGGGCGATGGGTACCGGTCCATCGGCCAAGCGCAGCAAGCTGGGTGAACAGAGCTATGCCGACCTGATTCAGCCGTGGATGAACCATGCCAGCCATGAGCGCGGGCTGCTGGTGCACGTCTATACCCTCGACGATGCGCAAGACTTCGACGCAGCAATGAAGGCAGGAGTCGATGGGATCTTTACCAACCGAGCAGGGCATTTGCTGCGCTTCTACAAACGCCCCACCGAAATCGAATCGGTATTGCTGGACAGGTTAGGTTACTGAGCGGGCTGGGCTGTCGCCCTGATTTCGACTTCTGTTCCGCCACAACCGATACGCCCGTATCCCCGCCCGCACCGAGCCAAACAGCAGCTTGTCCTCCATTTCCCGCGCCATCCCAGAGCGCACCAGCATGCGCAGGAAGGTGCCGCGGGCGCGGGCGATGGCGAAGAAGATGCCTTGCGCCGCGAGGGTGTCGCGTACCTCGCGCAGGGCGGCAATGCCGCTCACATCGATGCTGCTTACCGCTTCGGCATCGAACAGCACGGCGCGGGGCTGGGCCTGGCTTTGAACGGCTTCGAGCAGGCGCATCTTGAAGTAGTCGGCGTTGAAGAACAGGATCGCGTCGTCGAAGCGGTACACCACCAGCCCTGGCACGGTACGGGCGTCCGGGTGTTTGCGGATGTCGACCTGGCCCTCGGTACCCGGCAGCCAGCCGAGCACCGCATCGGTGGGTTGGTAGATGCTGTACAGCAAGCGCAGGATCGCCAGAGTCACGGCAAACACGATCCCCGGAAGAACGCCTAGGCCCAGCACGCCAACCGTGGTCAACAGGCACAACCAGAACTCGAAACGGCTCAGGCGGCGGATGCGCCCCAGTGATTTGATGTCGATCAGCCCCCAGCCGGCCATCAACAGCACGGCACCCAGCGCCGCCTGGGGGATCCAGGCCATCGGCGCGGTGAAGAACAGCAGGATCAGGGCAATCACCAGCGCGGCGATGATGCCGACCAACTGGCTCTTGCCGCCGGCCATGTCGTTGACCGCAGTGCGCGAGTCGGCGCCGCTGATGGCAAAGCCCTGGGAGATGCCGGCCGCCAGGTTGCTCACGCCGAGGGCGACGAACTCATGGTTGGCATTGATCGCATAGCCGTGGCGCGCGGCGAAGCTGCGCGCCGTGAGCATGGCGCTGCAAAAACTGACGGTGGCGATGCCCAGCGCGTCGCGCAACAGGCTCTTGGTTTCTGCCAGGTTGCTCTGTGGCCAGGCCAGTTGCGGGATGCCGGCTGGCACTGAACCGAGGATGGCCACGCCTGAGTGGTCAAGGCCGAACACGCCAACCACCAGGGTGAATACCGCCACCGTCACTAGCGCCGCCGGCAAACGCGGGAAGCGCTGTGGCAGCCAGATCAGCAAGGTCAGCCCGGCCAGGCCGATGGCCAGGGTCAGCCAGTGGATCTCACCCAGGCGCTGCAGGAAGTTGATCAGGCTGAGGACGAAGCCGTCCCCTTCGACGTTGAAGCCCACCACCTTGGACAGCTGCCCGGCGATCAGGCTCAGGCCGATCCCGTTGAGGTAGCCGATGAGGATCGGCCGCGAGAAGAAGCTGGCGATGAACCCCGCCCGTGCCAGGCCGGCGGCAATCAGCATGACACCGACCAGCACCGTGACGATCACCGACAGTTCGGCGATTCGGTGGGGGTCGCCCATGGCCAATGGCGCCACTGCACCGGCGATCATCGCGCAGGTCGCGGCGTCCGGGCCAACCATTAGTTGGCGTGAGCTGCCGATCAGGGAGTAGACGATCATCGGCAGCACGCAGGCATACAGGCCGTACTGCGGCGGCAGGCCGACGATCTGTGCGTAGGCGATGGCGATGGGGATCTGGATGGCGGCCACCGACAAACCGGCCTGCAGGTCGGCGTGGAACCACTCGCGTCGGTACTGCAGCAGGTTGGCAAGGCCCGGAAGCCAGCGGGAAAGAAACATACGCAGTCCTTTCGAAATGTTTCGCGAATCCAGAGAGCATATGCGCCCCAAGCGGTTTCACTTGCAAGGGGATTCATGCGGCTGGCGCTGTGCGAGGTCAACGAAAGGGCAGAAACGAAAAAAGGAGCCAAGGCTCCTTTTGACAGCGATGACGTTGCTGGAACGCCATGCGGGAATGCGGTGTGGAGCGGGTAGAGGGAATCGAACTCTTATAGGACAAAAAAAACCAGAAACGTGTAGATGTGTATGTGTCCTACCTCTCGAAAATCCGTGAAAAGCGTGTAGGTGTGTACTCCTCGAAGCATACAGCTTTGGGTCGCATCGCAAGCGACGCCAAACGTCCGTTGATCCTCTCTTTACTCACATGTGAGCCAGGAGTGAATTCGTACTCCTTGGTAAATGGATCCTGGTGCCTTCAGATACGGGCCAGCCGGTTCCCCGCAGCATTGTCAAAGAGATAGTATTGAGCCATCACCCAAGGGCAGTCGGATGCCCAGCGAGCATCACCCAGGGCAGGGGTGGCGCGTAGGAGCCCGCATGGATCGGCGAAACAATCAAAATGCAGCCGTTGATCAGCCATATCTCAAGTCATTGTTTGTGAAAATCTGGTCGTCCCTGAAAGTCTTTCCATCTGGTGTACAAACTGCCATTGTTACTTTATATCTGCCGCAATCCAACTTATTTAATGGAAATGAAAAAGTTATTTCCATCAGCATGTGTGAATGAACATCGCAAAAAGGAGTTTGGCTAGATGATTAATGCAATAAATTTTCAAGCGTGGGGTGGTGATTGGAGGAGCATTCCCTTCGTAGCATCCGAGGGGGGCAGTGAAAAACATGGATTTAGGTGCACTGTAGTCACTGGGCAGAACGGCTCGTATAAAAGCACAATGCTTAGAGAGTTGGTGGCTGGCCTGATTGCTCCAGAATCCACTGAGACGAAGCTTGATGTCAGCGATGGCTCAGTCATGAATCACGTTATTTGCGCATCCGGTTCTGTTGCTGACAGATTTCCTTCTAAGGAAAAATCAGGTGGTGGTAGTACCGAGTTTGCGACAGAAAGATATGCTTATATCGGGCAGAGGGTTGGGGCGAACCTCCTTAGCAAGAAACGACCTTTTGAAACCGCAATTGTATTTGCTTTAGATAGAAGCAAGAGCGAACGTTTCACATGGCCTTTCTATAAGCAGGCCCATGAATTTGCCAATATCATGCCGGATCTAAACGTGTCGGTCTTGGTGCGTAAGGATGGGCTTAAGAGATCCAGCAGGCGGAGCTCGGAGCAAAGCGGGCACTCAGTGAGCAAACTGAAGCGATTGTTGAACATGGATGATGCTGATCTTCCTGGGCCTGTCTCTGATGAAGTGGCTCGGCATCTACTGGAAGAATTCAGTGAAAACATCTTCAATGAGTTTATTGAGTTCATGGCTTCCACCAAGGCTCGACTGACCTTGAGTATGGGGGGGGAAGGGATTCATTGCAGAACTGCCTCTAACGAAGTAGTCCGCTTGGGTTTCATGCTCGACATTTTTTCGCTTCGAGATGTTACAGTTAAGCGGGACGGAAGTGATCTTGAGTTTTCAATTTTTGAGTTGAGTTCGGGCGAGTATCATATGTATACAAACCTGATGGGGCTAGGGTTTGGGGTCGAGGAGGATTCGCTGATGCTCTTGGATGAGCCTGATAATAGCCTCCATCCACAATGGCAGCGAGACTTTATGGCGGCAGTGCATGGGATCTGCCAGATAGGAATGAAATCTGGGCATCTGGTTGTATGCACTCACTCTCCATTGATTGTCAGCGCCTCATTAGAAGGAAGTACAATCGTTGATCTTTCCAGTGATGAACCAGTCATTAGCGTGGCATCTTATGGTGCTTCATCTGATGATATTTTGCTGGAGCAATTTGGCTTGACTTCCAGTCGAAATCGAATCGTAGTGGATGTCGTTCAGCGCGCGGTTTCTATCATAGAAAGAGACGGATTTGCACACCCTGATCTACTCGCATTGACGGATCAGCTGGTTTCAATAAAGTCAGCTTTGAGGAAGGAGGATCCTTTAGTTGAGGTGATTGATGCGATCCTTGGAGAGTCAGACGATGATTAAAATAGGATTCGAGCAAATTCAGCCGATCCCTGTCCTTCCCGCCGATATTGATGTCGCGCATCTGAAAGGCCTCAGCTGGAGTAGTGGCGTGAGCGCGGTGATTGCGTTCAAGGACACACTCAAGCCCATGCTGCGTAAGATACAACAAGGAAGATGTAGTCTGTGTCGGCGGTTTCTTTATGATGATTACGCTACTCACTTGGAGCATTTTATCGAGAAGGGTATACATCGTGACTTTACATACGAAATTATGAATTTGTCTTTGTCCTGTGGAACGTGCAATATAAAGAAAAATGGATTTAACCGTACACTCAATAGCCTCATCAAGAAGCGTGCAAAGCGTAAAGGGCAGAAAGCCAGCAAGTACTGCCCAGTACTCGCGGTGAAAATTTCCGCCAATGCTCCAATGCCCGTTTCTCCTGCCAGCTATCGCTGGATTCATCCTTATTTCGATCGATATTCAGACAACATTGAGATCCAGAAAGGATGGATATTCACGGGCAAATCTAGAAAAGGGCAAAGGACAATTCGTTCTGTGAAACTTAATGCCTTGGCACAAATTGAGCGAAGAGCTCTCGCGGAGCGATTGGAAGCACGGCCCGGTCGGCTATCGAAGCTTTTGGGGGCGACAGCAGAACTGGATAAACACAGGGCTGGGCACCTCTTCAAATTGGTGACAAAGCAGCTTTGGAAGCGCCGAGAAGCCTCCGACGTGTGAGAGGACAGTACCATGTGTCGATCACCCACTAGCGGTGGTGATCGGCCACATCAGTTCCACGGTGATCTCCAACCGCTGCTGGCAGAGCAGGAGGCCGTAAAATTGGCGCGGAAAATTCAGGTAGGTATGTTTAGTGTGAGTTAAACCAATGAAGGTAAGTAACGCCGTTGGGTCTATAGGATAACGCTGAGCGTGATGTCTGGCGGTCATGTCATATTTCGCCGCCATCAACAGCCGCATGCATCAGGAGTTACCAACGGCATGACCCGCCGACGCCAGAACCTGCCATGATGAGGACTCACCAAGATCAAGACTCGCCAGCACCCCGAACTACTCTAGCCCCCAGAAGCACCGTATCCCCATTCGGCACAATAGCCTTGTCGCCCAAACGAATCAGGTTGAATTCAACGTTATGGGTGGCCTCAAGGTATGCCGCCTCACTATCGTCGAACGACGCGGCAACGATGCTCTGAAGGCCCTTTTGAGCAGACAATTGCTGAAGCAGTGCCAGCTGGCTTTTCGTCGCCATGGAGTGCTGTCCTGGCTCATCCATCAAGATGAAGCCTGGGTGATTGCCCTTCACCGTGAAATTCGCTGACGTTACGTACAAGGTCAGGATGTAACTCCAGATCAGGCGAACGAAATCACTAGCGCTGGACTCTCGTGCGATGTTAGAGCTGCTCTTCGAAGTGCTGGTCGTTGAGGCGCTTTTCTCTTCGGCGAAGTCTTTTTTGTATATCTCCCTGAGTTCAATTTTATCCAGTTCTGGCAGCAGGTTTTCCACGTTGAACCTGATGCCGTTCACAGAGGCACTTTGATAGTCGAAAGAACTCACATAAGACCTGAATACCTTCGCGAAATACTCGTACTTGGCAAGGTCTACATCGGAGTAATGCTCTTTCGGTAAAGCAGCCCTGGCTTCCTGGTTCAGCTTGAACTGGGCCGACAGTTGAACAAGGGTCTCAAGTTGAGCTTCGTTGCGCTGTACAAACTGCGAGACTTCTTCTATGCTCATCTCAATTTGAAGTTGCTGACGCAAGTTGGCCCTCGATACTACGGCATTGGTGGTTAGGTCAGACTTGAGTGCTCGAAGTTTGGACTTGGAAATATTGATCCGCTTGGCCAGTTCTTCACCGACCACAGTGGTTTCTTTGATCGATTGCTCGATACCGGCAGTATCTCGTTCCAACATTTTAATCTGAGACTTCAGATAATCGATGTTGGTGTCGATATCCATGTGCGGGGTGCTTTCATGGAGGTCGGTCAGGGAGTTGCCGATATTCTGGTGGCATGCGGGGCAGACGTCGCTGGCCACATCAAGTTTGAGTGAAGCGCCATACTTGATCAGCTTCTGAGCTGCCTGATTCTTCGACAGTTCTTCTTCAGCTTGCCGAAGGTGGATGGCGTTGGCGTTCCGCGCTGCCCTTTGAAGAGTCAACTCCCCAATGCTGGTCTCGTATGCGACAGTCAGCCCTTGAAGCGCAGAATTCTCATTTTCAATGAGTTTCAGGGTTTCGTCAGGCAAAGTGTCTTTCCACTTTGCCTCATCCTGAGTCAACTTCTGAAGAGCCAGGATCTGATTACTTTTGAACTGATCCAGCCCTATCAAGCCTTGAAGGGTGGACTTCTGGTAAGCCACGCTCTCTGGCTGGAACTCCAACACAGGGTTCTTGGGTAGCCCCAGAACCTTCATTGAGTTTTTCAGGGCATCGTTGTTAATTGCCCGATAAGTATCTTGCCAAGTGGTGCTCAGCTCCTGCGATTCATGGTCTAGCCGTGCGCGATTGGCTTCCATCTCAAACACATTGGTGCCAACCAGGAAATCGACGATCTTGATCCGGGCTTCCTTAACGCCGAAGTAGGGAAGGTTGGCAATGTAGTCCGTCCAGCCCCGCTTTTGCTCAATGACCATCGCTGCGAAAATATATTGTAGGTACAGCTTCACCTGCTTGCCGTTCGTATGAGGCACCATGGGCAGCCTTAGCCCAAGGAAATTTTCCAGATAAGTGTAGAATCCTTCCCGGATCTGGGCGCTGCCACCGTCATGGAGGAACCGATAGATGACTTGCCCGGACTGCCCTTCGCTGAGAACAGCGCACTCCTGAATCTCGACCAGTTTGGGGTTGACGCTGTCATCTTTGATTTTGCGAGTGACAGTGATCGTCTTGCCAAGCGATTCCAGCTCCATCATGACCTTGGAGCTCAGGATCGGGTACTGAGTGTCCTCAAACTCGACATGATTCTTCAGAACATAGGTCAGTGCTGCGGCGTTCTGTGCGCCCAGCAGCTCTTCCATTCCCAGAGCGTAAAGTATGCTGTGGACGATGCTGCTTTTGCCCGACGAGTTCCGACCACGGATGATGTTCAGATTACGATCGAACTTCGCCATAAAGCCAAACGGGCCGCCGGTGGTTTCGATTGCGATTTTGATACGTTTTATAAACAAGGCTATTCCCATTCCTTGGATATGGTCTTGACCATAGTTTCAGTGATCTTCCTGCCGATCTTCAAAAGTGCGGCCTTCTCTTCGAGCATGACGGTGTCATCGCTCATGATGTCTTTCACCAGCAGCGCCCCTTTGGACAAAAGCTTGAAGCCATTTGCTGTAGGCTCAATCAAACCGTCCCTGTAAGCGAGCTGCAGGGCAATGGACAGCGCAGGGTCGAATCCCCAGACGGGAAGGGTGATTTGACCGAGTTGTGCAGCAAGGATCAACGTTTCCATGCGTCGAGGCGTTTTCATCGCCCAGTGCATCAGATGCAGTTTGACCAGGCTGCATTTGCTGCCGTGCCCACAGATCGATAGGATCAGCACCGCTTGGCTGATCTTGTACATCGGTCTGAGTTCGGTCAGAACCGGCATCGGCCTTACGGTGAAGTTGATTGTTGCCATCAGCTGTAGAAGTCCAGTTGGCAGACCGCGAGCCAACGGGCGACTGTTCTGCGCACTATGTCGTCCGTAAGTGTTCCATCAATCAGCAGCTGCTCATCGCCCAACAGCCGATCAGAGAGCCGATCCTTGACCATTTTCACCAGATCGTTAGGGTGACCCGAGGCTGTCAGGCTCCATTCGTCCACGTCTTGCTCAAAGCCGTTGAGGGTTTTCGCGACCTGAAAATATGTCTGTGGGGCTTTTTCGTACAGCGTCTGGAAAAAGCTGTCGTGATCCAGGAAAGAGTCCTTGGTTTTGCCGAACAGGGCGGCGGTCGCGCGCTCCCCCTTGTCTGACATACGCAGTTGAGTCTTTCGCTGCAAGTTTTCGTCGTAGGCCGTTGTGCTGCTGTTCACCTTGGGAATGGACTGCTTGTCATGGCCGATAGAGATCGGTATCCCGGCAGCTATCCGGTGCTGGTTTATTTCGTGGGTGTAGAACCCGATGTCCTGGACGAGCACGGTGAAATTATCGTCCAAGTGGGGAAGGCCCCACGCTCTTACCTCATCCTGTTTTTTCTGAGCATGGGTCAGCAAGGCATTGTGCGCAATTTCGGGGGTGATGAAATACCAGTCTTTAATTTTGGTATCTCCGAGAATGCCCAGAAGGCTGGTCTGGTTGTCCTTCAGCTTCTTGAGATCTTTTGTGATCTTGTCCTGCTGCTTCTTATTGAGCTCTTTGCGCTCATAGTGCGTGTCTGGGCAATAGCACTGGAAAGCAAGCCCGGTATGTTTGGTAAACCCCTCGATGCCGAAATCGCCCGGCGTTGCAGGAACGTGCTGGTATCCAGCAGCGCCGAATTTTGCCTTCAGGACGAGCTGAAGTGTCGCCTCCCAGGTCGTTCCGTTGAAAGGCCCCATTGGAGTGATAATCAAAGCTCGCCTGCCTTATCACGCGTATCGATTAGTCCATTTCCGAGGGAGCGAATGTCGACCTCGGATATCGCATAGGGTGCTAGGCACCGCGTTAGGCGACGCTATCAAATGGCCAGTGGTAGGTCTACGATTTATCGTTGAATTGACAATCAATTTAACTGGCTATAAATACAGCACTGTTTTTATAACCACTATCCAGTTTTTCCACTCCTACACAAATGATCATGGCAGAAGGATGACGCTCCAACGGAACACGCGGTGTGGAGGTCAGCGTTTAGGACGTCTGCGCTATATCCTCTTCCAGTTCGCGCACAGCCTTACTGGCTTTGATTTCAAACCTGCGTTCTACCTCTGCGTCGCTCAGCTTAAACGCATCATCGCCTAGCCACATGGCGAGTTTCTCGCGTTTCTGATTGATCGTAAGAGCATCGAGGTTTGGGATGTAGCCATTATCGGCCTTCATGCCTCTCTGCAGTTCGTAGAAGGTCTTGATCAGCGATTTCGGATGGATCTCACCGCTTGGGCAGAATCGGTCTGTAAGCTTTCTGATCGTGTGATTGATGGCTCGCAACTGGGACGTCGTGGTGATCTGGCAGAAATAGGCAGCCCAGCCGAGGCGCTTGCCTTTGAATATGCAGCCAGTAATCCTCAGGTTCAGCTTCCACTGGCAGTAGGCCAGGGCGCGCTCCTTATCGGCAGGTCGTCGAGCTGTTACCAGTTTGTGCCGGTATGCCGTGAAGATTTTGGCGATCGAAGACTCGAACCTGAGGATGCTCTCATGGCGAATGAGCACCTGGTTGCCTTCGATTTGATATCCAAGGAAGCTGAAAGGGTCGGTCAGGCTCTCCACCTTGGATTTCGACCCTGGTTCGAAGTCATGCGGATTGAGCTTCAGGGCTTTCAATTCGGCGATGAGCTCATGAGCGGTAGAGCGTGCCACTCCTGCTGGCCCCAGGATCAGGATGTCGTCAACGTAGCGCTTGTACCAAATTCCTGTCCGGGCCTCGAAAAGGCTATCAATGCCCTGCAGAGCAATCTCTGCGAGCACGTTTGAAATCGCGAGACCTTGCGGCACTCCTACGGTGGGGCGATCGGCACCCTTACTGCCTCTTGATTCAGGCACCGTGGGCGTTGTGAGTGCGGCGGTGATTAGCTGCCTGAACTCAGGTTTCTGAATTTTCTTCCGCGTCGCGGCTGCTACCAATTCATGAGGTATGGTTGGGTAGAATTTTTGAAGATCGATCTTTGCATATTCGGCATACGCGCCAGAGTCGAGCGCCGATTTTAGAGAGTCGATGACTATCTGGGGGAGGGTGAGTTTGGCATCGGGGAAAACGTCCGATAGGCAGTTACACAGTGCGCGTAGGACGATTCTGTCCCTGGCCGTCGGAATGGATATCTGACGAGGCGGCGACGATGCCCCCTTAAGGATCAGTTTTTCTTTGTAGGCAGTGAACCGATACTCCCCCCGGTGCACCTTGTCGACTATGTAGTCGAGCTCTGCAGTCAGCTGTTTATCCAGGTTAGCCGGGCGCATGCGATCGAGGCCGATGGCGCCGGAGTTTTTGATTCTGTCGGTGTAGATCTCTTGGAGACGCTTTCGGGTAAAGATCTTTTTGAAGCTTTTCGCTGCACTCATGGCTTGTTCCAGAAAGCATATAGACCTACCAGTACCGGTAAGGCATACAACATCGCCGTAATCACAAACCGCATCGTCAGCCAAAATACTGCGGAAAAATACTCGAAGCCTGTTGGCGGCCTAGTGGTTGCGCCTGCAAAAATGCGGGCGATCCGATCATCAATCTCTCGATGATTCTCTGACTCAGCCAGCAGTTCGTCATACCTGTTGATTTGTTCTGAGGTCGGTGCAGGTGGGGGAGTATTGGGCGGGCCGTCAGGTATTCCCCGATGAAGCTTTTGTAGCTCCAGGTAGTTGGTGCGCATCAGCATGGCTCGGCCCCGGAAGTCGCGGTTGGCAACTGCCAGCGAAATGCCGAGCAAGGCAACCGAAAGAATCGTCGCCATGATGTCAGTGTCGGGGCCAAGGATAATGCTGTGTCTTATGGTCAGCACCCCCAGCGCTGTGCTGAGGATTGCGTACCATACCAACAAGAGTTGCGAGTGAAAGTCCAGCCACTCCAGGCGCTTGTGAGCCTGAATGCGTGCCTTGTAGGTGAACCAGACGCTGTCCTTTTTCACGCACACCTCTCCATAGAAATTGGTGAAGGGGCAGGGGGATTTGAGTACCGTTGAACATCCCGTAGGGATCAGTGGGCCGAAACCCAACAGCCGAAGCTGTTAATTATCAGAACCGCCCTCGTTGGTACGAGAGGAAGAACCCGCCCCTTCGCGGCTGATTCTACGATGCCAGCATGAGGCGCGGAAGGCGCTTCAGTCACTCTTTCGTTGAGTTTCGCCGTCGTCAGTGGCCTGGCTGGTTTTTCGCCTGGCTGCTAAGGCGAGTGGATGATTTGAAAAGTGCTGCTGGTAGGTCTTGAGCAGCGATCTGTTCCCAGATTCCTTGATCATGCTGAGAAGCTCGGAGCCTTCTCGATAGGCGATTGAGTAACGAGTTGTCTTGGCGTTCTCAGCTTCGATCAGTGCTTTGGACGCTGCACTGATGGTCGCATTCGTCCAGAGCTCATAGGTCTGTTTCAAATGGCGAAGATCTTCATTATGTTTGGCAAAATCGCGCAGCACGGGTAGCCGCTTTTTCAGCCACTTCTCGACCTCTGAGTCATCCACCTGGCCAGTAGGCAGGTGGCCTTTGCACTCGATGAACACAGTCCCGGTTCGAGCCTCCACAAGCACATCAACTTCGGCGCGGGCGCCATCAGAGCCGCGCACCAGCTTATTAATGGAGATGTAGGGCTTCAGGTACGACTCATTTGCCAGCTCGGCGCACAGATATTCGAACAGACAACCACGTAGAGTGCCTTCCGCGCCCTCGATCTTGCTCAGCGCGCTGAACAGCCCATCGATCTTTTCGGGACTTCCCAGGTTGAGGGCGGTGGCCTTGAGTACCGAAGACAATTCATGAAGGGCTTGCGCCACGTCGCTGCCCAGTAACGAGTCGAGCGTGGCGGCAATCGCACCATTGGCCTTGATAGCACGCACGGCTTCTTTGTCATAAGACTCGGCCAGGAACATCTGTAGTACGGGGGCTACCTTGCTGAACCCACGAACGTTCACGCATTTTTTGATAAACGCCCGTGCAGCGTCAGCGGTGAGCCTTTCCCCCAAGTACACGTCACATACGAATGAGCCAGGCTTTGGTTTTGCATCTGCTCTTGAGCCCGCATTACTGGCTGCAAGACTCAGCAACGGATAAAGGTAGGAGGGGGCTGACAGATCCCAGTAATTTGGCCCGGCGGTTGGGATCGGGCCTTCACCCCGCACACGAACCTGGTTCCAGCTTCCGATGCCTAGGCGCCTGACCCAATCACGAACCGCATTCAACGCCATTGCCTCGATTTTGATTCGGGCATTGAGATCCAGATAGGCGGTCTGTTCATCCTCTTCGGTAAAGCTGGCTAACGTGAGACATTCCCCGATGCCTGCAAGGTCGACTTGCTTGATCAGGTTCGCGGCGATCAGTTGCTCCGCAACTCTCTCCGCGCTCAGTTGTTTGGACTGAAGCTTCGGAGCGCCGCAGGCAATTTTGAAATGATCGATAGGCAGCACGCCACCTCTATCCGCGATAGCAGCTAAGCCATATCCACACGCGTGATGTGTGCTTTTGAGTGCTTCAACAAGCCTGTCGAAGAAAATCATCGATCCATACTGGCTGGTGAGGTACACGAAAGCGGCGCGATGGGGAAAGCTGATCCCCTTCAGCTTCTTGGCTGTAGAGCGCTTGATCAACTGCCTGGCGTTCGGAGCGCTAACGCCGAATTTTCTGACCAGCTCCTGAGCTAACTCATTACTCAGGCATGGGCCCCGGCTTTCCAGTATGAACTCCACACGTCCTGTGCTCAAAGCAGTCCCCTCGCGTGATGATCAGCAGTTCCGTTGCCCGTTGTCACACTGCGCTATTTATAAGCCTGAACTACAGGCTGCTAACGGTCACATCAAAGCACCGCGCGGCACGCCAGTAAAATCGGGCCCTGCAGCGGCGCCCTAAGGAGGTGATGAGCAGCGGTGTCACAAGCATTGCTTGGATAGGGTTAAAAATAGCACTCCCTGCATGCAGTTAGGAATCACTGATCACCCAATAAGGCTGGAGTCTCGCAGTGGTACCTATCACAGACTCTACGTTGATTTTAAAGTGCCATTACCATCATCATGTCCTAGCGAGGGATCCACATTAAACACACAAGGAAATGAGCATGGCCGATTTTTATATTTATGCAGTCCGCCGCGAAAAGCCAAGCGGCCACATCCAGCAAGTCAAAGTCATCAAGAATGGCAAAGCCTTGCAGATGACCACCGATCGTGCGTTTGTTGCAGATCTCATCACTCTAGGTAAGACAACGTTCCAGACGATTTTCTGGGAGAACGGCGGGTGGCGTTATGGTGCTCATGTCCACGTGGTGGATGGTGAGTTCCTGGCGACTGATCGCAACGCTCGCAAAGAGGACAACCTCGAAAGCCTGCCTACTTTCTAACACCTGGAAAGCGCAGCCCATCCCTCGCACTCGACTCAGCCATTGGTCTGCAAGTCCTCTATTTTTTCGCGCCTAATCCTGCGGTCAGTCAAAGGTGCATGCTGGTAGATCAGCTTCCCCATTGAAGGAGAGCACCACTCGACTATCTCCAGAGTTGACGGAAGGAACGCCGCTTACCATGGACTTCATCTTGGACAGATGGAAAACGGAAGCTTTCCCACGAATGAGAGCTGCAATAGCCTTAGCGACGCGTCGCACGGTCTGCGGTACGGGCGCTTGATCTCAGCGTAATATGAAGAGGGCAGATCAGTATCTCATACCTCTATCAGGAGCACTCTCAAGATGGATATCCTCGACGACACATCGGAAAAAGCGACGGCTTTGCTACACCGACTGGGTGTCCATGAAGTGTCTTCAGGTCTCTGGGCGTTCACGGACGTGGAGGTCGCGAGCCACGGCCATGTTCATCACTCGCAGCAGCCGGTTGCTCTTGCTGCTTATGTCGCCATCAATCCGACGTTTGCAGCGGGTCGCTTTCCCGGATACACGCTGATCGAGCTGGTTGAAAAAGTGCGCTGCATGGACAGCACTGAGGACGCCGCCATGGCGATGGTCTGTCAGATACCTCCGCCGATAGACGGGTCATCCGAAGAGCGAGGGAGAAAGTTCGGAGATTTAGCTTGGCATATCGTTAAGAAATACGAGCTGGATGCCTGCTTCACTGAAAGTAGGCCGTGGGGGATCCAAGAGGGGCGCCACTACACCATGCGTCCTTGTGGCTTCGATCATGATCGGTCAGAGCCTGACCCTGAGGGGTTGAAGGCGATGCGCCGTGCGTTTAGAAAAATGACTGACTTACAGCGTGTGATGGTACTTACGCTGCTTCACCTCTACTCCCCTGGAAAGGACGACTTCTACTTGATAGGTGGCTGCCCGACCAAGATTTCTGCGGCTGAAGCGCTCGCAGTTTTGCGAGCAAATGGAACTGCACTACGGGAATGGGCACTGCTCGTAACTCATTACTCGGGCTGGTGATGCTGCCCACGCACCTAATTGGCTGCTACTGGCAGTCTCAAGTACGAGGTACTGCGCTGCATGGGCGGAGTTAGATGATGTAAAAGCCACCCGTAAGACCATCTCAACTTTCCGTGAAGCATATTTCACGACTCTGAATGCCAGTACTGACTCACCGTTGATTTCGCGAGACCCAGCAGTCGTCTGATGTCGGCCTGGGTCTTGCCCTCAGCCTTCAGCCGCAGCACAGCACTCTTGTTTTCCAGGTTCGTTGGCTTGCCCTGTGATCGAGCGACGAGCTCGCCGTCCTTCATCTGCTCTTCCAGCAGCGCCAGGCCACCTGTTGCCTTGAACTGATCCAGTTCATGCAGGGCTTTGGCAAGGGCATCATCCGGGGTCTGGCCGCGCTCAAGCGCAATACACAAAGCCATGAAAGCTAGGACATCGAAGTCCAGTGCCTTCGCTAGAGAGGAAAGCGTTTCGACCGTGAGTTTGGATTTGCCGCGCTCGATCAGGCTTAGCGTCGTGCGAAAGGTCGACTCGTTGAGGTCTTCATAGCTCAAACCGCGCTGCTGCCGAATTGCCCTAAGCACCGCGCCTATCTCGTTCTTCAGCGTCATGATCGTCCGAAATAGCAGGATAGAGCCACATGCCATTGGTTCTGATAAATAGCGCAGGTTGTGCTTATGAGAACCTATGGTTTATGATGATCAAGCTGGCGGCGAGCTCGTGTGGAGATATATGACGATCGCCATACATTCCAGCCTCTCGGTTCGAGAGGAGAGCGACTGTCAATTTACGCTCAAATCGAACTTAGAGAGACCTCATGAAGGTGTACATACTCTCCGACTTGCACCTGGAGTTCACCGACTTCCAGCTTCCATCATTCGCCCCAAAAACCGTGGATCTGGTGGTGCTTGCCGGGGACATTCACAAGCTGGATAAAGGCGTGCGATGGGCCAATGAGACCTTCAACTGCGACGTCCTCTATGTGATGGGCAATCACGAGTTTTACGCTGGCCATTTTGATCGGACGCATCAGAAAGCCCGCGACGCAGCGCAGAGTCATGTCCATGTGCTCGAAAACGAGTGCTACATAGCTGGCGGGATTCGATTCTTGGGAACAAGCGGCTGGACAGATTTCAGCTCGACCGGCGATGTGACCGCTGCAACGAACATAGCGCGGTCGATGATGACTGACTACCGTGCGATACGCGCCGATCAAAATTATCGAAGGCTGCGCCCGGATGATGTCGCCTTCAGGAATCACCAAGCGAAGCAATGGCTAACTGGCGAGATAGAAAAGCCATTCGCCGGCAAGACTGTTGTCATCACCCATCATGCGCCGATCCTCGAAGTGAGTGACAGCGAGCATGAGGGGCACCTAAACGCGGCTTACTGCAACGCATGGCACACGCTAGTCGACCGAGCCGATGCATGGATTTTTGGCCATACCCACCTTTCGATTGATGTTGAGCTGTCGGGCTGCCGACTGATCAGCAACCAGAAAGGATACCCGGGAGAAGATTGTGGTTTCGATCCCCGGAAGATCGTGGAATTTTGAAGATTATGGAGCGCGCTGTGTTGTACGGCTCAATGAACACACCGGCGTCATCTCATCTGCCTCCGGAGGTCGAGGCAGCGAGGAGCCTCGACTGGGGGGTAATGATCGATGCCTATCTGATGCACGCCGCCCCTGTGGGCTCTCAGTACACAGGTTCCGTTTATTGTGATCGCTCCAGGGCGTCGGCGGACGGTATGACTGTAGTAACACCAAGCGTTATTCGCGTAACGCAGAAGCAAGGCATGACGCTTCTTCGCAGCCTGTCAGGCGCCGACCATTACGTTGTCGTGACGGCATTCTCAGTTAAAGCAACAGAAGCCCTGGACGCCTGAAGGAGAAGCATCGGCTGGATTCGATTAGATGAATATGGTGTCTATTTGATATCAATGTCGTCTCGGGGCAATTTGCTTCCTTGGTGTAGGAAGTCCCACACCAGCACGAGCCGAGGCTGAAAGAATCCCGGTTCGACAATTTCAGAATCAAGCCAATTCGGAGCTTCAGGATGGATGAGGTGAAAGCAAGGTTGGCCGGGCCAGCGCTGCATATGCCAGGTGTTCAGCTCGACGTTGAGGATGCGATTGAGCAGGTGAAGGAGCGTTACCCAGACCGTAGCCACTGCGTTGTCAGTGATTGGGTTTGGCTCGATCTCGCTGCACCAGAGGAGGTACTGAAGGGGACTCGCGCGCAAGGTCAGCAGCCGGTGATGATCCTGGCATTCAACGTGTTCTACGACAGCCTTGATCAAGATATCACCGGGAGCTGGGTACGCACTCAGCCCATGGTTGAGTTCAGTGACTCGAAGTTTTTTGTTACGGCGCACACCGTCTACGTCCTCATTGGGGACGGACAGCGTCGGCGAATGCAGCTGTCGACAGTGCTAAGGGTGTTTTGATTCAGGCCATATGAGGCTGAACCATGAGTGATGCGAGAACTATCGCGCCATGCACATGCTCCCCAATCGCATGCTGGAGTGCTGAGCATCGTTGCTTCGTGGGCCGATACGAGCAGATTCTTTCGGTCGCGGGAGGAGTGTTCGGAGATCGTGACAAAGCGCAACGCTGGCTCGGAAGGCCGGTGGTTGGACTGGGCCACCGAACCCCTTGCACACTGCTGTATACCCCCACGGGATACTCGGATGTTCTTGATTTGCTCATGCGAATCGAGCACGGCATCTGCTTTTGATTCCTGCAGCCTTCTCAGTGGTGAAAGCTTGGCTCTCTAACCCCATGCAGACACCCTTGGCGTCGAAGCGTGCAGCTTCGAGCCCCGATGCATCGAGAGAACCCGGAGCGGATACGGCACTGAGCACGAACCAAGATCGCAGCGAGAGGGTTGAGCGGCGGGGGAGAAACGAAGAAGGAGGCTTTTAGCCTCCTTCTCTTATTGGAACTCGTGGCTGACTTCAGACCACAAACTCACCTTTTGATCGCGGCCTTTGAAGAACTCGATCTCACGCTTGATGCCCGAGCTCAGATCCCAGCCTGGCAGGTCGAGGATGATCAGTTCCTCCATGACATCCATGAACACCGCGTCAACGGGAGCCCAGAGCTTTCCAATGGCAGCGTTGTCTTTGCCTTCAAAGGCCAGGTTGATCGGGTGGGACATCGACACTTGGCTGAAAACGGCATTGCCAGACTCGACGATGGTTGCGGCTACCTTGTTGCATGCCAGGAAGCGTTCCTGGGTGACTTTGGCGTCGGCATGGCTGTATGGGCAGGCCAGGAAAATTTTACGCATGTATACCTCTATTAGTTGCGGCGAGTGTTCGCCTCTTGGGATTACCGGTCAGGCAGAGCGGAGTGCGGTTTGCGGGCAATCGAGTTCGTCCTGCTGAGCGTTTTCCTGAGCTTCATAACGCAGAGCTGCAGGCACGGAAATCTTGATTGCGATGCCGACTGCCAGCAGGCCACCGAAGAGCTTGGCCAGCAGTACAGGCATGATCAGCGTGGGCTGGAAGTTGGCGGTGAATGCCAGGTGGTCGCCGATGGTTGCTTGAGCACATACGCCCAGCGCAACGCACAGCACCTTGTCGCGAGCATTCAGGTTTTTGAACATGTGATAGACCGCGATAATGTTGGCGAACACCATCACGAAGGCGGCTGCACCTGGGCCAGAGAGGCCGAACTGCTTGCCAAGGACTTCCATCGGGCGACGGCAGTATTTGTTGAACAGGAAGCAGATGGGGAAGGTGCCGGCGAGCATGATGCCAATGTAGCCTGCGATCTCGATCGCGCGGAACAGCTCCTTCTGATCTGCAAACATTGGATCGAAGCCCCATACCCCGAAGTTCTTCATGAAGAAGCCGGTGAAGTGCTCCACGATGGCGAGAGCCAGGATGATCTTGATGAAAGCGTCCATGACCTTGCCGAATACCAGGAAGCCGGCAACCATGAGATTGGCTCTGTAGCGCAGACCTGCCGCGAGGACGAAGCAGAAGATAAACAGCGGAGTCAGCAGCTTGAGACAGGCCACGAAATCCAGCGTCAGGTAGTGGAGAGCCGGTGAGTTCGTCGATACGATTTCACGCACTGGCAGGTTGAACGAGGTGATCATCACCAGCGAAGCGAGTACCGCGAAGGGAATGCTGATCAATCCGGCCATCGCGCCCAGGGCGAGATATTTATGATCCTTGCGTTCCAGCATCATCAGGCCTACCGGGATCAGGTAGACGATGGTGGCGCCGGATGTGTAGCCGACAATCATGGCAGTGATCCAGACATCTCGGTTTGCTGCGATCGCGTCCGCGAGCTGATAGCCACCCATGTCCACCGCGATGATCGAGAGCGCCGCGATCGAGACGTCCGACCCCATGAGGCTGAAGTATGGGCCGAGGGCCATTTCAATGAATTTCGACAGGAACGGGATGGAGATCATGATCCCCGCCTGAGCGAGGAAGACGGGCCCGATTGAGTGAATTCCGTTCACGAACTCTTTACCCAGACCACTCTCAGGCTTGAGAACGGATGCGCAAGCACCGATCACCGCACCCATCATGATCAGATAGATCACAAAATTTCCAAACTCAGCCATGGCTTCACCTTCATGTCCCCGATTGCCTAGCGTCTGATCCGCTGGCCTGGAACTTTTTTCTTGTTTAGCTCCCGATCTAGATCAGGAGCGCCGTCAACGTGAATGCGAATCGCCGGAATCTTCAGCAAGTCGGCTGGGCGGCTTCCGAGACGTTTCTGACCATTTACTAACCACATCACGTGCCATTCGTTGTTTTAGTGTGGTTTTGAGGGTCATTTGAGCTGGATTCGGTCAAGTTTGCAGCGTATTGTGACTGGAAGCATCAAAAGTGCGGGCTGGAAGGGCCGTGGGTAAGTTTCTGAAATCACAAGAGTAATGGTGCGCGATGTCAGCAGGCGTTTGCCGTTGCGCGTTACCGATGCCTCAAGTGTGTGCGTCGGTAACACCTATCGCTTCTTTTAGAGGCATCAGCACCTGACCAAGGAGTAGAAATGCGTCCGAGTGAAAGGCGACAGCACATCCTGGAGTTGCTGCGGCAACGCGAGCGGATATCAGTAGAGGAGCTGGCTCGCTCTCTTAGTACCTCTCAAGAAACGATCCGACGCGATCTGACAGTTCTTTCGGAAGACGGGCAGGTCACCAAGTACCATGGAGGGGCATCACTACCCCCTCGCGGAGAACACGAGAATGCGTTCCAAACCCGCATGAACGAGTTCTCGGTAGAGAAGCGGATGGTCGCGCGCTACGCTGCAGGGCTCTACTCCCCAGGAGATAGCATCCTCATCGATACCGGCACGACGACGCTCTTTTTTGCACGTGAGCTTGCGAAGATGAGTCGGATCACTGTCATCACGAACTCGCTGATGATTGCCGAAAGCATTGGGGCAAGTGGTAACCGTGTCTTCATGATTGGTGGGGAGTATCGCCCAGAGTCAGCTCAGAATACTGGGGCGTTGGCCATGGAGCAGATTGCCCGCTTCAACGCAGAACACGCCGTGGTGACCATCGGAGCACTCAGTGCGGACGGTGCGTTCGACTTCTCGATCGAGGAAGCGGAGATCACTCGGGCGATGATTGCGCGCACCCGCTATCTAACCGTCATCGCCGACTCCTCTAAAATGGGCAAGCGCGCCTTGTTCCAGGTTTTCCCGCTTGACCGGATTGACCGGCTGATTATCGACCGTAAGCCGGTAGGCGAGTTGGCGAAGGCTCTGGCTGAGGCCCATGTCGAGGTACATGAAGTGCCTGCTGGTAACCGACTTGAATGAAACTAGGTGTCGCGCCTAAGTGTTTGTTTGCTTAATGCACGTGCACTGATATTTGAGATGATGGATATGATATCTCGTCGTGGTAAAGAGAGTTTTCAACGATTCCTGTTAGAGGCAGAGGATAGAGAAAAATTCTATGTGTGCTTGAATTGTATTAAGGACGATTGGCTGCGCTCAAGGGCTGATCACTTGATAAAATCACGTGAGTGTTTCGTGTGTGGGGCGCTTGTCGATAGGGCTCAAAGGCCTGAAAAAGTCGCTGAAATAATAAAGAAAGCTCTGCACAATTTTTTCACCATAGATTGTTCAGCATTCCCGAATCACACGATGACCTTGAGTGAAATTGTTGGGCGGGCGATTAGATGTAAATCGAAAGTGGCGTGCGACAAGATCTCAGAGTTATTAGTTAGCGCTGATGCTACTGAGGAAGATTTTTATTTTTTTGGCCAGGAATATCTCTTGGCACCTAACAAGTTTGACTCGGAAGAGCATCAGCGCTGGTGGGTTGAGGGAGATTGGCAGGAAGTCTCATCACAGCTGACGCATGGTCAGCGATTTTTTAATGAGAATGCCAAAAAATTCTTTGAATCGCTCATTTTTGAAGCTATGTGGGGGGCGGAGAAACGACGCGAAGCGCCTGCTGCCGTGCGTGAGCTTCCGGAGGGCTCTAAATTTTTTCGAGCGCGAGTTTCGAGTAACCAGGAGGACAGTTCAAAGTTTAAAGCTGACCCTCTGAAAGAGCTTGGTGCTCCGCCACCAGGTCGGGCTGCAAATAATAGAATGAGTGCCGCTGGCGTTTCACTTTTTTACGCGGCTGGAGATTTTGAGACTTGTATCGCGGAAGTTCGTCCATCGATAGGTGACGAAGTGGTGGTAGGTGAGTTTACATCGACCAAAAATTTAAAGTTCTTTGATTTCTCGGTGCTTGAAAGCCTAGATCATGAGCCTATAAGTTGGTTTAGTCCTAGCTATGATGTTCGAAGCAGCCGTCGAATGCTTCTCCGCTACTTGCATGATCTGATTGCTAGGCCGGTCAGGATTCATGACACCGACTACGTGATGACTCAAGCACTAGCTGAATATATCCGATATTGCCATTATGAATTTGACGGTGTGGCATTCAAGTCTGTGCAGCGTAGCGGCGGTGGTATCAATTTCGTATTGTTTGATCAGGGGTCTGCTGGAGACTTGCTCAATCCAGGGAGGCGGCCAGAATTCAGTATGGCCATAACTGAGCAGGCTGTTGCGGTATATAAGATCTCGGGAGTTCAGTACACTACTTCGACGGTCTCGGATGAGCTCAAGTTTTGAGGTAACGGCTGCGTAGAGGGGAAGGGCTGTCGCTTATATGGCAGCAGCCCATTTTTAGTACGTTGTGGTGCTAGAGGTATGTGCCCAGTGGGGGCATGCGCTCCAGCTGTTTTCTACGGCGCATCCATACTGCCGCGAACACGACGACTCCCACCAGCATGGACGCCAGTACATACATCTGCGCTACACGGAAATCGTTCGGGATGATGAAGACGCACATCTCCACGAAAAGCCACACGCTTGCGCCGACAACCACAGGCCATTCCCACTTGCCGAGTGTGAAGTCGTCGGGGTGATGGATATGCTTGTGACGGGTGAAAATGTATAGCATCACGGTACCGCTGTAGAGCAGCGCCGGGAACAGTGTCGCGGCACCCAGCAACTGGGTCAGTGCGTCAGGGGAGCTGTAGAAGCTGAGCACGATGCCGACCGACACGACGCATGCCAGGAGCGTTGCCCACAGTGGCCCACCCGATGGTCTCGGCACGATCGATAGTTTTTCTGAAAAGGGCAGACGGCCATCTCGGGCCATGGCATGAATGAGCCGGCTGTTGCTCGTCATGATCACGAGGCCGCAGGCGAAGATGGCCACGCAAACTACCACCAACACCACCTTGCTGAAGGTTTCACCCAGTGTCATCCGAATGACGTCTGCTACAGGTGCTGAGCTTCGAGTGAGTTCGGCTACGTTGTCGCCAAGGCCCAGGCTGACAACGATCAGGAACAGTGTCCCGAGTACGCCACTGACGACAACGGCGTTGACCATCGCCTTGGGTACCACCTGCTTGGGGTTGTGCGTTTCTTCAGCCAGGTTGGCAGCGGACTCCCAGCCCACCAGAGTAAATGCACCGAGAAGACCCGAGAGCATGAACGGGCCAAGCCAGCCGTAGTAGTTGTCACTGTGGACAATCCCCGTGGACAGCAAGTTGGACGTGTTTCCTTTGCCGAAGAACGCTACGGCGGCGCCAATCGCAACGATGAGTCCGAACACCGCGACGACTTCGGCGCCGACGGCGAGATTGTTTATTTTGGTCAGGATCGGTGTCGACCAGATGATGAGAGCTGTCTGCACCAGAATCAGGATGAGGGTCGTCAGTGCGCCGGCAGGGGCGCTGTACTCCCATCCGAGTAGGGGGAACAGTGCGACCTGGGCCAGGCCGTAATCTACTGCCACGGTGACGATGGAGAGGAAGGCGAAGCTTGCCCAGCCAAACCACCAACCCAGCACCGGATTCACCAAGCGGCTGGCCCACTGGTAGCTGAATCCGGAAAGCGGAATTTTGCTCGCCAGCAACCCAAATACGAGTGCAACGAGAATGGTGCCCAAGGTAACGACCGGCCATGTCCATATGCCAATGGGCCCGCTGGAAGTCAGCATGCTGCCATAGGTCGAGAACAGACCTGTGGTGATGGAGATGAAGGAGAAGGCGACAGCGAAGGATTCGAACTTGCCCAACGTTCTTTCGAACTGAGCTGTGTATTGCTCTTCGGCGGGTGGGCCGTCGTTCAGTTGAGCCCGAGTAATTTCAGACATATGGATGTCTCCTGAAGTGTGTTCACTCTCAAGCAGACTCGTCCCGATCATGATCGTCAGGGTGAGTTATTGTTATCGACGCACGCGGTATGCCATGGACTTTAATGATGTGGTTTTGTGTTTTTCCCTCTTCTGGAGTGGGCAAAAAATGCATGATCCCGGGGTGATGTTGGCCACAGGGCAAAGTTTGAAACTCTGCCCTGGGTGACCACTGATTTACCGGACTGATTTACCTCCAGCTTCTGCACCGTTTCACGGCATCGGAGAAGGTTTCGCGCCACTGTTGTGCTTCGGTCGCGCTGATGCGTGGCCGGAACTTTGTGCTGGTGTTGCGTGGAGGCTTGAGCTCGATACCGATGCCCTTGGCGGCCAGGGCCGCGCAGCCGAACGAAGTCAGTTCGTCGAAGCGTTGGGTAACGATGCAGCGTTGCAACGCATCGGCCAGGAACTGAGCGAAATATGGGCTGCGTGCAAGGCCACCATCGATGGACAGTTGGTCGGTTACGTTGAGGAATCCGTCCATCGCCGAAATCACTTCGACGCTGCGCAGTGCGACGCCTTCGAGAAGTGCCTGGCACATGTCCTGGCGGGTAGTGCCACCGCTCATGCCGACCCACAATGCTGCAGCGCTGCGATCCCAATGCGGACAAGCGAGGCCCGATAGGGCTGGGACGAAGGCAAGCCTGCGCGAAATAGCAGGGGGCTCACTGAAGGCGGCCAGCTCGGAGAAATCACTGAAGAGGCCGAGACGACCCGCCCATTCCACAGCGGCGCTGGCGTCATAAACACCCCCGTCCATGGCATAGGTAGGTTTGCCCGCAATTTGCCAAGCGATTGTGGCAAGCAGGCCTTTTTCGGGAGCCCGGATGATCTGATCACCCGTGACGGTTAGGGCGAAGGCGCCGGTACCGTAGGTGATCTTTGCATCTCCTCCAGCACGGCAACCGTGGCCGTACAAAGAGGCCTGCTGATCGACGATCGATGCGGTGACTGGAGTAACACCGATTTCACCGAAGAACCCAACGGTGTCGCGGATCTCGGGGAGTGCCTCCATCGGCACGCCGAACAGTTCGCACAGTTCGGTGTCCCACTGCCCGGTGGCCAGGTTCATCAGCGAGGTGCGCGATGCCGTTGTGACGTCAGTGGCGAACACACCGGTGAGCCTATCCAGGAAGTAGGCGTCGGTGGTGCCCAGGCGCAGTCGTCCAGCCTTCAGCGCGCTCTGGGCTGCGGGCAGGTTCTGAACAATCCAGGCCAACTTGCTTGCCGAGAAGTACGGGTCGAGGGCGAGGCCAGCTCGCTCCAAGGTCAGCGCCTGAGCGCCTGTTGCGCGCAGTCGGCTGATTTCAGGTGCGGTGCGGTTGTCCTGCCACACGATCACAGGCGAGAGCGGCTCACCGGTTTTCGCATCCCATGCCAGGCAGCTTTCGCCTTGGTTCGCGATCCCGATGGCGTCGACCTTGCCCGTTGCTTCAAGGCAACTCTGGAGGTTGTTCAGGAGCTCGATAGGATCGTGCTCTACCCAGCCTGGATGCGGGTGATGTTGTTGGTGCCGAAGCGATTGCTGAATGTCGGCGGAGCCATTTTGAGTGACGACCAGGACACGTGTGCTGGTGGTACCTTGATCGAGCGCGGCGATACGCATTTTTTTGTTGTCTCCTCGGCTATCTACTTACTCGCCGACAAAGTCGACTTCAATCTGCTGCACGCCCTTCGGTACATTCAACGATGCAATCGGGACGAGAATTCGGCGTTCCGGTAGAGCAGACGTGGTACGCGACCAAAGCTCTTTACCATCGGCGGTGATCAGCAGGCGGCCACGCGTTGCGCGGTTTACTCGCATCTGCAGGTTCTTCATGCCTTCCACCGGTGACAGGGTGAGGCGCTGTGGGACACAGAGTTTGAGCTGGCCTTTGCAAAGGATCTCGACGTCCTGGCCTGTGGCCGGCAACTGCCCACTGAGGTCGCGTACGATCAGGGAGGCGATCTTGCGACCTTCCCGGTATGACCATCCTGCGGTTTCAATGGGGCGCAAGAGGTTGCCAGCAGCGAAGTAGGCCGGGTCTGAGCACCTGCCATACTGATCAATGGCGGGGCCACCGCTTTTCAGGTCAAGCTTGAGATCGCTCAGCCTTACCAGGCTGGACTCGGGGACAAAGCGCCCGGTCAGCAGCACGCCGTCGCATTCAAACTCGCGGATCGAGCCATCTGCCAACTTCACGCTTGCGCCTTCGACGCGGCCAGTCCCATGAATCTCCTGAAGCTGCGCACCAAAGTGCATAGGCACGCCGCAGAGTCGCGGGAACAGTGAGAGTGGCCAGCGCGCTGTTGCGCGGCGGTTCGCTTCGATCATGGCCACAGGTTTGATACCTGCTTTCCGGCAACTGAGCACCGAGGACAAGCTGACCAACTCGGTACCCACAATCAGCGGGCGCTCGAACGGCTTCAAGTGCTCAAGATACACGTATGACTGGAAGGCTCCGGTATTGATGACGCCCAGTGGCCGGTCACCCCCAACCAGACGCGCGGAGCGTGGCGTCTCACGTGCACCGGTTGCGATGAGCACTCGTTTTGCCTGGATCTGCAGAGCCCCTGCAGGGCTCACAATGTCCAGTTGGCCATTTGCTCCGAGACGGGTCACGGAGTGCAGCACTCGAATATCCACGCCAGCTTTCTTGGCCTCGCTGACGTTGCGCTTGGCGTAGTCAGGCCCACTGTAGATACGTCCGTACTCCCAGAACCCGAACGGTGGGTGACCACAATGACGAGGAATGCCACCAGCTTCCGGCTCGCGTTCGATCACTACAATCTTACCGATGCCCTGCTTGCGCAGTTCGATGGCTGCAGAAAGTCCCGACGGGCCACCACCGATGATGGCGACGTCGACGTTTTCGATGTTAGTGGGACTCATGGCAAACACCTGTAGCAAGAGGAATGGCGAGGTGACCAGCACTTAGCTCAGCGACCCTCGCTCCACAATAGAAACCCTGGCAGCGTCCCATGCACGCACGGGTTCGGCGTTTGAGGCCGCCGATATCTCCGGGTGGGAGAGGGCTGCTCAAGGCTGCTTTGATTTCTCGCAGCGTGACCATTTCGCAGTGGCACACAATCTCTTCGTAACCAGGCTTTTGGTAGTCACGAGGGAGGTGCTCAGCCAAGTTTGGCATTGAGGGCCACACGAGGTTAGCGGGCGCGTCGTGCTTGAAGTCGTAAAGGCTAAAGACGTGCTTGGCGATACCGAGCGCTGCCGTCAGACCGGTCGAGCGGATACCACCTACGGTGATCCAGTTCTTGCCTTCCACCTTGCGTACTCGGTACTCCTTTTTCTCAGAAGCAGGGCGTAAGGCTGCATACGTCGCGGTTACTGGCATGCCTTCCAGTGATGGAATACGTTCTACTGCGGCTTCTACCAGTTGGCCGAGAATTTCGCTGTCCAGGCGAGCATGAATACGGTCTTCCTGCTCTTCGGCGGTAGGGCCTACCAGTAGGTTGCCGTAGACGGTCTTGGTAAGCACGATGCCCTTGGTACGTTCGTTGGGAACGGGTAGCACGATGTTCGTGAGGTAGCGCGACGCTGCTTTGTCGAATACTACGAACTGGCCCTTGCGGGGATGAATCGAGAAGCTGGATTCACCCAGCAGATTCTGCTCAAGGATGTCCCCGAACAATCCGGCACAGTTGATCACGGTGCGGGTTTGGAATGTCCCTTGCGATGTCTCCAGGCGCCACAGGTCGCCATCGAAGTGACCGCCGAGGACTTCGGCATTGAACTGGGTTTTGGCACCCAGCATCATGGCCTGCTGCAGGTAGCCCAAAGGGGCAGACCAAGGATCGATCAAGAACTCGCCTGGCACCTCAGCGGCGCCGAGTGCATGGTTTGCAAGGTGAGGTTCGAGAGCGCGCACTCGTGCTCGGTCAATGAGCCGAACGTCTGCTACGCCATTGTCATGCGCCTGCTGAACGATGCCCTGCAGTTTCGCCAGATCCTCTTCACTCCAGGCAACGACCATCGCGCCCGACTTGAGCAGTGGAAGGTTCATCTTGGAGTGGATGTCCAGGTACTCCTGGTAACCATCCTGCATGCAGCGCAGTTCGAGGCTGTCGCGAGGAGCGTCGAAGCCGGTATGTAGGATTGCACTGTTGCCCTTACTGGCGCCCGACAGAATGTCAGAACTCTTCTCCAGCAGAAGCACCTTGGCACCTTCCAAGGTGAAACGTCTCACCATCGCGCATCCCACAACGCCGCCGCCGACAACGACGACGTCGAAGACATCGGTGTGATTAGGTAATGGTTTCGTCATGTTATTGCCTGTTGGGATAAATCAGCTATGCCAAAGGAGGTGCATCCCACATGCCAGTGACTGAACGGTTGGTTTTTTGACCGATATTTCCAGAAATTCGGTCGTCGACCCTCTGCTCTTTGTTATGGGGCGAGTTCTCGCTCAATCATTGAAGTGGCTTCTTTATCAAGCTTTACGGGGGGATGAGGAACGACAGGCGGTGTACTAAGCGCTGATGAGATAAGCGCCCGATTCAAGGAGTGAGCAGCCTAATCAGTCATTCCTTGGAAACGGTCATTAAAATGTGACTTCAGTCATTCGTGCTCGTGTTGATACCGTGCTACACGTTCTGAATGGGTGTGTTACGGATGCACACCTTTTACCCTTGATAACCCGGAGAATTTACAACCCAGCCTCGCTTTTCAAGGCGCTGAAGTTGTGGAAGTCCGAATAGTTAGCCCACATTCGGTGGGCGCGTTAAAACAAGCGTTCAGTCATAAATTTGCTTGATTAGTGACTGAAATAGTGGTTTTTATTGTAATTCTCACAAAGAAAAGTGACATCGGCACAAATGGTGCGGCATTTCATCACCCACCAGCCTGGGCTGTGCCCATTGAGCGAGATGTCACTACTATGCAACGCAGAACTAAAATAGTCGCCACACTCGGCCCTGCCACTAACACGCCCGAAATGATCGAAGGCCTGATCAAGGCCGGTGTCGACGTTGTTCGCCTCAATTTTTCTCACGGGTCTGCGGAAGACCACATGAGTCGCGCCTCACTGGTGCGCTCGCTGGCGGCGAAACATGGTCGCTTCGTCGCCGTTCTGGCTGACCTTCAGGGCCCCAAGATCCGAATCGCCCGGTTCGCCGACACCAAGGTTGTCCTCACCAAAGGGCAGACCTTTACGCTCAATGCCCGATTGGCTCGGGACGAAGGTGATGCGACCCAGGTGGGTATCGACTACAAGGCGCTGATCACCGATAGCCGCCCTCACGACATCTTGCTTCTGGATGATGGCCGAATTGAGCTGGAGGTGCAGGAAGTACTAGAGAGCTCGTTGATCTGCACCGTAGTGGTCGGCGGCCCTCTGTCGAACAACAAGGGGATCAACCGCAAAGGCGGTGGCCTCTCCGCTGCTGCCCTCACCGAAAAAGACCGCGAGGACATCAAGACAGCAGCGCTCATGCAAGCTGACTACCTGGCTGTGTCGTTCCCACGTGACGCCGATGACATGCACCTGGCCCGCAAGCTGATGCTGGAGGCGGGAGGTCAAGCGGGTTTGGTAGCAAAAATCGAGCGCGCTGAAACCGTGCAAGACACTGCCATTCTGGATGCAATCATCGAGGCTTCCGATGGCGTCATGGTCGCGCGTGGTGACCTTGGGGTCGAGATCGGGGACGCTGAGCTGGTCGCTGTCCAGAAGCTGATCATCGATCGTGCCAGGACGCTGAATCGGGTGGTGATCACGGCAACTCAGATGATGGAGACGATGATCACCCAGTCTCTGCCCACGCGTGCGGAAGTGTTCGACGTCGCGAACGCCGTTCTCGATGGCACCGATGCAGTGATGCTTTCAGCCGAAACTGCAGCGGGCGCCTATCCCATCGAAACCATCGAGGCCATGTGCCGAGTCATCCTGGGTGCGGAAAAGCATCCTCTGGCTCACCGCTCCAAGCATCGGATGAACGAGGTCTTCCATCGCATTGATGAGTCGATCGCGATGTCGGCCATGTATGCCGCCAACCACCTGGATGGCGTGAAGGCGATCATCTGCATGACCGAGAGCGGTGACACTCCGCGACTCATGTCGAGAATTCGCTCTCACCTGCCCATCTTCGCTTTCTCGCGGAATGCGCGCACTCAGAATCGAGTAGCTCTTTTCCGTGGCGTCAGCACTGTCCCGTTTGATGCAGACACCATTCCCACCGATGAAGTGAACCAGCGTGCCATCGATGAGCTGGTGAGCCGAGGTGTAGTCACTGAAGGCGATCACGTGCTCATCACTAAAGGTAGCTACCTCAATGCGCAAGGGGGTACCAACACCCTGCGCATCGTGCGTGTCGGTGATCGCATCAACTGAGAGGAGTGCCCCATGACCGACCTGATTAGCAGTGCCGTTGGGCACCAGCGTGAGCAGAATTTACACGGCGCCGGTGAGTGGCCGCGTGATTTTGACTTTCGTACGCAAGTGGCAGAGCAGCAGGAACTGCTAACCCTGGATTCTGAAACCGCAACTTACAACGCTTCGTTGGTACCGCCTGTGAAAAAGAACACCCTGATCCAAAATGTATTCGCCCGCGAAATCCTGGACTCTCGTGGTAACCCTACCGTGGAAGCCGTCGTCACCTTGGAGTGTGGCGTGGTGGGGGAGGCGAGTGTTCCTTCCGGCGCGTCCACAGGATCCCGTGAGGCCCTGGAGCTACGTGATGGCTCCTGGCGCTACCAGGGTAAGGGCGTGATGCGTGCCGTGGAGAACGTGAACAATCCAATTCGCGAACGGATTGTGGGGCTCGACGCTTTGAACCAACGGGTGATCGATCAGGCAATGATCACCCTGGACGGCACTGATGCGAAATCGATCCTGGGTGCCAATTCGATTTTGGCGGTCTCCCTGGCAACGGCGAAAGCTGCTGCGGCATCTCTCAACGTCCCTCTCTACGAGCACCTGGCTTCGTTGTACAGCGCTGAACCGCGTTTGGCCATGCCTGTTCCAATGATGAATATCATCAATGGCGGCGAGCACGCTGACAACAACATCGACATCCAGGAGTTCATGATTCAGCCAGTGAGTGCGACAAGCTTCCGCGAAGCCTTGCGCATGGGGGCTGAAGTGTTCCACAGCTTGAAGAAGGTGCTGAGCGAGCGCGGCCTGAGCACCGCCGTAGGTGATGAAGGTGGTTTTGCACCGTCCCTTGGGTCTAACGAAGAAGCCCTCGTGGTGATCAAGGAAGCCGTATCCCGATCTGGCTATGAGCTGGGTAAAGACATCACTCTCGCCTTGGATTGTGCGGCATCGGAGTTCTTCAAGGACGGACGGTACGTGTTGGCCGGCGAAGGTAAGTCGTTCTCGTCGATTGAGTTTGCTGAATACCTGGCTGGCCTGTGCGACGCGTATCCCATCATCTCCATCGAAGATGGTATGGACGAAAGTGATTGGGAAGGGTGGGCGCATCTCACCAAGCGACTGGGCCAGAAAGTTCAGCTGGTCGGCGATGACCTGTTCGTGACCAATACCCAGATCCTGCACGAAGGTATTCAACAAGGCATCGCCAACTCGATCCTGATCAAGTTCAACCAGATCGGCAGCCTGAGCGAAACCTTCGACGCCATTCGCATGGCGCAGAAAGCAGGTTACACAGCGGTGATTTCTCACCGTTCCGGCGAAACCGAAGACACCACTATCGCCGACCTTGCTGTTGCTACCGGTGCAGGCCAGATCAAAACAGGTTCGCTTTGCCGCTCTGACCGGGTTGGCAAGTACAACCGCCTGCTGCGCATCGAGGAAGCACTTGAGGCGCGTGCGCCTTACAGCGCCGAAGCGCTTCTTTCCCGCAGATCGTGAAGGGGCGGATGAACATGGCAAACAAGCTCGTTATCGGCAACTGGAAAATGAATGGCTCCCGAAGGAGCAATGCCGAGTTCTTGTCCAAATTTCTAGCACCTCTGGATCAGCTGGAGAACGTTGACATCGCCATCTGCCCACCAGCCATCTATCTGGAGCAATTGGCGGGTTTGGTCATCCATTCACCGATCCATTTGGGCGCACAGAACCTGAGTGAGTCAGAGCAAGGGGCTTTCACCGGTGAGATCTCGGGCCCAATGCTACGGGACGTTGGGTGTCACTACGTCCTGGTCGGCCACTCTGAGCGCCGCAGCCTGAACGGCGAAACCAATGAGTTGGTGGCAGCCAAATACAAGGCCGCCCTGAGCGCCGGGCTGACTCCCGTCTTGTGTGTCGGCGAGACGCTGGATCAGCGTCGTGATGGGGAGACCCTGAACGTCGTAAATGACCAGCTCCTGGCAGTGCTGGATGCCGTGGGCGTGGAGGATCTGGGCAAGGGTGTCATCGCCTATGAGCCTGTCTGGGCTATCGGGACGGGGGAGACCGCGACCCCTCTGCAGGCGCAAGAGGTACATCAGCACATTCGCCGCTACATCGCGGAGATCAGTCCAGAAGTCGCGCGGACAACTCGCATCCTCTACGGCGGCAGCGTCAAAGGCGACAACGCCGCTGAGTTGTTCAGCCAACCCGATATCGATGGTGGCCTGGTAGGAGGCGCGTCGCTGGACGCCCTGTCGTTCCTGTCCATCTGCAAGGCGGGCCAGTCCTGACAACTTTTATCGCATGAAGCGGGCTGCGTGCCGGCCCGCCAACATTCAGACTATTCCAAGAGAACTCGAAATGACCAGTAACCGCTTAGCCAACCTCTTCCCTACCGCAAATGAGATCCCTGAAGCGTATCGACTCGGAGAACCCGTCGAGCAGCGCGAGTACCTGGTAGGCGGCCAGCTTCGGCGCTGGGACGGTAGCCTGCTCAAGGTCACCAGCCCAGTTTATCTCTCCACCCCTGACGGTGATCAACAGGTTGTGCTGGGAAGCTTCCCGGAGATGGATGCTGATGCTGCACTGGTCGCGTTGGATGCAGCGGTCAAAGCCTACGACAATGGCCAAGGTGAATGGCCTACCATGCGGGTGGCAGAGCGAATTCGCCACGTTGAAGCGTTCTTGTCTCGTATGCGAGAGCAGCGCACAGCCGTGGTGAAACTGCTGATGTGGGAGATCGGCAAAAACCTCAAGGATTCCGAGAAGGAGTTCGACCGCACTTGCGACTACATCGTTGATACCATCAACGCCCTGAAAGACCTCGATCGTCGTTCAAGCCGTTTCGAACTGGAGCAGGACACCCTGGGCCAGATTCGCCGTGTACCGCTAGGCGTGACCCTCTGCATGGGGCCGTATAACTACCCACTGAACGAAACCTTCACCACGCTGATCCCTGCGCTGATCATGGGTAACACCGTGGTCTTCAAGCCTGCCAAGTTCGGCGTCTTGCTGATTCGTCCGTTGCTGGAGGCATTCCGCGACAGCTTCCCTGCCGGCGTCATCAACGTGATCTACGGCAGTGGCCGCGAGACCGTGAGCGCCCTGATGGCCAGCGGCAAAGTGGATATCTTCGCGTTCATCGGTACCAACAAGGGCGCCAGTGCGCTGAAGAAGCTGCACCCTCGCCCGCACCGGTTGCGTGCTGCGCTCGGTCTGGATGCCAAGAACCCAGGTATCGTCTTGCCTGAGGTTGATCTCGACAACGCCGTCAACGAAGCCGTTACAGGCTCCCTGTCGTTCAACGGTCAGCGCTGTACCGCGCTGAAAATCCTGTTCGTGCACGAAGACGTCGTCGATCAGTTCCTGGAGAAGTTCAACCACAAGCTGGCCTCGCTCAAGCCTGGTATGCCTTGGGAGCCAGGTGTTGCCCTGACGCCGCTGCCAGAGCCGGGGAAGGTCGATTTTCTCAATGACTTGGTCGCTGATGCCCTGGAGAAGGGGGCTCGGGTCGTCAACCAAGGTGGGGGTGAAGCCCGTGGTTCGTTCTTCTTCCCAGCAGTCCTGTACCCGGTCGCAGCTGATATGCGCATCTACCAGGAAGAGCAGTTCGGCCCGTTGGTACCGGTTGTGCCGTATCGGGATCTGCAGACGGTCATCGACTACGTACTGGATTCCGATTTCGGGCAGCAGTTGAGCATTTTCGGTACCAACCGCAACCAGGTCGGTCGCCTCGTCGATGTCTTCGCCAACCAGGTAGGACGCATCAACCTGAATACCCAGTGCCAGCGTGGCCCGGATTCGTACCCCTTCAACGGGCGCAAGAACTCCGCCGAAGGCACACTCTCTGTGCACGACGCGCTTCGGGTGTTCTCGATCCGTACCTTGGTGGCCACCAAGTTCAACGAGCAAAACAAAGAGCTGGTGAGTGAGATCATTCGCAACCGCGAGTCGAGCTTCCTCACCACTGATTACATCTTCTGAGTGAGTACCTGAGATGGCTACCTGCACACTGATCATCCTCGATGGGATCGGTGTGCGGGCGGAGGTAGAAGCGAATGCCTTTGCCGCTGCCCGCACGCCCACGCTGGACGGGTTGTTCGAGCGATACCCTCATAGTCTCATTGCTACCTCGGGCTTAGCGGTGGGCTTGCCTGATGGCCAGATGGGCAACTCTGAGGTCGGGCACATGAACCTCGGCGCGGGCCGGATCGTTTATCAGAACTTCACCCGCATCAACAAAGCCATCGAGGATGGCTCCTTTGCAAGCAACCCAGCGCTGATGGAGCTGGTGAACGGCACCAAGACCCGTGGTGGCGCCATGCATGTGATGGGCCTGCTTTCGTCTGGTGGCGTTCACAGCCACATCGACCAGATCATTGCTTGCTGTCAGATTCTGGCCGGGGAGGGAGTCGAGCGGGTCTACGTGCACGCATTCCTTGACGGTCGCGACACGCCTCCGAAGAGCGCAGCTGAGTCGATATCTGCATTGGAGGATGCACTTGCTCAGCAGCAGTGCGGTCGAATCGCAACCGTCATTGGTCGCTACTTCGCACTGGATCGAGACAAGCGTTGGAACCGAGTTGAGTCGGCGTACCGCCTGATCGTGCAAGGTGAAGCAGAACACCATGCTCAATCCGCCAGTGACGCTCTCCAGGCCGCTTATGAACGAGGGGAGTCCGATGAGTTCGTCCAGGCCACGGTGATCGGAGCGGCTGAGCCAATCGGTGCGGATGACTCGATCATCTTCATGAACTTCCGTCCTGATCGTGCGCGGCAGTTGTGTGAGGCGTTGATTTCCCCTGCCTTCGACGCGTTCTCTCGAAGCGGCGTAATAGCCAAAGAGCGCCTGCTGACGCTGACCCGATACTCCGATGATCTGAATGGGCCATGCGCTTTCCCGCCCGAAGCTATCTCGAACAGCTTGGGTGAGTACCTGGCAAATCTGGGAAAGACCCAACTGCGGATCGCGGAAACTGAAAAATACGCTCACGTGACGTTCTTCTTCAATGGCGGTCGAGAAGAGCCGTTTGATGGTGAGCGACGGATACTGATTCAGTCGCCGTTGGTTGCTTCGTATGACCTCCAGCCCGAGATGAGCGCTTTCGAGCTCACCGATAGATTGGAGGAAGAGATCCTCAGTGCACAGAACGATCTGATTGTCTGTAACTATGCCAATGGCGACATGGTGGGGCACACCGGATCGTTCGATGCGGCGGTGAAAGCTGTTGAGGCGCTGGATCTGTGCTTGGCCAGGGTGGTCGAGGCTACTTTGAAAAGTGGGGGCTATTGCCTGATCACCGCTGACCACGGCAACGTGGAACAGATGGTCGATCCTGAATCTGAGCAAGCCCACACCGCTCATACTACAAACCCGGTGCCTTTGATCTATGTGGCGAACGAGACTACCGGTGTGACATTAAATCAGGGACGCTTGTGTGACTTAGCACCTACTATATTGGGGATTTTAGAAGTTTCTGTGCCAGCAGAGATGAGTGGGAATAATTTGATTTCAAGGTGAAACTTGCCCGGAAAATGCGCATGGGGGCTCAGCATCCATGCGCTGCCGTGGAAGTAAACCTAACTGCAGGGCATAGCTCCGGCTGAAACGAAATGCATCGCAGTGACTAACCAATTCGCTACGCCCAGAATTACAAACCATAAAAAGTAAGTTTGCGTATGACCTGCGTTTCAAAATTATTTGGGCATGTCGATGCATGCGGTTGTGGCATTTAAATATTTAGACTAGGACGGGCTTGTTGTGCCTAAAACAATAGTTGCGCGATTCTCGCTTGCCTTGATTCTTATTGTTACGCTTATTGCGCTAGTCATCTATGCGGTGATCGTCTTTCGCGGGGAGCCGAAGCTTATCGCTTCTCAAATCCACGCTTCTCAGCAATCAGTACTTGCCTTGTCACGACAACTTAGCGCCAGACTTGGAGAGGTCGAGGGGCGCACTGTCGCGTTAGCAAACGTCGGTGCAACACTCCCCTTGAGGCATGAGCTAGTGAAGCCTACGCTAGCCAAAATTATTGATAGTGAAGGTAATCAGGCGATAGCTGGAGGAGGATTATGGCCAGAGCCCGGAGCATTCACTCCGGGCACGGAGCTCGATAGCTTGTACTGGTCAAGGACGAAACAAGGATCGCTTGAGTTCTCCGCTGACAATAATCTTCCAGGAGCGCCTCCCTATCAAGCGGCTGATTGGTACAAGCAGGGGCAGAGTGGACAGCCTGGAAAATGTGCGTGGTCAGACGCCTACCTTGATCCCGTCAGCAAAGTTCTGATGACGACTTGCTCCGTGCAGTACGTGAGAGAGGGGCGTTTCTCAGGTGTCGCTACGATCGATATGACGCTCAGTGGAATAGCGGACTTTCTGAAGGCTAATGGTAGTGTCACTGGCGGTTATGCTTTCGCAATCGATAGGTCTGGTAATGTACTGTTCTTCCCCAGGGTAGAGCCAGGCGTGCAAGCAGCCAAGGCCTCCGCCGTTTTACAGTTATATCCTTGGTTCGCCGACTTTATCCGTTGGAGCGAAGACAACGGGAACTCTTCCAAAACGCTCAAGATTGATCATGACACCTCGTTTGACTCTCCAGCATACGTGAGCATGGAAAGAGTCCCCGGCACGGGCTGGATTGTCGGCTTGGTCACGCCTTCGAGCACAATGACAGCTATTGCGAGACAGCTCAAAAACGAGATGCTGGTGATTTTGATCCCATTGCTCATAGTGCTGTTTGGTGTTATCTGGATGTCGGGCCGTGCACTATTCAAATTGATTGGCGAGACCACCGAGCAGATCAATAGGTTGGGCGCGCAGAGCGATGCAGCCTGTCTCCAAGTTAACCGCGATGATGAGATCGGACTCTTACGCAAAGCCGTCAACGAGTACGCCGGGCGCTTGCAAGGAATGCTTAATACCATTGGGCACGAGTCAACAGCGCTAGAGCATCATGCTAATGCCGTTGCAGAATTAGCGGCAGTCATGGCCGAAAGAGCTGATAAACAACGACAAGATAATGCACTCCTTGCGACTGCAGTAACCGAGATGGCTGCGAGTGCCTGTGAGGTTGCTAAAAATACAAGTGACTGCTCAGAGACAGCTCAGAACTCCCTAGATCGTGCCCGTACCAGCCAATTCCAGGTGCAGCAGAATGGTGAAACTATTCTTTCGTTGAGTTCGAATGTTTCCCACGTTGCGGCTGCTATCTCCCAACTGGGGAACGATATCGAAAACGTCAGCGGGGTTCTGGCTGTGATTAAATCTATATCTGACCAAACTAACCTGTTGGCGCTGAATGCGGCAATAGAGGCAGCCAGAGCAGGTGAACAAGGGCGTGGTTTCGCGGTTGTTGCAGACGAGGTTCGAACGCTGGCAGGTCGTACACAATCGTCAGCGAATAAAATTCAAGATATGATTGGAGAGCTTAGGCATGCTTCCTCAAATTCTGTGGCGACGATGGTGGCAGGCGAACTCAGTACCAGGCAGGCATGTGATCAGTCCGAGAATGTTAATCAATCGATTGATGTCACAATTTCAGGATTCGTTGAAATTGTCGATCGAGCCCAGCAAATCGCAGTTGCGGCACAAGAGCAGAGTCATGTTACACAGGAAATTAACGAGCTGGCCGTGCGTATTCATTCATCCAGTGAAAAAGGTGCTCATGATGCAGCAACGTTGCGTAATTTAAGCCATACGATGCAAGAGCTCGCTCGGCGTCTAGCTAACGTGAGCAAGCAGTAAGGCTGTAGGGATGCCCAGGGATCGTAGAGGCATTCCCTGCTCGTTGTGCAAGGCGATGGCGCCACCACCGATCGAAACAGCATGTGCATCGAGCAAAGCCTGCGCGAATGCGCCCACCGGAACTCCGAGATTCGTGGCAGTTTGCGTTACGATTTGGAGTGGCTGCTGGAGCTGTGCGCCGGCTTGTACGCCGAAGCAGAGGAGGGCGTCCTGCATGCGGCTGCCAATGCACCACCCAGAGCGGGCCGATCTTCAGTGAGGCGGTTGAGGATGGAGTTGCGATTCCATGACAAATTGACGTTGGTATAGCTGCCTATGCGAGCTGGAGAGATGCGAGCACGGTCTTTCCGAGCAAGGTTACGTTCAATCTCCTGTTGCCGTGCAGATGGACTCTAGGTCGCTCTCTACCCTCAGCTGTAATGTGAGAACGGTCTCAATACCAAAACGTGGTTTGTCTTCCAGTGTTTGATTGGCGAGGTCGAAGCCTCGTAGGAAATCTCCGTAGCTGTCCAGGTTGATCAGGTCATTGGGCAGATCGCCCAGAGGCGCCATGATCAGGATCGGGTAGGTGACATCACCGGTAGAAATCAGTGGCGCCAAACGATGCGTTGCGCCGGGCACTCAGGCAGAGATCAATAGCATCGAGAATGCTGGACTTCCCGCTGTCGCCAGAGCCAACCAGGCGGTTGATTCCCGGAGGAGGAGTCCAGTCCAGGCTTTGAATTGAACGGAAATTTTCGATCTGAATCCGACGAATCCTTGCCATGCACTGCGTCCCTGGATGCTGAGCAGTCCGATGCCGCTCCGCTCTGAATCATAGCCAGATTTTGAGTGGCTGCAGTGTGACTGCATGGCTCGCAGCATGCCGGTGAAGGTTCAGCCTGGGGATTAACGTTTGCTGTAAACCATTTTTTTGTACTGTTAACTACTAAGGTTTACAGTGCAAAAAAGTGGTTTACAGTCGATGTTTGCCAGCGTTCATGACCCTAATCGTGCCCGTTATCTTCGGTCGCCGAATGGCATGCAAAATGAGCTCTATGTCTGAAGATCACAGGGGCGCTCAGATCCTTGTTCAGTCATAATGCAGGGGCAATTCTCGATGCTGGCATTTCTAGATTATGCCGCCGCATGCCTCTAGCCCCCCGCGAGACACCTGTGATGACCGTCGATTTGAGTGAAGAGGAAATGCGCCGGGCGCTGTTCGGCACATCCAGCTCTGCCCCCACTGCATCTGAAAAACCTCTTTCTTCTGAAGCTATCAAACCGATCGCCGTCAAACCGGCAGCTCGTAAACTCTCGTCACCCAAGCTTCGAGTAACGCTGAAGGTCAGCAAGGTCTTCGAAGGCGATGAGGAGCTCTTCAGCTACGACGCGAGTACCTTGAGCACCCTGCTAGCAGAACAAGAGGCTAGAAACGCAGCCAGGAAAAAACGGTTCAAGTACATCGAGCTGGTTTCTGTCGTCCCGGTCTGATGGGTTTGATGCCGGTGTGAAGCATGGTATTTGCCAAACAGCATGTCGCAATGGATGTTGCCTTCCCCGATCTCGCTATATCGTAGAGAGTTTAAGATGCCAACCCGCTGTTGGTGGCTAACACGTGGTCAGCGAAGTCGGTCAGGCTCTTGAAGCCCTCACCACCTCTGCGATTTAAGAAGAAGCCTTGAATACCCACCTCGCGAGGCGCGTAGCAATCGCGCTGGATCGAGTCACCAATCATCATCACCTGATTGTCGCTGAAGTATTCGCTGGTATCAGCACCGAGTAGCTCACAGCTCGCCCTGTACATGAATGGCTCAGGTTTCATCGCGCCGATTGCGTAGCTGAAGCCGTAGCCATCAAGCGTTGGATACAGTCGGCATACGGGCTCTCCATACGGCGCCGCGAGATTGGAGGCAACGGCGATCTTGATGCCTTCGGACTGCAGCATTTCCACTGCTCGCAACCCATCATCAAACGGTTCGATGCTATTTAGATCAGCGTCCAGTGCATCTTGGATTTCGGCCATGAGATCGGGTCGGATGCTGATTCCGAAAAGCTCAGCCGCCTCTGCCAGGCTCAGACTTCGGGTCATGACCTGATGCAGATCGTTCGGCTGCGGGCGACGACCTTGTCGGATGCCTTCTTTCAAAATCATGCGATAGGGGTGTCTGCCCTGCGGGATTCGAAGCAAGGTGCCGAAGGCGTCGAAAAGTATGAATCTGACGGACATCTGGATTGCCTTTAACAACTGCGGATTCAAGCCCGCTTCATCTGGTCTGGCAGGATACAGTGGATCAACAGGGCAGGCATTCGACGCGACCAGCCGTATGTGGCTGGTCGGCCCTCAAGTGAGCTTGATGCTTTGCAGCATCCTCAAAAGTAGAAAGTCATCCGGGGCATTCATGATGACTATCACATCAACGCTTTGTCCTGGCGTTGAATGTAGTAAAGATCTCGGCAGAGCTAGTAATGGATTTTTGGATGATCCACAGGACAAGCCGGGGAGGGGGCTCATGGCCCTACTCGACCAGTGGGGTCAGCCGTTGGTGAGAGATCGGTACTGTCTTCGCCGCCATGGGTTGATCATGCACATACACCTGGCTGACCTCAATGCGATAGGCCTTCAGGTATTCAATCCAAGCATGCCTGGATGCCTTCGCCGCGATCAGCACGACCGATCGCGCGCCTGCCTGGACGGCTGCCTCTGGAGACATGGCGAAGCCGAGTGACACCTTTGCCTCGTCAATGAGTTCAGGTGGCAAGGTGGAGTACCGGCCTTCCGCTTCCACAAACAGCCCCTTCCCACTGACCGAATGAAGTCGGCAGATGAAAGGATCCCACTTGTTGGCATGGGCCGGGCGCACTCTGATCCGATCATGCTTTCTGAAACTTGTCTCCTGGGTTTGAAGGACTACCGGTGCTCGTACTCGACTCAGACGCTGATTGATCGTTGCGATTAGCGAAGGAGAGTCACTGACAAAAATTTCACCCTTAGACGCTTGATGCCATTGCTCGGCCCAGTGAACGTTGAACACCTGGTCTTCGCCACTGGGCTCAAGACTCGGCGCTGGGATCGCTGATACAGCGTGATTCGCAGCATGTAGGGCGATGATGGGGTAGTAGGCTTTGAGAGCGTCCAGGAAATGTGCTGGATGCTCAGCCATAGCTGGCCGGGCATCGAATAGCACCACCCGCGTGGAGGCAGGGACTCCCTTGAGGGCCACCAAGAAGTCACTGAGCGTAAGTAGATGGCAGTCGGTGATGATGACGGTGCCGTACTCAGCGAGGTCAGGCGGGAGCTCGTGGAATGGAACTGCAATGTTCTCAGAACAGGCATCATAGATAGGCAGCATGGAACTTGAATACACGACGAGCTGAGGAGCCGGCGCGTACAAGATCTGCAAGGTGCTGGACAGCTGGCTCGTGAACTCACAAACGCTTGATAGGGCACGGGCAATGACCACCGACAGCCTTGAGTTGATGGCTACGATGATTTCGTCCTGGTAATTTTGATGGTCATAGGACGCGATGACTTGGCTGTATCTGGAATAACCGTATTGGACTTCCTGAGGCGTATAGGTGGGGAAAAAACTGCTCGATAGGCGTTCGAGCTGTCTGCGCACCGCGACCTGAAGCATGGCGTGGGATTTGAGTTGGCAGTACTCCCCATCAATAATTGTCCAGCCCCGGTCGGTGCAGAGTTCGAGGGCCTTTCCGGAGGACTTGGGCAGCTCCGTCTTGTGAAAGATCGTGCGTCCCTTCGAGCCTTGATCTATGAACCAGGTCAGTAGCTCAAGCGCCACACGTTGGCTGACTTCCAGACTCGTTTGCGAGGACAGGGCTGATTGAATCAACTGTGATGAGCCGAACGACAAGAGGGCCCTGAGCCTGGCAAGCGGAAGGGCACATGCATCGGAACCAAACGTGTCATAGCAGACTTCTGCGCGCGTTTGAGGAAGCCCCCAAGCCATGAGACGCTTAACGTGCTGGTACCGTTGCTGAGCCTCTTGGAACGCCACCCCTAGCAGGGTGCATTGCGGTTCTGGGAGTACTCCTTGCCAGGGTTTCAGGTAATTTTGGACGAGGCTGTCTAAGAGCCTCTCGCGTTGAGCTGCGTCTAGAGAGGTGAGCAGTCGTTTTGCAGTGGGTTTGAGCTCTATATCGGCGAGGAAAAAGTTGTGCTCAATGAGCGTGGCCCAGGCCGAGATGTCCAGGCCACATTCCAGGGCGGCTACCAGGTTGACTCCATGGCTACGTGCAGCGGTTCGCAGCATATACATACGCCCGGCAAGCAGCGGAAAATCGAGTGCATCAGTGCGAAAGCGCAATGAGGCGATTCTACCGTTCCCTGAGTCGACGCAGGTGATCTGACTGATGCCATTTAGTCGATGGATGACCCGCTTGATGAGGTACTTCTTCATGAGTGATCGCTTAATACGATGCCACCTGCGTGGATCATGTTTAGCTCATGATGTGCCGATCGCAGTTTTTGCTTCAGCGTCAAGTTTTCCTGTTTGATCAGGGTTAATTCTGTTTGCAATCTAGAATTTTCAATATTGGGCGGCGCGCCTCCTGGAAGAGTGCTGATCGAATTTTCCAGATGCTCGTTCAGCATCGCCAGAAGCATATGTACCTCAGGGCTCCCTCGGCCCGGATAAAATATTTGTCGAGTGGCCCCAATTTTGGCTGCCAACCAGGTAAGATCAATACTGCCTTTCCTCATGGGAATAAAGGCCTCTGACTCAATCAGTTTCGCTAGTTCCTCTTTCAATAGAAGAGCGAAGCGATTCTTCAAGTTCAGCTGTGCTAAGCGATCCAGGATTAGTGTTTTTTGCATGGCGCCAGTCCAAGAAAGGTTTGCAAGTTTTCGCATCAGAGAGCGGGGCGGAAACTCCTGTCATTGTTGCGCGTGTCATCAGGCGGCCTTTTTCGAAGTATAGATACTGCTCCTCTTTCAATATGATTTCAATTAGTTGACAGGTTGTTTCAAATGCATGCAGGAAACTGTCAGTTTTAATAAGGGTTGGTTTGGGCTTTGATCTGGTTGTAAGGTCGGCCAATATGTTTTCTAGAACATGGATACGATGCCTTGCTTCACTCAGCTGAATCTGCAGCGTTTCCTCTGGGATTAAGGCTTCTGCAACTGATCGGGGGATTTTTGTGCAGAGTTTCACTGCGAAGCTATCAAAAAGTTTTTTTTGAGGTGTGCCTGTCTTTCTGTAAAGTGATGGATCTACTCCGACAATTAGGGCCACGTCTCTGGCCAGTTTTGAAAAATTTTCGTAGGGTGGCACATTTTTTTTAATCAGTGATTCTAGAGTGGTCTTGGTTTTTGTTAATGTTTTGTTAAGTTGTTCTTGCTTCCAGTCATGCTTTTCTTTGCTTTGAGTCGCCAGTTTGCTCGGGCGATAATTATTCAATTTCTTCACGCTCCAGTGGCAGGCTAGGATTTGACACATATGCAATCGCCTCGTCAAAAGTAAGATCTGTGCTTTTGAGAATGGTGGCTATCTGGCGGGCTATAAGCTGCTTGGTCGTAGGATCGCTGAGCTCCAACTTGAGTAGGTCTGGGTTCTTGGCTAGCCGCTCAACCATGTAGGGGTAGTTGGCTGAGGTCAGGTGTGGGTAGGCTTCAGAATCAAGAATTCCCGCAATAACCCGGTGGAGAGGGTTTGACATGTCTACAGCATGTCGCTTAGCACCAACAAGGTCACGGTAGCGGGAAATATATCCCGGATTTTTACTGTCCGAATCCAATACCTCATTAAGTTGATCGGCCAGATGTTTATATGATGCGAGTTCGTAGCGAACGATTGTCAGTTTCTGGTGGTATGGCGCCATCTCTGCTTGTGAAATGTCTGCGTCAGCCAGCTGACTGATTTTATCCACGAGATGAAGACCTTTGATTTGAGCCTGTCGCATCTTTACGTTCATGCCTGGCAAATGATCAACGCCCCATACTGCTGCATCGCAAAGGCTACAAACTCTCGAACGTCCTGTGAATTCCACAAGCTTCGGAGGGCAGTCCCCATCACGCATGCAGATACAATGGGTGTAAAATCCCGGCAGGGCCTTGGTAGTAGCGATCAAGTCTATGCCTGATTCTTGACTATCGATAAGATAGAACTGTTGGCTTCTGAGTTTTTGATCTTGGACGAGCTGCGCTTTATTCTCGTTCCACCCTTTCACGATGGCGCTGTTCGGTGAACTCGGCTGTGGAATTTTTCCCATCAGCGCTTCATAGGCACTATCTGTGACCAAGCTATTAGCACGACCGATGTTCTCCAACATGTCTTCGGGCGTAACTACGGTATAGTGGTCAGTCGACACAGCAATCTTATCGTTGATCCTATGGCCTGCCTGTTGGGCGGTGTAGGTGACATCGAGGTGCCCATACAACCGCATGTGAGAGATCCACGCCACGCGAAGAGAATGGGGGACATGCACCGCTAGTTCGTTGCCGGAAGCACTTATGGTAATGAAACTGTGATAGGAGTCGGGGCTCACAATGGAGTTATAGACTTGCTCTAGTCCACGGCAAAAATGTATCCATTCGTCTGAGTATGTCCCATCCGAAAAAGGAAGATCGTTGTCTTTCCAAGGGCTTCTGAATAGTGGGCAAATTTTGCCGTATTTATTGGGATCCCTTGGGTCGTTCTCGTAATAAACAAGGCCGGGGGCTTTAGTGTAAATCTGCGTCTGAAAATGCCGCTCGTCAATAAGGCTTTTCATTACATCGCCATCAATCACAACATCCCCAGATTTCCCGGACTTGTTTGTGTTGACATGCAGATTGCAGAGATTGAAAGCATCTACATATTTTTCGTGATAAAGACTGTCGAACGTTCTAAGATCCAGCCACTGGCCACTTTGAATTCTTTGGCCAGCGAATAGGCCAATAGCCAGCATCCTGAGTGTTGAAAGCCAGGGAATGTATGTCGTTACAATGGTGGCTGCGTTAGTTGAGTGGTAATCGCCATGCCACCAATTGTAGATGTTGGGTATGGTAGTAATGGGTATCTCAAAGGTTTCCAGCGGACGTTTCGAGCTGCGTATAATTACGGTGGTGTTGAGGTTGATTTTTGTGAGGTCAATCCAGTCGCTGGATTTGATTTCTGCAACGGTTTCACGGTCAAGGCGGCCATCTAATATCGCGTTCCTGATATTGATACCAATGGAATCGAGCGCGCTCATGTAGGATTTTGCGATGATTGAAATGTCCCGAGGGAACGGCTTCTTGTCCGACTTGGATCGTCCACCACTTCCAGTCGAATCCATGGAGCGGTTGACGGGGTTGGCATACCCACCATCTACGAAACCATGAGGTGCGCCATAGGTTCTGACCAGTTCAAAGAAGAGATGCACTGAATTAACAAAGGGCTTGGTAGATTTCTCTGTAAACATCAATGTCCGAAGTTTTAGTGCGGTCAGAGGCATTTCAATGTTGCCAGAAATGTCATGGTCTCGATAAATCGATTGTACAGTCTCATGGTCAATGAGGTCGTCGCACCAAAACACTATTCGCTCGAAGTCGATGATGGTTTCCGGTAATCGAACTGTTGAGTTCGGATGCAGTTCTTTCCATACAGGGAGGTAAAAGAAGATGTAGTCAAATAAGAATTTGATGTGATTGATCTGGCTGTCGATATGGCCTCGGGAGTTATTAGATTTGTTAGCTTTGGCAACAAATATGCCTGCCATTGTTAACCACTGGCTATAGGTCTTTTCGATCTCGATGTGCGCTCGCCCTGGGTAAAAATCGTTCGTCACCCAATTGAAGTCGGGTTTTCGCGGAGGTAGAGTTAGTAAAAGAAGGTAGTCCTCGGCGGCTATCGAAGAATGAAGCTCGTTATACAAGGCCTCGCTTTCTTCTGCAATGCGCTGTGCCTTTTCTATTCGAGCCTTCTGTCTTTCTATAATTGTTCGATCTTTTCTTTTAAGCTTGGTTTTTGGAGGGGAGCGAGCATACTGTTTGTTGATGTTTCTGATTTTGAAACGGCGAAGTTTCCGATCGTGTGTGGGGATGTTCTGCGCTTCTTCAGGTGTCATTACGTAATATTTTATGTAGTTCTCATAGCTTTTAATGTTTTGAGTAATATCCTCGTTGTGAGCACGCTTGGATATCAGGTACATTTGATATCGTTCAAGGTAGAAGCATTGCTCGGGAGAAATAATTTCGCTGAACGTAGCCGAGAATTTCTTTAGCCAGGGTATTAAAGAGAAATTTCTATTTCCCTTATCCAGCTTTAGACTAACTATCTCAGGTATGGCTGCCCAGATTTCGTCAAAATTGACATCCTCCTTAGATTGCCATGAAGTTCGGTACTGCCAGCTTCTGGAGGCTCTTTCAATGTTGTTTGAGCCCCTCGCTACCTCGAAAATAAATCCATAGGTGTACTTTTCAAGCTCTGGATTCTTTTTCCAAACGGAGCTCAACTCAAATGTGAATGGCAAAGTCACTATTTTCTCTGCCCAGAGAAGACAGAGCCAAGCCTTGAATGGAACTGCCAGTCCCGTCACATCTTCGGGTCGGTCGGGAGGCTGGCCCGTCAGTCGATGGTACAGCGTTGATCCTGCAGGGCCAGCATCTCCGTCCAGTAGAGTAATTTTGAAAATAGTGTTCAGATCGCTCTCGGACATCCGGCGAGTGGATCTCAAACGACAGAATTTTACGATGGCGTGACGCTTGTGATACTGCCTGTCGCTTGAGAATTCGTTTAGGTTCACCTGCTTGGACGTCAATGGCTCAGTCATTTTGCTGAGAATAATATTTGACGCAGCGTGCAACCTCTCGGGCGCGATTAACTGAATTTCCGTCGATACGTTTATCATGCTGCCAAGCGCTCACGCAGGTCTTGGGCGAGACTTTCATATGCAGCCGCACGCAGACTATCGATGCTACCGGTTTTATTCCAGATTGCCGCCATCTGCTGCGAGGCGTGAATTTCGGCCATGAGCACCTCTTGGTCGAGCTTGGCGTAAATAATGGTGGATGTGATTTTTGCGTGCCCCATCAGCACTTGAATTTCACCCAGGGTTAACCCAACTGTACGGCGCCCAGGGATGTAAACAAAATTCCTGGCCCAATAGCCGTAGAAGTGACGAAGGCTATGGGAAGTGTAAACCTTGGTGTCTGTGCATTCAGTGAAGCCGGCCTCTTGTTGAGCTTTGGCGAGCGCTCGATTAAGCCTGCGGTTAAGCGAGTTCGGTTTGATAGCGTCAACTAACGCCTCACCATAGCTGTCGGGATTGTCTGATACGAAAAGGAACTCGCTATCTGAGGTGGGGCGTATCGCCTTATATTCAGCCAGTGCATCATAGAAGAGGGTTTCAAAGGGTTCGAACATGTAGATTCTGGCGGTCGTTCGTCCTTTGAAGGGTAAGTCTTTAGCGGACGGGTCGCGCAAGTGGTTAGGGTCTTCTATGCGAAGGGAACGTTCCTTCACGTTGATCTCATCGTTCTGCATGGCCCAGGCTTCGGACTGCCGAAGGCCACCGCCAGCTTGGAGTAGGGCAACTACCTTCTCTAGGGGCGGTAGGTTCTCTATCAGCCTCAAAATTCGACGTGATGGAAACTCTTTTGGGGGCTTGCTTTTGGGAGCCTTTCCGCCCTCTAGGCCTCCCGGCGCGGTCTGATAGACCTCAGCAGGTTTTTCCTTGAACTCCATGAGCTTCGAACGCATCTGTTCGACCTCGGTTTTGCTCCGACGACGATCTGCCAAAGCATCGAGTTCGTTAGGCGCCTCAATCACGGTTCCAGGGTTGAGGAAGCTGGCCATGGCCAAGGAGTCCCTCAGAAGAGCTGCGTGAAGCCGCAGAAAATCGTTGGCAGCTGCTTTATAGGCTAGGCCCGAGACGATACTGATTGGCTTCCGTCCCAGCCGTTTTGCCACCGTCCTGATCACGAAGTCGGTGCTGTTAACCCCCTGGGTCAAAAAGATGAAGTAGGAGTTGATCGTTTCGTTGAGGGCTTCCGGATCGATCTGGCCCGCGCCGAGGGCTCTGGACTCGTACAGGTAGTCTATGAAGCCTGCATTGCGATAGGTGTATTGCTCAATGCCCGCACGTGATCGTTTCGTACCCAGCTGTCGATGGATGCCTCGGGAGTATGCGTTGAATGAGGGTACTGGTTGCCCGGTTGCCGTTTCATAGAGACGCGGCGGGTCAGTGCGCACGAGGCGAACATTTTTCAAATTGCCTTTTAGGGGGAGCTTTTGGGCGCTCCAATCGGCTGAATTCTGTACGTCTCTTGTCGGTTGGACGTGAGCAGGTAAAGTCGACTTATCCATATATTGACTCCTTGTAGAGTCCGTGCTATGGATATAGGTATAGATCTTTTCTTGGTCTTTTTATATTTTTTTCAATAGATAATTACTATTGATTTTTAATAATTAATTTATATTTTGACTCTTACCTTCGATGACGCCGCAGATGACTTCATCTGAGCGGAGCGGACTATGGGTGGTTACTTAGCTGTGTGGTTCGTCGACTCGACCTCTTTCATCCTGGTCGCGTTCGAGTTGCTCATCAGGGCAAATTCCCATAGTTCAGTCCGAGGGGCCTTCCTTCGCCTGATGATTGGTTTTACTGGGCAAAAAACCAGTATTATCCGGGCTCGCTCTTCTTCGAGGTGTCCAGGATGTTCATTTCGCCAAAGGCTGACGGTTACCTGTTTTCAAGCAATAACCTCGATTACCTGCTTCAGGAGAAGCGGGGGAAAATTCCCACCGAGGTAGAGCGGCTGGATGCGAATCGCCTGCTCAACACTGCGCCTGAGGATCTGATCGCCTACTTGATGCAAATCGCCACGGTCGAGCCGATCACGCTACGACGAGAAGAGTGGTACGTCGAGACCGAAGAAGTCCAGATCGATGTCCGGGGTGATTCCAGCCGATTCATCCGTGACATGAGCCGACCTGCGCTCGTGCCTGGGGAGCGAGTGACGGTTCATGTACCGTTCGATGGCAATGAGCTTTTCTTCTTCTCCCAGTCGAACCAATGGTCGACCAACCCGCCGCGCGGCAAGGTGGCTGGTGGTGAGCTGATTCTTGAATTCCAGTACCCCTCGGACTCTCCTCGTGAGGTGCGTTCGGAGGTCGACCGAGTGCTGGCGAATATCGAGCAGTATCTGGAGTGGCAGGGAAGTCAGATCAACGCCCACAATGCGTCCCTCCATCAGCTGGCCGCACAGGTGGTGAATGATCGCAGGGAGCGCTTGCTGGCCAAGTCGCAGCGCACCGCAGCCCTGGGTATCCCTGTTCGACAGCGCTCGGATGCACCGAAGACCTATGCCGTACCCACTGCTCGCCGGAAGGCGTCCCCCACGCTGCCACCGGCTACTTCCAAGCCCTTCGAGCCGGAACCTACCTGGGCGATGGATCAGTACGAACACGCGCTGAAAATCCTGCAGGACATGGCGTTGGTCATGGAGCGCAGTCCAGCTGCCTTCAAGTCCATGGACGAAGAGGCGCTACGGCAACATTTCCTGGTTCAGCTCAACGCTCAGTTTGAAGGCAAAGCCTCAGGCGAGACCTTCAACATGAGCGGGAAGACCGACATCCTGCTCCGCGAGGGTGAACGCAACGTTTTCATTGCCGAATGCAAGTTCTGGAAGGGGCCCAAGGCCTTCGGGGAGGCCATCGACCAGTTGCTCGGCTACACGACCTGGCGGGATAGCAAGACGGCTATTTTGGTGTTCAACAAGGGAGTTGATACCAGCAAGGTGCTGGCTGGCATCGAGGCTACTGCCCAGGCGCATGCGAACTTCAAGCGCAAGGAGGCTTACCGGCACGAAAGTGGCTTCCGCTATGTCTTCCACCAGCCGGGTGACTCGAATCGTGAGCTGATCATCACCGTGCTGGTATTTCACGTACCATCCTGACCAGCCACCTTGACCAACCCTCTCTGAGAAGCGATTTCGACGCAATGAAAGCAGTGCAGTGGACAGTGTTTATCGACATGCTGGGCTTCAAGAAGCTAAACACGGTGGTCACCACCGACCAGCAGGCGCAAGACCTATTGGAGTTTATGATCAGCAATCGGGATGTTTTGACTGGTCATGAACAGGTGCTCGCTGAGGGGTACAAGAAGACTGGCGGACACAACCCTTACGATTGGTATGACGTCAAAAGTACCTGCATCTCTGACTCGGTGGTCGTGACGTTCAAGCCGAAAGAAATGGAGGAAGAGACGGATGCTGATCAGGTGCTAACGCACTCTGCCAACGCCCTGATGCTACTCATCTTTCGGTTGTGCATGCTGATGCACAAATCTCTGCTGGAACAAAAAGTTACCTTCCGAGGCGGCATCTCTACTCAATTTTGCGACATTCGCGACAGCTTTGCTGTGGGCGCAGGCCTTAGCGCCGCGAGTGAGACTGAAGGCAGGGCTAAGTTTGCTCGCGTTGCCTTGGCAGACGATGTAGTCCAAAACGAGGCGCTAATGGGTAGAGTTCGGCAGCTCTTCAGCCGAATGTATGGTGATTCAGAGTTCTTGGTGACGGAAAACGGTATCACCTGGGTGAATTCACTTGATTTGATGCTGGCAGGTCAAGATCTAAGGTCACCCGCTGTTAGCAGGGCGATGTTTCACCCTGCGACCCGCCCATCTGTCCTGGCGACGCGTATGCAATGCGCACAATACCTCAAGGCTCAGCAAATCTTCGTTGTCGAGTCAATTCGGGAATATTGGGCTGCTTACCGTGAGAATTATGCCGATAAAGACCTCAGGAGGGTCAATCGGGGAATTCTCAGAAAATACTTCTGGCTACGGCACTACCACAATGAAACCGTCAAAAATCGGCGCTTGGTAGCATTTTCCATCGGTTCTCAACGTTCACTCAGATGATCCAGCTGACTCTCATTCAGGCGCTGATTAGCTATAGCTACGACTGCTGGCTCAGCTGATGCTTCAGGTGGTAGGCCAAGGCCCTGACACGCTGTGGCAGGTACTTCGCTGAGGGAAAGACTAGGTAGAACTCGAAGCTTTCGGTGGGGGTAGTCTTCAAGACTTGTGACCGGTGCGCCGCTTTCCAACGCCTACTGATCGTAGTAGCTCGGCACCTGGATGGCGCCCAGGCCTTTCTATGCAGCTGCAACAACGGCTATGTCATTGTCACTGGCGAAACTCTGTCGTGGATTGACGGCTTTGTGGGTGACGTCTTGCTCGTAGTGCCAGCGCCTTCCTGGCGGAGGCAGGAATTTTCGGCTTGCAGATCATCGGGCGTAGCGATCTGGCCAAGTGCGTGTCCCACGGGAGGGGCGGCGGAATGTCAATCGGCTTTCGGGTCATCAGCGCAGAGTTCAACTGGCCTTAAGCAATTTCTGGCGGGCCTTTTCGATTCAACACCTTCCAATTGTCTGGAAAGTCGACTTCTCATGGGGGGAGCTGGGCTTATCGCTACCTGCAGGTTGAGCTAACTCAGAGCTTCAGGCTGCGGCTCGTAGCGTTGTGCGGTATCGAATGGGCATGGGTAACGAGTCATCACGTTTGTGAGTGAGGTCGTTTCGGGATTTGTGGTTGGGGGTAGGAGGGCTTTCGAGGGATTCAGGGCACGAGGCAGAAAGCCCGAACGTACCCTAGATCACGGAATGTGGAGCGGGTAGAGGGAATCGAACCCTCACCGATTGCTTGGGAAGCAATAGTTGTACCATTCAACTATACCCGCATGTCTTGCTAGTAAAGCTCGCTCACAAAAGCGGTTGTCCAGTAAGAACCCTCAACTAAAGCTTGGGAAGCTTTCGTTTTGCCACTAAACTATACCCGCGTCTGCGATCGACTTTTTACCAGAACCCTCCTCGAATTAGAAGCCCTAGTTATAAACCAGGCCTAAAAAATTGTCGGCGCCCGAAGCCTGCGGGTGTGGCTACAGGACGCCGATGCCCTCAGATCGCCCATGCATGCTGCCCTTGGCTGTTGCTATACGGGTTACGTGCCCGCGGCTCGCGTACAGTCGGCTTGAGGAAGCCGAGCAAGGCGCTGCGAGTGGCCTCACAGGCCGTCTTGTTTTCCATGTCGAGGAAGTGGCCGGCGTCGCGGATCACCGTGAAGTGGCTCTTGCCGACATGGTTGCCGAACTGCCGAGCGTCTTCGGCGGTAGTGTACTCGTCGCGGTCGCCGTTGATGAACAGCACCGGGATATCGATGTTGCGCGCACCTTTCAGCGCCCGGTCCAGGTCATGCTGCAGCACCTGGTTGATGTGGAAGTGCATCTGCGCGTACTCGTGGCTGTCAAGGCTGCTGACATGCCGATAGTTGAAACGCTTGAACAGCGACGGCAGGTGCTTGCCGATGGTGTCGTTGACCAGGTTGCCGACCTGGTAGCGATCGCAGGCGGCCAGGTACTGGCACCCACGGTCGAGGTAGTCGCGCATCGGCTCGTTGATCACCGGCGAGAACGAACTGACCACGGCCTTTTTCACCAATCGCGGCTGGTGCGCAAGCGCCAGCAGGGTGCAGGCACCGCCCCAGGAGAACGACATCACGTGGTCGGCCTGGAAGTGCTCGATCAACTCCAGCAGGATATGCGCCTCGTCTTCCTTGCTGATCAGGCGTTCCTGGCGGTTGTGCGGCTTGGACTTGCCCGAGTAGGGCTGGTCGTACAGCACGACGTTGAATTGCGGGTGCAGGTTACGCACCGTCTGGGCGAACGAGGCCGTGGTAGCCAGCGAGCCATTGATCAGGATGATCGTCTTCTCGGCGGCATCGGCGCGATGGAACTCCGTGTAAACCCGATACTGACCTTGGATATCAAGTACAGCGATTTCTGGCCTCATGTCATCGACTCCTGGCGCAAAAAGGGTATTCGCGTCACCTAGGGTGCACGTTCTATATGACAGGTAGGCATTTGCCTGTAGGAAACTTACCGGGGCCCTGTGTCGATCCTTGGCACACGTGTCGACGGTATTGTTTTTGGCGGGCAATTTGCCGTGCCCCAGGGCATCTAGGCCTTGGGTAGCCGGCAAAAAGGTGTCTTGGTCCACGTTTGTGACTCGTGAGTCACGTGCAGACCGACAAGTTAGGAGTCAAGCAGTGGGTCGGGGATCGCGCAAGTGCCGCTTGGAGGAAATTGTGACTTTTGCCGCTGGGCGGTCGTGTGGCCTTTGCACAGTACCTGAAGCGCTCTAGACCGCAGCGATTTCTTCGGCCGTCAGCGCCCGGAACTCCCCTGACGCCAAGCCTGGGTCGAGGCGTATCGAGCCCATGCTTTCCCGATGCAAACCCACCACTTTATTGTCGAAATGGCCGAACATGCGCTTGACCTGGTGGTAGCGCCCTTCGACGATCGCCAGCCTGGCCGTGCGCGGGCCGAGGATGTCCAGCTGCGCGGGCAGGGTGGTCAGGTCCTCGAAGGCGAAGTAGAAACCTGCGCGAAATTTGTCGACGTAATGCCCGCCGATCTCGTCTTCGGTTTGCACCAGATAGTGCTTGGGCAATTTGGTCGCTGGCTGCGTAAGGCGGCGCGACCATTGGCCGTCGTTGGTCAGGATCATCAGGCCGGTGGTGTTGTAGTCCAGCCTTCCGGCGATGTGCAGATCGTCGCGCAGTTCGGCGGGCAGCAGGTCAAGCACGGTGCGGTGCTGAGGGTCTTGGGTGGCGCTGACGCAGCCAGCCGGTTTGTGCAGCATCAGGTAGCGCGCCGGACGGCCAGCCTGGAGCAGTTGATCATCCACTTCGATACGGCTGAATTCACGCACTTCGGTGCGCGGGTCGGCCACCGCCTGGCCATCCACGCGCACGCGGCGCTGCACCAGCAGCAGGCGCACTTGCTGGCGGTTGTAACAGGGCAGGTTGGCGAGGAAGCGGTCGAGGCGCATGGGGCAAAAGGTAGGTAAGGGGGCGCGCAGTCTAGCGCTTTTCACTGTCGATCGGGGTGGGAGCGTTCGCGGGCAGGCTGGCGCCTGCTGCGCAGCGCGGGCACAGGCAGGACTGGTCACGCAGTTCCGCTGGCAGTGCCTGCAGCACCGCCGGGTCGATTGCCACGGCAAAGCACCAGCAAGCCTCGGCGGCGGTACGTGGGTCGGCCAGGGTGCACTGGTTGAGGGCGCCGCAGGCGGGGCAGCGCTGGTTGTCATTCATAGATCAATCCGGGTGTTTCACTGCAGACGCGGTTGCGGCCGGCCAGTTTGGCACGATAGAGCGCGCGGTCGGCGCGGGTCAGCAGGGCATGCAGCGTGTCGCCTGGCTGCAAGCCACTGAGGCCGATGCTAGTGGTCAGGCGCAGCGGTTGCTCGTCGTAGCTGAAGGTCAGTTGTTCGGTGCGCCGACGGATTTTTTCTGCCACGTCGATGGCTTGGCGACCTTCGGTCTCACGCAACAGCACGATGAATTCCTCGCCGCCCCAGCGGCACAGTATATCCGACTGGCGCAGGCTGCTCTGCAGCACGTTGGCGAACTGGCGCAGCACTTCGTCGCCGGCCAGGTGGCCGTGGGTATCGTTGAGCGCCTTGAAGTGGTCGAGGTCGATCAGCAACGCCACCAGCGGGGCACCGTCGCGTTGGGCTTCCTGCAGCGCCTGCGCAGCCAGCAGGTCGAAGCTGCGCCGGTTGGGCAGGCCGGTGAGGCTGTCGAGGGTAGCCAGAGCCTCGATGCTGGCTTGATGGCGCTTGAGCATCGCATGCAGCAGCGACAGCACCACCAGGGTGATCATCGCGCAGATGGCCAGGTTCAGGTACAGCGAGTGGCGAGCGCGGTCGAGGGCGCCAGTTTCGCGCTTGTCCACCAGCAGGTACCAGTCCAGTTCGGGCAGGTGCCGCACATTGAGGAAATGGCTGTGGCCGTCGCTGTCCTTGTATTCGTGGCTACCTTCGGCGGGTACCGGGTGCAGCCCCAGCCATTCGTCCAGCTCGGGGTTGTCGCGCAGTGGCTGGCCAACCCGCAAGCCGTGCGGGCCGCCGTCGGAGCCGGTCAACAGGACCTTGCCCTGGGCATCGGTGAAGAAGACCGAGCGCTGGTAACGCCGCTGGTAGGTGTCGATCAGCTTGACCACCGCGTCCACGCTCAGGCCTACCCCGGCAGCGCCAATGAACCGCTGCTGGTAATCCAGCACTTGGTAGTTGATGAACACCGTGAGGCTGTCCTGGTTGGCCATGTCCAGGTCGACGTTGATTTCGTACGGCACCTTGAGTTCGCGCAGGCGGAAATACCAGGCGTCACGCCAGGTGCCAGGTTCGACATGCTTGAGCACGCCCTTGGCCTGGTAGTAGGTAAGGCTGCGGTCGGAAACGAAGAACGAGGTGAAGGTGTCCTGTTTACCCATCACCTCACCCAGGAAGCGGGTGATGCGCTGGGTGTCCTGTTCACCGGCGAGCACCCAGTCACGCAGGAAGGTGTCCTGGGCCATCATCGAGGCGATGAGCACGGGGCGGATGAGGTCTTTCTGGATTTCCGAATAGACCGTGTCGGAAGTCAGCGGCAGCTCGGTATTGACGATGCCATCGCGGATCGCGCTACGCGAGGCGAAGTAGCTGAGCAGCGAGGTGGCGAGAAAGCCGCAGGCCAGCAGCATCAGCAGGGTGATGATCAACGAGCGCTGCGAAAAGACGGCGGAGCGTGAAGGCATGATCGTCCCGTGATGTGTGCCGAGGCGCTCATTCTAGTGATATGACCGGAAAAAGACTGCAGGTTTTTTAGGGGTATTCGAGCTGTTTCAAATTGTTGCTGAAATGGCACTGCACGATGGCGGCAATGTCTTATTCATTGTCGATGAACGCCATTGCCGTCGACGCTCGCCAGCGCCGCTGAGCGGGCACCCCAGCGGTCCAGGAGGCCGCCATGTCCTATCGAATCCTGTTGATCGCCCTGTTGGGTCTGATGACAACCGCCTGCGTACCGTATTACGAAGGTGGCAGTTACTACCGTTCGGATTACTACACCACCGATCGCTATGTCTCGCCGGGTTACTACCGCCATGACCGCTATTATGTAGCGCCTCAGCCGCGTTACTACTACCAGCCCGCACCGCGTTATTACCGCCCGGCGCCGGTACCGCAATACCGCGGGCATCCGCAGCCGAGGGTGAACCAGTGGCATGGCAACCCACGGTACGACTACGGCAATCGCCAGCGCTATGACTACGGGCGCGATCGCGACCGCCATGATTACCGCAACGACAGCCGGCGGTACCAGAACGATCGCTGGCATTCCAATGGCCGCGGTGACCGTGACCGCCGACCTGATGGCGGGCGCGGCGGTGATCGAAACTGGCAACGGTAAGGGTTGAAGGGGGCGCAAAGCGGCCCCTCAAGTCAGATCGGCCAAGGGGTGGCGTCCCTCCCACACCTTCACGAAATGTGCATCCACCACCGCCGCCGGCACCTGCGCTACATCTGGCCAGTGCCAGCGCGGTTGGTTGTCCTTGTCCAGCAAGCGGGCGCGCACGCCTTCGCTGAATTCGGGATGACGGCAGCAATTGAGGCTCATGCCGTATTCCATCTGGAACACCTGGGCTAGGGACAGGTGTCGCGCCCGGCGGATCTGCTCCCAGACCAGGTGTGCCGTCAGCGGGCAGCCCTCATGCAGACGCTGGCCTGCCTCGGCCAACAGCGGGTCGATATGGTGCTTCAGCCCCTCCAGTGCACGCCAAGCGGCCGCCGGGTCCGCAACGTCGAGCAGTGCGTCGATCGCTTGGCGCCGCGGTAGCCATTGCGCCTGGGGCAACTCGGCGAAGGCGCGGTGCTGCTCTGCCCTAAGCAGGCTGTTGAGCTGCAACTCGGTCTGCTCCTGCCAGTTCATCTGCAGCAACTCGTCAATCAGGCCTTCTTGCTGGTGCTCGCCAAAAAAACGGTCGGCCAGGCCCAGGTCCAGCGCGTCGCGGGCATTGATGGGGGCGCCGGTCAGCCCCAGGAACAGCCCCAACTTGCCCGGCAGGCGGGCGAGGAACCAGCTGGCGCCAACGTCGGGGTACAGGCCGATGCTGATCTCTGGCATCGCCAGCCGGCTGCTGGGGGTGACAATCCGCACCCCAGCACCCTGCAACAGCCCCATGCCACCCCCCAGCACATGGCCATGGCCCCAGCACAGCAGCGGCTTGGGATAGGTGTGGATGAGGTAGTCAAGGCGGTATTCGGCGGCGAAGAACGTGGCCGCCAGCGGTGGCACGCTGCCGGGGTGATCGCGGCAGGCCTGGGCCAGCGCGCGCACGTCGCCGCCGGCGCAGAACGCCTTGGCGCCATTGCCGCGCAGTATCACACACACCACGCCCGGGTCGTGGGCCCACGCGTGCAGCTGTTCGCCAAGCACTTCGATCATCGGCAGGTTCAGGGCATTGAGCGCCTTGGGTGCATCCAAGGTGGCGATGCCGATTCGGGCGCCGTGGGCGCCGGTGAGTACCTCGCAGTGAATGGCCATGGACTACCTCGCTCAAGTCATCACCCTAGTATGGCCTGCCTGGCCGATCACGCCGGTCGTCGGTCGGACCGATTGACAAGGGGGGATGGCTTACCTAGTGTCGCGCCATTGTTTACGGATGGCCCCATGACTGACGACGATCGCATCAAACTCGAACCCAGCTGGAAAGACGCACTGCGTGCCGAGTTCGACCAGCCCTACATGCACCAGCTGCGTGAATTCCTGCGCCAGGAGCACGCCGCCGGCAAGGAGATCTATCCCCCGGGGCCGCTGATTTTCAATGCGCTCAACTCCACCCCGCTGCAGCAGGTGAAGGTGGTGATCCTCGGCCAGGACCCCTATCACGGCCCGGGCCAGGCCCACGGCCTGTGCTTCTCGGTACAGCCTGGGGTACCGACGCCGCCGTCGCTGGTGAATATCTACAAGGAACTGCAGCGCGACCTGAACATCCCGATCGCCGGCCATGGTTACCTGCAAAGCTGGGCCGAGCAGGGCGTGCTGCTGCTCAACACGACCATGACCGTCGAGCGCGCCAACGCCGCTTCGCATGCCAAGAAAGGGTGGGAGTTCTTCACGGACCGTATCATCCAGGTGGTCAGCGAGCAGTGCCCGAACGTGGTGTTCCTGCTGTGGGGCGCGCACGCCCAGAGCAAGCAGAAGCTGATCGATGGCACCAAGCACCTGGTACTGAAATCGGTGCACCCGTCGCCGTTGTCGGCGTACCGTGGGTTCCTCGGCTGCGGGCATTTCAGTCGGACCAACGGCTTCCTCGAACAGCGTGGGTTGGCGCCGATCAACTGGGCGTTGCCGCCCCTTTGACATCAGCGGCTTGGCGATTGCCGTTGATCAGCGTTCCACACCCTGAACAGCGGCTCCGCCAGAAACAGCACGAACAACAACCGCATCACCTGCAACGCCGTGACCAGCGGTACCGACAGTTGCAAGGTCTCCGCCGTCAGGCTCATCTCGGCAATGCCGCCGGGCATCATCCCCAGCGTCAGCGAGCGCAGGTCCAGCGCAGTCATCACGCTCAACCCCCACGCCGCGCTGCCGGCAATCAGCATGCACAACGCCGTGGCCAGCAACGTACGGCCCAAGAATGACGGGGCGCGGCGAAAGAACGCGCGGTTGAAGTGGCAGGCCAGGCCGCTGCCGATCAGCCATTGGCCGATCTGGCTGGCGCCATTGGGCAAGGCGATCTGCAGGTTGCCCGCCAGGCTAGCTGTCGCCGCCACCAGCAATGGCCCGAACAGCCAGGGGTTGGGCTGACGCAACCGCTGCCAGATGAAACCGACCGCCACGCCCAGCGGGGTGATCAACGCCAGCCAGGCCCAGTTCACGCTGCCGGTGTGGTTGAGCGGCACACCGTCACCGATCAGGAACTTGAACAGTGCCGGTACACACAGCACCACCGCCAGTACGCGCAGGCTCTGCGCTGCAGCCACCTGGCTGAGCACCGCGCCGTTGCGCGCGCCCAGGTTGACCATTTCCCCGGAGCCGCCAGGCATGCTGGCGAAAAACGCCGTGGCACGGTCCTCACCGGTGCGCCGCAGCAGCCACACACCGACCACGCTGGAAACGGTAGTGAACAGCGCAGCAAAGAAGATCAGCACAAAGTGGCTGGCCACCTGTTCGATCACCGCCGGGGTGAAGTGCAGGCCAATCCCCAGGCCGATGATGCATTGCCCGCATTTGCGGCCATTGGGGATTTCCGACAGCTGCCAGGGCGTCAGGCAGCGCACCAGGATGATCGCCAGCAACGAGCCTACCATCCAGGGCAAAGGCCAGCCGACCAGGCTTGCGAGATACCCGCCCGCCAGGCCGACCAGCCCCGTCGCCCAGAACAGCGGCAACGACCGATCAGGCATCGGCCATCGCCCGGCGTTGCAGGCTGCGCTTGCGCCAGATGCGCAGCAGCGGCAGGGTCAGCATGCAAATGGTCAGTACCCACACCGACATGCTGATCGGGCTCGACCAGAGGATGCCCAGCTCACCATTGGAAATCGACAGCGCGCGGCGCAGGTTCTGCTCCATCAGGCCACCGAGAATGAACCCCAGCAGGATCGGCGACAGCGGGAAGTCCAGCTTGCGCAGGATGTAGCCCATGATGCCGATGCCGACCATCAGGAACAGGTCGAATGTGGTGGCATGCACGGCGTACACCCCGATCGCGGTGATGATCGCGATCACCGGCACCAATGCCCAGTTCGGCACGGCGAGGATGCGGGTGAAGATGCGGATCATCGGGATGTTCAGGATCACCAGCATGATGTTGGCGATGAACAGCGAAGCGATCAGGCCCCAGACGATGTCCGGTTGCTGTTCGAACAGCAGCGGGCCCGGGGTGATGTTGTACAGGGTCAGCGCACCGATCATCACCGCGGTGGTGCCCGAACCCGGCACACCCAGGGTCAGCATCGGCACCAGCGCGCCGCAGCAGGAAGCGCCGATGGCGGTTTCCGGGGCGGCCAGGCCACGTGCGTCACCCTTGCCGAAATTGCCCTTGGTACCAGCGATGCGTTTTTCGGTCATGTAGGCCACGGCGCTGGCCAAGGTTGCGCCGGCACCTGGCAGCACGCCCATGATGAAGCCAAGCAGGCCGCAGCGGATGTTGACCGCGAATACCGATGCCGCTTCCTTGAAATTGAACAGCATGCGCCCGGTGGCCTTGACCGCCTGGTGGCCATGGTGAGTCTTCTCCAGCAACAGCAGGATTTCGCTGACCGAGAACAGGCCCAGCACCAGCACCACGAACTGGATGCCGTCGGCCAGGTGCACGCTGTCACCGGTGAAGCGGTACACGCCGCTGTTGGCGTCGATGCCGACTGCCGACAGGAACAGGCCGATCAGTGCTGCAATGAAGGTTTTCAGTGGCTTGTCGCCGGCCATGCCGCCCAGGCAGACAATGGCGAACACCATCAGCACGAAATATTCCGCCGGGCCGAAGGCTATCGCCCATTTCGCCAGCAACGGGGCGAACAGCACCATGCCGCAGGTGGCGATGAAGGCGCCGATGAACGAACTCCATGCCGACAGCGACAATGCCACGCCAGCCAGGCCCTGGCGAGCCATCGGGTAGCCGTCGAGGGTGGTCATCACGGTCGAGGCTTCGCCGGGGATGTTCAGCAGGATCGAGCTGATTCGCCCGCCGTATTCGCAGCCCAGGTACACCGCCGCCAGCAGGATCAGCGCCGATTCCGGTGGTAGGCCAAGGGCGAAGGCGATGGGGATCAGCAGGGCCACGCCGTTGATCGGGCCCAGCCCCGGCAGCAGGCCGACCACGGTGCCGATCAGGGTGCCCGAGAGGGCGGTGACCAGGTTGTACGGGCTCAGGGCGACGCCGAAGCCCTGGCCCAGGTAGCTCAAGGTATCCATGTGTCAGTTCTCCAGTACGCTCAGCAGGCCAAGGGGCAGGGGGACATCCATCACGCGGTCGAACAGCCAGTAGAGGAACAGGCTCATGCCTACCACCACGATCGCGCTGTACAGCCAGCGGCCGCCATACAGACGGGCCATGGGGATGCCGATCAGGATGGCGCTGAGGATGAAGCCCAGGGCTTCGAAGGTGCTGGCGAAGACAATCAGCAGGCCGACGCAAGCGGCGATCTTGGTCAAGGTTTCGCGGTCCAGGGCAGGCTCGTCATCCTTGTGCACGATGGGCGTAGGGCGGATGGCGAGGTACAGCAGGCCCAGGCCCATCAGGCCAAGCATCAGCAGCGGGTAGGCGCGGGGGCCGACCGGTTCGTAGGAAAAGGCCGCCTGGTAGGGCCAGGCCATCACGGCCAGGGTGGCGCACACCGCCAGCAGGAGCAGGGCGAATATACGTTGCAGGATCATGAGTGAATCCTCATTGGGCGCGGACTTTGTGGGGGGCTTGCCCCGCGAACACCGGCAAAGCCGGTGCCATGCAACGCGGTGTCAGTTTCACGGGGCAAGCCCGCTCCCACAGGGATCGGTTCAGGTAATCGGCGATTTACTGAATCAAGCCAAATTCCTTGGCCAATGCCTTGTAGTCCGCCACTTGTTTCTTCACGTAGCCGTCCAGCTCCTCACCGGTCATGGCAAACGGGAACAGCTCACGCTGGTCACGCAGCTTGGCGAAGTCGTCGGAAGCGAGCATCTTGTCGAACGACTGTTTCCACCAGGCGTAGTCTTCGTCGCTGACCTTCGGCCCGAGGTAGAAGCCACGCACCACTGGCCAGACGATGTCGTAGCCCTGCTCCTTGGCGGTCGGGATGTCCTTCATTTCCGGCTCGTCCAGGCGGTTTTCCGAGAACACCGCGAGGATGCGCATGTTGCCGCTCTGAATGTGCGGCATGGAGTCGGAGATGTCGGTGGAACCGACCTGGATGTGGCCACCCAGCAGCGCTGTGGCGATTTCGCCGCCGCCTTCCAGCGCCACATAACGCAGGTCACGCGGATTGATGCCGGCCGCCTTGGCGATCAGCGCGGTCTGCATCCAGTCTTGGCTGCCGACGGTGCCGCCAGAACCAATCACCACCTTGCTCGGGTCTTTCTTCAGCGCCGCGACCAGATCGTCGAGGGTCTTGTAGGGCGAATCGCTTTTCACCGCGATGGCGCCATAGCTGGTACCGACCGCCGCGAGCCATTTCACGGCGTTTTCGTCAAAGCGGCCGAACTTGCCTTGGGCCAGGTTCAGCAAGGATCCGCTGGACCACGCCACCAGCGTGCCGGCATCCCCCGGGCGCTGGGCGACTACCGCGTTGTAGGCCACCGCGCCGACACCGCCGGGCATGTAGGTGACGCGCATCGGTTTGCTGAGGATCTTCTCCTGCACCAGGGCGCTTTGCACCAGCTTGCAGGTCAGGTCGAAACCGCCGCCTGGCGAGGCCGGGGCGATACATTCAGGGCGTTTCGGTTCGGCGGCCAGGGCATTGCCGGCCAGCAGCAGGCAACCGGTAGCCAGGACGAGGCGGCGCAGTGAAAAGGTCATCGTCTATCTCCGTGAGCATTGTTGTTATTGGGTTACCACAGGGCCACGCTGTAGCTCACCAGCAGCCGCACTTCGTCGGCATCGCGGGCGAAGTTGGAGCGGAAGGTGGCGTTGCGCAGGCGCACGGCGACGTTCTTCAACGGGCCGCTTTGTACCACGTACTTGAATTCGGTGTTGCGTTCCCACTCCTTGCCCTCGCCACCGGCGGCGCGGCTGACGTTGTCGCCGTTGATGTAGCGGGTCATGAAGGTCAGGCCGGGGATGCCCAAGGCTGCGAAGTTGTAGTCGTAGCGCGCCTGCCAGGAGCGCTCGTCGGCGCCGGCGAAGTCGTTGATCTGGACGAAGTTGACCAGGTACGGGTCGGCGCCATCGATGTAGGGGAAGGCGCTGTCGCCGGACAGCTGCTGCCAGGCGGCGCTGACCTTGTGCCCGTCCAGGCTGTAGCTGAACATGCCGTTGAAGGTGGTGTTGTCGATGCGCCCGGCCTTGGCGGCACCTGCATCGTCGCTGATTGCCAGGCGCAGGTCGGCGCCGAAGGTGCCCGGGCCCCAGGGATGGGTGGCGAGCATGCCAATGAAGTGTTGGCGGTAGATGTCGTCGAGCTGGGCGAAGTGGTAGCTGCCAGTGATGCGGTCGGTAAATTTGTAGTCAAGGCCGGCCAGGTCGAGGTTGTCGGCGCTGAACGTGCCACCAAAGCGGCCGTTCTTGTTGTTCAGGGCCAGGTCTTCCCAGTTGGTGTCGTTGCGGTCCTTGGCCTTGTCCAGGCGCGCGCCGGTGAAGGTCAGGCCCTTGATCTCCTGCGACGTGAGCAGGCCACCTTCGAAGGTTTGCGGCAGGATGCGCCCGTCGTTGGGCTGCAGGGTCGGCAGTTCGGGGATCAGGGTGCCGACCTTCAGTTCGGTCTTCGACACCTTGACCTTGCCGGTCAGGCCGAGCTTGGCGTATTCGTCGGCGGCCTTGCCGTCATCGTGGGTCGGCAGCAGGCCGGTATCGGTGCGGTCGGGGCTGGAGTCGAGCTTGATGCCGAGCATGCCCAATGCGTCCAGGCCAAACCCCACGGTGCCGTCGGTATAGCCGGACTCGAAGTTGAGGATAAAACCCTGGGCCCATTCGTCGCGCTTGGATTGCTGCGCGCTCGTGCCGTCGCGAAAGTCGCGGTTGAAGTACATGTTACGGGTTTCGAGGGTGGCCGTGCTGTCTTCGAAGAAGGCGGCCTGACTCATCGGGGCGACGCCGGCAAGCGCGAGTGCGCTGGCAATGGCGGATGGGCGTGCGGACAGGGAACGGGTAGGCGCGTACGCCTGCGGCTGCGATGACAGCATCGAGGATGGCTCCATTTATTGTTCTTATTCGTTGCACCTTGCTGGTGCTTTTTTCGGCGCGCGGGGCGACCGTGGTGCGATGCTAGGTAACGAACCTTTCGCTAACCTTTCAGCCTGAAAGGTTTGTTACAAGGGGCTTCACAGGCAGGGCGAGGGCGGTACACTCCGCGCCACCGCCCCACCCGAGCAGGGAGAATCCGATGCGTGTGCTGCTGGTCGAAGACCATCTGCAATTGGCCGAAAGCGTGGCCCAGGCCCTCAAGAGCCATGGCTTGACCGTGGATGTATTGCACGATGGCGTCGCCGCCGACCTGGCCCTGGCCAGTGAGGAGTACGCCGTTGCCGTGCTCGACGTGGGCCTGCCGCGCATGGACGGCTTTGAAGTGCTGGCGCGCTTGCGTGGCCGCGGCAAGACCCTTCCGGTGCTGATGCTGACTGCGCGCAGCGACGTGAAGGACCGGGTGCATGGCCTGAACCTCGGTGCCGACGATTACCTGGCCAAGCCTTTCGAGCTGACCGAACTGGAAGCACGGGTCAAGGCCTTGCTGCGGCGCAGTGTGCTCGGTGGCGAACGCCAGCAGCGCTGCGGGCCGCTGGTGTATGACCTTGATACCCGGCGCTTCAGCCTAGGCGAGGACAACCTGACCCTGACCTCCCGTGAGCAGAGCGTGCTCGAAGCGCTTATCGCTCGCCCGGGCCGGGTGATGAGCAAGGAGCAGCTGGCTGCCCAGGTATTTGGCCTGGACGAAGAGGCCAGCCCCGACGCCATCGAAATCTACATTCACCGCCTGCGCAAGAAGCTCGATGGCCAGCCGGTGGCTATCGTGACGTTCCGTGGCCTGGGTTACCTGCTTGAGCACCGCGATGCGTGATAACGGCAGCCTGCGCGGGCGCTTGCTGGGCAACCTGGCACTGTTGCTGGTGGTGCTGATGCTGGCCAGCGGCCTGAGCGCTTACTGGAATGGCCGCGAAGCCGCCGACACCGCCTACGACCGCACGCTGCTGGCCTCGGCGCGGACGATTGCCGCCGGCCTGTCCCAGCGCGATGGCACCCTGAGCGCGGACGTGCCCTACGTGGCGCTGGACACGTTCGCCTACGACAGCGCCGGGCGCATCTACTACCAGGTGTTGGACATCAACCAGAAATTGATCTCGGGTTACGAAAAATTGCCGCCGCCACCGCCCGGCACGCCGCGCACTGACGATTACCCAGCGTTGGCGCGCTTCTACAACGCCACCTACCTCGGCCAGGATGTGCGTGTGGTCAGCCTGCTCAAGGCCGTCAGCGAACCGAACATGAACGGCATGGCCGAAATCCGCGTGGCCGAAACGGAGGAAGCGAGGGTGAGCATGGCCCGCGGGCTGATGGCTGACACCCTGCTGCGCCTGGGGATGCTGGCGCTGGGCGCACTGGTGATGGTCGGGTTCGCAGTCAGCGCGGCGCTACGCCCGCTTGAGCGCCTGCGCACCGCTGTCGAAGAGCGCCAACCGGATGACTTGCGCGCGCTGCCGCTGGTGCAAGTGCAGCGCGAGCTAAGCCCGCTAGTGCGAGCCTTGAACCACTTCACCGAGCGGTTGCGTGGGCAGTTCGAGCGCCAGGCGCAGTTCATTGCCGAGGCCGCCCACGAGTTGCGCACACCGCTGGCAGCGCTCAAGGCGCGGGTCGAGCTCGGCTTGCGTTCGCAGCAGCCCGAGGAATGGCGCCAGACCCTGGAGTCTGCGGTCCAGGGCACCGATCGGCTGACTCACCTGGCCAACCAGCTGCTGTCGTTGGCGCGGGTGGAAAACGGCGCCCGGGCAATCGCCGAAGGCGGCGCCCAGCGCCTGGACCTGAGCCAGCTGACCCGCGAGCTAGGAATGGCCATGGCGCCGCTGGCGCACAACCGGGGCGTGGCCCTGGCCCTGGAGGCCGAGGCGCCGGTGTGGCTCAAAGGCGAGCCGACCTTGCTCAACGAACTGCTGAGCAACCTGGTGGACAACGCGCTGGCGCATACCCCGGCGGGCGGCAATGTGATCTTGCGTGTGCTGGCGCCGGCAGTGCTGGAGGTCGAGGACGATGGGCCGGGGATCCCCGAGGATGAGCGCGAGCGAGTGTTCGAGCGCTTCTACCGGCGCAGTGCCCAAGGCACGGGGCTGGGCCTGGCGATTGTCGGCGAGATCTGTCGCGCGCACCTGGCACAGGTCAGCTTGCATGACGGTGAAAACGGCGGGCTGAAAGTGCGGGTGAGCTTTATCGCGGATTGATGGGCGGCCAGTCCAGGCAGCCCAGATCAGCGCAGCATGCTCCGCGCTTCCAGCAGCTCACCCATTTCCAGTTCGGTGCCAAATGGCAACCCCAGGTGCCGATACGCCGGCAGCGCCGCCAGTGGCCGGCTGCGCCCGCGCTGGCTGATGCAGCGGGCAATCTGCACCACGTCGATGTAGTCGACCTTGTCGGTTTGCCTGTCCAGGTCCTGCACCTGGCTGGGCAGGTTGACCAGTTGCTCGGGGAACTCCCACGACGAAAGAATCTTGTCGCCCAGCACCGGCTGGATCTGCTCGATCACATAGTGCAGGCAGACCGGGTCGGAGAGCAGTTCGTTGTGCTCCTCGGCATAGATCAGTACCGGCAGCGCGCCGATCTGGTTGACCAGCCCGCCGAGGGTTGCCTGGTCGGGTTTCAGTTGGGTGTAGCGCCGGCACAGTTCATAGCTGATGCCTGCTACTTCGAGGCTGTTTGCCCAGATATCCCTGAGTTTTTGCTCAACCGCCGATGATCGGGCATGGAAGATCTGCTCGATCACCAGGCCAATGGCCAGGTTGCAACTGTAATTGATGCCCAGGCGCGTGATGGCCGTGTGCAGGTCGGTCACCTCGACCGCCGCGCGCAGTAGCGGGCTGTTGACCACCTTGATCAGGCGTGCGGAGAGTGCGGCATCGCGGCCGATCACTTTACTCAGGGCAGCAACGCTGATCTCGGTGTTCTCGGCGGCTTCGCGGATGCTCAAGGCGACTTCCGGGAGGGTCGGCAAGACCAGGTCATCATTGGCGATGGCCGCGAGCAACTGTGCTTGAACCGTCTCGGCCAGCTTGTTCATGTACTTCTCTAGCGCAGGAGTGGCGGGTTGGTCAGCGCTGGATTTCCCGATCGCGGTCCAGTTCGTAAGGCAGGCTCGACACCTGCAGACGCGGGCCTTGCAGGCTGCCCAAGTGCAGGTTGTCGTCTTCCACTGCTTCGGCAGTCAGCACCGCCAGCAGCTCGCAGCCCTGGCCCGTGCTGGCCGCAAGGACCACCTCACCGACCGACGAACCGTGGGTCGGCGAGAAAATTTCGGCGCCGGGGGCAGGGATGTCCTGCTGATCGAGCAGCAGGCGGTACTGGCGGCGCTTGAGCTTGCCCAGGTACTGCATGCGGGCGACGATTTCCTGGCCGGTATAGCAGCCTTTCTTGAAACTCACGCCATCCACTGCCTGCAGGTTGATCATCTGCGGGATGAACAGCTCGCGGGTCGGGCCCATGACTTGGCCGATACCGGCGCGGATCTGCCCCAGCAGCCAGTCGTTGAGGCTGCCCTCGGGCAGCGCGGCGGCCAGTTTTTCGCGCACGGTGGCGGCGGGATCTGCAGGCACCCAGAGCTCAACGCGGCCCTCGGATACGGCCACGGCGATCAGGCCTTCATGGCGCACGGTGGCGCCCGTGCTGGCTGGCACGTTCAAACCCAACGCCTGCAGCGCAGCGTCTGCGCTCTGCAGGCCGAAACGTGCCCAGGCGGCGCTTTCGTCACTGAGCGTGGCTTTGGAAAACACCGCGTACTTCTTCAGGTCGGCCAACTGCGCGTCGAGCAGTTCGCTGGCCATGGCCAGCAGGTAGCCGTTGCCTTCGGGCAGGATACGGAAGCTCGACTGCATGCGCCCCTTGACCATGCAGCGAGCGCCAAGGCTGGCGTGCTCGAGGCTGAGGTAATTGATGTTGCACGTCAGCTGGCCCTGCAGGAACTTGCCGGCGTCGGAGCCGCGGACGGCGAGGATGCTCTCGTGGGACAGGGGGGTGAAGAAAGCGGAATCGGCCATGGGGGATCGCGGTGGCTAAAGACTGGCGGCCATCATAGAACGCCAGTAACAAAATAGGTAGGTGACTAGACCAACGCCTCGTGCCGCAGCGTGCGCCTGGCTGTATACTGGCGGCCCATTTGAGGAGGGCCCCATGGTCGAACAAACTGAACTCAACCGGCTTTTCTGGCACAGCCGCCGCGGCATGCTGGAACTCGACGTGCTGCTGGTGCCTTTCACCCAGGAGGTCTATGCGACCCTGAGCGAGGCCGACCGCGAACTCTATGTACGCCTGTTGAGCTGTGAGGATCAGGACATGTTCGGCTGGTTCATGGAGCGCACCGAGTCCGAAGACCCGGAGCTGCAGCGCATGGTCCGTATCATCCTGGACCGTGTCCAGCCCAAGTGAGTGTTTCGAGTGCCGTTGGCAGGGCTCACGCCTGTTGCTGACGGCCTACCTGGCCTGCCAGGGGCTGGCGCAAGTTGCCATGTGGCTGAGTGCGTTGCCTGGGTGGGTTTGCCTTCCTGTCGCAGTCGCTTGCCTGGCCCATGCTTGCTGGGTGATCCCCCGACGTATCTTGCTGACCCATGCTCACGCTGTCATCGCCCTGCGCCGCGATGCGCTTGGTTGGCGGCTGTTCAGCCATGCCGAGGGCTGGCAGGCGGTGCGCTTGTGTCGGGATAGCGTCGCGCTGCCGGGGTTGGTGGTGTTGCGGTTTGCAAGGCCCGGGCGTTGGTTTGCCGAGAGCCAGTGTATCGCCAAGGATGCCCTGGATGCTGATCAGCACCGGCGTTTGCGGGTGAGGTTGAAGTTCAGCCGGCGCAGGTGGGCTAAGGTAGCGGTGCCCTGAGCGGGCACCGCATCGCTTTCAGACCGGGCTGAGGATGGTGTCCTTGGCCTCAGGCAGCATCCCCGGGTAATCCAGGGTGTAATGCAGCCCGCGGCTTTCCTTGCGCTGCATCGCCGAGCGAATCATCAGCTCCGCCACCTGTGCCAGGTTGCGCAATTCGATCAGGTCGCGGCTGACTTTGTAGTTGCTGTAGAACTCGTCGATCTCGTCGAGCAGCAGGCGAACGCGGTGTTCGGCGCGCTGCAGGCGCTTGCTGGTGCGCACGATGCCCACGTAGTCCCACATGAAGCGCCGCAGTTCGTCCCAGTTGTGCGCAATGATCACATCCTCGTCCGAGTCGGTGACCTGGCTGGCGTCCCAGCAGGGCAGGGCCTTGGGCATGGCGACCTGATCCAGGTGCGCCTGGATGTCCGCAGCGGCGGCGCGGCCGTAGACAAAACACTCAAGCAGCGAGTTGCTGGCCATGCGGTTGGCGCCGTGCAGGCCGGTGAAGCTGGTCTCGCCGATCGCGTACAGGCCCGGCACATCGGTGTGGCCGCGATCGTCGACCACCACGCCGCCACAAGTGTAGTGGGCGGCCGGGACTACCGGGATCGGCTGGCGGGTGATGTCGATGCCGAAAGTCAGGCAGCGCTCGTAGACGGTTGGGAAGTGGCTCTTGATGAAGTCGGCTGGCTTGTGGGTGATGTCGAGGTAAACGCAGTCCACGCCCAGGCGCTTCATCTCATGGTCGATGGCGCGGGCCACGATGTCACGTGGGGCCAGCTCTTCGCGTGGGTCGAAGCGAGGCATGAAGCGTTCGCCATTGGGCAGGCGCAGCAGGGCGCCTTCACCCCGCAACGCCTCAGTCACCAGGAAACTCTTGGCCTGCGGGTGATACAGGCAGGTCGGGTGGAACTGATTGAACTCAAGGTTGGCTACGCGACAACCCGCGCGCCAGGCCATGGCGATGCCATCGCCGCAGGCACCATCGGGGTTGCTGGTGTACAGGTAGACCTTGGCTGCGCCACCGGTGGCCAGCACGGTGAAGCGCGCCCCAAAGGTATCCACCTCACCGCTGTTGCGGTTCAGTACATAAGCGCCCAGGCAGCGGTCACCGGGCAGGCCTAGGCGTCGTTCGGTCAGTAGATCGACCGCTACGCGCTGCTCGAGCAGTTCTATGTTCGGGCGCTTGCGGGCTTGTTCCAGCAAGGTGGTGAAAATGGCTGCGCCGGTAGCATCGGCAGCATGGATGATGCGCCGGTGACTGTGCCCGCCTTCGCGGGTGAGGTGGAACTCGAAACCGCCGTCGTCAACGCTGGAGTGCTCGTCGCGGGTAAAGGGTACACCCTGTTCGATCAGCCACTGGATGGCTTCCCGGCTGTGCTCAACGGTGAATCGTACGGCGTCTTCATGGCACAGGCCGCCACCGGCATTGAGCGTGTCCTCGACATGCGACTGCACGGTATCGGTGTCGTCCAGCACCGCGGCGACGCCGCCCTGGGCCCAGAAGGTAGAGCCATTGGCCAGGTCGCCCTTGCTCAGCACGGCAATGCGAAGGTGGCGGGGAAGGTTAAGTGCCAGGCTGAGACCGGCGGCGCCGCTGCCGATCACCAGGACATCATGTTGGAATTGTTGGCTCATGTCGGGACACTAGTAATCTTTGGAAGGGGCACGGCACAATAGTCACGCGCAGATGGCATTGTGAAACTATCGTGAATGCAGGCCGGGCTGCCTTTATAGCAGCCTGCGGTGGCCAATTTCCATGCCACCTGCGACGTTAGGGCGAACTTCATGGGAACTTTCCTACGCAGCAGGAAATCCTATGAAGGCTGCCCGTGCGCCATAATTTCGCGCGGCGACGCGTGGCGGCAGCTCTATCCGGGCTGACACCTGCGTATCCGAAACCTGATTATCGACGCAGCCGGCCGTGCCCGCGCTGCGTCTTTCGTGCGAGCCGACCAAGGGCCGCAGGAAACTTGCTTGGAGGAGAGAACTTTTGCGAAAAGCCCGAGTCTATGTTTGCAAGCCTGAACGATGGCTTTTGCAACGCTCCTTCAAGTTCACTGAGGAGTGTTCATGCTAACCCAGGAAGAGGATCAGCAGCTTGTCGAGCGCGTGCAGCGCGGCGACAGGCGAGCGTTCGATCTGTTGGTGCTGAAGTATCAGCACAAGATTCTCGGGTTGATCGTGCGGTTCGTCCACGATACCCACGAGGCCCAGGATGTGGCGCAGGAAGCCTTTATCAAGGCCTACCGTGCGCTTGGCAATTTCCGCGGAGACAGTGCGTTTTATACCTGGCTGTACCGCATCGCCATCAACACGGCGAAGAACTACCTGGTGTCCCGTGGAAGACGGCCACCAGACAGCGATGTCAGCTCCGAGGATGCGGAGTTTTACGACGGCGATCATGGTCTCAAGGATCTCGAGTCCCCAGAACGCTCCCTGTTGCGGGATGAAATCGAAGGCACTGTCCATCGCACCATCCAGCAACTGCCCGAAGACCTGCGCACGGCCCTGACCCTGCGCGAGTTCGATGGGTTGAGTTACGAAGACATTGCGAGTGTCATGCAATGTCCGGTGGGTACCGTGCGCTCTCGAATCTTCCGCGCTCGGGAGGCCATAGACAAAGCCCTGCAGCCGTTGTTGCAGGAAACCTGAGACAGCGGCTACAGCCAAGAGAGGAACCGCCATGAGTCGTGAAGCTTTGCAGGAATCGCTGTCCGCGGTAATGGATAACGAAGCGGACGAACTGGAATTGCGACGGGTGTTGAATGCCGTCGATGATGCCGAAACCCGTGCCACCTGGTCGCGTTACCAGGTTGCCCGCGCAGCGATGCACAAGGAGCTGCTGCTGCCGAAACTGGATATCGCATCTGCGGTGTCTGCCGCACTGGCTGATGAAGCCGTACCGGCCAAGGTCAAGCAAGGCCCATGGCGCAGCATTGGTCGTCTGGCCGTTGCTGCTTCGGTCACGGTTGCGGTACTGGCTGGCGTACGCATGTACAACCAGGACGACATCACCGGTGCCGAGCTGGCGTCGCAGCAACCTGCCCAACAAGGCCTGAGCATGCCACAAACTCAAGGCCCTGCTGTGTTGGCAGGCTATAGTGAGAGCAGTGAGCAACCGACCGGGCCGATGGCCAACGGCGTGCTGCAGAACCAGGCCGGCTGGGATCAGCGTCTGCCGGGTTATCTGCGCCAGCATGCACAGGAATCCGCGCTCAAGGGCACTGAAACTGCCCTGCCGTATGCCCGTGCCGCCAGCCTGGAAAACCGCTAAATAAGGAGGATCATGCGCGCGCTACCTCTCTTGTCGCTGCTGATAGGCAGCTGCATGACGGTGCCAGCGTTGGCAGCCAACTCATCGCCCGAAGCGAGCGAATGGCTGAACAAGCTGGCACAGGCTGAGCAAAAGCAGAGTTATCAGGGCTCCTTCGTTTACGAACGAAATGGCAGCTTCTCTTCCCACGATATCTGGCATCGCGTTCAGGACGGCAAGGTCAGCGAGCGGCTTCTGCAGCTCGATGGCGCCGCCCAGGAAATCGTGCGTGTGGATGGCAAGGTGCAGTGCATCAGCGGTGCCCTGGCCAGTGGAGTGAGCAACCTGCCTGACGCTTCGCCGCGCCTGCTCGATCCACTCAAATTGATGGGCTGGTATGACCTGGGTGTTGCGGGCAAGGCGCGGGTCGCCGGGCGCGACGCCGTGATCGTTACGCTCACCCCCCGCGACCAGCACCGCTACGCGTTCGAACTGCATCTGGACCGCAAGACCGGCCTGCCACTGCGCTCGTTGATGCTCAACGACAAAGGGCAGTTGCTCGAACGCTTCCAGATGACTCGGCTCGATACTGACAAACTGCCTTCCGATGCCGATCTGCATGCCAGCGCGGCGTGCAAGCCGGTGGAAAAGGTGGTCAGCACCAAGGCCGAGCCCGTCGCAGGATGGCGATCCGACTGGCTACCGCCAGGTTTCGAATTGATCAACAGCACGGTGCGCCGTGATCCCTCTCGTGACAGTGCCGTCAGCAGCCTGATGTACGACGATGGCCTGGCACGCTTCTCGGTTTTTCTAGAGCCGGTGAAGGAAGATGCCAGCGCCGATGTCCGCACCCAGCTGGGCCCCACCTCTGCGGTATCGCGTCGCCTGAATACGCCCAAGGGTAAGGTGATGGTCACCGTGGTCGGCGAAATTCCGCTGGGCACTGCAGAGCGCATTGCATTGTCGATGCGGCCTCAGGATGCCCAGGCGCGCCAGTGATGGCGCGTTTTTCCGGCCCCTATCAAGGCGCATGGACATGCGGCTGAAATGAAATTAAAGCATTGTCATTTGCAATCTATCTCTAAATTTTCTATAGGTCAGGCTTCGTTGGAGTCTGGCCTTTCCTGCTTCTGCAGGGGTCTTACGCTAATTACGCTCGTTGTGACGGGAGCCGTATGTCAATACCACGCTTGAAACCCTACCTATCGATGTTCGCCGCCGTGCTCATGCTCGGTCAGGTGCTCACCGCCCAGGCCGCAGAAGCCCTGCCGGACTTCACCACCCTGGTCGAGCAGGCCTCGCCGGCGGTGGTCAACATCAGTACCAAGCAAAAGCTGCCTGACCGCCGCGTTGCTGCCGGGCAGATGCCTGACCTGGAAGGCCTGCCGCCGATGTTCCGCGAGTTCTTCGAGCGCAATATCCCGCAGCAGCCGCGCTCGCCGCGCGGTGACCGCCAGCGTGAGGCCCAGTCGCTGGGCTCGGGCTTCATCATCTCCCCTGATGGCTACGTGCTGACCAACAACCATGTGGTCGCCGATGCCGACGAAATCATCGTCCGCCTGTCGGACCGCAGCGAGTTGCAGGCCAAGCTGGTCGGCACCGATCCGCGCACCGACGTGGCGCTGCTCAAGGTCGAGGGCAAGAACCTGCCGACCGTCAAACTGGGCGACTCCGAGAAGCTCAAGGTAGGTGAGTGGGTGCTGGCCATCGGTTCACCGTTCGGCTTCGACCATTCGGTAACCAAAGGTATCGTCAGTGCCAAGGGGCGTACCTTGCCCAACGACACCTACGTGCCTTTCATTCAGACAGATGTGGCGATCAACCCGGGCAACTCCGGCGGCCCGCTGTTCAACATGAATGGTGAGGTGGTGGGTATCAACTCGCAGATCTTCACCCGTTCCGGCGGTTTCATGGGCCTGTCGTTCGCTATCCCGATCGACGTGGCGATCGATGTTTCCGACCAGCTGAAGAAGGACGGCAAGGTCAGCCGCGGCTGGCTGGGTGTAGTGATCCAGGAGGTCAACAAAGACCTGGCCGAATCCTTCGGCCTCGACAAACCGGCCGGTGCGTTGGTCGCTCAGGTCCTGGAAGACGGCCCGGCAGCCAAGAGCGGCCTGCAGGTCGGTGACGTGATTCTGAGCATGAATGGCCAGCCGATCATCATGTCGGCCGACCTGCCGCATCTGGTCGGCACCCTCAAGGATGGCGCCAAGGCCAAGCTCGAGATCATCCGCAACGGCAAGCGCCAGAACCTGGATGTGACCATTGGCGCAATGCCCGATGACGATGCCGATATCGGTACCGGCACCGGCGCCGACGGCAGCGCCGAGCGCAGCAGCAACCGCCTGGGCGTGTCGGTGTCCGACCTCTCTGCCGAGCAGAAGAAAGCGCTGGAGCTCAAGGGCGGCGTGGTCATCAAAGAAGTTCAGGATGGCCCGGCAGCCTTGATCGGCCTGCGCCCGGGGGATGTCATCAGCCACCTGAACAATCAGGCGATCGCTTCGGCCAAGCAGTTCACCGAAATCGCCAAGGACCTGCCGAAGAACCGTTCGGTGTCCATGCGCGTGCTGCGCCAGGGGCGTGCAAGCTTCATTACCTTCAAGCTAGCTGAATAAGCTGGCTGGAACGTAGGAAAGGGCAGCTTGGGCTGCCCTTTTTCATGAGTGTTCACAATTATTTACCGGTACCGGCCTGTATCGTGCGTCAGAGGAATCTCCCAAATCCCGGCTGGTTGAGGTACAATTCCCGGCTATTTTTCGGCGGGCGTCCGGCTCGCAGCCTTTTCCGAGTGTTGACCCGTGAGTGATTTGAGTCATATCCGCAATTTCTCCATCATCGCCCACATCGACCATGGCAAGTCGACGCTGGCCGACCGTTTCATTCAGATGTGCGGTGGCCTGTCGGCGCGCGAAATGGAAGCGCAGGTCCTCGATTCCATGGACCTGGAGCGCGAGCGCGGGATCACCATCAAAGCCCACAGCGTCACGCTTCACTACAAGGCGCAGGACGGCAAGACCTACCAGCTGAACTTCATCGATACCCCCGGCCACGTCGACTTCACCTATGAAGTCTCGCGTTCGCTGGCCGCCTGTGAAGGCGCGTTGCTGGTGGTGGACGCCGGCCAAGGCGTAGAAGCCCAGTCTGTGGCCAACTGCTATACCGCCATCGAGCAGGGCCTCGAGGTGATGCCGGTCCTGAACAAGATGGACCTGCCCCAGGCCGACCCGGACCGCGTCAAGGACGAGATCGAGAAGATCATCGGCATCGACGCCACCGACGCCGTGGCGTGCAGCGCCAAGAGCGGCATGGGTGTCGACGAGGTGCTCGAGCGCCTGGTGCACACCATTCCCGCGCCCGAAGGCGAGATCGATGCCCCTCTGCAGGCGCTGATCATCGACTCCTGGTTCGACAACTACCTGGGCGTGGTCTCGCTGGTGCGCGTGCGCCAGGGCCGCGTCAAGAAGGGCGACAAGATCCTGGTCAAGTCCACCGGCAAGGTGCACCTGGTCGACAGCGTCGGTGTATTCACCCCGAAACACACCCAGACCGCTGATCTGAAAGCCGGTGAAGTAGGCTTCATCATCGCCAGCATCAAGGACATCCACGGTGCACCGGTGGGTGACACCCTGACGCTGTCCTCGACCCCCGAGGTCGAAGTGCTGTCGGGCTTCAAGAAGATCCAGCCACAGGTCTACGCCGGCCTGTTCCCGGTCAGTTCCGACGACTTCGAGGACTTCCGCGACGCACTGCAGAAGCTGACCCTGAACGACTCGTCGCTGCAGTACATGCCGGAAAGCTCCGACGCACTGGGCTTCGGCTTCCGTTGCGGCTTCCTGGGCATGCTGCACATGGAGATCATCCAGGAGCGCCTGGAGCGTGAGTACGACCTGGACCTGATCACCACCGCGCCAAGCGTGATCTACGAGCTCGAACTCAAGACCGGCGAGACCATCATCGTCGACAACCCGTCGAAGCTGCCGGATGTTTCGTCGGTCACCGACTTCCGCGAGCCGATCGTCACCGCGACGATCCTGGTGCCGCAGGAGCACCTGGGCAACGTCATCACCCTGTGCATCGAGAAGCGTGGCGTGCAGCGCGACATGCAGTTCCTCGGCAGCCAGGTGCAGGTGCGTTACGACATGCCGATGAACGAGGTGGTGCTGGACTTCTTCGACCGCCTCAAGTCCACCAGCCGCGGCTATGCTTCGCTGGACTATCATTTCGATCGCTACCAGTCGGCCAACCTGGTCAAGCTGGATGTACTGATCAACGGCGACAAGGTCGATGCCCTGGCATTGATCGTGCACCGCGACAACGCGGCATACAAAGGCCGTGCGTTGACCGAGAAGATGAAGGAACTGATCCCTCGGCAGATGTTCGATGTAGCGATCCAGGCAGCTATTGGCGGCCAGATCATTGCGCGGACAACCGTCAAGGCGCTCAGAAAGAACGTACTGGCCAAGTGCTACGGCGGTGACGTCAGCCGTAAGAAAAAGCTGCTGGAGAAGCAGAAGGCCGGTAAGAAACGCATGAAACAGGTGGGCAACGTGGAAATTCCACAAGAAGCCTTCCTCGCCGTGCTCAGGTTGGATAGCTAGGTCCTATGTCGCTAAATTTCCCGCTGTTGCTCGTCATCGCCGTAGCCGTTTGCGGTTTGTTGGGCCTGATCGACCTGCTGTTCCTGGCCCCGCGCCGGCGGGCGGCGATCGCCAACTACCAGGGCAGCGTTACCCAGCCAGAAATGGCCGTGGTCGAACGCCTGAACAAGGAACCGCTGCTGGTCGAATACGGCAAGTCGTTCTTCCCGGTGCTGTTCATCGTGCTGGTGCTGCGCTCGTTCCTGGTGGAGCCGTTCCAGATCCCTTCGGGGTCGATGAAACCGACCCTGGAAGTGGGCGATTTCATCCTGGTGAACAAGTTCTCTTACGGCATTCGCCTGCCGGTGATCGATAAAAAGGTCATCGAGGTGGGTGACCCGCAGCGCGGGGACGTGATGGTGTTCCGCTACCCGAGCGACCCGAACGTCAACTACATCAAGCGTGTGGTTGGCCTGCCGGGCGACCAGATCCGCTACACCAGCGACAAGCGGCTGTATGTGAATGGCCAGCCGATCGCCGAGCAACTGGTCGGCGCCGAACCAGGCACCCTGGGCAGCGCCGAGCTGTACAAGGAAAAACTGGGCGAGGCCGAACACCTGATCCGCAAGGAAATGACCCGTTACCGCATGCCGCCGGACCAGCAATGGACCGTGCCGGCCGGGCATTACTTCATGATGGGCGACAACCGCGACAACTCCAACGACAGCCGTTACTGGGATGACCCGAACATTCCCAAGGAACTGCATGGCATGGTTCCGGACCGCAACATCGTCGGCAAGGCCTTCGCGGTCTGGATGAGCTGGCCAGAGCCAAAGCTCAGCCACTTGCCCAACCTGTCGCGGGTCGGCTTGATCCATTGATACCCTTCGGCGCTGTCCACCAGACAGCGCCGAATGCATTTCTGACATAGGCTGTGTTCTCAGGGATCGAGAGATTCGTCGCTTGCTGCGACGGGCCACAGCCAAACAGTCTTTCAGGAAGTTGATTTGAACAACGCGTTGAACAACCAACGGGTGGCTGCATGAGTGCTTCCCTTGCCCGTCTCGAGCGCAAGCTCGGTTACACCTTCAAAGACCAGGACCAGATGTTGCTGGCCCTGACCCATCGCAGCTACGCCGGGCGCAACAACGAGCGCCTGGAGTTTCTGGGCGATGCCATTCTCAACTTCGTCGCCGGCGAGGCGCTGTTCGAGCGCTTCCCGCAGGCCCGTGAAGGCCAGCTGTCGCGCCTGCGCGCGCGCCTGGTCAAGGGTGAGACCCTGGCGCGCCTGGCCCGGGGTTTCGACCTGGGTGAATACCTTCGCCTGGGCTCTGGTGAGCTCAAAAGCGGTGGTTTCCGCCGCGAGTCGATCCTCGCCGATGCCCTCGAAGCGCTGATCGGTGCCATCTACCTGGACGCCGACATGCAGACCGCCCGCGAGCGCGTGCTGGCCTGGCTGACCGACGAGTTCGAAAGCCTGACCCTGGTAGACACCAACAAAGACCCGAAAACCCGCCTGCAGGAGTTCCTGCAATCGCGTAGCTGTGAGCTGCCTCGTTACGAGGTGGTGGACATCCAGGGCGAACCGCACTGCCGTACCTTCTTCGTCGAATGCGAAGTGGTGCTGCTGAACAACAAGAGCCGTGGCCAGGGCGTGAGCCGGCGTATTGCCGAGCAAGTCGCCGCCGCCGCTGCATTGATCGCCCTGGGCGTGGAGAATGGCAATGACTGAGAACAATCCGACCCGCTGCGGTTACGTGGCCATCGTCGGCCGCCCAAACGTGGGCAAATCGACCTTGCTCAACCACATCCTCGGGCAGAAGCTGGCGATCACCTCGCGCAAACCGCAGACCACCCGCCACAACATGCTCGGCATCAAGACCGAGGGTGATGTGCAGGCGATCTACGTCGACACCCCAGGCATGCACAAGGCCAACGACAAGGCCTTGAACCGCTACATGAACCGCAATGCCTCGGCGGCCCTGAAGGACGTCGACGTGGTGATCTTCGTGGTCGACCGCACGCGCTGGACCGACGAGGACCAGTTGGTGCTCGAACGCGTCCAGTACGTGACCGGCCCGCTGATCATTGCAGTCAACAAGACCGACCGCATGGACGAGAAGGCCGATCTTATCCCGCACCTTCAGTGGCTGCAGGAGCAACTGCCGAATGCCGAGGTCGTGCCGATTTCCGCCCAGCAGGGGCACAACCTCGAATCGCTCGAGGGGTTGATCGCCAAGCACCTGCCGGAAAACGACCACTTCTTCCCGGAAGACCAGATTACCGACCGCAGCAGCCGCTTCCTGGCCGCCGAACTGGTGCGCGAGAAGATCATGCGTCAGCTGGGTGCCGAGCTTCCGTACCAGATCACCGTGGAAATCGAAGAGTTCAAGCAGCAGGGCCATGTGCTGCACATCCATGCGCTGATCCTGGTCGAGCGTGACGGCCAGAAGAAAATCATCATCGGCGACAAGGGCGAGCGCATCAAACGCATCGGCTCCGACGCGCGCAAGGACATGGAAACCCTGTTCGACGCCAAGGTCATGCTCAACCTCTGGGTCAAGGTCAAAGGCGGTTGGTCCGATGACGAGCGCGCCCTGCGCTCGCTGGGCTACGGCGACCTGTAACCCCCATCAGCGGCCCGGATTTCTCCGGGCTTCTGCTTTCAGGCCAATCCCATGGAACAACCTGTCGGCCAGCCGGCCTACGTGCTGCACAGCCGTGCCTACAAGGAAACCAGCGCGCTGGTGGACTTCTTCACGCCGCAGGGCCGCCTGCGCGCGGTGCTGCGCCGTGCACGGGGCAAGGGTGGCAGCCTGGTGCGGCCGTTCGTGCCGCTGGAAGTGGAGCTGCGCGGGCGCGGTGAGCTGAAGAACGTCGGGCGCCTGGACAGTGTGGGCATTGCGGCCTGGCTGCACGGCGATGCGCTGTTCAGTGGCTTGTACCTCAACGAATTGCTGATGCGCCTGCTGCCTGCCGAAGCACCACAACCCGAACTGTTCGAGCATTACGCCCTGACCTTGCAGGCCTTGGCCGCCGGGCGCCCGCTCGAGCCGCTGCTGCGTTCCTTCGAGTGGCGGCTGCTGGAAGACCTGGGTTACGCCTTTGCGCTTGATCATGACATCAACGATGAGCCCATCGACGCCGACGGCCTGTACCGCTTGCGGGTCGATGCCGGCCTTGAACGCGTCTACCTGGTACAGCCAGGCCTGTTCAACGGCACCGAGCTGTTGGCCCTGGCCCAGGCCGACTGGGAAGCACCCGGCGCCTTGCTCGCGGCCAAACGCCTGATGCGCCAGGCGCTGGCGGTGCACCTGGGGCCAAAACCCCTGGTCAGCCGGGAACTGTTTCGCAAGCGCTGAGCACGTCGTATGCTGTGGGGCTAAATCTTCAGGAGAGCTTTCGTGACTCACAGCAACCGCATGCTTCTCGGCGTCAACATCGACCACGTGGCGACCCTGCGCCAGGCCCGCGGCACCCGCTACCCCGACCCGGTCAAAGCCGCACTGGACGCCGAGGAAGCAGGTGCCGACGGCATCACCGTGCACCTGCGCGAAGACCGCCGGCACATCCAGGAACGCGATGTAAGGGTGCTCAAGGATGTGCTGCAGACGCGCATGAACTTCGAAATGGGCGTCACCGAAGAGATGATGCTGTTCGCTGAGAAAATCCGCCCGGCGCATATCTGCCTGGTGCCCGAGACCCGTCAGGAGCTGACCACCGAAGGCGGCCTGGACGTCGCTGGCCAGGAAGCTCGGATTAAAGCTGCGGTCGAGCGCCTGGCGCGTACGGGGGCCGAAGTGTCACTGTTCATCGACGCTGACGAGCGGCAGATCGAAGCCTCGCGCCGTGTCGGTGCGCCGGCCATCGAGCTGCACACCGGCCGCTATGCCGACGCCGAAACCCCCACTGAAGTGGCTGAAGAACTCAAGCGCATTGTCGACGGCGTCGCCTTTGGCGTTGGCCAGGGGCTGATCGTCAATGCCGGCCATGGCCTTCATTACCACAACGTCGAGGCGGTGGCGGCGATCAAGGGCATCAATGAGCTGAACATTGGCCACGCACTGGTGGCGCATGCACTGTTCGTCGGTTTCAAGGCAGCGGTGGCGGAAATGAAGGCGCTGATCGTGGCAGCTTCGCGCTAATTTCAAAGCGCCAGTACCGGCCCTTTCGCGGGCTTGTGCGCGAAGAGGCCGGTACAGACAGCATTTTATTCAGCCAGAAATACCAGCGAAAACCGGGTAGGCCCTGTAAGGCTGCTGCTTACCTCGACCCGCCCGCCATGCAGCTGCATGATCGATTTGACGATCGCCAACCCCAGCCCCGTCCCGCCCTCCAGCCGTGAGCGCCCCGACCCCGCCCGGTAAAACCGTTCGAACAGTTGTGGCAGATGTTCATCAGCAATACCCGGCCCTTGGTTTGCGACCCATAGCCAGACTTCATTGCCATGGCGCTCGATGCCCAGGCTTACCTCACGATCACCCGGGCTGTGTCGAATCGCATTGCTCAGCAGGTTCGACAGCGCCCGCTGGAACATCAGCCTGTCCGCTTGCGCCGTGCCCCAGCCGTGTAGCCGAAGCGTCAACCCTTTGTGCTCGGCGTTGAAGGCAAACAGCTCCAGCACGTGTTCGGCCTCATTCGCCAGCATCAGCGGCTTGAGCACCACCTGCGCCTGCGGCTGGCTGACCTGGGCGAGGAACAGCATGTCGTTGATGATGCGGTTGAGCCGGGTCAGTTCCTCGATGCTGTCTTCCAGTACCTCCCGGTAGTTTTCGCTGTCCCGTTCGCGTGCCAGCGTCACCTGGGCCTTGCCCATCAAGTTACTCAAGGGCGTACGCAGTTCATGGGCGAGGTCGTCGGAGAACTGCGACAGCTGGCGAACGCCTTGGTCCAGGCGGTCGAGCATCACGTTGATGCTGCAAGCCAGCTCGGCCAGTTCCAATGGCAGCCCGGTGTCGGGCAGGCGGTGCTGCAGGTGCTGTGCCGAGACTTGCCCGGCGACGCGGCGGAAATGGCGCAGTGGCTTCAGGCCGCGCTGCATCAGGCGCCACGCCGCTGCGCCAATCAGCAGCAGCAACAGCGGCAAGGCGAGCAAGGTCGAATTCAGGTAGGCCTGCAGCAGCGCACTGTCGTCGGCACGGTCCAGCGACATCATCACCCGCACTGGGGTTTCGTCGCGCAGGCGCATCAGGCGCGTAGCAGTGAGGATCTGTTTGCCAGCGCTGTCGCGCCATTCGTGGAAGTTCAGGCGCGCTTCGGTGTGCAATTCGCCCACCTGTGATTCCAGCGGTGGGCCAAGGCTTAGCAGGTGCGGGTGGCGGCCATCGAGTGCCAGCACGGTGAGGCTCAGGTTGTCGTGGCCCATCACCAAGTCGAGCAGCGGATGGGCACGGGTGCCGAGGTCTTCGCTGCGCAGGTCGACCCGCAGGTTGTGTTCCACCTGCAGCATCTTGCGCGCCAGGTCCTTGCGCGCACGGCTGTCCAGCTCATGGTCGAGCGCGAACACCGCCAGACAGGCCAGCAGCAGCACCAGCGCGGCGCCCATCAGCGTCACGCTCAGGCCAAGGCGTAGGGACAGGCTAGCCTGTTTCACGCGCGCGCTTCCAGCACGTAGCCGACGCCGCGCAGGGTGTGGATCAGCTTGTCCTCGAACGGATCGTCGATCTTCGCTCGCAGGCGGCGGATCGACACTTCCACCACGTTGGTGTCGCAATCGAAGTTCATGTCCCACACCAGCGAGATGATCTGGGTGCGCGACAGCACCTCACCGCTCTGGCGCATCAACAGGTGCAGCAGGGCGAATTCCTTGGCCGTCAGGTCGATGCGTTGCCCGGCCCGGTAGGCGCGGTGGCGGCCGGGGTCCAGTTCCAGGTCCGCGACCCGCAGGGTGCTGGGCTGCAGTTGCTGATCGTTACGGCGCAGCAGGCTGCGGATGCGCGCCAGCAGCTCGGGAAACTCGAAAGGCTTGAGCAGGTAGTCGTCAGCGCCCAGGTCCAGGCCCTTGACCCGGTCGGCCAGGCGGCCGTGGGCGGTGAGCATCATGATCCGCGTGGCCGACTCGGCGCGTAGCCGTTGCAGCACGGTCCAGCCGTCGAGCTCGGGCAGGTTGACGTCGAGGATGACCAGGTCGTAGGGCTGCTGGCGTGCCAGGTGCAGGCCATCGGTGCCAGTGTGGGCGCAGTCGACCACGTAGCCGTTCTCTCGCAGGCCTTGCTGCAGGTAGTCGGCGGTACGCAGTTCATCCTCGATGATCAATAGGCGCATGGTGGGCTCGGGGTGGTGAAAGGGGAGCGATTCTCGACCCTGTAGCAGGATCAGGGTCAAGCGGCAGGATGTTACGGCATGAGAAAGCGTGAGCGGCGCAGATAACGGATTTGTAATCCTGGTGTTATCTGGTTGTTCCGGCCGGCCTCTTCGCGGGCGATGCAAAACTACATTGCAAGACTGTAATGCCCGACTCACCTTGGCGTTAGCTACGCCTCGTTAGGATGACCCCATCTGATCGGTTATCAAGAGGCAAGCACGATGAACCTGAGCCAATACCTGCTGCTGGCAATCCTCGCCCTGGGCAGCGCCAGCGCCTACGCCGAAGGTGGCGCCGAACGTTCCCGGCAGTTCTGGGAAGCATTCCGCCAGGACCAGCAACGCTTGTACGGGGACAAGCAGCAGGCGATCGCCGAGCGCGAGCGAAAGGCACAGGATAAGGCCCGCGAGGTGGCCAAGGACTAAGGGCTTCACCACCTGCGCCGCGTCTGCTCCTCGCCGCAGGTGTATTCAGGCGCCCGGACGGGCGCCTTTTTTATTTGCGCGCCACCAGTGTGGCACGGCGCGGGGCCGGGAGGCCTTCGATGGTCTTGCTGTGGTCGTTCGGGTCGAGGAAATCCCCCAACGACTGGTAGCGCATCCATTCGGTGCTGCGCTGCTCCTCGACGCTGGTCACGCTGACATCCACGCAACGCACATCGCTGAAGCCCGCGCGGCGCAACCAGCGCTCCAGCGCAGGTACCGAGGGCAGGTACCAGACGTTGCGCATTTGCGCGTAACGGTCTTCGGGCACCAGCACCTGCTGCTCGTCGCCCTCGATCACCAGCGTTTCCAGTACCAACTCGCCACCTTTGACCAGGCAGTCCTTGAGCGCCAGCAGGTGCTCGATGGGCGAACGGCGGTGGTAGAACACACCCATGGAAAACACCGTGTCGAACCCTTCTAGGTTGGCCGGCAGTTCTTCCAGCGCAAACGGCAGGTGCCAGGCGGGCAGGTCGGGCAGGTACTGCTGCACGGCCTGGAACTGGCAGAAGAACAGCCAGTTGGGGTCGACGCCGATGACCATGTCGGCGCCTGCACCGAGCATGCGCCACTGGTAGTAGCCGTTGCCACAACCGACATCGAGCACACGCTTGCCCTTGAGGTCCAGGTGCGGGGCGACCCGCGACCATTTCCAGTCCGAGCGCCATTCGGTGTCCACGTGCACACCAAACAGGTCGAACGGCCCCTTGCGCCACGGCGACAAGCCCATCAAGGCCTCGCGCATTTGCCCGCGGGTGGCGTCGTCGCACTCACAGTCCAGGCGCAGGCCGTCGACCAGGTCGATTTCGCTGGGCAAAACGTCAGGCAGCGCATCCAGTGCCCCCCGCCAGCGATCGAGGTCGCCGTGGCCTTTTTCCAGCTTGGTTTCAAGTTGTGCTTGCAGGCCTTGCGACCAGCTAGCCAGTGGCGTGCCCGCCAGGCGGCGGACGAGGGGGGACAGATCGATCATGGCAGGGCTATCAGCGAGGCGAAGTTAAGGCATTGGAACCACGGCACCACCTTGCTGAAACCCGCGGCGCGTAGGCGCTCGGTGTGGGCTTGCAGGGTGTCGGGCTTCATCACGTGCTCGATGGCGCTGCGCTTCTGGGCAATTTCCAGTTCGCTGTAGCCATTGGCCCGTTTGAAGTCCAGGTGCAGTTCGTTGAGCAGGGTCTGCTCCTCGTCATCGGCGAAACGCAGTTTTTCCGAGAGGATCAGCGCACCGCCCGGCAGCAGGGCCTGGCGGATACGGCCGAGCAACGCCAGGCGTTGCTCGGGGGCGATGAATTGCAGGGTGAAGTTCATCGCCACCACCGAGGCCGGCTCGAAGGGCAGGGCAAGAATGTCGGCCTCCAGCACCTGCACCGGCAGCAGTTCCTGGAACATCGAGTCCTGGGCGGTGAGGTACTGTCGGCAGCGCTCGACCATCGCTGCGGAGTTGTCCACGGCAATGACCCGGCAGCCATCACTGCGCACATGGCGGCGCAACGACTGGGTGACTGCGCCCAAGGACGCACCGAGGTCGTACAGCGCGGTGTTCGGCTGGGCAAAACGCGCCGCCAGCACGCCGAGGTTCTCGACGATGGTCGGGTAACCGGGCACCGAGCGCTTGATCATGTCCGGGAACACGCGCACCACGTCTTCGTTGAACACGAAGTCGGGGACTTGCTCCAGAGGCTGGGCGAAAAGGCGGTCGGGTTGTTTGCTCACGGTGAATCCAGGCGGCTGACAAGAGGCAGGGCCGGCATTCTAGCCAAACCGCGGCAAGGATGCATGGTTGGCTGACCAGCGCTGTGCGATCAGTCGACCCGCACGGCGCAATCGAAGGTCTGCACGGGGCGAACTTCTGGGGCCCAGGGCTGCTGATAGACCAGCACCAGGTGGCCTTCGCCGACGGCTCGCGCCTCGAAGCGCCAGGTGGAGATGCCCGCACTGCCGACGATACCGGCTTCCTCCGAGCCGCTGTACACCTCGGGCCCGAGGCTGCGCAGGACGTTGGACGCGGGGTTCTGCACCAGCCAGCGGTAGCCGGTGGTGGGGTTGCTGGGCAGCGTCAGGGTGAGTGGCTGGCCGACCTGCAAACGCTTCGGGCATTCGCTTTCGGCGTCCAGTTCGACGGTTTGCCTGGGTTGCTGGGCACAGGCGGTGAGCAGGGCGAGGCTAAGGGGAACGAGCAGACGAGGGGCAGTCATGGTGGCTCCGAAGGCTGGCGATGGCCTGAGGATAACCGAAGCAGATGAGGTTTTGTGTTGCCCGTGCCGGCCCTTTCGCGGGCGTGTGCCGCGAAGGGGCCGGTGCAGGTTAGAACAGCACTTTGGCCACGTCGGCAAAGCGCCTGGCAAAGTGCACGGTCAACCCTTCACGCAGGTACTCCGGCAACTCTTCGAAGTCCCCGCGGTTCGGTTCCGGCAGAATCAACTCGAAGATCTTCTGCCGACGCGCCGCAATTACCTTCTCGCGCACCCCGCCAATCGGCAGCACCTGGCCAGTGAGGGTCAGCTCGCCGGTCATGGCCACGCCTTTTTTCGGCGCCTGGTCACGGGCCAGCGAAAGCAGCGCGCTGGCCATGGTGATGCCGGCGCTCGGCCCATCCTTGGGGGTGGCGCCTTCGGGCACATGCAGGTGGATGAATGCCTCGTTGAAGAAGCTCGGGTCCCCGCCAAACTGTTTGAGGTTCGAACTGACGTAGCTGTAGGCGATTTCGGCGGATTCCTTCATTACATCCCCCAGCTTGCCGGTGAGCTTGAAGCCGCGGGTGAGGGTGTGAATGCGGGTTGCCTCGATCGGCAGTGTCGCTCCGCCCATGCTGGTCCAGGCCAAGCCTGTGATCACACCTTTGCCAGCCAGCACCTGTTCACTGCGGAACACCGGCATGCCGAGCGCCGCTTCCAGGTCCTTGGTGCCGATCTTGAGCTTGGCATCCGGGTTTTCCAGCAGCTTGACCACCGCTTTGCGCACCAGCTTGCCCAGCTGTTTTTCCAGCTGTCGCACGCCAGCTTCGCGGGCGTAACCCTCGATCACCAGGCGCAGGGCACTGTCGCTGATGCTCAGGGTGTTTTTGGACACACCGGCCTTTTCCAGTTGTTTGGGCCACAGGTGGCGTTTGGCGATGGCCAGCTTTTCCTCGGTGATGTAGCCGGACAGGCGTATCACTTCCATGCGGTCGAGCAACGGGCCGGGGATCGAATCCAGGGTGTTGGCGGTACACACGAACAGCACCTTGGACAGGTCCAGGCGCAGGTCCAGGTAATGGTCGAGGAAGTCGACGTTCTGCTCGGGGTCGAGGGTTTCCAGCAGTGCAGAGGCTGGATCGCCCTGGTAGCTCTGGCCCATCTTGTCGATCTCGTCGAGCATGATCACCGGGTTCATCACCTCGACGTCCTTCAGCGCCTGTACCAGCTTGCCCGGCTGGGCACCGATGTAGGTGCGGCGGTGGCCCTTGATTTCCGCTTCGTCGCGCATGCCGCCGACGCTGAAACGGTAGAACGGCCGGCCGAGGGATTCGGCAATGGACTTGCCGATGCTGGTCTTGCCCACGCCGGGCGGGCCCACCAGCAGCACGATGGAGCCACTGATCTCGCCCTTCCAGGCACCTACGGCAAGGAATTCGAGGATGCGCTCCTTGATGTCATCCAAGCCAGCGTGGTGTTGGTCGAGCACCTTGCGCGCATGTTTCAGGTCGAGCTTGTCCTTGCCATACACGCCCCAGGGCAGGGCGCTGGCCCATTCCAGGTAGTTGCGGGTGACGGCGTATTCGGGCGAGCCAGTTTCGAGGATGGCCAGCTTGGCCATTTCTTCATCGATGCGTTTCTTGGCCTGCTCGGGCAGGGTCTTGCCTTGCAGGCGCTGCTCGAACTGTTCGAGGTCGGCGCTGCGGTCGTCCTTGGTCAGGCCCAGCTCCTGCTGGATGACCTTGAGCTGCTCCTTGAGAAAGAACTCGCGCTGGTGTTCGCCAATCTGTTTGTTGACCTCGGCGGAGATCTCGTTCTGCAGGCGCGCGACCTCGACCTCTTTGCGCAGCATCGGCAGGACTTTTTCCATGCGTTTGAGCATGGGCACGCAGTCGAGCACTTCCTGCAACTGGTTGCCGGTGGCCGAGGTGAGCGCTGCGGCAAAGTCGGTAAGCGGTGACGGGTCGTTGGGGCTGAAACGGTTGAGGTAGTTCTTCAGCTCTTCGCTATACAGCGGGTTGAGCGGCAGCAGCTCCTTGATCGCGTTGATCAGGGCCATGCCGTAGGCCTTGACCTCGTCGGTCGGCTCGGTCAGCTGGCGTGGATACTCGACTTCGACCAGGTACGGCGGGCGATGGTGCTTGAGCCAGGTGCGGATGCGCACCCGCGTCAGGCCCTGGGCGACGAACTGCAGCTTGCCGTTTTCGCGGCTGGCGTGGTGCACCTTGACCAGGGTGCCGTACTCCGGTAAGGCCGAGGTGTCGAAGTGGCGGTGGTCTTCGGGCGGGGTGTCCATGAAGAACAGCGCCAGGCACTGATCCGGGGTCTTGGCCACCAGGTCGAGGGTTTCGGCCCAGGGTTCTTCGTTGACGATGACCGGCAGTACCTGCGCCGGGAAGAATGGGCGGTTGTGGATCGGAATCACATAGACCTTGTCCGGCAACTGTTGGCCGGGCAGGGCGAGGGCGTGGCCATGGCTGGCTTCGGCCTGGGCATCGAGGTGTTCGACTTCGCCGTGTTCGTCGGGTTGTTCCGGGAAATCCTGCTGGTCGCTCATGGGGCACCTGCGTGAATGGCTATGGTGCTTAGATGGGGCGCGGGGGAATGGGTTTCAATGGTAGACGAAGGGAGGAGGGGAGGGTTTCATCTTCGCTTGCCTGCACTGGCCTCATCGCCGGCAAGCCGGCTCCCACAAGTACGGCGCAGCGCTTGAGTACAGCGCCGTACCTGTGGGAGCCGGCTTGCCGGCGAATGCGGCGGTAAGGTCACCGCCGCAGTTGAAGGTTACTCAGCGAGTTTGTAAGCGATGATGTAATCGCCCATTTTGGTGCCCAGCGAGCCGTGGCCACCGGCGACGATCAGCACGTACTGCTTGCCGTCCTTGCCGGTGTAGGTCATCGGCGTGGCCTGGCCACCTGCGGGCAGGCGGGCCTTCCACAGTTCCTTGCCGTTGTTCACGTCATAGGCGCGCAGGTACTGGTCGAGGGTGCCGCTGAGGAAGCCGACGCCACCGGCGGTCACGATCGAGCCGCCCATGCTCGGCACGCCCACCGGCATGCCGATCGGCACCGGCGTGCTGTCACGCGTGGTGCGGTTCTTGCGCTTCCACACCACCTTGTTGGTGAACAGGTCGATGGCTGCCACGTAGCCCCAGGCCGGGGCCTGGCACGGTACGCCCAGCGGCGACATGAACGGGTGCATGATCACCGCGTAAGGCGCGCCGGTGTTCGGCTGCACGCCGCTGGTCTCGCTTTCGCGCTTGCTGCCGGCGGCGACTTGTTCGCGCGGCACCATCTTCGACACGAAGGCCATGTAGTTGGGCGAGGTGAACAGCAGCTGGCGCACCGGGTCGACCGAGACGCCGCCCCAGTTGAACACGCCAACGTTGCCCGGGTAGACCAGCGAGCCTTGCTCGGAGGGCGGGGTGTACTGGCCTTCGTAGCGCAGTTCGCGGAACTGGATACGGCACAGCATCTGGTCGAACGGCGTGGCGCCCCACATGGCCTGTTCGGTCAGGTCCGGGCCGAGCAGGTTGAGGTCGGAGCGGGCCTGGGTCGGTGCGGTGTGGTCGCCTTCGACTGCGCCTTGCGGCACAGGGATCTCGCGGATCGGCACGATCGGCGTGCCGTCGCGGCGGTCGAGCACGTACAGGCTGCCCTGCTTGGTCGGTACGATGATCGCGGGTTTTACGTCGTCCTTGGTCTTCAGGTGAACCAGGGTCGGCTGGCTGCCCACGTCCATGTCCCACAGGTCGTGGTGGGTGAACTGGTAGTTCCAGCGCGCCTTGCCGGTGGCAAGGTCCAGGGCGACTACACCAGCGCTGTACTTCTCGGCGCCCGGGGTACGGTTGGCGCCGTACTGGTCGGGGGTCTGGTTGCCCAGCGGCAGGTAGACCATGCCCAGGTCTTCATCGACGCTGGCCAGCGACCACATGTTGGCCGAGTTGCGGCTGTAGGTCTTGCCCGGGGCCAGTGGCTTGGTGTCGTCCGGGTTGTTGCTGTCCCAGTTCCAGACCAGGCGGCCGTCGTGCACGTCATAGGCGCGAATCACGCCGGACGGCTCGTTGGTCGACTCGTTGTCGGTGACATGGCCACCGATGATCACCAGGCTGCGGGTGACCGCCACCGGCGAGGTGGAGTAATAACCGCCAGCGGTGAACGGGCCGATACCGGTGGTCAGGTCGATCGCGCCCTGGTTGGCGAACCCTTCGCAGACCTTGCCGTTGTCGGCGTTGATGGCGATCAGGCGGGCATCGGCGGTCGGCAGGTAGAGGCGGCGCGGGCAGGCCTGGGCGACGGCCTGGCCAGCGTCCGAAACTTTTGGCGCGGGGCTGCCGTCGCGGCTGACGTAGCTGTTCTCGTCATAGTACGAGACGCCGCGGCAGGTCATGTGGGCAAAGCCCTTGAAGGTACCCACCGGGGTCTTGATCTGCGGATCGTAGCGCCAGATTTCGGCACCGGTGTCCGGGTCCAGGGCCAGCACCTTGCTGTGGGCGGTGCAGGCGTAGAGCATGCCGTTGGCCTTCAGCGGGGTGTTTTCATTGGTCAGTTCGACCGGGTCGTTGTCGGTGGGCAGGTCGCCGGTGCGAATGCGCCAGGCTTCTTCCAGGCGGTAGGCATTCTGCGCGGTGATCTGGCGCAGCGGCGAATAGCGGTCACCGTGCTCGGTGCGGCCATAGGCCTGCCAGTCGCCATCGGGCATGGCCGGTGCGGCGCTGCCCATTTCGCTGTTATCGCGGCCCAGTTCGCCGAACACTTCACCCGGGTGGGTGAACTGGCTGCCCAGTGCGCAGGCACCGGAGGCCAGCACCGCGACGCTGAGCACGGCGACGTTGGCCTTGTTGGCCGGGCCGGTCAGCGGGCGACGCGCCCAGGGCAGCAGCAGGACCACGCCGATGGCGAACCAGATGGCCAGGCGCGGCACCAGTTGCCACCAGTCCAGGCCCACTTCCAGCAGCGCCCATGCCGTGCTGCCCAGCAGCACCAGGCCGTACAGGCCCAGGGCCAGGCGGCGCTGGGCCAGCAGCAGGATGCCCGACAGGGCGAAGCCGATACCGGCGATCAGATAGTACAGCGACCCGCCCAGCTGGCTCAGCTTGATGCCGCCCGCCAGCAGGGCCAGGCCCATCAGCAACAGCAATACGCCCATCAGGCGCGGTAGCCAGCGGCTTCCATTCTTGGCACCGTCAGTGCTCATCGTATGTTCTCCGTTAGGTGAATGGTTGTCAGAAAGTGCTCTGGATCTTCAGGCCGCCGACCAGGGCGTCGTCGACCTGCGACACCCCGCCCGGATGGCGGATGTATTGCAGGTTGGGGCGCACCGTGAGCCAGTCGGCCAGGTGAATGCCGTAATACAGCTCGGCGCTGTATTCGGTGTCCTGCACCGGCAGGAAACCTGGGTTGTCATAGTTGTCGAGGCCCGCAGCCTGGTTGGCCAGGCGGGCGTTCTTGCGGTAGGCGGGGTTGACGTGCACGCGGGCGAGGGCGAAACCGATGTCGTCCTTGGCGCGGGCGTCGAAGGGGCCCTTGTATACCAGTCCTGCCTGCACATAGTTGTCGATGGCATTGGTCTTCTTGTCGTGCACCGTGGCGTTGGCGAACAGGCTCAGGCCGCGCGACTGGTCGGAGGCCAGCGAAGTGACTTGCTGCTGGGCACCGATCCACAGGCCGTGCTTGCTCGAACTGCTGCGGTAGGCGGCGCCACTGATGGCAGCCGGCTGGCCGTCGCTGTCCTTTAGAACATCCTGTGCCTTGGCATTACTGTAGTAGTACCCGGCGCGATATTCCCCTTTCAGGCCATTCAGGCGGGGGCTCCAGACCAGCTCGACGGGCATCACGGCGCCTTGGGTGCCGCTGCCGCTGAGCTTGAAACCGTTGCCGGATTCGAGGTTGGAGGGGTTTTGCTCGAACACGCCGACCTGGGCGTAGAGCGCATCGTTCAGGTTGTAGCGCACGCGCAGGGCCCACTGGCTGACCGGCCAGTTGTACCAGATGCCACCCACCCAGTTGCCCACCTGCGAGCCGCAGAAGGCCAGGTTCTGGAAGTCGCAGGGGAAGCTGTTGAAGTCCTCGCCCTCACCGAAACGGCCGAACTTCACGTCCAGGGCACCGTCGAAGTACTTCTGCTTGATCCACATCTGGGTCAACCGCCAGGTTTCGCCACGGCCCCAGACTTCCTGGGCTGAGGTGAAGCCGCCCACACGCGGGTCGTTGATGCGGTCGTTGCTGATGTTGTCGCCGTGGCGCTCGGTGATGGTCAGCTGCAGCTCGGTGTCCTGCCAGCCGAGAATCTTCTCGAGGTCCAGGTGGCTACCGAACGTGAATTGGTCGCTGTAGCGCGCGGTGCGGTCGTGGTCGTAGCCGCCGTGCAGGTTGCTGCCCATCTCGCCGGTGTAGCCGAGGGTGAAGTCGTAGCCTTTATCCAGCAGCTCGCTGCGGGTGCCACCCCAGTCGCCAAGCATCCACGGGGAGTCGCCGGCGAACATTTCGCTGGCGCTGACGCTGGGCGACAAGCCGGCGGCGAGGGCAATCAGAACGGGGCAGGTGTAGCGGGTGTTAGGCATGAGATAGCGCTATCTTTTGATTGTAGAAAAAACGGCAAGCGCACCGATGAGCGGGCGCTTCGATGGAAATGGCGACAGGGAAAGATGAGTGAAGCGATTCAGCGTGCGGCGGGAGGATATAGGGGAAATAACGAGAAAAAAAGACAAATTGTCGCAGTTGATTGTTGCTGATCAAGTAACAGTGCGGCTTTTGCATGCCCGTGAAAGACCTGCGGGGTGGGTTTGCCCGCGAATACAGCAGTGGATTCACCATCGTATTCGCGGGTCAACCGGCTCCCACAGGGGCCGCGCACGATCAGAAGGTCGTACGCAGGCCTACCTCCACACTACGCCCCGGCGCTGGCGCGATGTCCCGCAGGATCGAGCTGGCATACCGTACCGTCTGATCCGTCAGGTTTTCCCCGCGCACGAACGCCAGCCACTGGCTCTGGCCGATATCGAAACGATAACCGACGCTCGCCCCCAGGGTGGTATAGCCATCGGTGCTGGTTTCGTTGGCCGGCTTGCGGTGCTGCGACGTTGCATGCTGCACATCCACCCGTGCCTGCCAGCGGTCCAGTTCCCAGACCAGGCCGCTGTTCAGCCGCAGTGGCGCAATGCGCGGCAACGGCTCGCCACTGTCGAGGTTCTTGGCGCGGGTGTAGTCGCCGGACAGCTCCAGCGCGAAGCTGCCGTAGCGGTTCTCGGCCAACTGCCAGCGGTCCTGTGCCTCGATACCGTAGAAGCGTGCCCGCACGCCCTGGTACTGGTACTCCGGGAACCCAGCATCGTCGTGATCGTGGTCATGATCCTCGTCACCATGGTCGTGGTCATGCCCTTCGCGCAGGTTACCCGTGCCGATCAGGCCGATGTAGTTGCGAAAGTGGCTGTAGAACACCCCGACACTGCCCTTGTGGGTACCGTTGTCGAAGCGCAGGGCCAGGTCGGCGGAAAGGGCCTTTTCCTTGTTCAGGCTGGCATCACCGACTTCGTAGGCGCCGGTGGCCACGTGCGCACCGTTGGCGTACAGCTCGTAGAAGGTTGGCGCACGCTCGGTGTAGCCGAGGTTGGCGGCCAGCGCCCAGACCGGGTCGAGCTGGTAGACGGCCCCCGATGACAGGCTGAAGGCGTTGAAGCTGCTAGCGCTGTCTGCGGCGACGAAGTTCTCGTTGCCCTTCGCGTCCGGGTCAACGCGGGTGTGTTCCAGGCGCGCGCCAAGGCTCAGGTTGAGGCGCTCGGTGGCCTGCCACTGCTCAAGCATGAACAACGCCAGGCTGTCGGTATCGGTGTGCGGCACGAACGCTTCTTCACCCAGCGCCGAGAACTCGTTGCGGCTGACCTGTGCACCGATCACGCCTTCCAGCGGCCCGATCGGTTGGTGACGGGCCTCGATACGTGCCTCGTAGCCCTTGTTCTTGAACGTGGTGTGCACCTCGCCTTCTTCGATCTCGCTGTGTTCGTAGTCGGTGTAGCCGGCGTCGACCTTGACCGAGCTGAATGGGCCATCAAGGTCACGCAATTCGGAGGCGAAGGCGTAGTGATCCTGCTGCATGTCCAGGCGCACGCCGGATTCGGCCACCGAGCCGTAGTTGCTGTCGTAACGGCTGTAGGACAGGCCCGCATAGCCATGGTCCCAGTGGTAGGAACCACCGATTGCGCCGCCGTCCTGGCGCCCGTCGCTGTTCTCAAGGCGGTGCTTGCTGCCGGGCTCGTCGGCATCGCGGACTTTCGCGCTGCGGGCGTAGCCGGGGATGCGCAGGTCGTTGAACTGCCGGCTGTTGGCATCCAGGTGCAGGGCAAAGGTGCCGTCGCCAGCTTCCAGTTTGCCAGCGCTGCTGCGCGTGGTGTCGGCGCCGCCGTAACGCAGCTCGCCGGCCCCGTGGATGCCTTCGATCGGCGCGTCGGGGATGCGGTTGTCGAAGGTGTTGACCACGCCACCGATGGCGTTGCCACCGTACAGCAGGGCGGCCGGGCCACGGACGATTTCGACGCGTTCGACGGTGACCGGGTCCAGCGGTACGGCGTGGTCGTAGGACAGCGCCGAGGCATCGAGGGCGCCGACGCCGTTACGCAGAATGCGGATGCGGTCGCCGTCCAGGCCACGGATCACCGGGCGGCTGGCACCGGGGCCAAACCAGGTGGAAGCGACACCCGGCTGCTTGTTGAGGGTTTCGCCGAGGCTGCCGTGCTGTTGCTGCAGCAGGTCATCACCTTCGAGCACGGTGCTCGGGGCGGCCAGCTGGCGATTGCCCAGCGGGTTGGCGGTGATGACCTGGGGTTCGAGTTCCACGGCCTGGCTGGGTGACGAGGCGAGCCAGAGGGCGACGGCGAGGGGTGAGAGGCGTAGGGGAGAGCACAACATGGGAAAGTGACGGTCCTTGGCAGAGGCTTTTGTATTGTTACAATATAACATCACTATTTCAGCACAGAGGTTTGGCCGTTTGCCAGCAGTTTTTGTAAAGGCGGTGGTGCGTCCCCTTCGTCACTACACTCGTGTAAGGTGCGCATCTTTCCAACGCTGGAGCACTGGCATGAGCACGGCCCAACACAACGCGCTGCACGGCAAGACCCTCGAACAGATCCTCACCGAGCTGGTGGCGCACTACCAATGGCAGGGCCTGGCCGAGCGCGTTGATGTGCGTTGCTTCAAGAGCAACCCGACCATCAAGTCGAGCCTGACCTTCCTGCGCAAGACGCCCTGGGCGCGAGAGAAGGTCGAGCAGCTGTACGTAAAGCTGCAGCGCAACGCCTGAGATGCCGCGCCATCCGTGGCTGGCCTTGGCCGCCGTGCTCGGCTGGCTGGGCCTGACGGTGCAGGTGTACCTGGTGCTGCTGGGGCGCTGGCAGGAGCAGGCCAGCCTGATCGGCGGGTTGGTCAATGTGTTCGGTTACTTCACAGTGCTGACCAACACGCTGGTGGCGACGGTGCTGAGCTATGCGGCGTTCGGGCGTGAGTCTGGCGCAAAGCGTTTCTTCCTGTCGCCGTCGGTGAGTGGCGCAGTGGCCGCCAGCATCGTGCTGGTGGCGCTGGCCTACAGCGTGCTGTTGCGCCACCTGTGGCAGCCGGAGGGCTGGCAGTGGCTGGCGGATGAGTTGCTGCACGATGTGATGCCAGCGCTGTACGTTCTGTACTGGTGGTTCGAAGTGCCCAAGGGGCATTTGCGGCTTTGGCATCTGGCGCTGTGGGCGATTTATCCGGCGGTGTATTTCGCTTATGCCTTGTGGCGGGGGAGCGAGATCGGGGTGTATGCCTACCCGTTCATCGATGTGGCGAGCCTGGGGTATGGGCAGGTGATGCTCAATGCGCTGGGCGTGCTGGTGGGGTTCTGGGGGATTGCGCTGGTGTTGCTGGGGCTGGATCGCTGGCGGGCGCGGCAGCGTGCTTAGCCCGCGCGGGCCCTTTAGCGGGCTTGTCCCGCTAAAGGGCCCGTGAAGACCTAGTCAGTTACTCGTCGTCCGCCGTCCCATCAGCTCGCCAATAGGCCGCAGCCTTGAGCGCAGCTTCCGAAGCGCCCCGTTCCAGCAGCAACGCCTTGGCTTGCCGGGTCAGCGACTTCTCCAATGCCACCCAGCTGTACAGCTTGCCTTCAGGCAGGCTCAGCCCTTGCAGCAACGCCAGCAGATCCTCATTTCGCGTGATCCAGATGATTTGCACCTCAGCCGCGCTCGGCAACGGCTGACGTTCCTGCTCATCTTCGACCTGAATTACCGCCAGCACCTGTCGGCCTGCCGGCAGTTCTTCAAGGCGCCGCCCAATCGCCGGAATGGCTGTCTCGTCGCCAATCAGCAGGTAGCTGTCGAAGATATCCGGTACCACCATCGAAGCCCGTGGCCCGGCGATGTTCAGCGTTTGCCCGGGGGCAGCCTGCGCCGCCCAGGTCGACGCGGGGCCGTCGCCGTGCAGCACGAAGTCGATGTCCAGTTCGTTGGCGACCAGGTCGACACGCCGCGGCGTGTACTCGCGCATGGTCGGCCGGGCACCACCGTCGCGGCCCAGGTTGCGGGCGTCGATGGCCTGCTGTTGCTCGGCGGTTTCGGCGAACAGCAGCTTGATGTGGTCGTCGCTGCCCAGGCTGATGAAGCCCTGCAGCTCCGGGCCGCCGAGGGTGATGCGGCGCATGCGCGGGGTGAGGTCGGTGACCCGCAGCACCTGCAGGCGGCGCTGGCGGATTTCGTGGTTGACGCGGTGAATGGTGTCACTCATGGGCGTTCTCCATGACAGGGTCGGCCGGGCCGGAGGCGATGGCCTTGGCGGTGTCGTTGAGCAGGGTGCGGACCCGTTCGATTTCGTCCGGGGTCCAGCGGCCACTGTGCATGTGCAGGGCATGGCGCAGGTTGCCGACCGCTTCATGGATCTCGGGCGGGCGGTCGTGGCCGCGCAGGGCGCGCTTGCTCACTTCGATGCGCATGCGCACGCCATCAAGGGCGACGGCCTGCTCGGCAAGGGCCGTGCGGCCGGCGGCGGTAATGGCGTAGAGGCGCTTGCTGCCTTGCACCTGGCCGCTGATCAGCTCGGCTTCTTCAAGAAAATTGAGGGTGGGGTAGATGACCCCGGGGCTGGGCGTGTAGCTGCCGTCGAACAGGTTTTCGATCTGGCGGATCAGGTCGTAGCCGTGGCCAGGTTGCTCGGCCAGCAGCGACAGCATCAGTAATTTGAGATCGCCGGGGGCGAATACCCGTGGGCCGCGTTCACCGCGGCCAGGGCGGCGTTCGAACGGGTCATGGGCGGAATGTTCGCGCATGAAAGTGAGGCTCCATGTGTTCCGATATATCGCAAGATATTACTCAAGATATATCTAAACACAAGCCTTCAAATGCAGATGATTATCATCTAAATGTTTGATGGGTTGGTTGAATGCATCGCCACTTGGGGTGGTTTGCACGCGTTGGGGTTGCCTGGCTCCAGGTACGGCATAAGGATCGGCGCCATGCCCTTGAGCACTTGCACCGGCAGCGCCGAAGTGAATGTGAACGCCTCCGCCGAGCGCCCCGGCACAAAGGCTGTCAAGGTGCCGAAGTGGTTGTCGCCGAGGAAGAACACGAATGTCGCGGTCCGGTTCAGCGAGCGTGAGCCGATCAGCCGGCCGCCGGCGCCGAAGCTTTCGATGCGGTTGTCGCCGGTGCCGGTCTTGCCGCCCATCACCAGCGGGGTGCCGTCATGCAGCTTGAAGCTGCCGGATATACGCCGCGCCGTACCGGCATCGACCACTTGCGACATGGCCCCCTTGAGTGCCCGTGCCACCTCCACCGGCAGAATTCGCACGCCACGGTCAGGGTCGCTGTTCAGCTTGGTTTCGTAAGGCGTATCGGCGGCGAAGTGCAGGGTGTCGATGCGCAGGGTCGGCAGGCGAATGCCATCGTTCTGGATGATGCCGACCAGTTCGGAAAGCGCTGCCGGGCGGTCCCCAGAGCTGCCGATGGCGGTGGCCAGCGACGGGACCAGGTGGTCGAATGGGTAGCCCACGCGCTTCCAGCGCTGATGGATATCGAGGAAGGCCTCTATCTCGACCATGGTGCGAATACGGCTGTCACGGGCGCCCTGGTGGCGGCTCTTGAACAGCCAGCCATAGACTTCCTGGCGCTCGAAGCGGCTGGCATTGACCATCTCCGTCAGCGAGGCGCTCGGGTGCTTCAGCAGGTAACCGAGCAGCCACAGGTCCAGCGGGTGGACCTTGGCGATGTAACCCTGGTCAGGCAGGTCGTACCTGCCGGGGCCATAGGCCTCGTACATCTCCGCCAGGCGGCCGTCGGTGAGTTTGCCCAAGGCGATCTTGTCCTCCTTGCTATGCGCGCGGACAAAGGCGTTGAAGGTCTCCTGGCCGGCTTCGGGGAACAGATAGCGGTGCACCGCCGCCAGGCGCTGCGGGGTCACGCGCATACTGTCCAGGAAGGTATCCAGGCGCTGCTGCGAGGTCTTGCGCTGGTACTTCTTCCAGAAGCGCATCAGGTAGTTGGTGCCTTCCTTGTCAGCAAAGCGCGCGAGGTATTCCTGGCGGCGCGGGTCGGCGTCGTCCTTGAGCAGCGGCACCCGATTGAACGGCTGCTGGTAGGTTACGTAGCGCACCAGGTCGCGCATCAGGCGGATGAACGGCAGGTTGATGGACTCGCGCAGGGCATCCTTCAGGGTCGGGTTGCGGCTGTTGTCTTCCTTGCGGAAGTTATTGAACACGTGCATACCGCCGCCCGTGAAGAAGGCCTCGCCGGTGTTGGCCGAATACTTGCGTTCCAGGGCGGCGTCGAGCATGGCGTCCAGGCTCTGGTTCTTGCTGTTCTGCGCCAGCCATTCCAGCGACCACTGGGTAATGCGGTCGAGTTCTGCGACTTCGACCTTTTTCAGCTCGGCGGCGGGCTTGCCGGCGTACTTGTCGTGCAGCTCGGCGATGATCTCCAGGTAAGTGGTGAGCACCCGCAGCTTGGCCGTCGAGCCCAGTTCCAGCTTGCTGCCTTCGTTGATGTCGAAGGGCTGGTCGGTGCTGTCGGTCTGCACCCGTACCCGTGACCCATCGGCGGTGCGCTCGAACAGGGTGAAGCTGTAACGCACCTGGTCGGTGGTCTTGCTGGTCAGCAGGCGCTCGCCGATCAGGCCCATCTGCGCGGCGAATACAGGGTCGGAAAGGTTCTTCAGGTACTGGCTGGCCTGCAATTGCAGGTCGGCCTGCAGGGTGCTGGTGGCCGAGACATCAAGGCGGTCCAGGTCGTACAGCGGGCGGTTGAGCATGGCCGCCAGGCGGTTGCGCGCCAGGCTGATGCCCTTGTTGGTGATGATCGGCACGATGGTCGGCTGGGCCACCCAGTCACGGTAAACCGCCTTGCTGGCCAGCGCCGCGTCCGCCAACGGGCCTTCGATGATGTGGTTGGCGGCGAGCACGCGGATATGTGAATCGGTGAGCTCGGCCAACTCGACCCGGCCCTTGGACAGGTAATGCGAGGGGCGACGCTGGGCGATCATCAGCGACAGCACCTGGCGCAGGGCCAGGCCGCGTGCGGCCATGCTGTCGGCGTCAGTCGCGGTCGAGGTGAGGGCCTCGTTGACCTGGTCAAAATCGGCGCCGTACCACACGCGCAGGCCTTCAGCCATGCCATGCACTTCGCCGTGGCCAGGCACCGCCGACAGCGGCACGCTGTTGAGGTAGTCACGCACGATGCGCTGGCGGGCCTCGGTGGTATCAGGGCCGCCCTGATAAGCGCGCACGCTGGCGGAAATCATCTGGCGAATCTTCTCGGCGCCGGAGACCGTCAGGCCGTCCGGTGAATGACGATACTTTTCCAGTTGCGTGGCGAGGGTACTGCCGCCGGCCGACTGGCCGGGCAGGGCCAGGTACTTGGCGATCTGGCTGTAGGCGGCCTTGGCGAAGCGCGGCCAATCGACTGCCGGGTTGTTTTTCGGGTCTTTCGTGTCGAGCAGGTCGCGGTTTTCGATGAACAACAGGCTGTTGACCATCACCGGCGGTATGGCGGCGAAGTCCGGGTACAAGTGTTGCGGGTAGTTGTACTGGTACAGCGTGTCGCCACGGCAATCGGTAATCGACAGGCCAGCCTGAATTTTTTCGATGTAGGGCGCGAACAGGCCGTGGTCGACGTAATTCATCAAGGCTGGCGAGAACTGCACCTGCTCGCTGATCAGGTAGTCGCGCTTGAGCAGCCGCGGCAGGAACTCGCCCAGCGCACTGTAGCCCAGCCGTTTGTCGAACGGCCCTTCGCCGGGGTAGACGATGGCATCGCTGGGGCCGGGCTGCAGCGAGTAGGTGAGGGTGGTGGCCAGCTTGCTGAATTCCCGCGACTGCAGGTCGGAGGTGCGGAATTCGTCATAGGCGGCGAAACCGACGGCGATGATCGCCACCAGCAGGATCAGCAGGATCAGCCGCCACCAGAGCCGACGCTGACGGGGGGACTTCGGCTGTGGCGTCTGGTCCAGAGGGGGTTCGGCTGCTTCCGTTCTGGTTGGTTCCGATTGCCACAGTGCGCCCATAGTCTTCAATCCGGCCAGGTACTTTTCGTCTTGCTTGTCTGAAGCTTAGACGTTGACGGCAGGAGGTGAAAAATTTGTAGGAACTGCAGAAATGCAGAGTCCGATATGCGCCTTTGGTGTGGGTTTCTTCGTACGGCGATGTTGCTAGGGTGGTTGGGCCTTATCCGAGGGCGGCAAGTTGCTCCGGGCTTCTCGCCAAATTTTTACGTATTTACAGTGAAATGCCCTGCTGCGGGCTTCCTATACTGCTCGGCCCCTTCGCCCTGCCGGGCGCTCTAGTCCGGCATACGGGCCGGCCCACAAGGCCAGCCTGGCAAGCCAACGCCACGCCTATCGACATGGCCGGTGCTGCACGAAGGTCAAATCCAATAACAAAATGAGGTTGTATTGCTATGCCAGTCGGCAACCATCCTGCCCATGGCGAGACCGCACAAGGCGGCCCGCTCAAGCGTGAACTGGGCGAACGGCACATTCGCCTGATGGCGCTGGGCGCCTGTATCGGCGTCGGTCTTTTCCTCGGTTCGGCCAAAGCCATTGAAATGGCCGGCCCCGCGATCATGCTTTCCTACATCATCGGTGGGCTGGCGATTCTGGTGATCATGCGCGCCCTCGGCGAAATGGCCGTGCATAACCCGGTCGCCGGTTCGTTCAGCCGTTACGCCCAGGACTACCTTGGCCCGTTGGCGGGCTTTCTGACCGGTTGGAACTACTGGTTCCTGTGGCTGGTGACCTGCGTCGCGGAAATCACCGCCGTGGCCATCTACATGGGCATCTGGTTCCCTGATGTGCCGCGCTGGATCTGGGCGCTGGCGGCGCTGGGCAGCATGGGTGCGGTCAACCTGATCGCGGTCAAGGCGTTCGGCGAGTTCGAGTTCTGGTTTGCCCTGATCAAGATCGTCACCATCATCGCCATGGTCCTGGGCGGCATCGGCGTCATCGCCTTCGGCTTCGGCAACGACGGTGTTGCAGTCGGTATCTCCAACCTGTGGAGCAACGGCGGCTTCATGCCCAACGGCGTGACCGGCGTGCTGATGTCGATGCAGATGGTGATGTTCGCCTACTTGGGCGTTGAAATGATCGGCCTCACCGCCGGCGAAGCACGCAACCCGCAGAAAACCATCCCGCAGGCCATCGGCTCGGTATTCTGGCGCATCCTGCTGTTCTACGTCGGCGCGTTGTTCGTGATCCTGTCCATCTACCCCTGGAATGAAATCGGCAGCCAGGGCAGCCCCTTCGTCATGACCTTCGAGCGCCTGGGCATCAAGACCGCTGCCGGCATCATCAACTTCGTGGTCATCACGGCGGCATTGTCGTCCTGCAACGGCGGCATCTTCAGCACCGGGCGCATGCTTTACAGCCTGGCGCAGAATGGCCAGGCGCCTGCCATGTTTGCCCGCACCTCGAAAAGCGGCGTGCCGCGCAACGCGCTGCTGCTGTCGATCGGCGCCCTCCTGTTGGGCGTACTGGCCAACTACCTGGTGCCGGAGAAGGTATTCGTCTGGGTGACGTCGATCGCCACCTTCGGCGCGATCTGGACCTGGGTGATGATCCTGCTGGCGCAGCTCAAGTTCCGCGCCGGGCTTTCGACCTCCGAGCGCAAGGCCTTGAAGTACCGCATGTGGCTGTGGCCGCTGAGCTCTTACCTGGCACTGGCCTTCCTGGTGCTGGTGGTGGGGCTGATGGCGTACTTCGAGGACACGCGTGTGGCGCTGTACATCGGGCCGGCGTTCCTGGTGTTGTTGACTGCCTTGTATTACACGTTCCGCCTGGCGCCGAAGGACCCGCGCGTGGTAGCCAGCACCGTCTCCTGACCTGAAAACCATTGGGGCCGCAAAAGCGGCCCCAATGGTTTCAGGCTGCCACTTCGCTGTTGGGCTCGAAGCTGTCCGCCCGGGCCAGCTGCCACATCCGCGAATAGAACTGCCCATCCACCTCGCCAGTCAGCAACTCGCCCGGCTGGAGGAACACGTGCATCTGCGAGAACAGCTTGATCTCGGTGGCCGAGACGCGCCGCACCAAGTGCTTGGCCTCCAGCTGCGCGGGGTGCTCCAGGCCCGCCGCGGCGAGCATCTCAGCCAGCGCGCGCAGGGTGTTGTGGTGGAAGTTCAGCACGCGCTGGGCTTTGTCCGGCACCACCAGCGCTCGCTGGCGCAACGGGTCCTGGGTGGCGACGCCGGTCGGGCACTTGTTGGTATGGCAACTCTGCGACTGGATGCAGCCGATGGCGAACATGAAGCCACGTGCCGAGTTGGCCCAGTCGGCGCCTATGGCCAGCACGCTGGCGATGTCGAAGGCGCTGACGATCTTACCGCTGGCGCCAAGCTTGATCTTGTCGCGCAGGTTCAGGCCGACCAGGGTGTTGTGCACGAACAGCAGGCCTTCGCGCAGCGGTACGCCTATATGGTCGGTGAACTCAACGGGCGCCGCGCCGGTGCCGCCTTCCTTGCCGTCGACGACGATGAAGTCGGGCAGGATGCCGGTTTCCAGCATGGCCTTGGCGATGCCCATGAATTCCCACGGGTGGCCCAGGCAGAACTTGAAGCCTACCGGTTTGCCGCCCGACAGTTCGCGCAGTTGGGCGATGAACTGCATCATCTCGATGGGCGTGGCGAAGGCGCTGTGGCGCGAAGGCGAGATGCAGTCCTCACCCATGAGGATGCCGCGGGTTTCGGCAATTTCCTGGGTGACTTTATGCTTGGGCAGGATGCCGCCGTGGCCGGGTTTGGCGCCCTGGCTCATCTTGATTTCGATCATCCGCACCTGCGGGCTGCGTGCCTGGGTGGCGAAGCGCTCGGGGTCGAAACGCCCGTCTGCCGTGCGGCAGCCGAAGTAACCACTGCCCAGCTCCCACACCAGGTCACCACCGTGTTCACGGTGATAGGGGCTGATGCTGCCCTCGCCGGTGTCATGGTGGAAGTTACCCAGCTTGGCGCCCTGGTTGAGCGCACGGATGGCGTTGGCGCTGAGCGAGCCGAAGCTCATGGCGGAAATGTTGAAGATCGATGCCGAATAGGGCTGGGTGCACTGCGGCCCGCCGACGATGATGCGAAAGCTTGCCGGGTCGGCCAGCGGTGCCGGGCGCATGGAGTGGCCGATGAACTCGAACCCGGACTCGTAGACGTCGATCAGGGTACCGAAGGGTTTGTCCGAGGCTTCGTTCTTGGCCCGTGCATACACCAGCGAACGCTGGGCGCGGGAGAAGGGCAGGGCGTCGCTGTCGGCTTCCAGCAGGTACTGGCGAATCTCTGGGCGGATGCCCTCGACCAAGTAGCGGATGTTGCCGAGGATCGGGTAGTTGCGGCGCACCGCGTGGCGCTGCTGCAGCAGGTCGAACAGGCCGATCAGGCTGAGCACCGCAGTGGTCAGAGTGAACGGCCACAGCCATTCGTGGTGGAGGAACGGCAAGCTCGCGAGGGTGAACAGCACACACGCGGCAAACACGGCATAGCGACTGAGAAGTGACAGGCTCATACGGGGTCCTTACGATGGCGCGGTCAGGCTCAGGGCCTGGGGCAAACCCCGACCATAGCCCGGTTGCACGGCGCTGAAAATGAAATTCGGGGAAGCGAAAATCATTCTCATAGGCGCAGCCTGCCCTGTGAGAGCGGGTTCACCCGCGAAGAGAACGCCTCGGTTCAGCGCGTGTCGCGCAGCAACTTCTGCCGCCATGACGCCTGTACTTCAGCGGGCGCCTCGCTCAGGAACTGATACCGCCCGGCCACCCGCACCGCCACCGGTATGCCATCGCGGTACAGCAAGCGGTTGCCGCTGACGGCGGGCACTTTCGCCCCGGGCAGCAGTGACCCGAGCAGGTTCAGCGGGTCGCTGGCACTCACCACTACCAGTGCGCCGTCCAGCGCCCGCCGCCGCACTTGCCGCAATAACCCGACCGCTTCCGGCAGGGCAAACTGTTCCCCGGCCAGTCCGGCGATGAAGCGCCCGCCCCGAATCTCACCACGTGCCTCCAAGCGGTGATAGCAGCGCAGCAGGTCGCGCCACGGCGGCAGCACATCGCTTTCCCGCTCCAGCAGCCGCCAGCAAATCACCCCGTAACGTCGCAACAGGCTGCGGGCGATGTGTTCCAGGCGCTGGCTGTCGTCCACTGCGGCACTGCCCCTGCGCAACAGCGCCCAGCGCCCTGCGTGGGCCATGCTGGTGGACATCGGCGGGTGGCCGCGCCTGTTGTTGCGCGAGGCGCGTTTCGCCGCGGGGCTGATCAGGCTGCGCAGTCCGGTGAAGCTGTCGGCGCCAACCAGACCTGCGCCCACCAACGCTTGCAGGGCCGTTTCCAGTTCGCTGGGCAGCAAGTGGGCTTCCTGAGCCAGTTCGTCGAAAAACAGTGCGCCATGCGTTTGCAGTACCTCGTGCACGCGCTGCGCACGCGGGCCGAGTTCGTCCAGCGCAGGTATTGGGGCGAGGCTGCGCCAAAGTGCCAGATGTTCGCGGGGCAGCAGCACCAGTGGGGTACTCGCCAAGGTATTGCTCGACACCGTTGCCGCCAGTCGGCTCCAGGCAAATTGCCCGCTGCGGCAAGCATCGTCGAGCCAGTGCGGGCTGTAGTCCTGAATGCGTGCTGGAAGCAGTTCCGCCTCCCAGGCGCCGGCCGCGCCAGGGAAACCCTGCAATTGCTCCAATACCTCGGCTACAGCCTGAGGCCCGCGCAGGCGTTCCTCGCTGGCCAAACGTTGCCAGTCGAACAGAAAACGCATGAAGTCCTGCAGGCTGATCGGCTCGATCTCCCGGCGCAGACGTTTCACCGTATAACGGTGAATCCGCGCCAGCAGGTGGCGCTCGCACCACTGTTGCTGGCCTTCGCCAGGGCGGAAATGGCCGCGCAGCACATAGCCTTCGGCCTCCAGGTGGGCCAGGGCCTGTTCGATCGCCGAATCGGGCTTGCCAAGGGGCCCAGCAATCTGCGCCAAGGTCAGCGGGCCATGGCCGCTCAGGCGGTTGCGCAGCAGTTCGATCAGCGCGCTGTCAGGGTCGAAGGCCTGGTCGAACCCTGGGAGCACGCCGAGGGCAGGCTCCAGGCGTGCATGAGGATACAGCGCTTGCAGCAGGCACAAGCGCTCGCGGGCCAGCCACAAATGCTCAGCCGGCAGGTGCAAGGCCCGGCCGGCTTTGGCCAGTTGCCTGAGCAGCAGGTCCCAGGTGGCGTTGGCCTGCACTTCCTGTTGACTGATGGCGCCGAGGCTCATCAAGGCTTCGTGCATCTCATCGGTGTTACCGGGTTGCGGCCAGGCTTCGCCTTCTACAGCGCTGATGGCATCGACGTCCAGCGCGCCCAGGTCATCGCCGCTGTGCACGTCGTTCCAGCGCCGGTTGAGCACCGCCTGGGTGCGGCGTTCTTCCAGCGGGGCATCGTCGAGGAAGGCGTAGGGCCTGGCATTGAGAATGGCCGAAGCCAGCGGTGAGGGCGCGGGCAGGTCGCGGCAGAGCAATCGCACTTCACCGTTTTCCATGCGCCGTAGCAGGGCCAGCCAGCCCTCGCTGTCCATGGCTTCGTGCAGGCAGTCGTCGAGCGTTTGCTCGACCAGCGGATGGTCCGGGATCTGCCGTTCGCCGACGATGTTCTCCAGGCAGGCGATCTGGTCGGGGAACACGGCGGCGATCAGGTCTTCGCTTTTCAGGCGCTGGATCTGCGGGGCAACCTTGCGTCCCCCCACGAAGCGCGGCAACGCCATCGCGACTGCCGCGTTCCAGCGCCAACGCACGCCAAACAACGGCGCGTCGAGCAGCGCCTGGATCAACACCTGCTCGGCACTGCGGCTGGGCAGGTAATGCCAGACCTCGTCCAGCACGAAGCTGTGGCTGGTGGACAGCGACAGCACGATGGCGTCCTCGCTGGCGGCGGCCTGCAGCTCGAAATTGAACGTGCGGCAGAAGCGCTTGCGCAGGGCCAGGCCCCACGCGCGGTTGATGCGGCTGCCGTAGGGCGAATGGATGATCAGCTGGGTGCCGCCAGACTCGTCGAAAAAACGCTCCATGATCAGCGTTTGTTGCGAGGGCAGCGCGCCCAGCACCTCGCGGGTGCGCCCCAGGTAATCGAGCAGCTGGCTGGCGCAGGCCTCGTCCAGTGCGAAGGCGCTTTGCAACCACGCCAGCACGGGGGCGAAAGCGCCGTCGCTCAGCGCCAATCGTTCATCGATGCGTGCCTGCAGGCGTGCCACGGCGGCGGATAACTCATCACTGCGCCCCGGTGCCTCGCCAAGCCAGAAGGGTATGGTTGGCGGCAGGCCATGGGCGTCCTCCACCCGCACCCGGCCGGGCTCTACCCGCACGATGCGATAGGAGGCGTTGCCCAACTGGAAGATGTCGCCGGCGATGCTCTCCACGGCAAAGTCTTCGTTCACGCTGCCGATGTTCAGCGCCTGCGGTTCCAGCAGCACCGCATAGTCGGCCGTTTCCGGAATGGTGCCGCCGCTGGTCAGCGCCGTCAGCTGGCTCCCGCGGCGCCCGCGCAGGGTGCCGCTGACTGCGTCGCGGTGCAGATAGGCGCTGCGAATGCCCTGGCGGCCGTTGTAGCCTTCGGCGAGCATGCGCAGCAGCGCCTGGTAGTGGTTCACGTCGAGTTCAGCGTAGGGCGTTGCCTGGCGCAGGCAGTGGAACAGTGCCTGTTCGTGCCACGGCTGGTTGCTGGTCTCGGCAACGATCTGCTGGGCCAGCACGTCCAGCGGTGCCTTGGCGATGTGCAACAGGTCGAGTTCGCCCTGGCGCACGCCATCGAGCAGGGCGGTGCATTCGATCAGGTCATCGCGCGAAGTCGGGAACAGACGCCCTTTGGGGATGCCCTCGACCTGGTGCCCGGAGCGCCCGACCCGCTGCAGGAAGCCGGCGATCGACCCTGGTGAGGCGATCTGGCAGACCAGGTCGACATCACCGATATCGATGCCCAGCTCCAGGGACGCAGTGGCCACCAGCACCTGGAGCTGGCCAGTCTTCAAGCGCTGTTCGGCATCCAGGCGCAGCTCCTTGGCCAGGCTGCCGTGGTGCGCGGCCACCGCCTCCTTGCCCAGGCGGTCGCTGAGGTGGCGGGTGAGGCGTTCGGCCAGGCGCCGGGTGTCGACGAACACCAGGGTCGTGCGGTGTTCGCGGGCAAGCGTGGCCAGGCGGTCGTAGACCAGGTGCCACACGTCCGTGGCCATGACTGCACCCAAGGGCACGGGCGGTACTTCGAGGGCCAGGTCGCGCTGGCGTGCGTGGCCGATGTCGACGATTGCGCAAGGGCGCTGGTGGCCGACCAGGAATTGCGCCACGCGCTCCACCGGCCGCTGGGTGGCGGACAGGCCGATGCGCCGCAGCGGCTGCCCGCACAGCGCCTGCAGGCGCTCCAGCGTCAGCGCCAGGTGGGCACCGCGCTTGTTGCCGGCCAGGGCGTGAATCTCGTCGACAATCACCGTGTGCACATTGGCAAGGCCGGCACGACCAGAGGCAGAGCCCATTAGCACGTAGAGTGATTCGGGCGTGGTCACCAGGATATGCGGCGCCCGTTTGCGCATGGCTGCGCGTTCTTTCTGGGGGGTATCGCCGGTGCGCACGGCCGTGCTGATACGCGGTGCCTTGAGGCCTTGGTCTTCGAGTGCCTGGCTAATGCCTTCGAGCGGCGCCTGCAGGTTCAGGCGAATGTCGTTGGACAGCGCCTTGAGCGGCGATACGTACACTACCTGGGTCTGTGCGGGCAGTTCGCCGCCGTGTTCGAGGCCCTGTCGGAACAATTCGTCGAGCACCGCGAGAAAGGCGCTCAGCGTCTTGCCCGAGCCGGTTGGCGCCGCCAGCAGCATCGACTGGCGGGCGTGAATCAAGGGCCAGGCACGCGCCTGGGCGTCGGTGACCGTGGCGAAGTGGCGACGGAACCAGGTGCCGACGGCGGGGTGGAACAGCTCCAGCACCGGGTGCTGTTGGGCGGGCAGGTTCATGTGTTGGTTATGGCGGGTAGGCGGCGGGTTGGCAAGGGGCCGTTCGTCTTGTCAGGGCACACGCTTGATGGGATCCTCCCAACCTTTTCACCGAGATCAGCCAATGCCCAACACCATTCGCATCGCCGCCGCCCTGTTGATCGACCCCCAGGGCCGCACCCTGCTGGTGCGCAAACGTGGCACCCAGGCCTTCATGCAGCCGGGCGGCAAGTTCGATGCGGGTGAGTCGCCCGTAGAGGCGCTGGTGCGTGAGTTGCACGAAGAGCTTGGCCTGCGCATCGACCCGGCGCAGGCCGTCCACCTGGGCCGCTTCAGCGCACCGGCGGCCAATGAGCCGGGCTTTGAGGTGCAGGCCGAGTTGTACCGTGTCGACAGCGCCGAGGCCGTGCTTCCGGCGGCGGAAATCGAAGAGGTGGTGTGGCTGGCGGCCGACGAGGCGCCCGCACTGGCGCTGGCGCCACTGACCCGAGACCTGATCCTGCCGCTGTATCGCCAGGCCGTCAGCGTACCGCGCTGACTCCGTCGAGGGTGGCGAACGAGGTGTCCTTGGCGGTCAGCAGGAAGTCGCGCATGTACGGCGCATCGAGCATGTCGGTGCGCACGGCGGCATAGAGCGTGGCGAACAGGCCTTTCTCGCCCAGGCGCTTGCCCTTCACATAACCCCGCGAGCTGTATTCGTGCAGCGCCCAGTGCGGCATGCCGCACACGCCACGCCCGCTGGCCACCAGTTGCATCATCATCACCGTCAGCTCCGACGTGCGCACGGCAGCCGGCTCGATGTCGGCCGGCTCCAGGAAGCGGGTGAAGATGTCCAGGCGATCGCGTTCCACCGGGTAGGTGATGAGGGTCTGGTCGAGCAGGTCCTGTGGCACGATGTAGGGCTTGCCGGCCAGCGGGTGCTGGTTGGCTACGGCGAGCATGGCTTCATAGGTGAACAGTGGCACGTAGGTGATGCTGGGCAGGTCCAGAGGGTCGGAGGTCACCACCAGGTCCAGGTCGCCACGGGCCAGGGCAGGCAGCGGGGCAAAGGCGAAACCGGAGGCCAGGTCCAGCTCCACTTCCGGCCAGGCATCACGGAACTGGTCGATGGTCGGCATCAGCCACTGGAAACAGCTGTGGCATTCAATGGCCATGTGCAGGCGCCCGGCGGTACCGCCGGCCAGGCGTGCGATGTCACGCTCGGCGCCGCGCAGCAGCGGCAGGGTGGCGTCGGCCAGTTGCAGCAGGCGCAGGCCGGCGCTGGTGAAGCGGATCGGTTTGCTCTTGCGCACGAACAGCGGCAGGCCCAGGCGTTCTTCAAGCTCCTTGAACTGGTGCGACAAGGCCGATTGGGTCAGGTGCAGGCGCTCGGCGGCCTCCACCAGGCTGTCGGCCTCGCGCAGGGCATGAAGGGTTTTCAGGTGGCGGATCTCCAGCACGGGCGACTCCGAGAGCAAAATTTGAGTAAATGGGGAATTAGTTGAGTTTCTCTCATGTTGAACCCGCTGTCGACTGGACCTTGCGCCGCACCGCTCGGCAGGGTTCATCAAACTGTCACTGAACTATGGCAGCGCGCCCGAATTAAATTCATCAGACTCGCGCTCTACTGGGGATCTGCATTCTGGTGTTTCTTTCATGCGGGCTTTACTGCTGTTTTTCTTCTTCGTTGTTTTCAGCGTACCGGCGAGCTTCGCCGATCAGCGTTGTGATACTCACGTGGCGGTTCAACGGGCCGAACTGGGTGATCTGAGCCTGGTTTACCAGAGCGTCGGCGCGCCCCGCGACCCGGCGTTGCTGCTGGTGATGGGCCTGGGAGGGCAACTGATCCACTGGCCGGATGACGTCGTCGAGGCATTGTGTCGCCAGGGTTTTCGGGTGATTCGCTATGACAATCGCGATGTCGGCCTGTCGCGCTGGAACCAGCTGCCACCTTCGGCCAACCTGACGGTCGAGCTGCTGCGCTACAAGTTGGGTTTGCCAGTTGCCCCGCCTTATACGTTGACCGACATGGCGGGTGATGGGCTGCACCTGATGGATGCATTGGGCATACGCCAATTCCATGTGCTGGGTGTGAGCATGGGCGGAATGATCGCCCAACACCTGGCGGCGATGGCGCCGGAGCGGGTACGCAGCCTGACGCTGGTGATGTCCAGCTCGGGTGCGGCAGGCTTGCCGGCGCCGGCCCCTGCACTGGTGCAGCTGTTGGCCCGGCGCAGCGCGCCGAATCGGGAAGTGGCCATCGAACAGCAGGCTGACCTGCTGGCGGCACTGGGCAGTCCCCAGGTGCGTGACGATCGCGCCGTTTTGTTGCAGCAGGCCGCGGTGGCCTATGACCGGGCGTTCAATCCCGATGGCGCCAAACGCCAGATCATGGCGATCCTCGCCGAACCCAGCCGGGTGGCGCTGCTGAACCAGCTGCGCGTGCCGACCCTGGTGGTGCATGGCACGGCCGATCCGTTGTTGCCGGTGATGCATGGGGTGCACCTGGCGGCGCATATCCAGGGCAGTCAGCTGCGGTTGATACCGGGGTTGGCGCATCGCTTCCAGGAGCCGTTCAAGGCGCCGTTGCTCGGGGCAGTGTTGCCTTACCTGCAGTCACATCGCCAGGACGTGACGCATATTGCAGGTCTGTGAGATACGCGTCGCCCTTTGCGCGGGGTAGCCCGCTTCCACAGGGTGAGCGCTGTTCTCAGCCCAGCCCGTACTTCTTCACCTTGTCGAACAGCGTGGTCTTGGCCATGCCCAGCTCCTGGCTGGCCTGGCTGAGGTTGCCGCCGGTGCGTTGCAGCGCGTCGCTGAGCAGGTTGCGCTCGAAGGCCTCGACCGCCTCGGCAAAGCCCAGCCCCTGGCTGGCGCCGCCACTTGGGCCTTTCTTGAAGGCCGGCAGGCCCAGGGCATAACGCTCGGCAACGTTGCGCAGTTCACGCACGTTGCCCGGCCAGTCATGGGCCATCAGGCGCGACAGGGTCTGGCTGTCCAGCGTCGGCGTTTCACGGTCGAAGCGCAGCGCCGACTGCTGCAGGAAATGCTCGAACAGCTGCAGGATGTCTTCACGACGCTCGCGCAGCGGCGGTAGCTCCAGGGTCACCACGTTCAGGCGGTAGTACAGGTCGCTGCGGAACTGCCCGCTTTGCCCGAGGGCGTCCAGGTCGGCCTTGGTTGCCGCGATCACCCGGCAATCCACGGCAATGCTCTGGTTCGAGCCCAGGCGCTCCAGGGTGCGCTCCTGCAGCACCCGCAGCAGTTTGATCTGCAGGTTGATCGGCATGCTCTCGACTTCATCGAGGAACAGCGTGCCGCCATTGGCATGCTCGATCTTGCCGATGCGGCGCTTGCCTGCGCCGGTGAAGGCGTTGGCCTCGTGGCCGAAAATCTCGCTTTCGAACAGGTTTTCCGGTAAGCCGCCGCAGTTCAGCGCGACAAACGGTTGGCCTTGGCGGCGGCTGAAATCGTGCAGGCAACGGGCGACCAGCTCCTTGCCGGTACCGGTTTCGCCTTCGATCAGCACGTTGGCCGAAGTATCGGCGACGTTGGCGATCAGTTCACGCAGGTGTTCCATGGCCGGCGAGCGGCCAATGATGCGGCCTTCCAGGCTGCTTTGTTCGGTCAGCTGGCGACGCAGGGCCACCACTTCGCGCGACAGCCCGCGCTGTTCCAGGGCGCGGCGCACCACGTCGACCAGGCGCTCCGGCGAGAAGGGTTTCTCCATGAAGTCGTAGGCGCCATTGCGCATGGCACCGACTGCCATGTCGATATCACCATGGCCGGTGATCAGTACCACCGGCAGGCTGCGGTCGCGCGCCTTGAGGCGGTTGAGCAGTTCCAGGCCATCGATGCCCGGCAGGCGGATGTCGCTGACGACGATACCGGCGAAGTCATCGCCGATACGTTCCAGGGCCTGTTCGGCGCTGCCGACACCCTCGCAAGCGATGTCTTCCAGGGCCAGCGCCTGCTGGCAGCCGAGCAGCACATGCGGGTCGTCTTCGACGATCAGGACGGTAAGAGGCGCTTGGTTCATGTGAGCTCTGCCGATTCGTTAGGGGGGGAGACCAGCGGCAGGGCGAGGACGAAGGCCGTACCGCCGCTGACAGGATGCTCGACGTTGAGGCTGCCTTTGGCTGCGGCGGCAAGGCTCGCCGACAGAGTCAGGCCCAGGCCCAGGCCGTGCTCGCCCGGCTTGGTGGTGAAGAAAGGTTCGAACAGGTGCTTGCGCGCCTCGGCATCGATGCCGTGGCCATTGTCGCGTACCCGCAGGCGGTACTTGTCGCCCAGCAGTTCACCTTCCAGCCACAGTTGAGGCAGCGGCTGTGTGGCCATGGCATCGAGGGCGTTGCCGATCAGGTTGACCAGAATCTGCTCCAGGCGGGTCTGGTCGATGGCCAGTTGCTGGTCGTCGAACTGGCTGTGCAGCTTCAGGTGGCAACCGCTGATGCGATTGGCCAGTACCTGCAAGGTGGCCTCCACGGCCTTGGCCAGCGAGGCCTGGCCACGGTCGTCGCCACGCCGGGCGAACGAGCGCAGGCTGGCGGTGATGCGGCCCATGCGGTCGATCAGGTCGTTCATGGTCCGCAGGTTGGTACTGGCGGTTTCCAGCGCGCCGCGTTCGAGGAAACGTACGGTGTTGCCAGACAGCGTGCGCAGCGCAGCCAACGGCTGGTTGAGTTCATGGGCGATGCTGGTGGACATCTGCCCGATGGCTGCCAGCTTGCCAGCCTGTACCAGCTCGTCCTGCGCATGGCGTAATGTCTGTTCGGCGTGGCGGCGCTCGCGGATCTGGCCCTTGAGCCGTTCGTTGCTGGCACGCAGGTCGGCGGTGCGGTCGGCGATGCGCCGCTCCAGCTGGCTGTTGGCTTCCTCCAGCGCTTCGCGGGCGGCCAGGCGGGTGGCGATCACCTTGCGTCGCTCGTTCCAGGCGATGCCGAGGATTGCCAGCAAGGCGAAGGCCACGCCGACCAGAATACCTTGCACCATCGATTCGCGGCGCAGGTCCTGCAGGGGTGTGAGCAGGGTGAAATGCCAGGGGGTATCGACCAGGCGCCGGGTCTGTGCCAGGTAGGCCACTTCATGGGGTTTGCCGTGGGCGGTTTCGCTGTTGGCGGGGAAGGTCAGTTTTTCCACGCCATCGGCCAGCGTCTCGCGGGCCAGCGGTTGCAGCTCGTTCAGCGGCCACCAGTAATATTGCAGGCTGCGCGCAAGGCGCTCCTTGATCTGCGGCGTCAGCGGCCGCACCGATTTCAGCCGCCGAGCCGGGTCGCTGGAAAGGATGATGATGCCATTTTCGTCGCTGACGAAGGCTTCCAGGCGGGCGCGCTGCCAGCGCTCCTCGAGCGTGTCGAGGCGCACCTTGATAACGGCCACGCCAATGATCTTGCCGTGTTCTTCCAGGCCATGGGCCAGGTAGTAGCCCGCCTCGCCGGTGGTGCTGCCGATGCCGTAGAAACGGCCCGGCTCGCCGCGCACGGCGGTCTGGAAATAGGCGCGAAATGACAGGTCTTCGCCGAGGAACGAGTCGGCATCGCGCCAGTTGCTGGTAGCCTGGACCCGCCCGTTGGTATCGAGGACAAAGATCGCCCGGCTGCGGCTGCGGCGGTTGAGGCCTTCGAGGTACTCGTTGACGGTTTGCCGGTTGGCGCCGTCGGGGTCGGTGAGCAACAGCGACACGCTGTCTTCCAGCTCCAGCAGGCTTGGCAGGTAGGTGTACTTGCTGATTTCGCTTTCAACCGTGCGCGCGTGCAGCTCCAGCTGGCGCTCGCCATTTTCGCTGAGGGTGCGGATGCCGTTGCTTTCGCTGACCAGGTAGCCGGCCAGGCCTAAGCCGACCATGAGCAGGATGACCAAAGGGGGCAGCAGCAATTGGCGGATCAGGCGGGATTTCACGGCAGGCTTGGCAGGGAGCAGTAGCGAGGGGTCGCATTTCATCACAGTGGCCCTGTCACGACCAGCATCCGCTGCCCTGTGGGGCCTGGGGCAGCGGAAACGGTGGCCGACTTAGTGTTGCAGGATCTTGCTGAGGAAGTGCTGAGTGCGTTGATCGCGGGCACTCTGGTCACCGAAGAACTCTTCCTTGGTGCAGTCTTCAATGATGCTGCCCTTGTCCATGAAGATGACCCGATTGGCGACCTTGCGCGCAAAGCCCATTTCGTGGGTCACGCACATCATGGTCATGCCTTCGTGGGCCAGTTGCACCATCACGTCCAGTACCTCACTGACCATTTCCGGGTCCAGTGCCGAGGTGGGTTCGTCGAACAGCATGACGATCGGGTCCATCGCCAGAGCGCGGGCGATCGCCACACGCTGCTGCTGGCCGCCAGAGAGCTGGCCAGGGTGCTTTTTGGCGTGAGCGCTCAGGCCCACACGCTCGAGCAGGGCCAGGCCTTTCTTGGTGGCTTCCGCCTCGCTGCGGCCGAGTACCTTGCGCTGGGCGATGGTCAGGTTCTCGGTGATGGTCAGGTGCGGAAACAGCTCGAAATGCTGGAACACCATGCCCACCCGCGAACGCAGTTTGGGCAGGTTGGTCTTCGGGTCGGCAATCGAAGTGCCATCGACCACGATGTCGCCCTTCTGGAACGGCTCCAACGCGTTGACGCACTTGATCAGGGTGGATTTGCCCGAGCCCGAAGGGCCGCATACCACCACCACTTCACCCTTCTTGACTTCGGTGCTGCAGTCGGTCAGTACCTGGAAGTCGCCGTACCACTTGTTGACGTTCTTGATGGAAATCATACGGTGATCCTTTTTTGCAGGCGCTTGACCAGCCACGAAGCGGAGAAGCTGATGAGGAAGTAGACGACCCCGGCGAAGATCAGGAACTCATGCGAGCGGCCGATGATGTCGCCGTTGGAGCGTGCCGAGTTGAGGAAGTCGACCAGGCCCACGGTGTACACCAGCGAGGTGTCCTGGAACAGGATGATGCTCTGCTGCAGCAGCAGTGGGGTCATCTTGCGGAAGGCCTGGGGCAGGATGATCAGGCGCATGGTCTGCGCGTAGTTCATGCCCAGCGCTTGCGCGGCGCCCATCTGCCCTTTGGAGATCGACTGCACGCCGGCGCGGACGATTTCGCAGAAGTACGCGGCCTCGAACATCATGAAGGCGACCACGCAGGAGGTGAAGGCACCTACCGGGGTGTCCTCGCCGGTGATCCAGCGCAGCACGAACGGCACCGCCAGGTAGAACCACGTGATCACCAGCAGCAGCGGGATCGAGCGGAAGTAGTTGACGTAGGCACCGGCCACACGCGACAGCAGCTTGCTCGACGACAGGCGCATCAACGCGAGCACGGTGCCCAGCGCGATACCACCGACTACGCCCATGACCATCAGTTGCAGGGTCATGACCATGCCGTCCCACAGGGCAGGCAGGGCCGGGATGATTTCGCTGAAATCCATCTCCATTTACTTGCCCCCCACGGAAATCAGGCCAGGTACGGCGACTTTCTTCTCGACCATGCGCATCAGCAGCATCAGGCCCATGTTCAAGGTGAAGTAGATCAGCGTGGCCAGGGTGAACGCCTCGAACAGGTTGGCGGAAAACTCTGCGGTCTGCTTGGTCTGTGCCAGCAACTCCATCAGGCCGATCAGCGACGCCACCGAGGAGTTCTTGAAGACGTTGAGAAACTCGGAGGTAAGCGGCGGAATGATGATCCGGTAGGCCTGCGGCAGCAGCACGTTGTTGTAGATCTGCGGCAAGCTGAAGCCCATGGCGCGGGCTGCGGCTTCCTGGCCCTTGGGCAGCGCCTGAATACCGGTGCGTACCTGTTCGCAGACGCGGGCGGCGGTGAACAGGCCGAGGCAGATGACCACGCTGATCAGCGCCGAGGTGGTCGGGTTGAGGTCCTGCTTGAACCATTCCTGCAGGCCTTCTGGCAGCAGGTCCGGTACCAGGAAGTACCAGATGAACAGCTGCACCAGCAGCGGCACGTTGCGGAACAGCTCCACATAGGCGGTAGCGATGCCCGATACCACGCGGTTGGGCACGGTACGCATGACGCCGAGGACAGAGCCCAGCAGCAGCGCGATGATCCAGGCGGTGATGGCGATGGCGATGGTCCAGCCCAAACCGGTGATGTACCAGTCCAGATAGGTTTCGCTGCCCACGCCGGTGGACTTGAAGAACACGCCCCAGTCCCAGTTGTAATTCATCGGGATTTCCCCTCAGACGGTTGTTTCACGGGCACCTTCGAGCATCCAAGGGCGGCATGCGCCCTCGGATGAAAGGTTAGACACTAATGAGTGGCCTGCAGAATTGATTCGTGCTCGTGAGCACCAGGCCACTATTTGCTGAGGATCAGGACTTCTTCTCGTCCGCGGCCTTGTCGGTCGGCTCGGCGATCAGTTTTTTCAGCTCGTCGCTCATCTGGAATTGCAGGTTCAGGCCTTTTGGCGGGATTGGCTGCATGAACCACTTGTCGTAGCTCTTGTTGACTTCGCCCGACTTGAAGTAGCCGACGATGGCGTCGTCTACCGCTTTCTTGAACGCAGCGTCTTCTTTACGCACCATGCAGCCGTAGATTTCGTACGACTGTGGGGTACCGGTGATGACCCAGTCGGACGGCTTGCGCGCCTTGGCCATTTCACCGGCCAGCAGGGCGTCGTCCATCATGAAGGCTACGGCGCGGCCGCTTTCGAGCATGTTGAAGGCTTCACCGTGGTCCTTGGCGGAAATCACGTTCATCTTCATCTGCTTGTCGGCGTTCATCGCCTTGAGGATGCGCTCGGAGGTGGTACCGGCGGTGGTCACCACGTTCTTGCCGGCCAGGTCCGGGAAATCTTTATAGGAGGGCTGACCGTCTTTCACCTTGGTCAGCAGGCGCGTGCCGACTTCGAAGATGCCCACCGAGAAGCCGACTTGCTGCTGGCGCTCGACGTTGTTGGTGGTGGATCCGCACTCCAGGTCCACGGTGCCGTTCTGCACCAGCGGGATGCGGGTTTGCGAAGTGACGAGGTTGTACTTGACCTTGATGTCGGTGCCCAGTTGCTTTTTCAGGGCGTCGACCACGGCCAGCTGGATGTCGTGGGAATAGCCCACGGGCTCCGGCTTGCCTGCCAGATAGGAAAACGGAATGGAGGAGTCGCGGTGCCCCAGGGTGATGGTGCCCGAGTCCTTGATCTTCTTCAGGGTGCCGGTCAGCTCCTCGGCCATGGCGGGCGAAGCGATGACTGCAGCCGCGATGGCGGCGCCCAGCAATTGACGAACGATACGCATCAAATTTTCCTCGACGTGTTTGTTTTTTTTATGGAGCCGTTGGCGGACTCTTTCGTTCAACGAATACAGCATGAAGCGCTGTGCATTCGGCTTCCAAGTGTAGAGCATGACTCGTGCCAAGCTCTGCAGTTGATCATAACGGCACGTATTTGCTGGGGATCAACATTTTTTGACGAATGTGTAACGGATTCAGGTATCCGGCTAACCGAATGCATGGGCGTGTGGCGTTCGGAAACCCGAATGAATGGGGCAGGCGCGCAGCATTAATTACCGCAGGTAGCCGGGGGCCCAATGATGTGCTCTGGGTTTACTCAGCAGGCGCTTCCCATGACCCACGAATCGACCCCCGTCCATTCCATCGACCAACTGATCGCCAAGCGGCTTCCCAGTTGGCTTTCCACAACCACCCCCGATCATCTGAACGCGCTGCATGAGGCCATGCGCAGGCAGCAGCACAGCGCCCACGCGCTCCAGGTGTTCATGGCGGCTGTGCCCTCGCTGGATGACCATGCCATTGCATTACTGCAGGCGGCATTGCGCCAGCGCCATGGCATTGAGGTCGATGTGCGCTCCGCCCGGCTGCGGACGGTGAAGTGGGTCCGGTACCCGCCACCGGTCAGAACCACCCCTGCTGAACGCTTCCCAGAAGTGTCTTCGCGTTCACTGCTCGAGGCTGCGCTGCACAATTTCATGCCCGAGGAGGGCCGCGCCGAGCCCTTTACCGAGGTCGCGTTGCGTGACGCTGCGAACCACGTGTTGCCCATCACTTATGAACACTATGTGTTGATGTGCCGTGAGCTCGATCTGGGGGGCAACTATCAGGCGCTGCTACGTCGGCACTTCGCCCTCGATGAGGCTGCCGGCAGCCCCGCCCGCCAGCGTATCGAAGCGATGCTGGAAGAGGCGCAGCGTGCGCAGTTGGATGTCGATGTGCGCCGAGGGGCGATGAAAGGGGAAATCGATGAAGGCACGCTGCGCCAGGTGCTGCCGATCATTTCGGGCGTTCCGATTGTCCCCAGTGACCCCGCGACGCTGAGCGTCAAACAGCTTTACCTGCTGGGCAAGCGCATGCACGGCATTCTGGTGATCGAAGCTCGGCAGCCAATGGCCGATGCCGGCTTGCAGAAGTTGATCGTGTGGATACCGGGTGACCCGGTGCGGCCGGTTCAGGAGTACCGCTCGTGGGCGCTGTTCCATGAATTGATGGGGCAGCGCCTTCGCGAACCCATCTATGCGAGGTTTTTCCAGCGATACGTCCGCGAGCGTGACCGGGTCTCATTCTACGGCGCATTGAGTGTGCTGCAGGCGAGCACCGACCTTGGTGTGGCGTTACCGCTCGATGGTCGCCTTATGCCCGTCAACACTTCGCTTTTCAGCTACTTGCGAACGCTCCAGGTAGAGAAGATTGTCGACGATGCACGCGTGCTCGCGGTGCCCACCGGCGATGAAGATGCCGAGGCCCGTGCCAACCGTCTGCAAGGGTATGAAAACCTCGGCCTGACGTTGCTGAATCTGGCCGGGTTTTTCGTACCGGTGTTGGGCCAGGCCATGCTGGCGGTTGCAGCCGTGCAACTCGCCAGTGAAGTGTACGAGGGCTATGAAGACTGGCAACTGGGTGATCGGCAAGCGGCGTTGCAGCACCTTTTTGCCGTGGCGGGAAACGTGCTGCTGGGCGCTGCGGTGGCGGCCGGAACCGTTGGGGTGCGGTGTGTGCTCGAGCGTGTACCTTTTGTGGATGACTTGCTGCCGGTAAAGGCCGACAGCGGGCACGTGAAACTGATCGATCATCGCCTCAGCGCTTACCGCGTGGCAGGCAAGTCGGCGCACGTTGGCCGTAGAACGCTGCACGACGACCGCTGGCAGATCCGGCTGCATGAGGGCAGCTTTCGCCTGGCCAGCGTTGAAGGTGACGAGCGTCTGCGTATCCAGCATCCGCTGCGGGACCAGGCGTACCGGCCAGTGCTGGAGCACAACGGGCGCGGTGACTGGCGCCATGCGTTGGTGCGCCCCCAGGAGTGGACAGGTGCCAGGCAGCTGCTGCGTCGTTTGGCGTCCAGCTTGGCCGACCTAACCGACACGCAAGCTGACGCCGTACTCGCGTGCACAGGGTTCGATGAGGCCCGGCTGCGCCTTCTGCACGCGCAGAATGCCCCGGCGCCAGCGCGCCTGATGAATGCTGTTGAACGTTATCGGCTGCATCAGCAGCACCCCGCCGTGCGTGGGGAGGCCTTCGAAACCTTGCTCGCATCCGCGCAGGCGCAGGCAGATACCACGGTCACCGCACTGCTGCGCGATTTCCCGGGGCTATCGCTCAACGGAGCACAGGAGGTGGTCGGCCAGTGCGACAGTGAGCAGGTCGAACAGATGGTGGCCAGCGGCCGGGTACCGCTGGCCATCGCCGAGCGCGCACGCTGGTTTCTGCGTGACAGCCGTATCGACCGCGCTTGTGCCGGTTTGCGCCAGGCCCAGGCGCTGAATGAAGACAGCGAGAAACTGGCATTGGGGCTGATCGATACGTTGGCACCCTGGGGCCAGTCGGTGCGCATCGAACTGCGTCTGGGAGCGGCTGATGGGCCGCTGCAGACACAGGTTGGTAACGCCCTCGCCGGGCAGGCCGTGCGCATAGTCCGTGGGCACGAGGGCTACCGCGTGTTCGCAGAGGACGGCGCACTGTTGACCGGTTCGGCGCAGGCCGATTCGCTTCAGCAGGCACTGCTGCTCAGCCTGGATGACGCTCAGAAGGCGCTGTTGAGCGATGTGCCGCTTGATGCCCAAGGCCTGGCAGACCTGTTGGCCAAGGCGGCCAGTGATCAGCGCGAGCGGGTGTCGCGCCTGATTGGCCAGGCACCGGTGGGCAGGGGCGTGCGCCCCCCGGTGCGTTTCGCCGATGGGCGCCTTGGCTACCCGCTCAGTGGCCGCGGCGAGAGCATGGGGCAGGCAAGCCGCAGGGGCATCCGGCAAATCTACCCGACCCTGACCGATGAGCAGTTGCACAATTACATGCTCGAACTTATCAGTAATCGGATCGACCCTTGGGAACATTACAGCCATCTGCATGGCCTGCTGGAAGACCTGCGCGGGGCGTTGTTGGCCTGGCGTAGTACGGGGGCGAACTTCCTCGTGCAGCTCAGGCGTAATCGCGTGGCCAATGCGCTGCGCCGTTGCTGGCGGCGCAAGGTGGGTGCGCGCGAGGATGGCAGCTTTGCCCTGGAAATCAGTGGCGAGCGCATCGGTGCGCTGCCCAGGTTGCCGGCGGGTGTGAGTTTTGGCCATGTGACGCACCTGACCCTGCGCAACATGGCGCTCGAGGACATCGAGGACGACTTCCTGGCCCGTTTCCCGCGTGTGGTTGAACTTGATTTGCGGGGCAACCGCCTTTCGACCATCTCGCCCGGTATTGCCCAGCTCACCGGGCTGCGGCAACTGTCGCTGGCCGATAACCGTATCTACATGACCGTCACGGACAACCGCCGGTTGCAGGCGTTGACCCAATTGCGCCGGCTGGACCTGAGCGGTAACTTGCTGGGGGACGCACCCGACATCCGGTCGCTGGTACACCTGCGTGATCTGGACCTGCGCTCTACAGGTATTACGCAGTGGCCAGAGCGGCCACAGCAAGTGCCTTGGCAGGGGCTTACCGACCTGCGGGACAATCAGATTCGCGCGCTTAACCAGCAAAACCATGCCTTGCAGCGTGCCCTATCGCGCGTTTCCCTGCATGACAACCCATTGGACGAGGCGAGTTCCACGTACCTCAGCCAGGCCAGTGAAGTGCACGGCGAGTTCTCCTCCTTCCGCCATCAACTGGTCCAGGAGGCTGAGCGTGAGCGCTGGCTGGTGGGCGCTTCGGCTGCGTTGCGTTCACGGCTTGAGGGCCAGTGGCTCACCCTGGTGGCCGAACCCGGTTCGGCCAACTTCTTTCGCTTCCTGCGCGATTTCGCCCATACCACGGATTACGCAGGACATCCGGCCTATTACCGGGCGCGCGTATGGAAAATCATCGAAGCCTGCGAGCAGAACAGCGAAATACGGGATCAGCTGTTCACACTCGCCGGAGGCAGGCGCACCTGCGAGGACCGTCTGTTGCTGGTGCTCAGCCAGATGGAGGTGAGGGCACTGATCCATGAGCTGACGGTGGGCCTGAGTACCGCACAAAGAGAGAGGCCGCTGATGCAGGTGGGGCGTTCGCTGTTCCGCCTTGGTGAAGTCGACCGCATAGCGGCGCAACGCATCGAATCGCTGCGGGTGAACGGCCGAGAGGTGGATGAAATCGAGGTGTACCTGGCCTACCGCTTCCGGCTGGCCACATCGCTGCGTTTGCCCGGGCAACCAGCAAGCATGCATTACGAGGACTACAGTGGTCTGACAGCGACCGATTTCAACATCGCCAGGGTGGATGTACTGCGGGCCGAAAGCAATGAGCGGCTGTCACGGGCGTTGGCCGATCAGGAGTTCTGGCAGGAGTACCTGCATCACACCCATGCGCAGCGCTTCGGCGCTTTGGCCGAAAGCTGTTATGCGCCACTGGATGAGGCTGAAAGAAGCGTGCAAAGCGGTGCGATGACGGAGCAGGCCTATGAGGCATTGTGCAGGCAGCAGAGGGATGCTTACCTTGCCCAGGAGCGCGCATTGATCGAGCAGTTGTCGAGTGAGGCTTACCAGCGTTGGCCGATATGACAGGGTGTGGCAACCCTAGGTGATCGTGGGCGTCGTGCGGACGACGCCCTTGCCGGGCGTGAAATCAGGCTGCCCGCGTACCTGCCCTGACAGGCTCGTTAGCCTGCAGGTACGCAGCCAGCGCACGCTGTTCGGCTTCGGTAGTGAACAGGCCCAGTTTGGTCCGGCGCCACAGGATATCGTCGGTACCGATTGCCCATTCCTGGCCGCGCAGGTAATCCACTTCGCGGGCAAACAGGCCGCCGCCAATGGCATCGCCCAGGCCTTCAGGGCCTTGTATCCCTTCGAGCAGCTGCCACACTCGGCTGCCGTAGGTCACGGCCCAGCGTTTGGCGATGTCGACCGGTAGCCAGCCATGGCGGGCGAGGATGGCATCGGTCAGCGCCTGCGCCGTGGTCATGTCTTCACCACCCGGCAGCGGGGCAGTGGCGGTCCAACTGGCACCCATCTGCGGGAAAAACGCCTTGAGCTCGCCCATGGCGGATTCGGCCAGCTTGCGGTAAGTCGTCAGTTTGCCGCCAAACACCGACAGCAGTGGCGCCTGACCTTCGCTGGCAGATAGCGCCAGGGTGTAGTCGCGGGTCACGGCCGAAGGGTTGTCCGATTCGTCATTGCACAGTGGGCGCACGCCCGAGTAGGTATGCAGGATGTCGGCACGGCTGAGCTGATGGTTGAAGTGCTCGTTGACCACCTTGAGCAGGTAGTCGGTTTCGGTGTCGGTGATTTTCACCTGCGCCGGATCGCCACTGTATTCGCGGTCGGTGGTGCCGATCAGGGTGAAGCGCTCCAGGTACGGGATGCAGAAGACGATGCGTTGGTCCTCATTCTGCAGGATGTAGGCATGCTCGCCGTCGTACAGGCGCGGAACGATGAGGTGGCTGCCCTGGATCAGGCGGATGCCATAGGGCGCATCCAGCTTGAGGTCATCCTTGATGAAGCTGGCCACCCAAGGGCCGGCGGCGTTGACCAGGGCGCGGGCACGGATCGTCTGCAGGCGGCCGTCGGCATGCTGCAGTTCGACCTGCCACACACCGTCGACACGTTCGGCGCGCAGGCAGCGGGTACGGGTGACGATATCTGCACCGTTTTCACGGGCGGCCATGGCGTTGAGCACCACCAGACGAGCGTCGTCCACGGCGCAGTCAGCGTATTCGAAACCACGGGTAATGGCCGGCTTGAGCGGGTAGCCGGGGCCGAACTTCAGGCTGCGCGAGGCGCCCAGGCGCTTGCGCTTGCCCAGGTGATCGTAGAGGAACAAGCCGGCGCGGATCATCCAGGCCGGGCGCAGGTGCGGGCGGTGAGGCAGTACGAAACGCATCGGTTTGACGATATGCGGTGCCTTGGCCAGCAGTACTTCGCGTTCGGCAAGCGCCTCGCGCACCAGGCGGAACTCGTAATGCTCCAGGTAGCGCAGGCCGCCGTGGATCAATTTGCTGCTGGCCGAGGAGGTGTGCTGGGCCAAGTCGTCCTTTTCGCAGAGGAAGACTTTCAGGCCGCGCCCGGCGGCGTCGGCAGCGATGCCCACGCCATTGATGCCGCCGCCGATCACGGCGAGGTCATAGCAGTCGGCGAGTGGTGGCTGGGACGAAACGGGCTGGGACACGGGCAAGGCCTCCTGGGGCTGTTCACATCGAATATGAACATTGATGTTCGTTTCCGAAAATACTAGCGCAACAGAAAGCCGGTCGCCAGTCAGTCTTTATAGAAAAAACTGATCAGATGACAAATAAGTGAACATTTACGAAAATGGCGGGCCGTTTTGCTGGCCCGCTTGCAGCTCAAACCACGTCCAGGCGAATCTTGTACTGGTTGAGCAATTCGCTCAGGGCGGGCGTAGGCGACTGGTCGGTCACCAGGCAGTCGACCAGGCTGATCGAGCCCAGACGCACCATGGCATTCCGGCCGAACTTGCTGGAGTCGGCCGCCAGAATGACCTGGCGTGCATTGGCGATGATCGCCTGGGAAACCCGCACTTCCTGGTAATCGAAATCGAGCAGGCTGCCATCTTCATCGATGCCGCTGATGCCCACCAGGGCGAAGTCGACCTTGAACTGGCTGATGAAGTCGACGCTGGCCTGGCCGACCACCCCCCCATCGCGGCGCACCGTGCCACCGGCCACCAACACTTCGAAATCATCCTTGGCGGCGAGTATTGCGGCCACGTGCAGGTTGTTGGTAATCACCTTCAGGTGGCTGTGGTTGAGCAACGCCCGGGCAATGGATTCGGTGGTCGTACCAATGTTGATGAACAGCGAGGCATGGTCGGGAATCTGCCGGGCCACGGCGTCGGCGATACGCTGCTTTTCGTCGCGCATCTGGTCGGCGCGCATGGCGTAGGCGGTGTTCTCGATGCTCGAATCGTAGGCCGCCCCACCGTGGTAGCGGCGTAGCAGGTTGAGTTCGGCGAGCTGGTTGATGTCGCGGCGGATGGTTTGCGGGGTGACGATGAACAACTGCGCCATTTCTTCGATGCTGACGTAGCCGCGTTCGCGCACCAGCTCGAGGATTTGTTGTTGGCGTGGGGGCAGATTCATGGGCGGTCCTTATGGGCTGCCGGACAAATTCTGCAATGATGCCGCAGGAAGCGGATGACGGCCAGTAGGCCATAGGCTGATAGGGGCCGCGAAGCAGCCCCATGCAGCGGGATCAGGCGTCGTGGTCTTCCCAGTCACGGGTACGGTCGACCGCTTTGCGCCAGCCGGCGTACAGCTTCTCTTTTTGCGTTTCGTCCAGCTGCGGGCTGAATTCGCGCTCGATGATCGCTTTGTCCCGCAGCTCCTCCAGGCCACTCCAGAAGCCACAGGCCAGGCCCGCCAGGTAAGCGGCACCCAGGGCCGTGGTTTCGCGCATTTTCGGGCGCTCGACGCAGGTGCCGAGGATATCGGCCTGGAACTGCATGAGGAAATTGTTGGCCACCGCACCGCCGTCGACGCGCAATTCGGACAGGCGTTGGCCGCAGTCCTGTTGCATGGCGTCGAGTACGTCGCGGGTCTGGTAGGCGATCGACTCCAGCGCGGCGCGGATGATGTGGTCAACCTTCACACCGCGGGTCAGGCCAAACAGCGCGCCACGGGCGTAGGGGTCCCAGTAGGGGGCGCCGAGGCCGGTGAAGGCGGGTACCAGATAAACGCCGTTGCTGTCCTTGACCTTGCTGGCAAAGTATTCGGTGTCGAGGGCGTCGTTGACGATCTTCAGTTCGTCGCGCAGCCATTGCACGGTGGAACCACCATTGAATACCGCGCCTTCCAGCGCGTAGGCCACCTCGCCACGCGGGCCGCAGGCGATGGTGGTGAGCAGGCCGTGGGACGACTTCACTGCCTGGTCGCCGGTGTTCATCAGCAGGAAGCAGCCGGTGCCATAGGTGTTCTTGGCCTGGCCGGGCTCCACGCACATCTGGCCGAACAGCGCGGACTGCTGGTCACCGGCGATACCGGCGATGGCGATGCCGCTCTTGGTGTGGCCGTAGACTTCGGACGATGGACGCACCTCGGGCAGCATTTGCCGCGGGATGCCAAGGATCTCCAGCAGCTTGTCGTCCCACTGCAGGCTGTGGATGTTGAACATCAGCGTGCGCGAGGCGTTGGTGTAGTCGGTGACATGCACCTTGCCGCCGGAGAACTTCCAGATCAGCCAGGTATCGACGGTGCCGAACAGCAGTTCGCCGCGCTCGGCGCGCTCACGGGCGCCTTCGACGTTGTCGAGGATCCACTTGAGCTTGGTGCCGGAGAAGTACGGGTCGGTGACCAGGCCGGTGGTTTCACGGATGTATTCTTCATGCCCGTCGCGTTTGAGCTGTGCACAGATTTCGGTGCTGCGACGGCACTGCCAGACCACTGCGTTGTAAACCGGGCGGCCGGTTTCCCTATCCCACACCACGGTGGTTTCGCGCTGGTTGGTGATGCCGATGGCGGCCACCTGGGCGTGGCTGATGCCGGCCTGGGCCAGGGCCTCGACCATGGTCGCGCTCTGCGTGGCGAAGATTTCCATCGGGTCGTGTTCGACCCAGCCAGCTTGCGGATAGTGCTGGGCGAACTCGCGCTGGGAGGTGCCGACCACATTGGCGTCGCGGTCGAAGATGATGGCCCGCGAACTGGTGGTGCCCTGGTCCAGGGCGATGATGTAGTTCTTATCCTGGGTGTCTGTCATGGTCGTAGGCCTTGCAAAAAGAGGGGGTCAGGACGCAAGCATCAGTTGGCTTGAGTATCGCCCTGGCGATTGTCATTTGTCTCAGGGTTCGCGCTTTGCGCCGCCGGCAGGTTGCGGGCGATCAGGCCGCGATAGGTCGCGGCACCCAGGCAAGCGCCGAGTATCGGTGCGAACACCGGAACCAGGAAGTAAGGAATGTCCCGGCCGCCCGTGAAGGCGACTTCGCCCCAGCCGGCCAGGAACGTCATCAGTTTTGGCCCGAAATCGCGGGCTGGGTTCATCGCGAAGCCGGTCAGCGGGCCCATGGCGCTGCCGATCACGGCGATCAGCAGGCCGATCAGCAGCGGTGCCATGGCGCCTCGCGGCAAGCCGTTGTTGTCGTCGGTCAGGGCCATGATCACGGCCATCAGGATCGCGGTGATCACCACTTCGACCAGGAAGGCCTGGCCAGTGGAAAGAGCAGGGTGCGGATAGGTGGAGAACACCGACGCCAGTTCGAGGCTCTCGGTGCTGCCGCGCAGCATGGCGTGGGCTTGTTCGAAATCGAAGAACAGGTTGCTGTACAGGGTGTAGACCAACGCCGCGCCGCAGAATGCACCGCAAACCTGGGCCAGCATGTAGAACGGCAGTTTGCGCTTGTCGAAACCGGCGAACAGGGTCAGCGCGATGCTCACGGCCGGGTTCAGGTGCGCGCCGGAAATGCCGGCGGTGAGGTAGATCGCCATGCTCACGCCCACGCCCCAGATGATGCTGATTTCCCACAAGCCGAAGCTGGCGCCTGCGACCTTGAGGGCGGCGACACAGCCGGTGCCGAAGAAGATCAGCAGCGCCGTGCCGAGGAATTCGGCCAGGCATTGGCTGGACAATGTGGGTTCGCGTAGAGCAGTCGTCATGTATGACCTCGTTTTTTTTGTTGTGAGGCGCTTGGCGCTCGACAGCAAAGCCCGGTGTCTATCCCCATTGACCCCGGACATCTATAGGAATGCACCTTAAAAGTGCACCGTTTATTCAGAAACGAAAAAATATAGACAAGAAACGCTTATGTCAAAGGTCGAAAGTGAACGGTCAGTCACGATCTGGACGGGCTTTGCACGCTTGAATCCGCGAGTTAGACGGGCGCGAGGGAGGCGAACTGGCTGGGATGTGGGAATTGTCCTAAAGTAGCCGCCGATCTGTACCAGACCGGAGCACTGCATGACCCCCGCCCTCGACTTGTTGAAAAAAGCCCGTGCCGAGCACCGCGTGCACAGTTATGAGCATGACCCCAAATCGGCGTCGTATGGGCTGGAGGCAGCGGAAAAGCTTGGGCTCGACCCGCAGCAGGTATTCAAGACCTTGCTGGCCAGCAGTGAGAAGGGGGAATTGCTGGTGGCCGTGGTGCCCGTGGTGGGGACGCTGGACCTCAAAGCCCTGGCGCAGGCTGCCGGTGTAAAGAAGTGCGAGATGGCCGACCCTGCGGCTGCGCAGCGGGCCACGGGGTATCTGGTGGGGGGGATCAGCCCATTGGGGCAGAAGAAACGCCTGCGGACCTTCATTGATGATTCGGCGCAGAATTTTGCAACCATCCATGTCAGCGCCGGGCGGCGAGGCTTGGAAGTGGAGTTGGCGGCGGCGGTGCTGGCCGAACATACCCAAGGCTCATTTGCCGGAATCGGCCGGGGCTAAGGCCATTGGGGCTGCGCGGCAGCCCCACGTTGCTGCATCAGGTCGCCGAGCTGAAGCGACGAACCCCATTCTCCTGGCGCGGCAACTGCGCCGCGACACTGCCGGGTACCGGGAACAGCACCAGGTGGTCAGCCTTCACCGCAATGCCCACATCCTCGCCCACCTGATGATCGATATGGCTCGGGAAGATCGCTTCGAGCTGGCTGCCGGTTGGCAACTGCAGGCGATACAGGGTCGATGCGCCAAGGAAGCTTTTGCCGACGATACTCGCGCGCAGCGCGCTGTCTGCGGCATGCACGATATCGTCAGGGCGCAGCAGCACATCCACCGAGCTACCCGGCGCCATGATGTAGGCTCGGTTACCGCGCAGCTCGCCGAGCTCGGTGTTGACCGCCTCGTGGCTGCTCATCTGGCCACGGATGAAATAGCCCTGGCCGATGAAGCTGGCAACGAACGGCGTTTGCGGCTCATGGTAGAGGTTGTAGGGCGTATCCCACTGCTCCAGGCGGCCTTCCTTGAACACGCCCACATGGTCGCTGACCGCGAAGGCTTCTTCCTGGTCATGGGTGACCAGGATCGCGCTGGTGCCACGGCTCTTGAGGATATCGCGGACCTCATGGCTGAGGCGCCGACGCAATTCCACATCCAGGTTGGAGAACGGCTCGTCCAGCAGCAGCAGCTGTGGTTCGGGGGCCAGTGCCCGCGCCAGTGCTACGCGCTGCTGCTGGCCGCCGGACAGCTCGTGCGGGTAACGCCCGCCCAGGCCGCCAAGCTTGACCAGTTCAAGCATCTCTTCGACCACCTGCGCCTGTTTCGGGTGCTTGGCAATGCCGAAGGCGATGTTCTGTGCCACGGTCAGGTGCGGGAACAGGGCGTAGTCCTGGAACACCATGCCGATCCGGCGTTTTTCCGGTGACAGGGTGAAGCCGGCGCGGGAAATGACCTCGCCGGCCAGCTGGATCTCACCCTCGTGCACCGGCTCGAAGCCGGCGATGGCACGCAGTGTGGTGGTCTTGCCGCAACCCGAGGAACCCAGCAGGCAACCGATGTCGCCTGCGTTCAGGTGCAGGTTGAGGTTCTGGACGATGCGCTGGTCGCCGTAGCCGCAGGCGAGGTCGCGCAGGTTGAGCAGTAGGGGTTGACTCATGCGTGGTGGTAAGCCGGTTCGACAAGGAATTCGAGGAGGGCCTTCTGTGCATGCAGGCGGTTTTCAGCCTGGTCCCAGGCGACCGAACGAGGGTCGTCGAGCAGGTCATGGCTGATTTCCTCGCCGCGATGGGCGGGCAGGCAATGCATGAACAGGGCGTCGGGTGCCGCCAGGTCGAGCAGTTCGCGGGTGACCTGGTAAGGCGCGAAATGCGCCAGGCGCCGTGCAGTTTCCTCCTCTTGGCCCATCGAAGTCCAGACATCGGTGGTCACCAGGTGTGCGCCGCGCACGGCTTCACGCGGGTCACGGATGATCTGCACGCGGTCGCCACCCAGTGCCATGAAGCGTGGATCGGGGTCGTAGCCTTCCGGGCAGGCGATGCGCAGCTGGAAGTCGAACTGCCGGGCAGCTTCGATATACGAGTTGCACATATTGAAACCATCGCCGATCCAGGCCACGGTCTTGCCCTGGATGGCGCCACGGTGCTCGTGGAAGGTCTGCATGTCGGCCAGCAGCTGGCACGGGTGCGACTCGTCGGACAGGCCGTTGATCAGCGGCACGCGCGAGTTGGCGGCGAATTCGGTGAGGGTGCTGTGGGCGTGGGTGCGGATCATCACCGCATCGACCATGCTCGACAGCACGATGGCGCTGTCGCTGATCGGCTCGCCGCGGCCCAGTTGGGTGTCGCGCGGTGACAGGAAGATCGCCTGGCCACCAAGCTGGATCATGCCGGCCTCGAACGACACGCGGGTACGGGTCGAGGATTTTTCGAAGATCATCCCCAGTACGCGGTTTTTCAGGGGCTCGAACAGCACGCCGCGCTTGCGCAGGTCCTTCAGCTCGATGCCTCGGCGGATCACACCGAGCAATTCGTCGGTGGTGAAATCCAGCAGGGAGAGAAAGTGCCTAGCGCTCATGATTGACTACCTTATCTGCAACAGTATGCAGGTCTACCGTATGGTTTTTTTTGACAACGGGAGTGACCCGCGGCGTAAGCCGCACGGGGCGGACGAAATAGGGAAAGGCGCAATACTATAATTAAATGTCGCCTAAAACCAAGAGGGGAAACAGCGGCTCTGTTGCAAGGGGTGTCATTACCCCTTGAGCCTGCACTGTTTTTTATTTGCTACAGGGGGTTGTACACGGCTTGCTGGCAATTTGGCAAATGGCTGTCGCAAATCGTACGCCTGATGTCGGAGGATTCACGCCACGAAGCGCGCTGGCAGGGGGCTCGGGCAGGGCGCATAGTCGCTGTTCGACAACAACAACGCAGAGGCGGCCATGACCAAGACCCTGCATCACCGTGCCTGTCACCTGTGTGAAGCGATCTGTGGCCTGAACATCGAAGTCAGCCATGAAGACGATGGGCGGGCGCGCATCAGCTCGATCAAGGGCGACCCGCAGGACCCGTTCAGCCGTGGCCACATCTGCCCCAAGGCGGTGGCGCTGCAGGATATCCAGGAAGACCCGGACCGCTTGCGCCAACCGCATCGAAGGGTCGGCACGCAGTGGCAGGCCATCAGTTGGGATGAGGCCTTTGCCCTGGCCGCCGACAAGCTGTGGGCGATCCAGCAGGCGCATGGGCGTAACGCCGTAGCCGTTTATCAGGGCAACCCGAGCGTGCACAACTACGGCTTGATGACCCACAGCAACTACTTCCTCGGCCTGCTGAAAACGCGCAATCGCTACTCCGCCACCTCGGTGGACCAACTTCCCCAGCACCTGACCAGCTATCTGATGTATGGCCATGGCCTTTTATTGCCGATCCCGGACATCGACCACACCGATTTCATGCTGATCCTGGGTGGCAACCCGTTGGCTTCCAATGGCAGCATCATGACCGTGCCGGATGTGGAAAAACGCCTCAAGGCCCTGAAAGCACGGGGCGGGCAACTGGTCGTGGTGGACCCGCGGCGCAGCGAAACGGCCGCCATGGCCGATCGGCACCTGTTCATTCGCCCCGGTGGCGATGCCGCCTTGCTGTGCGGCCTGCTCAACACCCTGTTCGACGAAGGCCTGGCGCGCGGCTCGCACTTGCCGGTCAATGGGCTGCAGCAGGTTCGCGAGGCTATCGCGCCATTCAACGCCGAAGCCATGAGTGCACTGTGCGGGATCGACGCGGCCTGCATTCGCCAGCTTGCGCGTGACTTCGCTGCAGCCGACAAGGCTGTCTGCTATGGCCGCATGGGCGTGTCGACGCAGGCCTTCGGTACCCTGTGCCACTGGCTGGTGCAAGTGATCAACCTGGTCACCGGCAACCTTGATCGTGTGGGTGGGGCGTTGTGTACCGAGCCCGCCGTCGACCTCGTTGCTACTACCTCGGGTGGTCATTTCAATGCCTGGCAGAGCCGGGTATCCGGTTTGCCTGAGTACGGGGGGGAACTGCCGGTGGCAGCCTTGGCCGAAGAGATGCTGACCCCCGGCGAAGGACAGGTCCGGGCCCTGGTGACCGTTGCCGGTAACCCGGTGCTGTCCACCCCCAACGGCCGGCAACTGGACGCGGCGTTGCAGGGGCTGGAGTTCATGCTCAGCATCGACCTGTACATCAACGAGACGACTCGCCACGCCGACCTGATCCTGCCATCCACCTCGGCACTGGAACACGACCATTACGACAGCACCTTCAACCTGCTGGCCGTGCGCAATGTCACCCGCTTCAACCGGGCCATCCTGGCCAAGCCGCAAGGCGCCTTGCATGACTGGGAAATCTTCGTCGGCCTGGCACAAGCCTTCGCCCAGCGTGCAGGGCTGGAACTCAAGCCGACCATTGCGCCTGCGCAGATGATCGACCTGGCGCTACGTAAAGGCCGGTATGGCGAAGAGAGTGCCTGGACGCTCTCGCTCGGCACGCTTGATGAGCATCCCCATGGCCTTGACCTCGGCCCGCTGCGCGCCAGCCTGGGTGCGCGCTTGGCCACGGCGAGCAAGGCCGTCGAAGTGGCCCCGAAGGCCGTGCTGGATGACCTGCACCGACTGGCGCAACAAGCCCCGCCAGCGCCAGGCGAATTGCTGTTGATCGGCCGACGGCATGTGCGCAGCAACAATTCCTGGATGCACAACTTTCATCGGCTGGTCAAAGGCAAGCCGCGCCATCAGTTGCTGATGCATCCGCAGGATTTGCTCCAGCGACAATTGCAGGATGGCCAGCGGGTACGGATCCGTTCGCGTACCGGTAGCCTCGAAGTCGAGGTGCAGGCCTGCGAAGACATGATGCCCGGCGTGGTCAGCCTGCCCCATGGCTTCGGCCATGGCCGCCCGGGCGTACAGCTGCTGATCGCCCAGGCACAACCTGGCATCAGTGCCAATGACCTGACCGATGAGCGCTTGCGTGATGCCGTTTCGGGCAACGCAGCGCTCAATGGCGTACCCGTGCAGGTGGACGCCGCGTGACCTGCGGCAAGGCCGAGCACGGCGCTTGGGTTTCCGATACAATGCGTCACCGTGGCGACGACCGCGTCGCAAAGTTCAGCCGAGGTGCTACATGGATATCATCGAAACGATCAAAGAGCAGATTGCCAACAACACCATTCTGCTTTACATGAAAGGCTCGCCGAATGCCCCGCAGTGCGGGTTCTCGGCCAAGGCATCGCAAGCTGTGATGGGTTGTGGCGAAAAGTTCGCCTACGTCGACATCCTGCAGAACCCGGAAATCCGCGCCAACCTGCCCAAGTACGCCAACTGGCCTACCTTCCCGCAACTGTGGGTTGCAGGCGAGCTGGTCGGTGGCAGCGACATCATGCTGGAAATGTTCGAAAAGGGTGAGCTGCAAGCCCTGATCAAGGAAGCCGCCGCCAAGGCCAGCGCTTCCCAGGCCTGACCCACAGGCAGGCATAAAAAAACCCGCTCGATGCGGGTTTTTTCATGGGGCGGGAAATTACTCTTCGCCCATCTGCGACTGCAGGTAATTCTCGATGCTGATCTTGTCGATCAGGCTCAATTGGGTTTCCAGCCAGTCGATGTGCTCTTCCTCGGATTCGAGGATGTCTTCGAGCATTTCACGCGAGCCGAAGTCGCCGACGGTTTCACAGTGGGCGATGGCCGCTTTCAGGTCGACCAGGCCCTTCTGTTCAAGCTTCAGGTCGCATTCGAGCATCTCTTTGGTGTGCTCGCCGATCAGCAGCTTGCCCAGGTCCTGCACGTTAGGGATGCCTTCGAGGAAGAGAATACGCTTGATCAGTTTGTCAGCGTGCTTCATCTCGTCGATGGATTCCTTGTACTCGTGCTTGCCGAGCTTATTCAGGCCCCAATCTTCGTACATGCGTGCGTGCAGGAAGTACTGGTTGATCGCGACCAGCTCGTTTCCGAGGATCTTGTTGAGATGCTGGATGACGCTTACGTCGCCTTTCATTGCGGGTTCCTGCCCTGTAGAAGTGTGCCAATACAGAGAAGTTTGAGCCTGATACTTAGGGCTGTCAAACCTAAGTTCTTGAATAATAAGTGAAAATTAATAGGAATAAGAATGTTTGTGAACCGCGTTGGTACGCTAACTTATTGAATTCTAGGCATAAAAAAACCGGACACGAGGTCCGGTTCTTCAAATTCGGCACTATCAAGCGGCAGTAAATTCTACCGGATAGGGCAGGGCGGCTTGCTGGCTCACCTGAAGCGAGGTGAGGGTTTCGCGGACTACCTCCTTGGCGAGGCAGGCGCATTTGCCACATTGGCTGGCGACATTGGTCGCGGCACGGACTTCCTTGTAACTGCAGCATCCTTCATAGATCGCATCGCGGATCTGTCCGTCGGTGACGCCGACACAAAGACACACATACATAAGGGCTGACCATCGCTGGTTGAGTCGATGGTTGGAGAGTAATGGTAATGAGAATGCTTGTCAAAACACTTCGTCGGACAGCCCGCGCTTGAGCGACCGGCGGCTGGATTCGGCCTGTCATCAGAAGCCGTGTATGATGGTCGGCCTTTGTTGGATGTCGGGCAAGCCTGCTTGGCCCGGCAAATGGTTTTTCACCCTCATCAGGAGATTACAATGAGCGTACTCGTTGGCAAACAAGCCCCCGACTTCACCGTACCGGCTGTGCTGGGCAACGGCGAAATCGTCGACAGCTTCAACCTGGCCTCGGCCATCAAGGGCAAGTACGGCCTGGTGTTCTTCTACCCACTGGACTTCACCTTCGTCTGCCCGTCCGAGCTGATCGCCCTGGACAACCGCATCCCTGACTTCCAGGCGCGCAACGTTGAAGTGATCGGCGTATCGATCGACTCGCACTTCACCCACAACGCCTGGCGTAACACCCCGGTCAACAACGGCGGTATCGGCCAGGTCAAGTACACCCTGGCGGCCGACATCACCCACGAAATCTGCAAAGCCTACGACGTCGAGTCCGAAGGTGGCGTGGCCTTCCGTGGCGCCTTCCTGATCGACATCAACGGTGTTGTTCGTTCGCAGATCGTCAACGACCTGCCACTGGGCCGTAACATGGACGAGCTGCTGCGTCTGGTCGATGCCCTGCAATTCCACGAAGAGCACGGCGAAGTCTGCCCGGCCAACTGGAAAAAAGGCGACAAGGGCATGAACGCTTCGCCAGAAGGCGTTGCCGCTTACCTGAGCGAGAACGCTGGCAAGCTGTAATTGCCAAGCGCATAAAAAAACCGGCCTTCGTGGCCGGTTTTTTTGTTTTTGGGCAACTCAGTCGTTGAAGTCGCGCCAGCCGCCCATCTCTTTCCAGCGGTTGACGATGCCGCAGAACAGCTCGGCGGTCTTCTCGGTGTCGTAACGCGCCGAGTGCGCTTCACGGCCATCGAAGTCGATGTCGGCGCTCTGGCAGGCCCGCGCCAGTACGGTCTGGCCATACGCCAGGCCGGCCAGGGTGGCGGTGTCGAAGCTGGAGAACGGGTGGAACGGGTTGCGCTTGAGATCGCTGCGCGCCGCCGCAGCGTTGAGGAAGCCGAGGTCGAAGCTGCTGTTGTGGCCGACCAGGATCGCCCGCTTGCAGCCATTGGCTTTGAGTGCCTTGCGCACGCCGCGGAAGATGTCGGTCAGTGCGCTTTCTTCGCTGACCGCCATGCGCAGCGGGTGGTCCAGCTTGATGCCGGTGAACTCCAGCGCAGCCGCCTCGATGTTGGCGCCTTCGAAAGGCTCGACACGGTAGAAGTAGGTGTGTTCCGGGAACAGGAAACCCTTCTCGTCCATGCCGATGGTTACGGCGGCGATTTCCAGCAGGGCGTCGGTGGCGCTGTTGAAGCCGCCGGTCTCGACATCCACCACTACCGGCAGGTATCCGCGGAAGCGTTCAGCCATCGGGTGGCGCGAACCGCCGCCTGCCTGACCGTCCTGGTCGTCTTCGTAGAGGTCTTCGCTCACGCGTTGTCCTCCAGCAGGCGCCAGCGCAGTGTCTCACCGGCACGCAGGGGGATCACGGTCTGCTCGCCAAACGGCAGGCTGGCCGGGGCGGTCCAGTCTTCACGGACCAGGGTGATGGTGTCGGTGTTCACCGGCAGGCCGTAGAAGGCCGGGCCGTGCAGGCTGGCGAACCCTTCCAGCTTGTCCAGCGCATTGCGCTGTTCGAAGGCTTCGGCGTACATCTCGATGGCCGCATAAGCGGTATAGCAACCGGCGCAACCGCAGGCAGCTTCCTTGGCGTGGCGGGCATGCGGTGCCGAGTCGGTGCCGAGGAAGAATTTCGGGTTGCCACTGGTGGCCGCGTCCAGCAGTGCCACCTGGTGGGTGTTGCGCTTGAGAATCGGCAGGCAATAGAAGTGCGGCCGAATACCGCCAACCAGCATGTGGTTGCGGTTGTACAGCAGGTGCTGGGCGGTGATGGTCGCACCGACGTTGGCCGAGGCCTCGGTGACGAACTGCGCGGCATCGGCCGTGGTGATGTGTTCGAACACCACTTTCAGTGCCGGGAAGCGTTCGACCAGGCGGCGCATGTGCTCGTCGATGAAGCGCTTTTCGCGGTCGAACACGTCGATCTCGCTGCGGGTCACCTCGCCATGTACCAGCAGTGGCATGCCAACTTCCGCCAGTGCCTCGATGGCCGGGAAGATGTTGTCGATGCTGGTCACGCCGGAATCGGAGTTGGTGGTGGCGCCGGCCGGGTACAGCTTGGCGGCGTACACGATGCCGCTGGCCTTGGCCGCGCGGATGTCCTCGGGGCTGGTGCGGTCGGTGAGGTACAGCACCATCAGCGGCTCGAAACGACTGGCGGCCGGGCGGGCGGCGAGGATGCGCTCGCGGTAGGCTGCGGCTTCGTCGGCATTGCGTACCGGTGGAACCAGGTTGGGCATGATGATGGCACGGGCGAAGGTACGCGCCACATCGCCAACGGTATGGGGCAGGACGGCACCATCGCGCAGATGGATGTGCCAGTCGTCGGGACGCAGGAGGGTCAGGCGATCGGACATTGGGGATTCCAGGCGGGTCGAACTCAAGCCCCAATGCTACCGGAAAACCCCGTGCCGAGCACGGCTATCAAGTTTTCCGGCATGCGTCCGATAGCCTGCCTGTAAGCCGTCAGAATTAGTGGAGCCGCCCGTGCGCCAGCGTTATCTAGCCCTGTTGACCCTGTTCGCCAGCCTGCCGGCCGGTGCATTGACCTTCCAGACCCGCATGGAGAACATCGCCTGGACCGTCGAGGGTGATCAGTTCGAATGCCGCCTCATCCAGCCGATCGACGGCTTTGGCAGTGGCGAGTTCGTGCGTCGGGCGGGAGAGCAGCCAGTCTTCCAGCTGCGTTCGAACAGCAATCTGCTGGGCGCAGGTTCCGCCACGTTGCTGGCCGCTGCCGCCCCTTGGCAACCGGGGCGCGGCGATATCAGCCTGGGTGCGGTGCGCCTGGCGCGCAGCGGGGTGTTGTTCAGCTCGTCCCAAGGCCAGGCCAGCCGGCTGATCAATGGCCTGCTGGAGGGGCGCAGCACGGTGGTGCGCAGCTACGCCGGCGAAGCGGGGCGGCCGATGGAAGTGCGCGTGTTGCCGGTGAGCTTTGCCAAGGCGTACAACGACTACCAGGCCTGTGCCGGCAAGATGCTGGCGATGAATTACGATCAGGTTCGCCAGACCCAGGTCGGTTTCCCGGGCGGTGGTATCGACCTGGATGCGGCGGCGCGGGCGCGGCTGGATGTAATCCTCGAATATCTGAAGGCTGATCCGACGGTCAATCACATCGAGCTCAATGGCCACTCCGACAACAGTGGTAATCGCCTGACTAACCGTGATACCTCGCGGCGCCGTGCGCTGGCGGTGGCAGAGTACTTCAAGGCCCATGGTGTGCCTGAAGATCAAATTACCGTGCGCTTCCATGGCGAGCGCTATCCGTTGGTGAAGAACAACAGTGCCGCCAACCGTGCGCGTAACCGGCGCGTGAATATCGAACTGGATCGTGTTGCGCCGATCGAGCAGCCAGCAGCTCAACCCGTTCAACCATCGTCTCCCTCTACCGCGCCGGCTGCGGAGCCGGCGGCTACTGCTCCCGCCGCCCCGGCCGCCCCGGCCGCTAAATCGTCGTGATGCGTGAGGGCGTCGCGCTGTCGACAATTCTTGTCGCTTTGTCGTCAGAAGCTGTCGCCCCACTGTAAATTTTTCCTTAACGCCGGTAGAATCGATGCCTTTCCGTACAACCCCGTGGAGTGATGGCATGGCGGACGTAAAAAAGGTCGTACTGGCGTATTCCGGCGGCCTTGATACTTCGGTGATTCTCAAGTGGCTGCAAGATACCTACGACTGCGAAGTGGTGACCTTCACCGCTGACCTGGGTCAGGGCGAAGAAGTCGAGCCGGCTCGCGCCAAAGCCCAGGCAATGGGCGTCAAAGAGATCTACATCGACGACCTGCGCGAGGAATTCGTGCGTGATTTCGTCTTCCCGATGTTCCGCGCCAACACCGTCTACGAAGGCGAGTACCTGCTGGGTACTTCCATTGCCCGCCCGCTGATCGCCAAACGTCTGATCGAAATCGCCAACGAAACCGGCGCTGACGCCATCTCCCATGGCGCCACCGGCAAAGGCAACGACCAAGTGCGTTTCGAACTGGGTGCCTACGCGCTCAAGCCAGGCGTCAAGGTCATCGCCCCATGGCGCGAGTGGGACCTGCTGTCCCGCGAGAAGCTGATGGACTACGCCGAGAAGCACGGCATCCCGATCGAGCGTCACGGCAAGAAAAAATCGCCGTACTCGATGGACGCCAACCTGCTGCACATCTCCTACGAAGGCGGTGTCCTGGAAGATACCTGGACCGAGCACGAAGAAGACATGTGGCGCTGGAGCGTCTCGCCGGAGAACGCTCCGGACCAGGCGACTTACATCGAACTGACCTACCGCAATGGTGACATCGTCGCCATCGATGGCGTCGAGAAGAGCCCGGCCACCGTCCTCGCCGACCTGAACCGCATTGGCGGTGCCAACGGCATCGGCCGCCTGGACATCGTCGAGAACCGTTACGTCGGCATGAAGTCGCGTGGCTGCTACGAGACGCCGGGCGGCACCATCATGCTCAAGGCTCACCGTGCCATCGAGTCGATCACCCTGGACCGCGAAGTCGCTCACTTGAAAGATGAGCTGATGCCGAAGTACGCCAGCCTGATCTACACCGGCTACTGGTGGAGCCCGGAACGTCTGATGCTGCAGAAGATGATCGACGCTTCGCAGGTCAACGTGAACGGCGTTGTGCGCCTCAAGTTGTACAAAGGCAATGTCACTGTTGTGGGCCGCAAGTCGGACGATTCGCTGTTCGATGCCAACATCGCGACCTTCGAGGAAGATGGCGGCGCCTACAACCAGGCCGATGCCGCTGGCTTCATCAAGCTTAATGCGCTGCGCATGCGTATTGCTGCGAACAAAGGCCGTGGGTTGCTTTAAACCCGCAAGGTCGCAGTATCAACCCCGGCTCCGGCCGGGGTTTTTTTTTTGCTCGCCATCATCACACGCTCACTGCATGCATTCGGCAGTGTTTTGCGGTCATTCAGTTATCGACGGGCGTTAGCACTGCTCTTTGTCCAGGTTGCAGAATGTAAGGGATTCCCCTTCGAGTTTGTAGAGTGATTTGTAGTTGAAGTTCAATGTCAGGAAAAACAGCGCTGTCAGAAAAAACGGAAAGCCCACCAGGAACCAAGTGTAGAGACTCTGACGCGTTTCATTGAGGAAAGGGAGTATTGCCAGTGCCGAAGATTCGATGATGCCGGCAAAGATGGCGATGGTCGTCAGTGGGGCTACTGCTGGGTTGGTGGACATTGTGGCCGCCTCCTGGGATTTTCTATGAATATCCCAACGCCAGCCCCTTATGAGTTCTGTGATGTTCCGGAGTGGGAAGTTAATCCTGATCTCAACCTCAAGCATCTAAATGTGAATATTGTAAATGATTTGTTGTAGGAAGCTTCTGAAAGCGATGTAAGGCCCATCTATTCATGTAGTTACGCGGGAAAATGACACGCCATTGAACGTGCTGCTCGGTTATGGTGTTGCGTCGTCAAAGCTTAATAATGAATGGATATCGCATGAATAAAGTCCTTATCGTGGATGACCATCCGGTCATACGCTTGGCAGTGCGCATGCTGATGGAGCGGCATGGCTACGATGTGGTCGCGGAAACCGACAACGGCGTGGCAGCCTTGCAGCTCACCCGGGAGCACCACCCCGACATCGTGGTGCTGGATATCGGTATTCCCAAACTCGACGGGTTGGAAGTCATTACCCGCATGGCGTCGGCCAGCCCGGGCAGTCGGGTGCTGGTACTGACCTCGCAGGCGCCGGGGCATTTTTCGATGCGTTGCATGCAGGCGGGGGCTTCAGGTTATGTGTGCAAGCAACAGGAGCTGACTGAACTGCTCAGTGCGATCAAGGCCGTGTTGTCAGGCTACAGCTATTTCCCCAACCAGGCGTTGCACAAGTCACGTGGTCGGGTAGGTGGGGCCAGTGAGACGGAGATGGTCGATCGCCTTTCGGCGCGGGAAATGATGGTCTTGCAGCAGTTGGCGCGCGGCAGGTCCAACAAGGAAATCGCCGACAGCATGTTCCTCAGCAACAAGACCGTGAGTACCTACAAGACCCGCTTGCTGCTCAAGCTCAATGCCCATTCGCTGGTCGACCTGATCGAGTTGGCCCAGCGCCACGGCCTTACCTGACGCCTGGATGCGCAAAGCCTCCGCGCGGGAGGCTTTCTGTCAGGGCTACAGGTCGTAATCGAAATCGGCGAGTTGCCGTTGCAGGCGGCGTTCTTCCAGAAGGTTGTCAATGGTACGACGCTTGCTCAGGTTGGTCTTTGCGGTTTCTACCTGAGGCTCCGCCTCGTCGTCAGGGGTTGCAAAGTCATCTTCGATCGACAGTTCGTCTTTATCGGTACTCATGAGTCGCTCCAAGCCAAAGGGCCGTTGGCCGTCCTTATAACGAGAAAGCGAAGTTTGGTAAAAAAGATTTTTTCAATCGAAGCGAGTAGGTCTTCACTATCGGATCAATCGTCCGAAGTCTTCTGCTTGTACTCGCACAAGTCCTCGATACGGCAACTGCCGCAGCGTGGCTTGCGTGCCTGGCACACGTAGCGTCCATGCAGGATCAGCCAGTGATGTGCATCGAGCAGATAATCCTTGGGTACAAACTTGAGCAGTTTCTTCTCGACGTCGAGCACCGTCTTCCCGGGCGCGATGCCGGTGCGATTGCTGACCCTGAAGATGTGCGTGTCCACGGCCATGGTCGGCTGGCGAAAGGCGGTGTTAAGGACCACGTTGGCGGTCTTGCGGCCCACACCCGGCAATGCTTCGAGCGCCTCACGCGTTTGTGGTACTTCACCGTCGTGGCGTTCGATGAGCAAACGGCAGGCCTCGATGACATTCTTGGCCTTGCTGTTGTACAACCCGATCGTCTTGATGTACTCGCTAAGCCCTTCGACACCCAGTGCGTAAATGGCTTGCGGGGTATTGGCGACCGGAAACAGGCGCGCAGTAGCCTTGTTGACGCCAACGTCCGTGGACTGTGCAGAAAGGGTCACAGCGACCAGTAATTCAAATGGGGTTGAATAGGCAAGCTCGGTCTTGGGATCGGGATTGTCTTCGTGCAGCCTGCGAAAAATTTCCAGGCGTTTGGCGGCATTCATGGGGTCAACGCTTTCCTTGACGACGTGTGTGGGCGGGGCCCTGGCGCAGGCGATTGTACAAGGCCAGCAGCACGCCGAGCACTAGCAGTGCACCCGGGGCAAGGCTGGCCATGTGCATGCCCAGCCCGTCGGCCAGCCATTGGCGGCTGGCACCGAGCAGCAGGCACAGGCTGAGCCAGCCAGCAAGTTGCAGGAAAAGCTGGCGCCAGCGGCCTTGGTTCGGTAACAGCCAGTCTGTGGCAAGGCACTGCACGCTGATCAGCGCCGGGAAGTAGCCGAGCGCCAAGGCAAGCGGCAACGCCCAGGCGCGCAGGGCAAGTTGCAGGCAACTGGCCAAGGCCGCGAGCAGCAGCAGGCTGGCCAACCCGTACAGCATCCCGCTCAATCTCGGCCGCAAAGGATACAGCAGCGCCTGGTGAAGTACTGTCAACACAATGATGCAGATGCCGATGGCGGCGGCCTGGGAGAATGTCCGGGTGGCGCCGAGCAGAGGCGCCAGGCCTGCCAGCAGCACGCCATGGTTATTCATGAGCGGGGACTCCGAGCAGCAGCGTGCGATGCTGATCAAAGTAGACCAGTGCGTCCTGATGAGCCTCGATCACCGCACGTGACGTGACCGTTGCACCGGCCAGTTGGTCGAAGTCGCCCTGATCGCGCTTGAGCGCCCAGCGATCATCCAGGCGGTGATGGGCGAACTGCGCCAGCCAGTTCACCTGCGGGTCGCTGATGCGAGCCCCCAGGCCTGGGCTTTCCTGGTGTTCGATCACGCGCGTGCCGATCAGGCGGCCCTGCGCACTGATGGCAATGGTCAGGCGGATCGGCGCGGCGTAGCCCTGTACCTGGCTCACCAGCAACACGGCCGTTGGGGTCGTGCCGCGGGTCGCGCGGTAAGCGGCTATTATCCGGCTGTGCGGGGGTTGATCAGCGGGCAGCGAGAGGGGGCTATTCAAGGGCAGGTTGTCATAGCTCTGGGCCGGTAGCACAGCAAGAAACTGTTGTGCCTGCAGCTGTTGCTCGGCGTCGGCGATGGCAGTGCGGGTCCACTGCCGCCAGGCCAAGGTCGCCGTCAATGCCAGGCTGCCCACCATCACGATCAGCAACGAGCTGCGCAGCGTACCGTTCATGCTGCGACCTGCGGGTGTCGTGAGGCAAACCGGTCAAGGGTTGGGGCCGCAAGGTTCATCAGCAGAATGGCGAATGCGGTGCCGTCCGGGTAACTCCCCCAGGTTCGGATCAGGTAGATCAACGCCCCTGCACCCAGGCCGAACAGCAGTTTGGCCAAGCCTGCCTTTGGGCCGGATACCGGTTCGGTGGCAATGAAAAAGGCCGCCAGCATGGTCGAGCCGGAGAACAGGTGCAGCAGTGGCGAGCCATTGGAGTCCGAGCCTGATCCATTCCAGGCCAGCAGGCTGAACAGCACCAGGGCAGCCAGCAAGCCCACGGGTGCATGCCAGCTGTAGACCTTGCGCTGCAACAGGAACAGCCCGCCCAGCAGGAACGCCAGGTTGACCCACTCGCTGCCATGGCCGCCGAAATTTCCGAACCCCGGGTGGCTGGCAAACAGCTCGTCGACAGTCAGGCTGCGGTTGTGGCGAAGGCCGTCGAGCACGGTGGGACCGGCCCATGCATCGATCTGTTCGCCGCCGCCAAAGACCCGCTGCAGGCTGTCGATGAAGCCTGGCGGGTGGCCGGGCCAGTGGTTCATCTGCAGCGGGAAGCTCAACAGTGCGAATGCGTAGCCGACCATCGCCGGGTTGAACGCATTTCGGCCCACCCCTCCGAAGGCTTGCTTGCCCAGGCCAATGGCGGTGGCTGTTGCAAGCATCGGCAACCACCAGGGCGCCTGGGTTGGCAGGGCGAGGGCCAACAGCACGGCGGTTACCAGCGCGCTGGCGTCGCTCAGCGTTGCTGTGACAGGTTGGCCACGCAGCGCCAGGGCTGCAGCTTCACAGCTGGCTGCGGCAATCACGCATAGCATCAGGCTGAACAGCAGGCCCCAACCCTGCAGCCAAAACGATGCCAGCACGCCAGGGATACAGGCCAACAGGACCAGGCCCATGGTGTTGCGTAGCCGTGGGTCAGGCGTTGTCATGGCTCAGCCTCATTGCGTGAACAACCCATTGAGGCCGGAGAATGCCATGGTCATGACACAGGCGCCGAGCAGCGTAATAGGCAGGCCACGCAGTGCCCTCGGCAGGTCCGCATGTTCGCTGCGCTGCTTCAGGTCGTCGAACAGCGCCAGCGCCAGCCAGAAGCCCAGCCCTGCCAACAGAGCCCAGCCGAGCGTGGTGAACCACTGTGCCTGTTCGTCGATGACGTTCAGCGTAAGGCCCAGCGGCAGGGCGTTGAACAGTATCGGCCAAGTGAGCTCCGCCGTTGGCCAGTCGCGCCTTAGCCTGGCCAGCACCCGGGGTATGCTCCAGGCAAGCAATGCCAGCCAGGGCAGCAGCAGGAACAAGCGTAGATCCTGCAATTGCCAGGGCGCCACGATCAGGCGTTCGAGCAATTGCCCGCCGGCCACGCCAAGCATGATCGCCACCGCGCATGCCAGGCCGCACACCTGCAGGCGCAGCCTTGACGTGGGCTGTTGCTGTAAATACAGGTGGCTGACCAGCGCGGCGCTGGTCAGCACGAGGACGTAGTCATTCATGCCAATGACGATAGCCGGGAATCGGCTGCGCTGTCCGGCAACGCGGCAGGGAATGAAAAAGCCCCGGCGCTGAGGCCGGGGCTGGGGGTTACTTGATACGCTGGCCTGGTTTGGCGCCGCTGTCCGGGCTGAGCAGGTAGATCTCTTCGCCGCCAGGGCCCGCTGCCATGACCATGCCTTCGGAGACGCCAAAGCGCATCTTGCGGGGCTTGAGGTTGGCAACCATCATGGTCAGGCGGCCCTCCAGCCGGGACGGGTCGGGGTAGGCCGACTTGATGCCCGAGAACACGTTGCGCTGCTCGTCACCGATGTCCAGGGTCAGTTGCAGCAGCTTGTCTGCACCGGGTACCGCTTCGGCCTTGACGATCAGCGCCACACGCAGGTCGACGGCAGCGAAGGTGTCGAATTCGATTTCCGCCGACAGTGGGTCCTTGGCCAGCTCACCGTTGCCGGCCGGTGCCGGGGCTTGGCCGGCGGCTGCCAGCAGGTCTTCCTTGCTGGCGGCAACCATGGCTTCGACCTTGGCCGGTTCGATGCGGCTCATCAGTGCCTTGAACGGGTTGAGCGTGTGGTTTTCCAGGCGCGAGGTGTGGTCGCTCCAGCTCAGAGGCGCGACATTGAGGAACGCCTCGGCGTCGGCAGCCAGCACCGGCAGCACCGGCTTGAGGAAGATCACCAGCTGGCGGAACAGGTTGATACCCTGGGCGCAGATCGCCTGCACTTCGTCCTGCTTGCCTTCCTGCTTGGCCAGCGACCAGGGCGCCTTGTCGGCGATCCAGGCGTTGGCACGGTCGGCCAGGGCCATGATTTCGCGCATGGCGCGGCTGAAGTCGCGGGCTTCATAGGCTTCGGCAATGGACGGGGCGGCAGCCAGGAAGGCCTCGGTCAGCTCCGGTGCCGCGTCGCCGGCAACCATCACACCGTCATTGCCTTTGTGGATGAAGCCGGCGCAGCGGCTGGCGATGTTGACCACTTTGCCCACCAGGTCGGAGTTGACCTTCTGCACGAAGTCCTCGAGGTTCAGGTCGAGGTCATCGACGCCGCGGCCGAGCTTGGCGGCGTAGTAGTAGCGCAGGTATTCCGGCTGCAGGTGATCGAGGTAGGTGCGGGCCTTGATGAAGGTGCCGCGCGACTTGGACATCTTGGCGCCGTTGACGGTCAGGTAACCATGCACGTTGACTGCGGTCGGCTTGCGCAAACCCGCGCCTTCGAGCATGGCTGGCCAGAACAGGGCGTGGAAGTTGACGATGTCCTTGCCGATGAAGTGGTACAACTCGGCCTTGGAGCCTTCGTTCCAGAACGCATCGAAGTCCAGCTCCGGGCGGCGTGCACACAGGTTCTTGAAACTGGCCATGTAGCCGATCGGTGCATCCAGCCACACGTAGAAGTACTTGCCTGGTTCGCCCGGGATCTCGAAGCCGAAGTACGGCGCGTCACGCGAGATGTCCCATTCCTGCAGGCCGGCGTCCAGCCATTCGGCGAGCTTGTTGGCCACGGCGTCCTGCAGGGTGCCACTGCGGGTCCACTGCTGCAGCATGGCCTGGAAGTCCGGCAGCTTGAAGAAGAAGTGCTGCGAGTCGCGCAGCACCGGAGTGGCGCCGGAGATCGCCGACTTCGGGTTCTTCAGTTCGGTCGGGGCGTAGGTGGCACCGCATTTTTCGCAGTTGTCGCCGTACTGGTCTTCAGCCGCGCACTTGGGGCAGGTGCCCTTGATGAAACGGTCGGCCAGGAACATGCCCTTCTCAGGGTCGAAGTACTGGGTGACCGAACGGGTGGCAATGTGCCCGGCGTCGCGCAGGCGCGAGTAGATCATGCCCGACAGTTCGCGGTTTTCGTCGCTGTGGGTAGAGTGGAAGTTGTCGAAGTCCACCAGGAAGTCAGCGAAGTCGCTGCTGTGCTCGGCCTGTACGTTGGCGATCAGCTGCTCGGGGGTGATGCCTTCCTTTTCGGCGCGCAGCATGATGGCCGAACCGTGGGCGTCGTCGGCGCAGACATAGATGCACTGGTTGCCGCGCATTTTCTGGAAGCGAACCCACATGTCCGTCTGGATGTACTCAAGCATATGGCCAAGGTGGATGGATCCATTGGCATAGGGCAGGGCGCTGGTGACGAGAATCTGGCGTGGCTCGGACATGGTGGCTCGGCTACTTATCTGGCTCGGGTAAAAAATCAGGGTGATCGGCCACTATAAAGGGCTGGCGAATATATTTCACCCCATGGGCGCAACTGCTGACGATTGACGGGTTAGGATAGGCGCCTGTTTGACTATCCGTTTGCCAATGGGAGCCTCCATGAGTGCCGTCATCCGTGCCGCCGTCGAAAGCGTGCTTCGCCAGTACACCGACCCTTACCTGAACCAGGACCCGGTCAGCGCCGGCTGTGTGCGCGCCATCGACATTCAGGGTGGGCAGGTCGCTGTGCAGTTGCAATTGGGCTACGCCGCCGGTTTGTTCAAGAACGGCTGGGCCCAGGTGTTGCAGACCGCGATCGAGAACCTCGACGGGGTCAGCTCGGCGCAGGTATCGATCGACTGCGTGGTCGCCGCGCACAAGGCCCAGGCGCAGGTGCCGGCCATGGCCAACGTCAAGAACATCGTCGCCGTGGCCTCGGGCAAGGGCGGTGTCGGCAAGTCGACCACTGCCGCCAACCTGGCCTTGGCCCTGGCCCGCGAAGGGGCTCGGGTGGGTATTCTCGACGCCGATATCTACGGCCCCAGCCAGGGTGTGATGTTTGGCATTGCCGAAGGTACCCGCCCGCAAATTCGCGAGCAGAAGTGGTTTGTGCCAATCAAGGCGCACGGTGTTGAAGTCATGTCGATGGCGTTCCTCACCGACGACAACACGCCGATGGTCTGGCGTGGCCCGATGGTTTCCGGTGCGCTGCTGCAGCTGGTTACCCAAACTGCCTGGGACGACCTCGATTACCTGGTCATCGACATGCCGCCGGGCACCGGTGATATCCAGCTGACCCTGGCGCAGAAAGTGCCGGTGGCAGGTTCGGTGATCGTCACCACCCCGCAGGACCTGGCCCTGCTGGACGCCAAAAAAGGCGTGGAGATGTTTCGCAAGGTCAACATCCCAGTGCTGGGCGTGGTCGAGAACATGGCGGTGCACATCTGCTCGAACTGCGGCCATGCCGAGCACCTGTTCGGCGAAGGCGGCGGCGAGAAGCTGGCGGCGCAGTACGGTGTCGAGCTGTTGGCGTCGCTGCCGTTGTCGATGCTGATCCGCGAGCAGGCCGACAGCGGCAAGCCCACCGCGATCGCCGAGCCGGAAAGCCAGATTGCCATGGTCTATCAGGAGTTGGCGCGCCAGGTCGGTGCGCGGATCGTCCTGCAGGAGGCGGCAGCCCCGGCGATGCCTAGCATTACCATCAGCGAGGATTGAGCTGGAACTACTTCGTCTCATTCGCGGGGTTACCCGCGAATGAGGCAGCTTGGTTTTAGCCAGGCATAAAAAAACCCGCCAGAGGCGGGTTTTTTTGAAAGCTAGGAAGCTAAATCGACTTAGGCGATTTGAACTTCTTCAGCCTGCATGCCTTTCTGGCCGCGGGTAGCGACGAAAGTAACAGCCTGGCCTTCTTTCAGGGTTTTGAAGCCGTCAGCTTGGATGGCTTTGAAGTGCACGAACAGGTCGTCGCCCGACTGAGGGGTGATGAAGCCGTAGCCTTTCTCATCGTTGAACCACTTAACAACACCGGATTGACGGTTGGACATTTTTCTGTCTCCTTGGACAAAGTAAATAACGGTCAGGAAAAACCCTGGCCAGAACTGAGTGCAAAGAGAGCAGAAAATTCAGCGATGGTGCGATCAGGATCGTGCATCAAACTAGAGATTCTCGGTGTCACGTGCAGCACAGTGGCGTCACCTTAACCCACTTTCCACAACCTGCCAATCACCAAGATGGCCTTTGATGAAATTCGGATCGACGGCGGCCGCAAGCCCCGTCTGGCGCGGGATGCGGTATGGAACTTTAACCTGAGCGCCGGGACCGGTAAGATGCGCCTTTCGTTTATTCACCTCGCAACTCTCAGGACACCCCCCGCCATGAGCATCAAATCGGACAAGTGGATTCGCCGCATGGCGCAGGAACACGGCATGATCGAACCGTTCGTCGAGCGCCAGGTGCGTGGCGATCACGACAGCCGGGTGATCTCGTTCGGCGTCTCCAGCTATGGTTACGACGTGCGTTGCGCCGACGAATTCAAGGTGTTCACCAACATCAACTCGGCCACCGTCGACCCCAAGAACTTCGATGCCGGCAGCTTCGTCGACGTCAAGAGCGATGTCTGCATCATCCCGCCCAACTCCTTTGCCCTGGCCCGCACCGTCGAATACTTCCGTATCCCGCGCAATGTGCTGACCATCTGCCTGGGCAAGAGCACCTATGCGCGCTGCGGCATCATCGTCAACGTCACCCCGCTGGAACCGGAGTGGGAAGGCCACGTCACGTTGGAGTTCTCCAACACCACCACGCTACCGGCGAAGATCTACGCCAACGAAGGCGTGGCACAGATGCTCTTCCTCGAGTCCGATGAAGAATGTGAAGTGTCCTATAAGGACCGTGGTGGCAAGTACCAGGGCCAGCGCGGCGTCACTCTGCCACGCACCTGAGCCGACGAGCGCGGGGAATTCCTTCTCGCACGGGTACTCCAACCTAGTGAACAGCGCCACTCCGCATGATGCGGGGTGGCCCTAGTCAGGAGTTGCCCATGAAGCTCGATCCCGCAATCAGTGCAAAGCTGGCTGTTTTGCAGCCCAATCAGATCGGCCTGCTGGCGTGGTCCCTGCTGGCCCACCCTGCGCCGATGCGCGCTGGCGGCGTGCCCGGCCAGCCTGACCCGGATACCCCGCAGCCGGCCCAGCCTGGCGACACGCCACCCATGGAACCGGGTGAGCCAACGTTGCCTGACGAACCGCCACCGGCCCCTGTAGCCTGATCAATGCTGCAGAGCCCAGACCTGATCGGCGCCAGCGAGGAAGAGGCGGCTGCCGTCGCTGGGCTCCACATTCCACCCACCGGTAAATTCGCCGAACGCCGGTAGCAGGCTGACCTGCGGCCCCATCGCGAAGCAGGGCAGCCTCAACCGTTGGCGAGCGCGGCCACGCAAGATGAATGTGGGGTGTACGTGCCCCGCCAGCACCGGGTAGTCAGGGTGGATGCCAGGTTCGTGTTGCAAGGCGAATGGCAGCACTATCCACGGTTCATCCTTGATTTCGATGCCCATTTGCGGGGGCGGATCACCTGCGTGGCGGTCGTGGTTGCCGCGTATCAGCACGATGCGTAAACCGGCATGGCGTGCCCTCCAGGCCTGCAGTCGCGCCATCGTGGCGGGCGCGCGGGCGGTGCGGGCATGCAGAAAATCACCCAAGATGATCAGTTGTTCGCAATCACAGGCAGCCAGCAGCGCATCCAGGCGCTGCAGCGTGGCGTCGGTGGTGCCCCGTGGTACGGGTTGGTGAAGCGCGCGATAACTCGCGGCCTTGCCGATGTGCACATCGGCTACCAGCAGTGCGCGGCGGGCCGGCCAGTACAGCGCACGGTCCGGCATCAACCATAATGTCTGCCCGCAATGCTCGATGGCCAGGTGGCTGCTCATGTTGTTCTGCTCGCTGCTTTTTCGAGGTCCGCGACCATGCGGGCGATACGGTCGGCCAGTTTCTCTGTGCTCAGGGTCTCGCGCATGCCTTCGATCAGCAGGGTGAATGCCAGTGGCCCCGGCCGCTCTAGGTAACGCAAATCAAGGCGCAGCTGTTGCATTCTGGCCAATTGGCGCTGCAGCCGTTCGATTTCCAGTTCCTCCCGTAAAACCTCATCCCGTGCCTGGCCCAGCAGCAGGTTATCGGCGTCGTGCTTGCGAAAAACTTCGAAGAACAGCCCGCTGGACGCCTGGATCTGCCGGGTGCTTTTTTGCGCTGCGGGGTAGCCGCCAAACACCAGCCCGGAAATCTGCGCGATTTCGCGAAAGCGGCGCAGGGCCATTTCACTGGCGTTGAGGCTGGCCAATACATCGTCCAGCAAGTGCTCGGCGGAAAGCGCTGCCGGCAGGTGCATTGCCCAGTCCACGGGGCTGGGGCTGAGCAACTCGAAACCGTAGTCGCTGACCGCGATGGACACCGACAGCGGTTGATGGCGGCTGACCCGCCAGGCAATCAGGTTGGCCAGGCCAAGGTTGGCCATGCGCCCGGCGAACGGGTAAAGGAACAGGTGCGAGCCCTGGCGCGTGGTCAGGGTTTCAGCCAGCAGTGTGTGCGTGGTGGGCAACGCCGACCATTGCTCCTGCAGGCTGAGCAACGGGCGCACCGCGCGCATCTCCGGCTCATCGAAATGCCCGTGGGCTGCAGCGTCGAGCTTTTCCACCAGCGCATCGGCCAGTTCGCTGGATAGCGGCATGCGCCCGCCATTCCAGCGGGCGATGGCGGCCTTGCGGGCGCTGCTGCGGCGCACGTAGGCGGTCATGTTTTCGACCCGTACCAGCTCCAGTATCCGCCCAGCGAATACCAAGGTGTCGCCGGGGCGCAGACGGGCGATGAACGCTTCTTCAACACTGCCCAGGTGCTTGCCACCGCCGCCTTTGCTCCAGTACTTGAGCTGCAGGCTGGCGTCGCTGACGATGGTGCCGATACCCATGCGGTGGCGCCGTGCCAGGCGCTCGCTGACCACCCGCCAGAGGCCGTCGGGGTGGGCCTGGACGCGTTGGTAGTCGGGGTAGGCACTGAGCGAGCCGCCGCCATGGCAGACGAAATCCAGCGCCCATTGCCACTGGCTGTCGCGCAACTCGCGGAACGCCCAGGTGCTGCGCACTTCGTCGAGCAACTCGGCGGGGTGAAAACCATCGCCCAAGGCCATGGAGACCACGTGCTGGACCAGTACATCCATGCACAAGCGTGGCGAGCGGCGCGCTTCGATATGCCCAGCGGCCAGCGCGCTGCGAGCCGCCGCCGCCTCCACCAATTCCAGGCTGTGGGTCGGCACCAGGGTCACCCGTGACTGACGCCCCGGCGCGTGACCGGAACGCCCGGCACGCTGCATGAGGCGCGCGATGCCCTTGGCAGAGCCGATCTGCAACACCCGCTCGACTGGCAGGAAGTCCACACCCAGGTCCAGGCTGGAGGTACAGATGACTGCCTTGAGCGCGCCCTGCTTGAGGCTGAGTTCCACCCAGTCACGGGTCGCGCGGGCCAGCGAGGCGTGATGCAGGGCAATCTGCCCGGCCCAGTGCGGGCGAGCGTCGAGCAAGGCCTGGTACCACAGTTCGGCCTGGGCACGGGTGTTGGTAAACACCAGGCTGCTGGCACTGCCGTCGAGTTCCCGGGCCACCGGCTCGAGCATCTTCAGGCCCATGTGCCCCGCCCAGGGGAACCGTTCGATGGCTTCGGGCAGCAGGGTATCGACCAGCAGGCGCTTGTCCTGGCGGCCCCTTACCAAGTGGCCGCCTTGAGGTAGTAACACGTCGAGCGCATGCGGCAGGTTACCCAGGGTAGCTGAAAGGCCCCAGGTGACCAGGTGCGGCTGCCAGCGGCGCAGGCGCGCGAGCGCCAGTTGCAGTTGCACGCCGCGCTTGTTGCCGAGCAGTTCGTGCCATTCATCCACCACCACCAGGCGCAGGTGGGCAAAGTCCTCGCAGGCGTGTGCGCGGGTCAGCAACAGGGTCAGGCTTTCGGGGGTGGTGATCAGCGTGCTGGGCAGGCGCCTGGCCTGGCGGGCACGCTCGGCACTGCCGGTGTCACCGCTGCGCACGCCGATGCTCCAGTCAAGGCCAAGGTCGTCCAGCGGCGCTTGCAACGCACGTGCGGTGTCAGCTGCCAACGCGCGCATCGGGGTGATCCACAACACCTGCAGCGGCGCGGGCTGGCGCCCTGCGGCAGGCCCGGCGAAGGCGCGCAGCGCGGCGAGCCATACCGCATAGGTCTTGCCGGCGCCGGTGCTGGCATGCAGCAACCCGGACTCGCCGCGCCCGACGGCCGCCCAGACTTGCCGCTGGAATGCGAAGGGCTTCCAGCCGCGTGCGGCAAACCAGGCATTGGCAAGGTCTTTGGGGGCAGGCATGCGGGCGTGGTGTCCTTCGAAGGCTGTGCTTCTACAGACCCTGCGCAATGCGCATTGGTTTTACCGGGTCAGTTGGCCAGCAGGTAACCGCTGCGGCACACCTGTTCACCGGCCACATGGGCGATGACCATGCCGGTCGTGGCCATGCGCCGCACGCTGCGGGCATACAGCAGGCCGGGCTGGCTGTTGCGCACCGCGGTGACTCGGTCGCTGAGCGGGTCGATCACTTCGGCGATCAGTTGGCCGGCCTCCAGGTACTGGCCCGGGCGGGCGTGGTACACCAGCAAGCCACCCAGAGGCGCCGATACTGGCTCGACCGCGGCCAGCGGTGTGGCAGGGTGGGGCAGCGCGGGCATGGGCGCTGCTGTGCCGGCGATGACGCCAACGTGGGCCAGGTAATCGAGGATTGCCTGGCAGTCCTTGCTGGCCAGGTCATGGCTGACATCGGCCTGGCCACGCAACTCGACGGTCACCGCCACGCTGCCCAGCGGGATCGGGAAACGCTTGCCGAAGCGTTGCTGCAGCTGCCACCAGACCAGGCTGAAGCATTCGTCGAATGATTGCCCGCCTGAGTCGGTGGCCAGCAGGCTCGCCTGGGCGCCCAGGTAGCGGGCCAATGGTTCGACCTGCGGCCAGGCTTCCGGGGTGGTGTAGAGGTGTTCGACAGCCTCGAAGTCGCAGTGCAGATCAAGCACCAGGTCGGCATCACAGGCTAGCCGCTGGAGGATCAGGCGCTGGGACTGCAGCGGGGTCTTTGCCGGATGGGCATCCAGGCCGCGACGCAGGTATTCGCGGATCAGCGCAGTGTTGTGTTCGGGGTCCTGGGTCAGGTGGGCTTCGATCTGGTCGCCGATGCTGTCGGAAAGGTCGACGAAGTTGCGGTTGAAATTCTCACCGCTCTGCAGCTCGAAACGGCCAAGCGGGGCATCCAGCAGCACCTGCTCCAGGCCGACCGGGTTGGCGACCGGCACCAGGATGATCTCGCGGCGCAGGCGCCCTTGCTGCTCAAGCTCGCCCAGGCGGCGCTTGAGGTGCCAGGCCACCAGCATGCCTGGCAGCTCGTCTGCATGCAGCGAGGCCTGGATGTACACCTTGGCGCCACCGCGCGGGCCAAAGTGGAAGCTGTGCAGTTGCCGGGTAATGCCGGGTACGGGGGAGAGCAGGTCGTGGGTCGAATGGTGCATGGTGGTCCTGGCTGCGTAGCGAAAACGGTCTGCGACACGGGTCGGCACAAAGCTAAGCATAATTTTGCCTGCCATGCCTCACCCGTCGTCTTGTTCAGGCCAACAGAGCCTGCAAGGTCGCCAGGTCATCGGCTTCTTCGACCGGTTTGTCCAGGCGCCAGCGCAACATGCGCGGAAAGCGCACGGCAATCCCGCTCTTATGCCGCTTGGACAGGGCAATGCCCTCGAAGCCCAACTCGAACACCAGTGTCGGGGTAACGCTGCGCACCGGGCCGAACGTTTCTACCGTGGTCTTGCGGATGATGGCATCCACCTTGCGCATCTCTTCATCGCTGAGGCCTGAATAGGCCTTGGCGAAAGGCACCAGCGCGCGCTCGGGGCTGCCGTGTGGTGCGTTCCAGACGGCGAAGGTGTAGTCGCTATAGAGGCTGGCGCGCCGGCCGTGGCCGCGCTGGGCATAGATCAGCACGGCATCGACGCTGAACGGGTCGATCTTCCATTTCCACCACACCCCCATGTCTTTGGTCCGGCCCACGCCGTACGAGGCGTCGCGCTGCTTGAGCATCAGCCCTTCGACGCCCAGGCTGCGCGACTGTTCGCGCAGTACGGCGAGCGCTTGCCAATCCTGCCCTTCGAGCCGCGGCGAGAGCAGTACCGGGGCCAAGGGATAGTCGTCGATCAGGCGCTGCAACTGCTGGCGCCGTTCATGTTGTGGGCGGTTACGCCAGTCCTCGCCCTGCCATTCCAGCAGGTCGTAGGCCTGAAGTACCACAGGGGCATCGGCCAGCAGCTTCTTGCCCAAGGTCTTGCGGCCAATGCGTTGCTGCAGCAGGGCGAACGGTTGCACGGCTGGCGCCTCGCCGCTGGCGCCAGGTTTCCACACCAGGATTTCGCCATCGAGCACGACACCGTCGGGCAGGCTTTGCGCCAGGCTGTGCAGTTCCGGAAAGCGGTCGGTAATCAGTTCTTCGCCGCGCGACCATACCCACACCTGGCCATCGCGCTTGACCACCTGGGCGCGAATGCCATCCCACTTCCATTCGACTTGCCAGGCACTGGGCGGGCCGAGTAGGTCGTCGAACTGCTCGGTGGGGGCCTGCAGCGCATGCGCCAGGAAGAACGGGTAAGGCTGGCCGCCGCGCTGGCTGTGCTCATCGGCCGATTCGGCAGCCACCAGCGTGTGGTAGCTGCTGGCCGTAGGGCGATGGCTGATGTCGGTGTAGCCAACCAGGCGTTGGGCCACGCGCTTGGCATCCAGCCCGGCCAGCTGTGCCAGTGCCCGGGTGACCAGTAGCTTGGACACGCCGACGCGAAAGCTGCCGGTGATCAGCTTCAGGCACAGCATCAGGCTGGGCCGGTCCAGCTGAGCCCAGAGAGGCGGCAGGCGCTGCTGGACTTCATCGGCGGGCAGCCCGCGAAGGGGTAGCAGATGGGCTTCGACCCAATGGGCCAGGCCGTCCTCGCTGCCATGCTGGTTTTCAGGCAGCAGCAGGGAGATGGCCTCTGCCAGGTCGCCCACCGCCTGGTAGCTCTCCTCGAACAGCCACTCGGGCAGCCCGGCCAGCGCCATTGCCAGTTCGCGCAGCACGCGGGTGGGCACCAATTGACGTGGCCGGCCCCCGGACAGGAAGTACACCGCCCAGGCGGCATCTTCGGCAGGGGCAGCGGCAAAGTAGTCGCGCAGCGCTTCGAGCTTGGCGTTGCTGGACGTCGTGGCATCCAGGCGCAGATAAAGCTGGGCGAAGGCTTTCATGCCTCGGGCTCCGCCGCCGGGGCGTCATCTTCTTCGCCGTATTCGGTGACGAACGCGCGGGCATCGAGACCTCGTTCATTGAGATAACGCACCAGCACGTTGACCGAGCCATGGGTGACCATCACCCGCTCGGCGCCGGTCTGCTCGATGGCCCACAGCAGGCCCGGCCAGTCGGCGTGGTCGGACAGCACGAAGCCGCGGTCCACACCGCGCCGCCGCCGTGTGCCGCGCAGCAGCATCCAGCCACTGGCGAAGGCATCGCTGTAATCGCCGAAGCGACGCATCCAGCTGCTGCCGGCGGCAGAGGGTGGCGCCAGAACGATGGCCTGGCGCATGAGTGGGTCGTTGCGCGGGATATCACCGGCATAGAGCGTTTGCGGCAGGTGTACACCGGCTTCGCGGTACACCTGGTTGAGTGGCTCGACTGCACCATGCACCAGGATTGGCCCGATGCTGCTGTCCAGGCCGTGCAGAAGGCGCTGCGCCTTGCCGAAGGCGTAGCAGAACAGCACGCTGGCCTTGCCCTGATCGTGATTGGCCCGCCACCAGGTGTTCACCCCGGCAAACACCTCGGCCTGGCTCGGCCAGCGGTAGATGGGCAGGCCGAAGGTCGACTCGGTGATGAAGGTGTGGCAGCGCACCGGCTCGAACGGTGCGCAGGTGCCGTCTGGCTCGACCTTGTAGTCGCCAGAAGCTACCCAGACTTCGCCCTCATGCTCCAGGCGCACCTGTGCCGAGCCCAGCACATGCCCGGCTGGGTGCAGGCTGAGGGTGACGCCGTGATGGCGGATGCGTTCGCCGTAGGCCAGGGTCTGCAGGTCGATGTCCTGGCCCAGGCGGCTGCGCAGTATGCCGGCACCGGGGGCGGCAGTCAGGTAATGCGCGTTGCCCCGCCGCGCATGGTCGCCATGGCCGTGGGTAATGACGGCGCGCGCCACTGGCCGCCAGGGGTCGATGTAGAAATCGCCGGGCGGGCAGTAAAGGCCTTCGGGGCGGGCGATGACGAGGTCCATGGCGTGGGCACGGGTGGTTGCGGTTACCAGTTAGGAGCGCTGCCAGGGTGGGGAAGTTCGCTTAGGATTGGACCGTGTAGAGGGCAGTGGTGCCAGTCGCGAGTGGAAGGGTGTTCTCAAGATCGAGCGCCGCGTGGGCGGTGCTCGATCGAGGGGCCCTGCAAGGCCGGCACCTGTTTATTTCCCCGGCACCAACGTCAACCGCTGGCTGCCATAGGCCCGGCCAAAGTTCTGCGGTTGCAACGGCAGGCTCATGAAGCGCCCCTTGAACCAGGCATCCAGCCCGTCGCTGTAGTGACCGCTGGCCGGGTTGCCGGACTGGCCGTTGCTGGTCAGCAGCTGCAACGGTTCGGCTTGTCCGAAGTCGACGATCATGCGTGCCGAGGCCGGCAGGCGGGTGTCGAAATCGCTGCCCCAGGCGTAAGGCGTCAGGGCCAGGGTGCTGAAATCACCACCTGCTGCCAGCGGCGAACGGCTGAGTGCATCGCCCAGGCCATGGTAGGCCGGGGCTGGCCAGCGATACTGGTGCAGCTTGCCCCATTGCCAGGCGCCGCGGTCGGCACCCAGTTGTGCCGTGCCAGCATCCACGGCGCCAACCAGGCTGCGGGCGAGGATGGCCGGTTTGTCTTCTTTTTGCGGTGTGTTGCGGTCATCCCAGAACGGGCTGTCCTCACGGCCGAGCAGGTGGTCAGCCTGAGCTGAGTAGGACAGGCGCGCGTTGCTGACAAAGGCTTGCCAGGCCGGGCTGGACTCGGGGCCGAGGTCGTCGAGGAAGGTCTGGCGCGTCACTTCCTGCAGGAACAGTTCATACAGGGCCGCATCCGCCGACACCGGGCTCAGTCGGCCATCGAATGCCCTCAGCCGGGCCAGGGCGTCGCGGGCCTTTTCGCGCTGGCCGGCAGGCAGGGCGTCGATGGCTTGCTTGAGCGGTTGCGCCATGCCGGGCGCATCGAACATCTGCTTGAGCTTGTCGGCCAGCAGCGTCACCTGGTCATTCTGCAAGGCAATCAGGCTGCGGCTGTCATGGCGGCCGTTGCCGGCCAGCTGGGCCAGGCGTTCGGCGCGTTCGGGGTAGTACCAGGTGTTGGACAACTGCATGCCGTAACCGCGTGGCAGGCTGCGCTGGTTGGCGTGGCCGATCCAGCCGGCAGGCGGGTCCTGGTCGTAGGGGTGCAGCATCGGGTCGGCGTAGCCATCCCAGTCATAGCGGCCGTCCCAGCCCGGTGACGGCAGCAGGCCCTGGCCTTCGCGGCGGTTCGGATAGCGGCCGCTGACCTGCCAGCCGATGTGTTCAGGTTCTGCGAACACGAAGTTCAGCGCGGCAGCACCGATTTCGCGGGTGCTGTCGAAGGCGCGTTCGACGTTTTTCGCCCGGGTCAGGTCGAACAGCGCATCGAGGCTGCGGTCGCCCTTGAGCTGCGGCAGGTTCAGGGCCAAGCCCAGGCTGGCATTGCCCGGCTGGGCCAGCAGGGTGCCGTGGCGGGTGTCGTACATCACTTCGCGCTGCGGGCGTTGGCCACGGACGAAAAAGGTTTCGCTGCGTGTGCGGGCGGGCAGCCATTTGCCGTCGGCCAGGTAGCTGACCTGGCTGCCCTGGTGGCGCAGTTGTTCGAGGTACAGGTCCTGGTTGTCGGCCATCACCGCGCTGCTGCTCCAGGCCACTTTGCCGTTGTAGCCGGCCAGGACGATGGGCAGGCCCGGCAGTGAAAGGCCAGCGACCTGGTACTTGCCGGTGAGGATCTGCACCGGGCTCAGGGCCCAGGCTGCGCGGCTGTCGCTGGCCAGCAGGCTCTTGCCGCTACGGCTGCGTTGCGGGCCCAGCGCCAGGTTGGCCGAGCCCGGGCTGCCGAGCAGGCCGAGGTCGGCGAGTTTCTGGCTGGCGGCTGCCAGGGCAGGGAGGCCTGGCAGCTGGCTGTTCAGGTTCAGGCCCTTGAGTTTTTCCACTTCGGCGTCGGCCAGCGGTTCATCCGGCGCGCCGGGCAGCAGCCAGGGCAGCTTGTCGCTGCCGACGTGCTGCGCCAGGGTCAGGGCGCTGAGTTCTTCCTGCAGGTTCACCGACTGGCTGAAGGCGTACAGGCTGAAGATCAGTGCCGAGTCCTCGGGCTTCCAGTATTCCGGGCGGTAGCCGCTGCTGGCGAGGTTGGCGGGCAGCTTGTCGCGGTAGCGGAACAGGTAGGCGTTGACCCCGCGGGCGTATACCTCGAAGAAACGCTTGAGCCTTGGCGAGGCGTCAGCATACAGCTGGGTGGCATTCTGCTTGAGGTTGGCGGCGCGCATCAGGCGGTCGATGTCCAGCGCGTCGCTACCGGCCAGTTCCGCCAGGCGGCCCTGGGCGAGCAGACGCATGGCGAGCATCTGCTCGATGCGGTCACCGGCGTGGACATAGCCCAGGCTGAACAGGGCGTCATGGAAGCTGCTGCTTTCGATCAGCGGCGCGCCCATGGCGTTGCGGCGAATCGAGACATTCTGCGCCAGCCCTTTGAGCGGCTGTACGCCGGTGGTCGGTGGCACGCTGTCCTTATAGCCGCCCATCTGGCAACCGGCGAGCCCGAGCATGCCGAGCAGCGTGGCAGCGGTGGCGAACCGCGGACGGAAGGGAGGAAGGACGGGGGCGGCCATGACAAGGGCTCCTGCAAGGCGTGGCGGGTTTGGAAGGCGCTAAGGTAGCATGCCGGCAGGCTTTCGGCGCCTGGGAGAACGAGCGCCGGGTGCTTGTCTTGAGGACTTTCTTGCTCTCGAGATCGAGCGCCGCGTGGGCGGCGCTCGGTCTACGTGGCACCGCAGAACTCAAGCCTAATCAAGCGCCGTGGCACTTCTTGAATTTCTTCTCGCTGCCGCACGGGCAAGGGTCGTTGCGGCCGACGTCTTTCAGGGCGTTGCGAACCGGCTCCTGGTGGCCGTGGTTGCAGTGCGGGCCGTGCACATGGCCGTGGTCGTGATCGTGGTGATGATCGTGATCGTGGTTGCAGTCAGGGCCATGAACATGGGGTTGTTGGGTCATTGCAGCGTTACTCCGGTATGAAATCGCCGGGGATTATCTCACCACTGCGCGATAAGTGCAGGTCCCGGTGGATGAGCAACCCGGTCGCCAGCTCGCCCTGCAAGCGGTAGTGCAGCGTTTGCTCGCTTTTGAGCAACTTGGCCAACGGCTTGAGCTGTTTCCACAGGTTGGTCCGTGCGGTGATCTTGAAGGTGCGCCGGGCGTGGCCGCCGACACTGCGCCAGACACTGGCTTCATCCTCCACCAGCAGCAGGTCGTTGAGCCAGATCGAATAGCCGACGCTGCGAATGAACAGCCGGCTGTCATTGGGGTTGTCGATGCGCAGGTGCAGCACGAACTCCTGTTCCAGCAGGCGCGCCTTGACCGTTTCGACCTGGACCAGGTGCACTTCGGGTTCCTGCCAGTCGTCGTCACCCCAGATCGCGCAGCCCCCCAGCAGCGCCAGCAGCGCGCTGAGCAGGGACAGGCGGGCCAGGGCGATCATGTTCAGCTACCGAGGTAACTGGCGCAGCATTTCTTGAACTTCTGCCCGCTGGCGCAGGGGCAGGGGTCGTTGCGGCCGGCCTTCAGCTCGACGGTCGGGTCGATGAAGTACCAGCGCCGGTCGTGCTGCACGAAGGCGGAACGCTCGCGGTGCTGATGGTCGCCCTGCTGGTCATGCCAGCGCGCGGTGAAGGTGACGAAGGCATGCTCGGGCTGGCCGCCGAGCACCTCGGCGTTCTCCACCTCCAGGCCCAGCCAGGTGCTCTGCGCGCTCCAGGAGCCCATGGCGGCACGGTCCAGCCCGGACTGCTGGGCTGGAAGGGTGGTTGCGACCAGGTAGTCGATCAGGCCCAGTACGTAGGCGCTGTAGCGCGAACGCATCAGCGCCTGCGCATCCGGCGCCGGGGTTCCGCCGTGGTAGTGCCCGCAGCAGGCATCCAGCAGGATGCCGCTGCCACAGGGGCAAACCGAGACACTCATCATCACCACCAGTACTTGCCGAAGTTTTCAGGGTTGGCCCAGAACCGTGCGTTGAGCCAGTCCGGGACCTGCTTGTAGTCATGTAGATCATAGGTGAACAAGTTCAATACCTGCTCATCGCGACGGAATTTCTCGCTGGCCGACAGGGCCAGGGCAAAGAAGTCGGTGTCCTGCCAGCCACAGGCGCGCAGGTCGGCCAGCACGGCGACGCGGCTGGCGTTGAGGTTGCGAATGCCGCCCAGCAGTTCCAGGCCCGTGCGCTTGGGCAAGTGTTCCAGGCAGTCCACCAGCACGGCCAGGTCGAAGCGCTGGGCGGCAACATGTGCCGGCAACGCGCCCGGTGCGCACGCTTCGATGGTGACGTGCGGATGGGCCTGGGCGAAAGCATCCAGGGCCGGGAAGCGGGTACCCACCAACAGCAGGCGTTGCGGGGTGAAGCGCTCTAGCAAAGCCGCTAGGGCCTGCTGCGGTGTACGTTGGGAAAAACCGTCGGTCATTGCCAATCCTCGTTCAGGTCTTGCAAGACTAACGGGCTGTCGGCCGGGGGCAAAGAGGCACGTGCACACGTCGTGGCTTATTGCTGGCAGGGATCAATGGCGCAGTCTTTACTGCCATTGATCGGCGTTATGCCGATTCCCCCTAGGAGAAGCTACGAAATGAGCATAGTACGCACAGCGATACCCCTGGTACTGCTCACCGGTGTGTTGACTGGTTGTGCAGGTTTGCAAAAAACCGACTGGCCGAAGTGTGCTGCCGTCGGGGGTGTGGGCGGTGCCGCTCTGGGCGCCATCGAAAGTTCCAGCTGGGCTGGCTGGGGCGCGCTGCTCGGCGGTGGCCTGGCGGCCGGCTATTGCTGGGCCCACGGCGATGGTGACGAGGACGGCGATGGTGTGCCGGACAGCCGCGACAAGTGTCCGGGTACACCGCGCGGTGTGCAGGTCGATGCCAACGGCTGCCCGCCTGAGCCGGCGCCGGTGGTGGAGGAAGTGGTCGTACAGAAGGAAGAAGTCATCGTCATCCGCGACGTGCACTTCGAGTTCGACTCTGCGCGCCTGACCGCAGCGGACAAGGAACGCCTGAACACCATCGCCACGCGCCTGAAGCAGGAAGCGCCAAGCGCCCGCCTGAGCGTCAGCGGCCATACCGATAGCGTTGGCTCCGACAGCTATAACCAGAAGTTGTCCGAGCGCCGAGCCCATTCGGTGACCGATTACCTGGTTGAAAGCGGTGTGCCACGCGCCAGCTTCATTTCCGTGGCCGGTGCGGGCGAAACCCAACCAGTGGCGGACAACGCCACAGCCGATGGACGCTCGATGAACCGTCGCACCGAGATCAAGATCCAGCGCTGACGGCTGGCGCCCGCGCCTTGAGAAGTGGCGCGGGCGCGTCTTTACTCCTGTAGGCCGGTTGCGGCCAACGACACAGGAGCATTCATCATGAGTGTTATGTCAAAGGCGGCGCTGCCGCTGCTGGTGGTTACCAGCCTGCTTGCAGGCTGCGCCACCCACAGTGACGGCAGTGCGCCCCTCAATCAAAGGACCTGGCCGATTTGCAGCCTGCTCGGCGGCCTGGCAGGCGGTGGCCTGGGGGCTATCGAAAGCTCGAGTTGGGCTGCCGGAGGGGGCGCCCTGGGTGTGATCGCAGGCGGCCTGGTCTGTTATGCCCAGGATGGTGATGAGGATGAAGACGGCGTCTTCGACCGCCGCGATCGATGTCCCGACACCCCAACCGGCACGGCGGTCGATCACATGGGCTGCCCGTTGCCGCAATACCCGCCCAGCCAACCTGCGCCCGAGCCCCAGCCTGAGGTGATTTCCCTCGACGACCAGGGCCAGGTGATGTTCGCGTTCAACTCCGCAGACCTGACCGCAGCCAGCCAGCAAAGGCTGCAGAGCCTGCTGCCCAGGCTCAATGAGCTGGGTGTGTCGCGGATCAAGGTGGTTGGCCATACCGACGGCGTGGGCTCAGCCAGCTACAACCAGACGCTCTCCGAACGGCGTGCCGCCAGTGTTGCCGAGTACCTGATCAGCCAGGGCCTGGCACCGCAGAAGGTGACCAGCGAGGGCCGTGGGGCAAGCGAACCGGTGGCTGAAAACGACACCGAGGAAGGCCGCGCGCACAATCGACGGGTGGACCTGCACCTTAACTGAACGGCGCTGGCGTGCGCCGGGGCATGCGAGGTACTGTTGGGTACGGGGTTCGCCTGCTCGAACCACGTGGCCATAACAATAAATAGATAGGGGCGGGGTATGAAGTTCATCCTGGGCCTGGGCAAGGTCCTGACGGTCGTTTTCTGGGGTGTGGCACTGTTCAATTGGCTGATGCCGCAGCCGCTGCCATTCAATCTGTTGATCAATGCCACCGGCATTGTCCTGCTGAGCCTGCATTTTCTGGAGGTGCTTTTTTTCAACGCCAGCCTGCGTGGGCGCAGCCACCGTTGGTTCGATCGGCTGCAGATCCTGCTGACCGGTATTTTTCACGTCATGTCCATCCCCCGTCCGCAGGAGGCGCCTCGCCGTGCGTAAATTGATGTTGCTGGTGGCCATGGCCGCTCCGTTTGTCCAGGCGCAGAGCCTGGAAGTTGCCCCCCAATCCATGCTGCGCCTGCCGAACAAGTCAGCCAGCGTGCATCTGGAGCATTTGCGCGTGGCCGACTCGGCAACCTTGCTGCTGCCGGCCACGCTCACCGATCTGAAGATCGATCAACTGGAGTTGGGGCGCGATGCGCGAATCGCCATTGCGCCATCCGATAACGCGTTGCGCATCGAGGCGCGCAGCGCGCGCCTGGGCGAGGGCAGCGAGATCAGCGCGCCCGGCGCTCCCGGTAGCTACCAAAGGCCGGCCCGTTCCGGTCGTAGCCTGGACCTCAAGCTGGATGCCGTGGATGCCGGGCGCCTGGCGATCGATGCCCGGGGTGGTGCGGGTGCTCCCGGCTACGTAGGGCTCGATGGTGCTAACGGCCAGGCGGGCGGTTGTACCTGGGGCCAGGCCAGCCGCGGTGCCAATGGCGATGATGGGGGGAATGGGCACGATGGCGCACCGGGCGGGCGAATTCGCCTGAGCGTGCCACAGGACTTCCCGCAGGAACGCATCGTCGTACGCCTGGATGGCGGCGTGGCCGGCAAACCAGGGGCTGCCGGCAAGGCCGGCAAGGGTGGGGCGAGCAAGGGTTGCCTGGTCTATCGCACCGATGCCGGTGCCAGTGGGCGGCCGGGGCAGCCAGGCCAACCTGGCTTGGCAGGTGCGGCGGGTGAGTTGATCCTGCAGCGTTTGTAACCCGTGCTGCGCGCCTGTTGCCGGTCAACGGCAATGGGCGCGCTGCAGGCAATCTCAGGTGAGTAGGCGCGAACTGGCCACCGCCACCACTGCCAGTCCCAGTAGCAGATTGACCCCCACCATGCGCCGGATCCGGCCCAGCACCGCGGCCCCTGCCGGCCAGTCCTCGGCCTGTACCGCGCTTTTGAGCTCTGGCAGCAACAGCGCCTGAATACGCATGAAGAGCGCGAACATGGCAATCCCGCCGCCCATCATCACCTGCACATACTTGGGCGCTGTCTCGAAACCATTGAAGTGCATGTGCAACATGCCGATACCACTTATCGCCAAAACGGCCACCGCCAGCCAGACCCAGACGAAAAAGCGTCGGAAAACTTCCACCCACAGGCGCAGCCGGGCAGGCCCCTCAAGGGCTGCAACCGTTGCCGGGCGCAGCACCAGCCAGGCGAAGAACATGCCGCCAACCCATACCAGGGCAGCCAGGACATGCAAAGTGTAGGGCAGGGCAAAGGCAAGCATCGGGATCTCCATGCGGCACAAAGGGCAATAGCGGGGTATGATAGCCGCCCCATGCGAAACACTGAAAATATATCCAGCCCTTAGGGCGCCTGCAGACCATGATCAGCAACGAACTCAAAGCCACCATCCAGGGCGCCTACTCGCGTTTTCTCGAAGCCAAGAGCCTCAAGCCGCGCTATGGCCAGCGCCTGATGATCGCCGAAGTGGCCAAAGTACTTGGCGACATCGCCTGCGACGATGAAGGCCGCCGTGCCGGCGAGCCTGCCGTGGTGGCGGTGGAGGCAGGTACCGGTACCGGCAAGACGGTGGCCTACAGCCTGGCCGCGATACCGGCTGCGAAGGCCGCCGGCAAGCGCCTGGTAATCGCCACCGCTACCGTGGCCCTGCAGGAGCAGATTGTCTTCAAGGACCTGCCCGACCTCATGCGCAACAGCGGCCTGAACTTCAGCTTCGCCCTGGCCAAGGGGCGCGGCCGCTACCTGTGCCTGTCCAAGCTCGATGTCCTGCTGCAGGAAGGCCATGCGCAATCGGCCACTGCCCAGCTGTTCGAGGAAGAGGGCTTCCATATCGAGGTCGACGAGCGCAGCCAGAAGCTGTTCAACAGCATGATCGAGAAGCTCGCCGGCAACCGTTGGGACGGCGACCGCGACAGCTGGCCCGACACCCTGGAAGACCAGGATTGGGCGCGCCTGACCACCGACCACAGCCAGTGCACGGGCCGGCACTGCCCGAACTTCCAGCAGTGCGTGTTCTACAAGGCCCGCGAAGGCATGGGCAAGGTCGATGTGATCGTCACCAACCACGACATGGTGCTGGCCGACCTGGCCCTGGGCGGCGGTGCAGTTTTGCCTGACCCACGCGACACCCTGTACGTATTCGACGAAGGCCACCACCTGCCGGACAAGGCCATCGGCCACTTCGCCCATTATTCGCGTTTGCGCTCCACGGCCGACTGGCTGGAGCAGACCGCCAAGAACCTGACCAAGCTGCTGGCCCAACACCCGTTGCCGGGCGACCTGGGCAAGCTGATCGAGCAGGTGCCGGAGCTGGCACGGGAAATCCGCACCCAGCAGCAGTTCATGTTCACCTTGTGCGAGCAGGTCGCCGACTTCCGCCCCAGTGAAGACGTCGAAGGCCGCGAGCGCCCGCGCTATCGCTTCGAAGGGGGCGTGGTACCCGAGCAGATCCGCGAAGTCGGTATCGAGTTGAAAAAAGGCTTCGCCCGCCTCAATGACCTGTTCACCCGCCTGGCCGACCTGCTTAAAGAAGGCATGGACGGCGAGGTCAATATCGGTATTGCCAGCCATCAGGCCGAAGAGTGGTACCCCTTGTTCGGCAGCCTGGTGACCCGTGCCCAGGGCAACTGGGAGCTGTGGACCGCCTTCACCGCCGAAGACCCGCAAGACAGCCCGCCCATGGCCCGCTGGCTGACCCTCGCTGAAAGCGGCGCGCTGTTCGACATCGAGGTCAACGCCAGCCCGATCCTGGCGGCCGAGATGTTGCGCCGCAGCCTGTGGAGCGTGGCCCATGGCGCCCTGGTGACGTCGGCGACGCTCACTGCACTGGGCAAGTTCGACCGCTTCCGCATGCGCTCGGGGTTGCCCCGCGATGCGGTCACCTGCGTGGTGCCCAGCCCGTTCGTGCACGGCGATGCTGGCCTGCTTCGGGTGCCCGACCTCAAGGCCGACCCGCGCGATGCCGCCGCGCATACCGCGGCGATCATCCGCGAATTGCCGAACATCGTTGAAGACGCCCGCGGTGCGCTGGTGCTGTTCTCCTCGCGCAAACAAATGCAGGAAGTGTTCGACGGCCTGGACCGTGACTGGCGCAAGCTGGTGCTGATCCAGGGCAACCTGTCCAAGCAGGAGACCTTGAACAAGCACAAGGCGCGGGTCGACGATGGCCAGCACAGCGTGCTGTTCGGCCTGGCCAGTTTCGCCGAGGGTGTCGACTTGCCGGGCGCCTATTGTGAGCATGTGGTGATCGCCAAGATCCCCTTCTCGGTGCCGGACGACCCGGTCGAGGCGGCCCTGGCCGAGTGGATCGAAGCCCGGGGTGGTAACCCGTTCATGGAAATTGCCGTGCCCGATGCTTCGCTGAAGCTGATCCAGGCCTGCGGTCGGCTGCTGCGGACCGAGCAGGACCGCGGTGTAATCACCTTGCTTGACCGGCGCCTGGTTACCCAGCGCTACGGCAAGGCTATTCTCAATGCGCTGCCGCCCTTCCGGCGGGAGATTTCCTGACGGCCGGAGCATGACGCGTCGGCCCGTTGTCCATCACTCTGTCGCGGGCTCATGAGGGCCTGGAAGGAGAGCCTGAGCCCTATGATCCGCCGCACCTTGCCCACTGTTCTTACCTTGTTGCTCAGCACGCCGTTGCTTGCCGGGCAACAGACGCTGTTCAGCTTCGTGCGCCCCGCCTCGGTCGTCAATGTCGCGACCGAAGGCACCGGCATGCCGCAGTACAACGCCGAACAGACCACCGAAGGCGAGGTATTGAGGCGGGTGGTGTTCAACCCGGTCGAGCGGCCGACCCTGCGCCTGAGCCCGCAAACTGGCGCCTGGGACTGGTCCGCCGGGCAGTTCCTGACCTTGCGCCTGCAAAGCGCCATGGACTGGGCATTGACCGTCGATGTCACGGTGCAAGGCAGTGATGGGCGCACCCTGACCAGCCGCATCGACTTGCCAGCAGGGCCTGCGCAGACGGTCATGGTGCCGCTCAAGGCCAGCTCGCCGCTGAGCCAGGGCATGCGTGCTGGCCCACCGATGCCGTGGGTGTACGAAGGGCAGCGCGTGCTGTTGACCAGTAGCGCAGGTGAGATCGACCTCAAGCAGGTGGTTTCGGTAAGCCTGAGCATTCCGAGCCCCAAGGTGGCGCAGAACGTACTGATCGAAAAGGTCGGTATCCAGGACGACGACCTCGCCTACAAGGCGGCCTATTACCAGCTGATTGACGGCTACGGCCAGTCCAGCCGTGGCCGCTGGCCAGAAAAGATCGTCAACGATGAACAGCTCAAGGCTGGCGACAACCGCGAACAGCAACAACTCAAGGCTTGGCTCGCGGAGCGCGGGAAGCAGCAGCTGGACAGCTATGGAGGCCTGCTGGCGGGCCCGGCGTTCGAGGCCAAGGGCTTCTTCCGCACAGAAAAGCGCGATGGCCGTTGGTATCTGGTGACACCCGAGGGCCACCCGTTCTATTCCCTGGGCGTCAATGCCGTGGCTGCCGATGGGGGGCGTACCTACATCGCCGGTCGCGAAGGCATGTTCAGTGCGCTGCCGGGGGAGGGGGACGCGCTCACTGCCTTCTACGGCGAGGGCAACAACGACGACGGTAATGCTTCCTCGCAAGGGCGAAGCTTCAAGAAAGGACGTTGGTTCGACTTCTACGCGGCCAACATCCAGCGCACTTACGGCAAGCCGTGCCCGGCCACCGTGGAGGGCCAGCCTGCTCCTGGCTGCCCGCCGCAGGTGCTGGATGCCGACCGTTGGCAGGCCCATACACTCGACCGTCTGCAGGCCTGGGGATTCAACACCCTCGGCAACTGGAGCGACCCTGACCTGGCACAAGCCAAACGCATGCCGTACACGCTACCGCTGTCGATCGTCGGCGACTATGCAAGCATCAGCACCGGCATGGACTGGTGGGGGCGTATGCCCGATCCGTTCGACCCCCGTTTCGCAATGGCCACCGAACGCGCCGTGGCCATCGCCGCGCGCGATCACCGGGACGACCCCTGGCTGATCGGCTATTTCGCCGACAACGAGCTGGCCTGGGCGGCCCCCGGCAATGACCCCAAGGCCCGTTACGGGCTGGCCTACGGCACCCTGCGCCTGACCACCGATGTGCCGGCCAAGCGCGCCTTCCTCAAGCAACTGCGCGACAAGTACCGTAACCAGGAGGGGCTGTCCAAGGCCTGGGGTATCGACCTGCAGGCCTGGGAGTTGATGGAAGACCCAGGCTTCGAGGCGCCGTTGCCGAGCCCCGAGCACCCGGAGATCGAGCGCGATTACCAGTACTTCCAGCAAGTGTTCGCCGAAACCTACTTCAAGACCATCGCCGATTCGCTGAAATGGCATGCGCCCAATCATCTGCTGCTGGGCGGTCGCTTTGCCGTGAGCACCCCAGAAGCGGTCAAGGCCTGCGCCGAGTTCTGCGATGTGCTGAGCTTCAACTTCTATACCCTCAAGCCCGAAGACGGTTACGACTTCGCCCGACTGGCGGAGTTGGACAAACCGGTGCTGGTGTCCGAATTCCAGTTTGGCTCGCGGGACCGCGGGCCGTTCTGGCCAGGGCCTGTGGAGGTGGCGCGTGAAGAAGAACGCGGGCCTGCCTACGGCAACTTCCTCAAGGCCGCCCTGGCGCAACCGATGATCGTGGGTGCGCATTGGTTCCAGTACCTCGACCAACCGGCCAGTGGGCGCCTGCTGGATGGCGAGAACGGGCACCTGGGCCTGGTGGCGATCACCGATAGGCCGTACCCGGGGTTTGTCGACGCAGTGCGCAAGAGCAACCTGCAGGCCGTTGGTCAGTTGAATGCCCCGATGCAGAAGGTGTTGTCTAAACCGGGCCCCACAGGGAAAGAAGCACCGTGAAACAGGACTGTTTCCCTACGACCATCCGGCCTTGCCCAGTAGGCAAAACCGCCAACTACTGAAACAATGCACGCCTTTTTCGACAAGGTCGTACGGAGTACAGCGGGTGCAGATCCAGGGTCACTATGAGCTGAAGTTCGAGGCGGTGCGCGAAGCGTTCGCGGCATTGTTCGATGATCCCCAGGAGCGTGGCGGGGCGCTGTGCATCCAGGTCGGTGGCGAGACCGTGATCGACCTGTGGGCAGGCAGTGCCGACAAGGACGGCAAGCAGGCCTGGCACAGTGACACCATCGCCAACCTGTTTTCCTGCACCAAGACCTTCACTGCGGTTACCGCGCTGCAACTGGTGGGCGAGGGCAAGTTGGCACTGGATGCCCCGGTGGCGCGCTACTGGCCCGAGTTTGCCCAGGCGGGTAAAGACAGCATCACCTTGCGCCAACTGCTCAGCCACCGTGCCGGGCTGCCTGCCATCCGCGAACTGCTGCCCGCAGAAGCCCTGTATGACTGGCAAACCATGGTCGATGCCCTGGCCGCCGAGACGCCCTGGTGGACACCCGGCGCCGAGCATGGCTATGCCGCCATCACCTATGGCTGGCTGATTGGCGAACTGATCCGCCGCGTCGATGGCCGTGGCCCGGGCGAGTCGATCGTCGCGCGCACTGCACGGCCATTGGGGCTGGACTTTCATGTCGGCCTGGCTGACGAAGAGTTTGATCGCGTGGCGCATATTGCCCGCGGCAAAGGCAACACCGGCGATGCTGCAGCCCAGCGCCTGCTTCAGGTGACCCTGCGTGAACCGCAGGCATTGTCGACCCGTGCATTCACCAACCCGCCGGCGATCCTCACCAGCACCAACAAGCCCGAGTGGCGTCGCATGCAGCAGCCGGCAGCCAACGGCCACGGCAATGCCCGCAGCCTGGCGGGGTTCTACGCCGGCCTGCTCGATGGCAGCCTGCTCGAATCCGAACTGCTCGACGAATTGACGCGCGAGCACAGCCTTGGCCAGGATCGCACCCTGTTGACCCAAACCCGTTTCGGCCTGGGCTGCATGCTTGACCAGCCCAGCGTGGCCAACGCCACCTTTGGCCTCGGCGCACGGGCCTTCGGCCACCCCGGGGCGGGCGGTTCAGTCGGTTTTGCCGACCCTGAGCACGACGTGGCCTTCGGTTTCGTGGTCAATACCCTCGGCCCCTACGTGCTCATGGACCCAAGGGCCCAACAGTTGGTGCGTGTGCTTGGCACTTGCCTTTGATCGGGTAATGCGGGTATTGCGCAACCCCTTTGACTATCCTCAATGCCAACGCCTCACGTGTGTTGGCAAAATTTCTTTCAATTTCATGGTGTATCGCTGATGTCTTCACATAAAACCTTAGCTCTGGCCCTGTGCCTGACCGCCGTGACCGGTTGCGCCAGCCATTCTCAAGACGCTGCGAAGGGCGGCAGCAGCAGCTGGTGGCCGTTTGGTTCGGACAAGGTTGCCGAGCAGGAAGTGAAGCAGGCCGTCACCGAAAAAGTCGCCAAGGCCGACGCCAAGTCCGAAAGCGCCAGTCGCTGGTGGTGGCCATTCGGCGGTGACGACAAGCAGGCCAAGGGCCCGGTGGTGCCAAAAATCGACGAAAAAGCCACCCAGGCCTGGCTGGACCAGTACGAGCCGAAGCTGCGTGAAGCGATCAAGGACAGCAAGCTGGAGCTCGAGCGCCGTGACAACGTGCTGGTGGTGACCATTCCGGCTGACAGCTCCTACAACCCGGACCGCCCGAACATGCTGCTGCCGATGACGCTCGGCCCGATCACCCGCGTGGCCAAGGCGGTCGAGGGCGACACCAAGACTGCCGTGCTGGTACTGGGCCATGCCGACACCAGCGGTGCTGCCGCCGCCAACCAGAAGCTCAGCCTGGAGCGCGCTGCCTCGGTATCGGCGATCTTCCGCCTGAGTGGCCTGCAGCGTGACCGCCTGTCGCTCAAGGGCATGGGCTCGGAAATGCCGCGTGCTGCCAACGACAGCGCCGAGGGCCGCTCCCTGAACCGTCGCGTGGAAATGCTGCTGACCCCGCAGAACACCATGTTGGCGCTGATGGCCAAGTACCAGAAGGCTGCCCCGGCGCCGACCGCGGCGTCGATGGTCGCCGTGCAGGACGCCAAGGCCGCTGCCGCCAAGGCTGCCGAAAGCAAGCCAGTGGCTAAGGCCGCCGCCAAACCGGCTGCGAAAAAACCAGCCGCCAAGGCCAAGGCACCGGCCAAGACCGCTGCCAAGAAGAAAGCCGCGCCGGCCAAGCCCGCCGCCAAAAAGGCTACCGCAGACAAGAAAGTAGCCGCCAACAGCCCTGCGAAGACCAACTGATCGTCAAGGAAACGCAGCCATGACCCAATCCCTGGCCGATATGCGCCGCGACTATACCCGTGATGGCCTGGCTGAAGCGCAGGCACCGGGTGAGCCGTTCGCCCTGTTTCACCAGTGGTTCGCCGATGCGGTGAAGACCGAGCAGCCACCGGTGGAGGCCAACGCCTTGACTCTCGCCACGGTCGATGGCGAGGGCCGCCCGCATTGCCGTGTGTTGCTGCTCAAGGGGCTCGACGACCGTGGTTTCACCTTCTTCACCAACTACGACAGCGCCAAGGGCCAGCAACTTCAGCTGAACCCTTACGCTGCCATGACCTTCTTCTGGCCGGCGCTGGAGCGCCAGGTGCGGATCGAAGGGCGGGTGGAAAAGGTCACGGCCAAGGAGTCTGATGACTACTACCAGGTGCGTCCGCTGGGCAGTCGCCTGGGCGCCTGGGCGTCACCGCAGAGCCGAGTGATTGCCGGCCGCGAAGAGCTGGAAGGCCTGGTCAAGGCCACCGAGGCACGCTTCTCCGACAGCCAGCCGCACTGCCCGGACCATTGGGGCGGTTACCGCCTGCTGCCTGAACGCATCGAGTTCTGGCAGGGGCGGGCAAGCCGGCTGCATGACCGTCTCAACTATCGGCTGGTCGATGGGCAATGGGCACGCGAACGGCTGGCGCCCTGAACTTCAGGGGCTGCCCCGCAGCCCCATGACGGCTGTCTGCACGCCAATGCAGTAATCCCTGACTATCCTCTGTCTAAGTCTCCAAGCCTGGCTCGGAGACTGTACCGTCGCTGAACGTAACTATTATTTATTGCCCGGTACCGTGACAGCCGTCGAGGTGCAGCGTCTAATGGACACCTGACCTATGGAGACATTACCCATGCGTAAATCCGCTTTGCTGGTGGCGACCTTTACCACCGTGTCGTTGTTGTTGGGCGGCTGTGCTTCAAGCCTGACCGGCGACAGCTACTCCCGTGATGAAGCCCGTCGCGTGCAGACCGTGCGCATGGGTACTATCGAATCCCTGCGCCCGGTCAAGATCGAAGGCACCAAGACGCCTATCGGCGGTGGTGCGGGCGCGATTGTCGGTGGTGTTGCCGGCAGTGCCATTGGTGGCGGCCGTGGGAGCATCGTGGCAGCCGTGATCGGCGCTGTGGCCGGCGGCCTGGCAGGCTCTGCTGCCGAGGAAGGGATCACCCGCACCCAGGGTGTCGAGATCACCGTGCGTGAGGACGATGGCAGCATGCGCGCCTATGTGCAGGCTGTGCAAGAGAACGAAATCTTCCGCGTCGGTGAGCGCGTGCGCATCATGACCGTCGATGGCACCAGCCGCGTCACACACTGATCGTGGCGCAATAAAACAAAACCCCGAACCGGCCTCGCCAGTTCGGGGTTTTGTTAATTCTGAGCCGGCTTACAGCCCGAGCATATCCCGCGCGACCGCTTCGGCGATGCGAATGCCATCCACGCCCGCCGAAAGAATGCCACCGGCATAGCCTGCGCCTTCGCCGGCAGGGAACAGGCCCTTCACGTTCAGGCTCTGGTAATCGGCGCCACGGGTGATGCGCAGCGGCGAAGAGGTGCGCGTCTCGATTCCGGTCAGCACTGCATCATGCAGGTTGTAGCCCTTGATCTGCCGATCGAAGGCTGGCAACGCTTCGCGGATCGCCTCGATGGCGAAGTCCGGTAGGCTCGGCGCCAGGTCACCCAGGGTGACGCCCGGCTTGTACGACGGCTCTACGCTGCCCAAGGCGGTAGAGGGTTTACCGGCCACAAAATCACCTACCAGCTGCGCAGGTGCCTGGTAGTTGCTGCCACCCATCACATAGGCGTGCGCTTCCAGGCGCTCCTGCAGCGCGATGCCCGCCAGTGGGCCGCCTGGGTAGTCGCGCTCAGGGTCGATGCCGACGACGATGCCGGAGTTGGCATTGCGCTCGTTACGCGAATACTGGCTCATGCCGTTGGTCACCACGCGGCCAGGCTCGCTGGTAGCGGCCACCACGGTGCCGCCCGGGCACATGCAGAAGCTGTACACCGAGCGGCCGTTTTTGGCGTGATACACCAGCTTGTAGTCGGCGGCGCCGAGCTTCGGGTGGCCGGCGTACTTGCCCAGGCGCGCCTTGTCGATCAAGGTTTGCGGGTGCTCGATACGGAAGCCGACCGAAAACGGCTTGGCTTCCATGAACACGCCCTTGGCGTGCAGCATGCGGAAGGTGTCACGGGCACTGTGACCGAGCGCCAGTACCACGTGGCGCGACTGCAGCTGCTCGCCGCTCTCCAGCACCACACCACTCAGTTGGCCATCGTCTAGCAACAGGTCGGTGACCTTCTGCTCGAAGCGCACTTCGCCACCCAGGGCGATGATCTCCTGGCGCATCTGCTCGACCATGCCGGTCAGGCGGAAGGTACCGATGTGCGGCTTGTTGATGTACAGGATTTCGTCCGGCGCGCCGGCCTTGACGAACTCTTCCAGCACCTTGCGGCCATGGTGAAGAGGGTCCTTGATCTGGCTGTACAGCTTGCCATCGGAGAACGTGCCGGCGCCGCCTTCGCCGAACTGCACGTTGGACTCGGGGTTGAGCACGCTCTTGCGCCACAGGCCCCAGGTATCCTTGGTGCGCTGGCGGACTTCCTTGCCACGCTCGAGGATGATCGGTTTGAAGCCCATCTGTGCCAGCAACAGGCCGGCAAAAATGCCGCAAGGGCCGAATCCGACCACGATCGGGCGCGCCTGCAGGTCGGCCGGGGCTTGCCCGACATACTTGTAGGTAACATCCGGCGCGACGGTGATGTTGTGATCGTCAGCGAATTTGTCGAACAGCTCGGCTTCGTTGCTGGCTTCGAGGTCGATGGTGTAGATGAACAGCAGCTCGCTGTTCTTCTTGCGCGCATCGTAGCTGCGCTTGAACAGATTGAAACTGAGCAGTTGCTCGTCGCGGATGCCCAAGCGCTGCACGATGGCCTCGCGCAGCGCTTCGTCGGGATGGTCCAGGGGCAGCTTCAGTTCGGTGATTCGTAGCATGGCAGGGTCCAGTATCCCGGCCTTGGGCGGCCGGCGGCTTTACTCAAACCGCCAAGTATAAGCTGTTCGCTGCCCTGACTGGCAGGAGAAAAGCGCCCGGTGATCAGTTGTCGCGTGCACCGCCGTAGTAGCCGCAGCCCTGCAGGGTCTGGCCATCGATGCGCAGCTCGGCGCGCAGGTGGCGCACGGCGCCGCTGGCGCCGTCGATGCAACGTTGCGGGGCGACCCACAGCTCCACGTGCTGGCCGTTGGCTTCGCTGGTGAGGGTCAGGCCGCCGCCGGGTACTTCCTCCTCAAGAAAGGGCAGCGGCAGCGGGTCCTTGCCAACACGGTTGAGCACCATACCCTTGCCGCTGGCCTTGATGTCCCACTCTGGCTCATGGCCACCGGCGCGCAACGTCAGTTGTTTGAAGTTGGGATCTTCGCAGGCACGGGTGGACGGCTCCAGGCGGTACAGGCGGCTCACATCCAGCTGACCGTCGTTGTTCGCCTGTTTGCTACCGGTGAGGCGGCCGCGCACGTCGGCGAACAGCTTGTCGTTGGCGTCGTCGGCCAGGTTGGCGGCTTCCTGCAGGATGCCGGTGGCGGCGACGTCCTTGATCACGAAGCGACGGGGTTCGCTGCACGGCTTGAACAACAATTGGCCGCCGGCCGCGCTCAGTTCGCCCTGCATGCGCGTGGTGCCGATGTTCGGGTCGCTTGGCTTATCTGCCATGAGCTGGCAACCGGCGAACAGGGGCAGCAGGGCGGTGAGCAGCAGGGAAGGGGTGAGGCGCATGGGGCGGGCTCCGAAACGTGCGAAAGAACTGGCCACGGTACTCAGGCTGGGTGGGGATCACAAGCCCTCGATTGCCCATGCCGGCCTCTTTGTGACAGGCAGAAAAAAGGGCCCGAAGGCCCTTTCCCAATCACCCGCCCAAGTAGGCGTCACGCACTTTCGGATCGGTCAGCAGTGCTTCACCGGTGCCCTGCATCACCACCCGGCCGTTTTCCAGCACGTAAGCCCGGTCGGCGACTTTCAGCGCCTGGTTGGCGTTCTGCTCCACCAGGAACACCGTCACGCCATCGCGGCGCAGCTGTTCGATGATGTCGAAGATCTGCTGGATGATGATCGGCGCCAAGCCCAGCGACGGCTCATCGAGCAGCAGCAGCTTGGGTTTGCTCATTAGCGCCCGGCCGATGGCCAGCATCTGCTGTTCGCCGCCGGACATGGTGCCGCCGCGCTGGATGTAGCGTTCCTTCAGGCGCGGGAACAGTTGCAGAACCTTGTCCAACTGCTCCTGGTAATCGCCCTTGTCGGTGAAGAAACCACCCATGGCGAGGTTTTCCTCCACGGTCAGGCGGGCGAACACGCGGCGCCCTTCCGGGACCACCGCGATGCTCTTGCGCATGATGTGCGAGGACGGCTGGCCGACCAGTTCTTCACCCAGGTACTTGATGCTGCCGCTGTGCGCCTGCGGCGAGCCGCACAGGGTCATCAGCAAGGTCGACTTGCCAGCACCGTTGGCCCCAATCAGGGTGACGATCTCGCCCTGGTTGATCTCGACGTTGACGCTGTGCAGCGCCTGGATCTTGCCGTAGAAGGTGGAAACGTTTTCGAACTTCAGCATTTACGCTTCCCCCAGGTAGGCTTTGATCACATCAGGGTTGTCGCGGATCTCCTCCGGCGTGCCATTGGCCAGGGGCGTGCCCTGGTTGATGACGACGATGTGGTCGGAAATGCTCATCACCAGCTTCATGTCATGCTCGATCAGCAGCACGGTGACGTTGTGCGACTCGCGCAGGTAGGCGATCAGTGCCTTGAGGTCCTCGGTTTCCTTAGGGTTCAGGCCCGCGGCCGGTTCGTCGAGCATGATGATCCGTGGCTGGGTCATCATGCAGCGGGCGATTTCCAGGCGGCGTTGCTGGCCGTAGGCGAGGGTGCCGGCGGTGCGGTTGGCGAACTCGGTCAGGTTGACCTTCTCCAGCCAGTACTGGGCACGCTCCATGGCCTCCTTCTCGCTGCGGCGGAAGCTCGGGGTCTTGAACAGGCCGGCGAAGAAGTTGGTGTTGAGGTGGCGGTGCTGGGCGATCAGCAGGTTTTCCAGCGCGGTCATTTCCTTGAACAGGCGCACGTTCTGGAAGGTCCGCACCACGCCCTTGCGGGCGATCTGGTGGCCGGCCAGGCCCTGGATCGGCTGGCCGTCGAGCAGGATGGTGCCACCGCTGGGCTTGTAGAAGCCGGTCAGGCAATTGAACACGGTGGTCTTGCCGGCGCCGTTCGGGCCGATCAGCGCGACTACCTGTTTTTCCTTGACGGTCAGGGCCACGCCGTTGACCGCCAACAAGCCGCCGAAGCGCATGCTCAGGCCGCTGACTTGCAGAATTTCACGGCTCATCGATGCAGCTCCATGTGTGGACGTTGCATAGGCAGCAAGCCTTGCGGACGCCAGATCATCATCAACACCATCAGCGCACCGAACATCAGCATCCGGTATTCGCTGAACTCACGCATCAGCTCGGGCAGCAGGATCATCACGATGGCCGCGAGAATCACGCCCAGTTGTGAGCCCATGCCGCCCAGCACGACGATGGCGAGGATGATCGCCGACTCGATGAAGGTGAACGACTCCGGTGTGACCAGGCCCTGGCGCGCGGCGAAGAAGCTGCCGGCGAAACCGGCGAAGCAGGCACCGAGGGTGAAGGCCGAGAGTTTGATGATGGTCGGGTTCAAGCCCAGCGCACGGCAGGCGATCTCGTCTTCGCGCAACGCTTCCCAGGCACGGCCGATCGGCATGCGTAGCAGGCGGTTGATGACGAACAGCGCCAGCAGGGCCAGCAACAGGGCTACCAGGTAGAGGAAGATGACCTTGTTGATCGAGTTGTATTGCAGCCCGAAGAACTCATGGAAGGTCTGCATCCCCTCGGCCGCGCGGCGCTCGAAGGTCAGGCCGAAGAACTCAGGCTTGGGGATGTTGCTAATGCCGTTGGGGCCGCCGGTCCAGTCGGTGAGGTTACGCAGGAACAGGCGGATGATCTCGCCGAAACCGAGGGTCACGATCGCCAGGTAGTCACCGCGCAGGCGCAGCACCGGGAAGCCGAGCAGGAAGCCGAAGGTGGCGGCCATCAGGCCGGCAATCGGCAGGCACACCCAGAAGCTCCAGCCCAGGTAGTGCGAGAGCATGGCGTAGCTGTAGGCGCCGACGGCGTAGAAACCGACATAACCCAGGTCGAGCAGGCCCGCCAGGCCCACCACGATGTTCAGGCCCAGGCCCAGCAGCACGTAGATCAGGATCAGCGTGGCGATGTCGACCGCACCGCGTGAACCGAAGAACGGCCATACCAGGGCGGCGACGATCAGGCCGATGATCACGTAGCGCTGGGTCTTGGGCAGGGTCAGGTAGTTGCTGACCGCCGGCGGGATCAGCTTGCGGTCCGAGCGGCGGCCCATCACCGAACTCCACTGCTTGTCGAACAGCACGCGCAGGAACATCAGTACCGAGCACACGGCGATGATGCTGAGGGTGAACGAACCCTGGCTGTGCACCGCCAGGCTGATGCCGTCGATGCTCAGTTTCAGGCCCAGCACCGGGAAGGCCACGGCCCAGACCAGCAAGGCGCTGAAGAACGCCTGTTTGAGATTTTTGTTCATACTTTTTCAACCTCCGGGCGGCCCAGGATGCCGGTCGGCCGGAATAGCAGGACAAGAACCAACAAGCCGAATGCCACCACGTCCTTGTACTGGTCGCCGAAGATGTCGGCGCCAAAGGCTTCGGCTACGCCCAGCACCAGCCCGCCGAGCATGGCGCCCGGGATGCTGCCGATGCCGCCCAGTACCGCCGCGGTGAAGGCCTTCAGGCCCACCAGGAAACCGGCGTTGGGGTTGATCACGCCGTACTGCATGCTCAGCAGCACGGCCGCCACGGCCGCCAAGGCGGCGCCGATGACGAAGGTCAGGGCGATGATGTTGTTGGTGTTGATGCCCAGCAGGTTGGCCATCTTGATGTCCTCGGCGCAGGCGCGGCAGGCGCGCCCCAGACGGGAACGGGAGATGAACAGGGTGAGCAGGGTCATGGCCACCAGGGTGACCACGAAGACCAGGACCTGCATGTAGCTGATCAGTACCTCCTCGGCACCGCCTGGCCCGAAGGAGAAGCTCCCGGGGATCAGGTTGGGGATGGATTTGTCCTTGGAGTCCTGCGACAGCAGCACAGTGTTCTGCAGGAAAATCGACATGCCAATGGCGGAAATCAGCGGGATCAGGCGGTTGCTGTTGCGCAAGGGGCGGTAGGCAACCCGTTCGATGCTGTAGCCATAGGCACTGGTGACGAAGATCGTCGCGACGAAGGCAACGGTCATCAGGATCGGCAGCGAATGAATACCCATCATGGCCAGGCCCGCGAGGGCGATGAAGGCCACGTAGGAACCGATCATGTACACCTCGCCGTGGGCGAAGTTGATCATGCCAATGATGCCGTACACCATGGTGTAGCCGATGGCGATCAAGGCGTAGGTGCTGCCGATGGTCAATCCATTAACCAGTTGTTGGAAGAAATGGTAGATCTCAGGCATTACAGCGCTCCTAAAAACCTGATTTGCATTTCGCTGGCGGGGGTAGGCCAGGAAACCGCGGGTGACGGTTTTAAGATTTTCAGGTGGACCGGCCCCCGGATCGCGGGGATCAGGCCCATGAACCTCGTAAAACAAAGCCCACTGCTCGCACAGTGGGCTTTTACGGTCAGCTATTTAGTCACGCAGTTACTGAGGGGAGACTTCGGTCTTCGGCTTGCCGAAGTGCCATTCGTAGACCACGAACTTGAAGTCTTTCAGGTCGCCTTTTTCGTCATACGACAGGGTGCCGGTCGGGGTCTTGAAGGAACCGGCGTGGATGGCGGCTGCCACCTTGTCGGTGTCTTCGGACTTGGCGGCTTCGATGCCTTTGGCGATCAGTTCGACAGCCGAGTAGGCCGGGAACACGAACGGGCCGCTCGGGTCTTTGCCGTCAGCCTTGATGGCGTCGACGATGGCCTTGTTTTCCGGGTCGGCGTCGAACGACTTCGGCAGGGTGACCAGCAGGCCTTCGGAGGCGTTCTGGGCGATCTGCGAGATGGAGTCGTTGCCGACGCCTTCCGGGCCCATGAACTTGGCTTTCAGGCCTTTTTCCTGAGCCTGACGCAGGATCAGGCCCAGCTCTGGGTGGTAGCCGCCGTAATAGACGAAGTCGACGTTGTTCTGCTTGAGCTTCTGGATGATCGAGGAGAAGTCTTTGTCACCGGCGTTCAGGCCTTCGAAGACGGCGACCTTGGTGCCTTTCTTCTCGAGGGTCTGCTTGACCGCAGTGGCGATGCCTTCACCATACTGCTGCTTGTCGTGCAGCACCGCGACGACCTTCGGCTTGACGTGGTCGGCGATGTAGTTGCCGGCCGCCGGGCCCTGGGCGCTGTCCAGGCCAATGGTGCGGAAGATCAGCTTGTAGCCACGGGCGGTGATTTCCGGGCTGGTGGCGGCGGGGGTGATCATGATCACGCCTTCGTCTTCGTAGATGTCGGACGCAGGCTGGGTGGAGCTGGAGCACAGGTGGCCGATGACGAACTTGACGCCGTCGTTGACCACTTTGTTGGCGACTGCCACGGCCTGTTTAGGGTCGCACGCGTCGTCGTATTCCTTGGCTTCAAGCATCTTGCCATCGACGCCGCCCTTGGCGTTGATGTCCTTGATGGCTTGTTTGGCGCCGATGAACTGCATGTCGCCGTACTGGGTCACAGGGCCCGTCTTCGGACCGGCGATGCCGATCTTGATGGTATCGGCGGCAAACGAATGGCTGGCTACCCCGGCCAGAACCATTGCGGCGAACAGCTTGGAAATCTTGATCATAGTGCTCCACTCATTCTGTTGTAATTCTTATAGTCCTGGCGGCCAGGGCTACAGACCGGGCGGGATTTGCGGTATGGCCACGCCATACTGCATGCCCACCTTCCCCCGGAACATGTCCCGGAACTGTACCGGTACAGTGTAGAGCGCTGCCCGAGCGCTTGAAAAGCGGGCTAAAAGCGCCTATTTCGAGGGTTGTCGCATGATCGACATAAAGATACAGAATAGCGCCATCAAATTGCCTGCACCTTCGGCCCTACCCCACAAGTTCTGGGCCAATCGACCAAATTACGTATTTGAAACCGGGTTTTTCTGCAAAAATGCCGGCCTTTTTATTGGCCGATTTTTACGGGTACAAACCCATGACTGATCAAACAAGCACCCTCTATGCCAAATTGCTTGGCGAGACGGCAATTATCGAGTGGAAGGCGTTGGAGCGTTTCTGGGCCAAGGGTGACCTGATTTGGGTCGACCCTGGCCTTGATCTGATCGAGGTTGCCGCGGCTATGGCCGAGAATCGCAGCGAGATCTTCGCCAAGTGGCGTAGTGATGGCACTGTTGGCGCGGTCTCCGCCGAGCAGGCGCTCGACATGCAAACCCGCGCTCCAGAGATCTGGGCAGTGGTGGTTTCGCCGTTCATCGTCATTCAGGTAAAAGGCGAGCAACCGGCTTGATTGCTTTTGGTGCGCAAAAATGCGCAGCTGCCCCATTATGGTGCTTGGTGGCGCTCAGGGTGGGGTAGAGGTCGGTAACAATTCGGCGTGGCGGTAACAATTTACGGGATGCGTAATGGGGCCTGAGGCAGGGCCCGGATAGATATCGAATTAGCCAGGAGTCGTTGATGAGCACTGCACTACCTTCGCTTGGGTTCGCCGGGATCGGCCTGATGGGGCTGCCGATGTGTCGCCGCCTGCTGGCGGCGGGTTACCCACTGACGGTGTGGAACCGCAGCCCGGAAAAGTGCGCCGAGCTGGTCGCCGCCGGGGCGCGGCTGGCGGCAAGCCCGGCCGAGTTGTGCCGCGACAGCGACCTGGTGTTGCTGTGCCTGGCCGATACGGCGGTCGTGCGCGAAGTCGTGTTCGGTGAGCAAGGCATCGCCTTGGGTGGCCGCAGCGGCCAGTTGCTGATCGACTTCTCCAGCCTGGAGCCGCCCGCCACCCGCGAGATGGCCGCCGAATTGGCTGCCCTGTGTGGCATGGCCTGGCTGGATGCGCCCGTGTCCGGTGGCACGCCGGGTGCCGAGGCTGGCACCCTGGCGATCATGGTCGGCGGTGAGGCTGCCGACTTGCAGCGTGCGCGCCCGGTGTTGCTCACCCTGGGCCAGCGTGTGACGCACATGGGCGGTGTGGGGGCGGGGCAGGTGACCAAGGCCTGCAACCAGATGATCGTCGCCTGCAATGCCCTGGTGATTGCCGAAGTGGTGGCATTGGCCGAGCAGTCAGGGGTCGACGCGACACTGATTGCCGAAGCCTTGGCTGGCGGCTTTGCCGATTCCAAGCCGTTGCAAATCCTCGCTCCACAGATGGCTGAAAGCCGTTTTGAACCGATCAAATGGCATGTTCGCACGCTGCTCAAGGACCTCGACGGGGCGGTCAAGTTCTCCCGCGAGCAGGGCACCGCGACGCCGCTCAGTGGCCTCGCCGCGCAACTGATGCGCCTGCACGGTAGCCAGGGCTATCTGCAAAAAGATCCGGCGACCCTGGTAGAGCTGTATCGCAACAAGCGCTGAACGCGGCTTCCTGGCGGTCGAGACGGTCGAGGATCGGCCGCAGTTCCGTCAGCGGTACCGGGCGGCTGAGCAGGTAGCCCTGCAGGTAGTCACAGCCGTTGGCGGCCAGGAACTCGTGCTGCTCGACGGTTTCGACCCCTTCGCTGACCACCTGCAGGTGCAGGGTGTGGGCCATGGCGATAATCGCCTGAACGATTTCGCGGTCTTTCAGGCTGGCCGGCACGTCCTGCAGGAAACTGCGGTCGATTTTCAGCACATCCAGCGGCAGGCGCTTGAGGTAGGCCAGCGACGAATAACCGGTGCCGAAGTCGTCGATCGACAGGCTGACCCCCTGGCTGCGAATGCGCTTGAGCAGGCTGACGGTACGCTGGATGTCACCCATCAGGGCGTTCTCGGTGACTTCCAGTTCCAGGTGCCGGGGCGCCAGGCCAGCCTGCAGCAAGGCCATTTCCACCTCGTTGGGCAGCTCCTCATGGCCCAGCGTCACCGCTGAGCAATTGACCGTGAGCATAAGGCTGGCAAAGCCGTTGCGATGCAACTGCGCCATGTCTTCGCAGGCATGGCGCAGCACCCACAGGTCGAGGTCGACGATCAGGCCATTGGCTTCGGCGATGCCGATGAAGCGGTCGGGGCTCAGCAGGCCATGTTGCGGGTGCTGCCAGCGTACCAGCGCCTCGAGCTTGGCCACCTGGCCACTGTGCAGGTCGAAGATCGGCTGGTAATGCACACGCAGCCCGCGCTCCTCCAGCAGGGCGATGCGCAGTTCTTCTTCCAGTTGCAGTTCGAGCGTGGCGCGGCTTTTCAGGCTGCTATTGAAAAAATGCAGGCTGTTGCGCCCGCTGCCCTTGGACTGGTACAGGGCCAGGTCGGCGTGCTTGAGTAATTCTTCAGCGGTAAGGCCGTCGTCGGGGTAGATGCTGATGCCGATGCTGGTGGTCATGACCATGCGCCGGCCGCCCAGGTCGATCGGGTCTTTCATCCGCTGCATGATGCGCTGGGCCAGGTGGCGCGCTTCGTCGGGGCCGTTGAGGCTGGTGACCACGCAGAATTCGTCGCCGCCAAAGCGCGCCACCAGGTCCTGGCTGCGGGTGGCGGCCTTGATATGGCTGGCGATCACCTTGAGCAGTTCGTCCCCGGCGTCATGGCCCAGGCTGTCGTTGATGCGCTTGAAGTGGTCGATGTCGAGGAACATCACGGCCAGCCGGTGTTCGCCGGCATCCTGCTCGGCAAGGCGTTCGGCGAATACCTGATTGAAACCGCGGCGGTTGACCAGGTTGGTCAGGGCGTCGTAGTGGGCTGCCTGCTGCAGCGAAGCGCGGGCCTGGTCGAGTTGGCTCAGCAGTACGCCATAGCGGCGCAGGTCGTCTTCTTTGCTCTGCAGTTTCTTGTCGGCCAGGGCGGCACTGATGCTGCTGCCGCTGATCAGCAGCGTGATGAAGGCGACGGTCAGGCCCAGTTGCAGGCTGTTGTCGCCCGACGGTAGGCGCAGTGCCGTGTCGGCTGGGATCACCAGGGTCATGGCCGCCATGGCGGTGAAGTGGGTGGCGACGATTCCGCTGGCCATCAGCAGGCTGGCGCCGTACTTCATGGCTTGATGCAAGGTGCCACTGCCGTTGCGGAAGTAGCGGGCCAACAGCAGGGCGGCCAGGCTGGTCAGCAGGGCGATGGCTGCGCTGGCCAGCAACAAGCCGGTCTGGTAGTACTGCTGAGCACCGGTCTGCAGCGCTGCCATGCCGACAAAATGCATGAGTACGATGCCCACACCGATCAGCAGGGCGCTTTGCAGGTAATGCTGCGGGGCCATCCGCTCGCGATCGAGGCTGGTCATCGCCATCCAGGCCACGACCAGGGCAATCAGCAGCGACAGGCCGGTCAGCGAGACGTCGTAGTGCATCTCCACCGGGGCCTGGAACGCCAGCATGCTGATAAAGTGCATGGCCCAGATGCCACCCGCCAGGCAGCAGGCACCGAGCATGCGCCATTGCCGTTGTGCGGCGGGGTGTTCGCTGTGGGACTGACGCTCGGCCATGTCGAGGGTGGCGAAGCAGGCGGCGCTGGCCACAGCGAAGGCGATCAGGATCAACAGCGGTTCATGACGGCAGTCGATGACAATCCGCCCGTTTGCCGGCAATTCAGAGAACAGTTGCAGTCCCAGCCATTCCATTGCTTGCCCCATGGTCGAGTTCGCACTCGTCTCCGATCTAGCCCCGAGGAGACTGTTCAGAAAGCAGTATAGAAACGGGTGTTTAAACCTTCCTGACTAATGGCGCTTTGATTGCAACGATTTGGTTATCGGGGTGATAGCGGCGGGGTATAAATGAAAAGGGAGGCCCTGAGGCCTCCCTTGAGTGCTGCTTTTGCCGCTTAGCCAGCGACCAGAACGCGGATCGCTTCCAGGCGCAGGGCTGCTTTGTCCAGCATTGCCAGGCCATCTTCACGCTGCTTGCGCAGGGCATCGATTTCGCTGTCACGCACGCTTGGGTTGACGGCCTTGAGGGCGGTCAGGCGCGCGAGTTCTTCATCGGCCTCGGCGGCCAGGCGGCGTTGCGCTTCGGCCACACGCTCGACGTGAGTAGGCATGATCTTCGCCTCACCGCCGCTGATGCGCTGGGCCAGCACGTCGCGCTGGGCCTGGACGAACTTGTTGGCGCTGGCCCGTGGCACGCTTTCGAGCTGGTCGTTGAGCGTTTCGAAGGCCACCCGCGAGGCCAGGTCGTTGCCGTTGGTGTCGAGCAGGCAGCGCAGCGCCGCCGGCGGCAGGTAGCGGCCCAGTTGCAGGCTGCGTGGCGCCACCACCTCGCTGACGAACAGCAGTTCGAGCAGCACAGTGCCGGGCTTTAGGGCCTTGTTCTTGATCAGCGCGACGGCGGTGTTGCCCATCGAACCGGACAGCACCAGGTCCATGCCGCCCTGTACCATCGGGTGTTCCCAGGTGAGGAACTGCATGTCCTCGCGCGACAGCGCCTGGGCACGGTCGTAGGTGATGGTCACGCCTTCGTCATCGCCCAGCGGGAAGCTGGCGTCGAGCATCTTCTCGCTCGGCTTGAGGATCAGGGCGTTTTCCGAATGGTCTTCACTGTCGATGCCAAAGGCGTCGAACAGGGTTTCCATGTAGATCGGCAGGGCGAACTGGTCGTCTTGCTCGAGGATGTCCTCGACCAGCGCCTGACCCTCGCCGGCACCGCCGGAGTTGAGCTCCAGCAGGCGGTCGCGGCCGCTGTGCAGCTCGGCTTCGAGGCGCTCGCGCTCGCCTTTGGCTTCGTCTACCAGGGCATCCCAGGCCTTGCTGTCACCGCCTTCGAGCATCGGCAGCAGGCGTGGGCCGAACTGGTGCTGCAGGGCGTTGCCGGTCGGGCAGGTATTGAGGAAGGCGTTGAGGCCTTCGTGGTACCACTGGAACAGGCGCTCTTGCGGGCCGTCCTGCAAGTACGGGATGTGCAGCTGGATGATGTGCTTCTGGCCGATCCGGTCGAGGCGGCCGATGCGCTGCTCGAGCAGGTCGGGGTGGGCTGGCAGGTCGAACATCACCAGGTGATGGGCGAACTGGAAGTTGCGGCCTTCGCTGCCGATCTCGGAGCAGATCAGCACCTGGGCGCCGAACTCCTCGTCGGCGAAGTAGGCCGCGGCGCGGTCGCGCTCGAGGATGCTCATGCCCTCATGGAATACCGAGGCCGGGATGCCCGAGCGCACGCGCAGGGCGTCTTCCAGGTCCATGGCGGTTTCGGCGTGGGCGCAGATCACCAGGACCTTGGTGCGCTTGAGCATCTTCAGGGTGTCGATCAGCCAGTCGACCCGCGGGTCGAAACGCCACCAGCGCTCGTCGTCGCTGACCTCGCCTTGTGCCTGGAAGGCAACTTCCGGGTACAGCTCGGCGTGCTCGCCGGCCGGCAGGTTGCGGTACTGCTCTGGCAGGGCCAGCGGGTAGGGGTGCAGCTGGCGCTCGGGGAAGCCCTGGATCGCCGCGCGGGTGTTACGGAACAGCACGCGGCCGGTGCCATGGCGGTCGAGCAGCTCACGAATCAGGCGCGCGCTGGCCTGGGTGTCGCCGTCGCTGACCGCTGCCAGCAGCGCTTCGCCTTCGGCACCCAGGAAACCCTGAATGGTGGCGTGGGCTGCGGGTGACAGGCGGCCTTCGTCGAGCAGTTCCTGCACCGCTTCGGCCACCGGGCGATAGTTCTCGCTCTCGGCGCGGAAGGCGGCCAGGTCGTGGAAGCGGTTGGGGTCGAGCAGGCGCAGGCGGGCGAAGTGGCTGTCCTGGCCGAGCTGCTCGGGGGTGGCGGTGAGCAGCAGCACGCCTGGGATAACCTGGGCCAGTTGCTCGACCAGGCCGTATTCGGCGCTCACCTGGTCTTCGTGCCAGACCAGGTGGTGGGCTTCGTCGACCACCATCAGGTCCCAACCCGCGGCGAACAGCGCGTCCTGGGCCTTCTCGTCATCGACCAGCCATTCCAGGGCGACCAGCGCCAGCTGGGCATCCTCGAACGGGTTGCTGGCATCGCTTTCGATGAAGCGCTCGGCGTCGAACAGCGCCACCTGCAGATTGAAGCGCCGGCGCATTTCCACCAGCCACTGGTGCTGGAGGTTTTCCGGCACCAGGATCAGCACGCGGCTGGCGCGCCCGGTCAGCAACTGGCGGTGAATCACCAGGCCGGCCTCGATGGTCTTGCCCAGGCCCACTTCGTCGGCCAGCAGTACCCGCGGCGCGCTGCGGTCAGCCACTTCGCGGGCGATGTGCAGCTGGTGGGCGATAGGTTGCGCGCGGCAACCCCCCAGGCCCCACAGCGACGACTGGACCTGCTTGCTGGTGTGGTGCAGGGTGTTGTAGCGCAGGCTGAACCAGGACAGCGGGTCGATCTGCCCGGCGAACAGGCGGTCGCTGGCCAGGCGGAACTGGATGAAGTTCGACAGCTGGGTTTCCGGCAGGGTGCGTGGCTGGTTCTGGCCATCCAGGCCGTGGTAGACCATCAGACCGTCGATGTCATCGACCTCGCGCACGGTCAGCTTCCACCCCTCGAAATGGGTGATCTGGTCGCCTGGCGAGAAGCGCACGCGGGTCAGCGGCGCATTGCGCAGGGAATACTGGCGGGTGTCGCCAGTGGCCGGGTAGAGCACGGTCAGCAAGCGGCCATCCTGGGCCAGGATGGTCCCCAGGCCGAGCTCCGCTTCGCTGTCACTGATCCAGCGTTGCCCCGGTTGATACTGCTGCGCCATACTGCCTGAACTCCCGCGATGAAAAGCCGGCTATGTTAACGGATAGGCCGGTCAGACCATAGAGTAGAAGTCCAAGAGTCTAGCTGTTTCATCGCAGATTACCGTCTTGCCGACGAGGGCTACGGACGCCATGCCGCTCAAGCACCGCTGGTTGAATGCCTCCCTGGCCGTGAGCAGCCTGCTGCTGGCGGCGTGCGAACAGAACAATTTCGAAAACCTTCCGGCCATCCCAGTCGAGCAACTCGAGGTCCTGGGGGTGCAGACGCCGATCAAGAGCGTGCACTTTCGTGACCGCGACGGCGAGGGCCTGCTGGTGCTCAGCCGCAGCGATGGTCAGGCGGTCGATGCCGAATCCGAGCAAGAAGTCGACAAGGTGGTGCTCAAGGCCACGCTGTACGGGCGCGTGAATGAAGGCGACGGCTTCAAGCCGCGCTGGCAGATCGAACAGGAAACCACTTGCCCTGGGCTGGACCTGGATGTCGACTTCTATACTGATGCCAGCGATGTCGCCGACCTGAACAAGGACGGTATCGCCGAAGTGACGGTGGCCAGCCATGCCTTCTGTGGCGGTGGCATCGACCCGCATGACATTGCCATCGAAATGCGTGAAGGCCAGGCCAGCTACACCATTACCGGCCAGTCGCTGATCACCCCGGCCGGCGAAGAGCCGATCGGCGGCGAGCGTGAAGACAGCGCCTCGCTGAAGAATGCGCCGCCGCTGCTGCGCGAACATATGGATGCGGTGTGGCAGCAGGTCTACAAGCGCCCCTGGAGCGAGGCCAGCCAGCCCAGTGACGACGACCCTGACGACGAAGCCGAGTAGCCGCTGTCCAAACTGGCATGACGCAGCCGGCAACGGCTGCATACGCAAGTTCGCCGACGCTCAAGGTGGCTGATAACCGGCCGATACAGTGGGCACAGGAGAATCCCCATGCTGCCGCCGATCATTCCGCTCAGTGCCGCCCCCGTGACCTCGCAACAGGACCCGGTCAAACCGACGCCGGACATCAAGCCGGTGGTCCCAGCACAGCCTGCCTCAGGTGAGAGTGCCATCGACCTCAAGCACCAGCGCGACCCGCAGGAGCAGGCTTTGCTACTGCGTGACGAGCAGCGCCGCCAGCAGCAGCGGCGCAACAACAAGGGCGACGAGGAGCGCTACAGCGCCTTGCCGGGTGACGAAGTGAACGCCGACAACACCGTGCCGGTGGCGCCACTGATGGGCGAACACCCGCGCCAAGGCCTGCTGGTCGACATCGAAGTCTAGCCGCGGCATACCGGCAGGGGCTGGTCACAACCGGCAGCTGGCTGCATCATGCAAGTCTCTGTTGACCGCCGAGCCCACCCATGAGCCAAGACAACCTCATCGACTTCGATGCCGAACGTGCCAAGCGCGTCCACGACCTCAAGGAAAAGCGCCTGAACGAAGTGCGTCAGGCGTTCGAGCAAGCCATGCCATTGGGCAAGGCGAAGAAAAAGAAGCCCAAGAGCAAGCCCAAGAAGCGCTGAAACTTGACGCAGGTCAACCCTGCACCCGCCTCGCGTGCCCGGCCCCGGGCACCATTGACCTCGATCAATTTCCTCCGCCCCCCTTTTCGTTACCTTGCACCCATCGGACAACGGCAGCGAAACGGAGGCCAACATGTTCTTCGACAATGTGGTTATCGCGGGTGTGGTAACGGTCGGGTTGATGGTCGCATTCTTTGCCGGTCTGGGCATTTTCATCTGGAAGGACTCGAACAAGCGCAAGCCGCGCTGACTTTCCAGGTACACGAGCACGCAAGGCATTTAGGGCGACTTCGGTCGCCTATTTTTTTGCCTGCAAGAAAAGCGCTCATCATTCATAAAAAGATGATTAGCTAGCTAATTATTCGTTTCAGCATTATCCTCCTCTCCATTGTCTATCGTTTACCTCACCATCCCCCCGCAAGGTCCGATTCGTGCCCATCACCCTCCAGGCCCTGTTTGCACCCAGCAGCCTCGCCCTGAAATTCGCCATCAAGACCCTGCTCGGTGGCGGCCTGGCGTTGTGGCTGGCGATGCGTTGGGGGCTGGAGCAGCCATCCTGGGCTTTGATGACCGCGTTCATCGTCGCCCAGCCGCTGTCGGGCATGGTGGTGCAGAAGGGCCTTGCGCGGTTGGCCGGGACCTTGGTCGGCACGTGCATGTCAGTGCTGTTCATTGGGCTGTTCGCCCAGACCCCTTGGCTGTTTCTTATCACCCTGGCGCTATGGCTGGCGCTGTGCACGGCCGCGTCCACGCAACTGCGCAGCGCCTGGGCCTACGCCTTCGTGCTGGCCGGTTACACGGCGGCCATCATTGCCTTGCCCGCCATCTCCAACCCTTTGCAGGTGTTCGACCAGGCGGTGGCACGCTGCACTGAAATCTGCCTGGGGATCTTCTGCGCGACGGCCGCCAGCGCCTTGCTCTGGCCGATGCGCGTCGAGCAGCAACTTGCCGGGCAGGCGCGCCAGGCCTGGCAGAACGGCCTGCAGGCCGCCAGTGCCATGCTCGGTGGTGAGGACGAAGCGCGCAAAGGCCTGCTGGAGATCCTTGGGCGCATCGTCGCCATCGACACCCAGCGCGAACATGCCTGGTTCGAAGGCCCGCGTGGGCGCCAGCGGGCCAGGGCCATTCGTGGGCTAAGCCAGAAGCTGATGGTGCTGTTACGTATCTCGCGCTCGGTGCGTCGCCAGTGGCGCCAGCTCGATGAGCGCCAGGCCTTGCGCCTTGCACCTTGGCTGGAAGACGTTCGCGGCCTGCTGGCCAAGCCTGACCAGCCGAGCCTGTTGCTGTTGCGCCAGCGCATCTGGGACGCAGCGCATGGCGAGCAGATCAGTTCCGTCGAGCATTTCTGCCTGGCCCGCATGGCCTTGCTGCTGGACTACGCCATGGCCGCCACCCAGGCGCTGGACGCTGTCGAAGCGGGCAAGGCGCCCAAGGATGTGGCGCAGGGCCTGGCTGCCCACCGCGACTGGTCGCTGGCGTTGCTGTTCGGTTCGCGCAGCGCCTTGGCCTTTCTGGTGATGAGTGGTTTCTGGCTGGCCACTGCCTGGCCGTCCGCACCCGGTGGCCTGGTACTGACTTGTGTGGTCTGCAGCCTGTTCGCCAGCCGTGAAAACGGTGCGCAGATCGGCCTCAGTTTCTTGCGTGGCATCCTCTTGGCGATCCCGGCGGCCTTGCTGGTCGGGCAGATCATCCTGCCGCAGTGGAGCAGTTTCGCCTTGCTCTGCCTGGGCATGGGCGTGCCGCTGTTGTTTGGCGCACTGGGCATGGCCCACCCGCGTACCGGGGCCACGGCCACGTCCTATTGCCTGCATTTCATCGTCCTGGTGTCGCCGCTCAACGCCATGCAGTTCGGCGTGGCAACAATGCTCAACAGTGCCCTGGCCATGCTGGTGGGCGTCGGCGCCGCGGTAATGGCGTTCCGTTTGCTGCTGTTCCGCCACCCAGCCTGGCTTGGCCGGCGCTTGCGGGCGGCGACCCAGAGCGACCTGGTGCGCTTGACCCGACGGGACCTGCGCGGCGCCGACAGTTGGTTCGGCGGGCGCATGGCCGACCGCTTGATGCAGCTGGCGCGGCACGCCAGCGAGTTGCCCGAGGCCGAGCGCAAGCGCTGGGACGATGGCCTGCACGGCCTGGATATCGGAGACGAGCTGGTACACCTGCGCATGTGCCTGGCGGTGGCCCAGGCGCCGTTGGGCGCTGCCGAGCGTGATTACCTGCAGCAAGTCGAAACGGTACTGGCCCAGGGGCCGGCAGCCGGGCGTGGGCAACGCCTGGACGCCGCCAGCGAGCAATTTATCGACGCCCTGCAGCGCCAGCCGTCCAGCGACCCGCTGCGCCTGGCCGAAGGTGCGGTGCTGCAGTTGCAGAAGAGTTGGGGCAAATGGTGCCGCTGGCAGGAGGAAGCCCATGGGGTTGCGTGAATGGGCATTGGGCGGCGTGCTGCTCAGCCCTTTCTTGATTTACGTGCTGATGGCACTGGTGCTCACCGGCCTGTTGCGCCTGTTGGTGCAAGCTACGCCGCTGGGGCGCTGGATCTGGCATGAAGCGCTGTTCGACACGGCGTTGTTCGTTTGTGTGCTGTACCTGGTAGTCCGGCTGCTGGGGCATTTGTAAGGAGTGATTGAATGCGTGCTGTCGTCCGTACCCTGGTGACCCTGTGCGTGGTCGCTGTTGCCGTTCTGGCCGGCTACAAACTCTGGCAGTACTACATGCTCACGCCATGGACGCGCGATGCGCGGGTGCGTGCCGATGTGGTGGTGATCGCCCCGGACGTGGCCGGCTGGGTGCGTGAGCTGAAGGTGCAGGACAACCAGCAGGTCAAGGCTGGCGACTTGCTGATGAGCATCGACCGCGAACGCTTCCAGGCCGCGTTCGATCAAGCCAGCGCGGTAGCGCAAACGCGTGCCCAGCAGCTGCATTTGCGCGAGCGCGAAGCGGCGCGGCGCACGGCATTGGGGCCCGAGGCGATCAGTGCCGAACTGCGCGAAAACGCGCAGATCAATGCCGCTGTTGCCCGCGGTGAACTGCAGGAGGCGCAGGCCCAGCTACAGGTGGCGAAAATCAACCTGGCCCGCAGCGAAGTGCGCGCGCCGCGCAGCGGGCACATCACCAACTTGCGCCTGGCCCAAGGCAACTACGTGAATGCCGGGGAGTCGGTAATGGCCCTGGTGGATGACTCGACCTTTTATATCCAGGCCTACTTCGAGGAAACCAAGCTACCGCGCATTCGCGTTGGCGACTCGGTGAAGGTCTGGCTGATGGGGGCGGGGGAGGCGATGCAAGGGCATGTGGAAAGCATCAGCCGGGGCATCACCGACAGTAACAGCAACCCGGACAGCCAGCTGTTGCCGGTGGTCGAACCCACGTTCAACTGGGTACGGTTGGCGCAGCGGATACCGGTGCGCATCCGCCTGGACCAGGTTCCGGAAGGCATGATCCTGAGTGCGGGGATGACCGCCAGCGTGCAAGTGCATGAGGACGCGCCCGCTCAATGATGCCACGGGGCTGCAAAGCAGCCCCAATACCTTGAAGTCAGAGAAACATCCCGCCAGACACTTCCAGCCGCTGCCCGTTAATCCAGCCGTTGCCGTCTTCGAGCAACAGGGCAATCGCCGCGCCGATGTCATCCGGTATACCCACCCGCCCCAACGCCGTATTACCGGCAATGAAGTCATTGACCTGCGGGTTGTCGCGCACCACACCGCCACCAAAATCCGTTTCGATCGCCCCCGGCGCCAGGATATTCACCCGGATGCCGCGTGCGCCGAGTTCCTTGGCCTGATAGCGGGTCAGCACCTCCATCGCGCCTTTCATGGCGGCATAGGCGGCATAACCGGGCAACGAAAAGCGCGCGAGCCCCGAAGAGATGTTGACGATACGCCCACCGTCGACCAGGAGTGGCAACATGCGCTGGGTCAGGAAGAACGGCCCCTTGAGCTGAATGTCCAGCAACTGGTCGAACTGCGCTTCGCTGGTTTCGCTGAAGGGTACGTTGAGGCCGATACCGGCATTGTTGACCAGGAAATCGAAGCGCTCACGGCCGAAATGTTGCTGTAGGGTGGCGCCGAGGCGTTCGGCAAAACCTGCAAAGCTGCTGCTGTCGCTGACGTCGAGCTGCAGCATGGCGGCTTTCACGCCAGCCCGTTCCAGGCTTTGGGCCACGGCTCGGGCTTCGTCAGCCTTGCTGTGGTAGGTGCCGATGACGTCGATGCCGCGGGCGGCCAGGTGTTCGGCGGCGTTGCGGCCCAAGCCGCGGCTGGCGCCGGTGATCAGAGCGATCTTGCGGGTCATGTCGATTCCCTCGTGGTTGGCTGATGGGGACAGGTTATTGATCGTTGTAGAGCTGTTAAATCCAGCAAATATGGAAATACTGTTCGCTTGAGCCGAACAGTCAGGGGCTGGATATGAACAAGCTGGAATTGTTGCGAACGTTTGTTCGCGTCAGTGAGGTGAGCAGCTTTACCTTGGCGGCCGACAGCCTCGGCTTGCCGCGCTCGACCGTATCGGAGCAGGTCAGGGCGCTGGAGCAATTGCTCGGCACGCGCCTGTTCAACCGCACCACCCGGCGCGTCCAGGCAACCCAGGACGGGGCGCTACTGTACGAACGCAGCAAGGACTTGCTGTCGGGGATGGACGAAATCGAGAGCTTGTTCCGCGCCGACGATGCCGAGCTGGCCGGGTGCCTGCGCGTCGACATGCCGACGATGATGGCCCGCCGCGTGATCATCCCGGCTTTACCGCAGTTTCTTGAGCGCTTCCCAAGGCTTGAGGTCGAGATCAGTTGCACTGACCGCCAGGTCGACTTGCTGCGTGAGGGCTTCGACTGCGTTATGCGTATCGGCGTGCTCAGCGACCTAGACGTGGTGGCGAGGCCGGTCGGGCAGTTGAGCATGCGCAATTGCGCCAGCCCCGCCTACCTGGCCCGGCATGGCATGCCGCACACGCTTGAGGACCTGGCCGGGCACCGGCTGGTCCACTATGTGCGCAACCTGGGCGCACGCCGTGCCGGGTTTGAGTATCTGCGCGACGGGCAGGTGTGCTTCCAGGCCATGGACGGTGTGGTGACGGTGAATAATGCCGAGGCCTATTCGGCGGCCTGCCTGGCGGGCCTGGGGCTGATTCAGGTGCCGGCAGTTGGCGTGGCCGAGCACCTGGAGCGGGGCGAGTTGGTGGCAGTACTGGAAAGCTGGCAGGCCCAGGCCATGCCGGTGTCCTTGCTGTATGCCCGGCAACGGCATGTGCCGCGCCGGGTGCAGGCATTCATGAACTGGCTGGCAGGGGTGCTGGTGCCGCAGGTCGACCCACCGGCAAGTGAAAGCTGAACAGGGTGCCGCGTTGCGCGTCGGAGATCACCTGCATGCGCCCGCCATGGGCCAGGGCGATCTGGTTAGCGATATACAGGCCAAGGCCTAGCCCTTGTTGCGGCGCGTCGGACAGTGGTTGGGTAAAGGGCTGGAACAGTTGGCTCAGGGTGTGTGCCGCGATCGGTTGCCCGCCGTTATGCACGCCCAGGACGAACTCACCATCAGCGATGGCCGCCTTCACGGTGACCGGCCCTTCGGGCGCGCCATGCGTCAGGGCATTGGCGATCAGGTTGGACAGTAGCTGGGTCACCCGTTCGCGGTCGCAGCGCAGGCCGCCGATCTCGCCGATGTCCAGCACAATCTGGCGCTGCGGGTGCGCATGTTGCAGTTCCGAGGCGACGTGCCTGAGGCCCTCACCCAGGTCCGGGCAGGGCTGCAGGTTCAAGGGGATGCCGCTGCCCAGGCGCCCGCGGGCAAAGTCCAGCACATCGCGCACCAACTGTGAGGCGCGTTGGCCGCAGGTGAGGATGTGGCGGGCGATCGCGCGGTGCTTGTCGTCGTCCAGGCGCTGAGTCAGCAGCTCGGCGCCTGCCGTAATGGCGAACAGCGGGTTGCGCAGGTCGTGGCCGAGCACGGCGATGAACTGTTCGCGCACTTCGGCCATCGCGCGCTCCTCGATCAGGGCCCGCTCAGTGCGCTGGGCATCTTCCTCGCTCTCGATCTGGATGGCCAGCAGGCGGGAAAACGATTCCATCATCGGTTGGATCGCGGTGCCTCTGAGCGAAGCCGGGGAGGGGTCCAGCGCACAGATGGTGCCGAAGAAGCGCCCGTCGGTACGGAATACCGGGACCGAAATGTAGCTTTCGAAGCGGTAGAGCTGTGGCGTGTGGTGCCGGCAGTACTGCTCATCTTCGCTGGCCCTGTCGATCACGATGGTCTGGTGTGTGCTGCGAATCTCGTGGCACAGGGTGGTCGCCACTTCGAGCTCACCGCCCACCTTCAGGCCAAAACCCAGGGTGTCGAGCACGGCGCAGGCGGTCCAGTTGCTTTCGGTCACCCGCGCCACGGCAGCGAAACGCATGCCGGTGGTTTCGCAGATGACCTGGAGGATGGCGGGCACGGCGTTGATGCGGCCGATGGTGGCGATATCGGCGTTGATGGCGTCGGTCATGAACGGTCCCAATGCTGGCGACGAGGAAGGGTTGAGGAGAGAGTCTAGCGGGGCTGCTGGCCGATGACGAAAAACCTTGGCGAAACGGCTGGTACTTGCGCTAGGCTGGCGCGACGCGTTGCCCGACAGAGGCGACCGTTGCCCGCCTGGCGTGCGTCACTTCCGTTCATTTACGAGGTTACGTCATGGCCATCACATCCCAGGACATCTGCAGCGCCGCCGACCAGCTCAAGGGGTTTGTCGGTTTTCATGGCAAGCGCGGGGTCCATATCGTGCGGTTTTCCGAGGACGCGTTCGGCATGGACGTGGCTGACGAGAGCATTACCCCCTGCAGCGAGTTCGTCTGGCGGCCCGAACAGGGTCCGCGCATGGCGTTGTGCCGTGAGCGGCTGGCGCTGTTGCTGGAGCAGCATGTGGATGATCGGCTGAATATTGCCGAGGCGTTGCGCATCTACCTACGGCGTGGCGATCTGCCGGAAATCGTGGCGGAGCGTTCTTTACGTTGAACCCTGCATACCCGTGCCGGCCTCTTTGCGGCGGTCCGGCGTCCCGGTGTAGCCGCCCCACAGGTACAGTGCTGCTCTGAGGGGCGGTGCACCCCGTGTGGGGCCCGCGAAGGGGCCGGCACAGGCTCAGGAAGCATCGACAGACCGCCCCGGCGTGTAATGCAACAACTGCTCGAACGCTGCCTTGTCCAGCGGCCGGCTCAGGTAATAGCCCTGTACCTCGTGGCAATTGTCTACTTCCAGGGTCTTCAGCTGCTGCTCGGTTTCGACCCCTTCCGCCGTCACTGTCAGCCCCATGGCCTGGCCCAAGTTGATGATCGCCTGCACCACCGCGCGGTCGCTGCTGCCGGGGTTGCCCAGCCCGGCGATGAAGCGTTTGTCGATCTTGATGCTGTCGAACGGGTAGGTGCGCAGATAGCCCAGCGACGAATAGCCGGTGCCGAAATCGTCCATGTTCAGCCGCACACCCAGTTCCTTCAATGCCTGCATGGTGCCCAGGGCGCCTTCGATATCGTTGAGCATGACGTTCTCGGTGATCTCAAGCTCCAGGCGCTGTGCAGGGAAGCTGCTTTCCAGCAGGATCTCGCGTACATCGGCAACCACGTCGCTGCGCAGGAACTGTGCGGGTGAAAGGTTCACCGAGACCAACAGATGCTCGGGCCAGCCCAGTGCGGCGCGGCAGACTTCGCGCAACACCCAGCGGCCCAGGGTGACGATCAGGTCGCTCTGCTCGACCAGTGGTATGAACGTGTCGGGGCCGAGCAAGCCCTCTTGTGGGTGCTGCCAGCGCAGCAAGGCCTCGACCGAGACGATGCGCAAGTCGTCCAGGCGATAACGCGGCTGGTAATACAACACGAATTCTTCATTTTTCAGTGCTCGGCGCAGGTCGTTTTCCAGCTGACGGCGGTACTGGATCTGCTGGTTCATCTCGGCGGCAAAGTAACGCCAAGTGTTCTTACCGTCGGCCTTGGCCTGGTACAAGGCGATATCGGCGCAGCGGATCAGCTCGCCGGCATCGAAGCCCTGGGTGCGGGTCTGGGCGATACCAAGGCTGGCGCCCACATGCAGCGACTGATCCTCGAAAGGGATGGGCTGCTGCAGCAGTTCGATCAGCCGCTTGCTCAGCCGGTCGATTTCGCTGCGGTTGTCCATGCCTTCGAGCACCAGGACGAACTCATCGCCGCCCAGGCGCGCGACCAGGTCGCCGTCGCGGGTGGTGTCGCGCAGGCGCGCGGCCACTTCCTGCAGCACGGCATCGCCGGCGGCATGGCCAAGGGAGTCGTTGATCGGCTTGAAGTTGTCCAGGTCCAGCAGCAACAAGGTCAACGGCGGTGAGTCGCTGCCGCGTAGCAGGGCCTGCTCCAGATGGCGGGCGAGCTTGTTGCGGTTGGCCAGGCCGGTCAGCGGGTCGTGCAACGACAGGTGCTGGATACGGGCATGGGCAGCGACCTCATCGGTGATGTCGCTGGCCGTGCCGCGAAAACCGGCGAGCTTGCCGTCGTAAACGATCGCCCGGGCCGAAACCCGGCAAAAGCGATTTTGGCCGTTGTGGTCGCGATAGGCGCAACGCAGGTTGGCCGGCTGTTCCGTGTCGGCTTCGGCCTGGGCATCCAGCCAGGGCGAGAGGGGCGTGGTATCGCAACTGAGCAGTTGGTTGATCGGTTGCCCCAGCCAATCCTCGACCCGGTCACCGGTGACACGGACGAAACGCTGGGAAAGGTAGGTCAGCCGCTGCTGGCGATCGGTTTCCCAGATCCAGTCGGACGCCGCCTCGGCCACGGCGCGAAAACGTTGCTCGCTGGCCTCCAGGGCGTGGTTGCTCTGCTGCAGGTGCAGCAGGCTGAGGTCGATGGCGCGGGAGCTTCGCAGGGCATGGCGAAACAGGTACAGCATCACCAGGCCCAGCACCAGTAATGCACAGAGCAACGGCGGCAGCACTGCCCAAAGCAGCTGTTGCCCCGGCAACGGGCTGGCCCAGGCCAGGTGGTAACCGGTGTCGCCCAGGGCGATCTGCTGATGGCCGTGCTCACCAACCGGGCTCTTTTCGATGTGCATCTGCGCAAGGCCAGCCCCTGCGCCCAGGCGGGCGAGCTTGTCGTCGGTGAGCTGATCGACGAACAGCATGACCGGCGCCTGGCTCACTTCTTCAGCCGTCACCTCCCGGTCGGGGCGCACGGCGGCGGCACTGAGTACAGCCGGCCAGCCGTTGAACAGTACGTAGCGCGTGACCTGCTCGCGCGCGCTGGCGGCGCCGCGGGCCTCGGCGATGATCGCCGGCAAGGGGGCGTCGATAAAACTGCTGGCGGCGGCTTCGGTGGGGTTGCCCTTGAACAGGGCATAGGTGGTGCGCTGGTCCTCGACGACGAACACGCCTTCGTAGCCGCTGGCGCTGTACAGCGACTCGCCGACATTTTTTTGCTGGTAGGCCCACTGCCAGTCGACCTTGCCAGCCAGGTGCTCATAGGCAGCGTCCCACACCGCGTAGCTGGACAGAAACTGCCGTGAGGCCAGCAGGCGCTGCTCCAGCGCCTGGGTGGCATGGAAGGCGCTGCGCTCCTGTTCTTGCTGATCCAGCGAAGCGGCGATGTTGAACAGTGCGCCCAAGGTGACCAGGCAAGCCAGGCCGAACACGGCGCAAAAACCGCTGATCAAAGGGCGGACGGGTAATCGAGGGTTAGGGCTGGCGGGCGTTAGGTTGGCGTTCCTGGCCATACACAAGCGACTCCTTCATGAGCTGCCGCCCCCCGCCGGTCAATCAGCGAGGAGATTCAGTCAGGATAGGCCAGCTTGAGCGCGGTGGCCTCGCCATGGGCGAAATTGACCTGGTCGCGACCGCGCCGCTTGGCGCTGTACAGTGCTTTGTCGGCCTGGTCCAGCCAGTGTTCGGGGGATTCAAGGTCGGCCTGGAATGCCGACAAGCCGATACTCAGGCTGATCCGCAGATGCGGCAGTTGCGGATTGCGGTAGCTGGAGACACGCTCGCGCAGGCGCTCCATGGCCTGGCAGGCCTGGTCCTCGCTGGTGCCCGGCAAGATGACGCAGAACTCGTCGCCACCATAGCGCCCGGCCAGGTCGACTTCGCGCAGGTTGCGCTTGAGTTCGTCGCTCATCTGGCGCAGCACACAGTCGCCGACCACATGGCCAAAGGTATCGTTGATGGTCTTGAAGTGGTCGATATCGATCAGGGCAATCACCGCCGGCGCCTGTTGTTGCTGGCAGGCCTGGAACTTCAGCAGCAGCAGGTCCTTCCAGGCACCGTGGTTGAGCAACCCGGTGAGGCTGTCGGTCCGGCTCAGTGCGCTGAGGCGGCGCTTGTGCTCGGCAAGCTTGATCGCCAGGCGGTAACACACCCAGCCCAGGGCCAGGGGGTACAGCGTCAGCATCGGCAGGCAGGCGTAGATCTGCAGTGGCGTGGCCTGCAATTGCAAGCCGGTGCCCAACAACAGGTTGGCCAGCAGCATGCCCGCGAGCTGCGCCACCAGCCCTTGGACGACCATGCGCTTGCCGCCGGCGGCCACGTTGTTCATGGTCATCATCGACAGCACGGTGACGGTGGGCAGCGGATTGAAATGCATGGCAGCAGTCCAGAAACCGCCCATCAATGAATCCAGCAGTAGATTGCGCTGCTCCGCCCGATACGGCGCCGCCGAACGCAGCGCCCACTGATAGGCCACATGCGGCCAGAGCAGGCCGTTGAACAGCAGCAGCGCCCATGCCCAGGTGGGCGCAGACAGCGGTGCAACGGCGGCGGCCACGCTCAGAAGGCCGATCCCCAGGCCGATGATGCGCGGCAGGTAGATGCGTTTGACGAAAGAAAGTCCCTTGCCGCTGCGGTTGTCCATCATGGTCGTCGTTCTTCTGCTGTTGCGCCGTTTATCGCATAACTCACATGAATATTGTTGAACAGTCTGTCATGAACGAAAAATGACCTTACAAGCCAATTCACGGTTGGTGCGATCACTGTGGGGTAACATGAAGGCTTTCCTGTTGCTTGGAGTGCTGCTGCTCATGATGCCCATGGCTAACCCCGCCGGTGAGCCGGCGCCCCAGCACGATGGGCGTTTTCACAATCAGGCCAGCCTGCCGCAGGATGGTGTGCTGAAGAAGCTGCGCATCGGCCTGAAGTACCTGCTCCTGCGCAAACCGCCAGAAACACGGCCCACCGCGGCGATCAATGTGCAGTCGATGACCCGCCAGCAGGTGCTCGATGCCCCTGACCACAGCCTCTGGCGCCTGGGCCACTCCACGGTATTGCTCAAATTGCGCGGGCGCTTCTTCATTACCGACCCGGTGTTTTCCGAGCGCGCCTCGCCGGTGCAATGGGCCGGGCCGCAGCGCTTCCATGCACCGCCGCTGGCGCTGGATGAGTTGCCGCCGCTGGCAGCGGTCATTCTTTCCCACGATCACTTTGATCACCTGGACGAACAGGCCATCCGTTTCTTGTCGTCGCGAACCGAGCGTTTTCTCGCACCGCTTGGGGTGGGCGACCGGCTGATCGAATGGGGAGTGCCGGCAGCCAAGGTCAGCCAACTGGACTGGTGGCAGGAGTGCGAGGTGGTGGGTGTGCGTTTTGTCGCCACCCCGGCGCAGCATTTTTCCGGGCGTGGGTTGTTCGACAGCAACCGCACCCTGTGGGCCTCATGGGTGATCATAGATGAGGGGGTGCGCGTCTTCTTCAGCGGTGATACTGGTTACTTCGATGGTTTTCGTCAGATCGGTGAGCGATTCGGGCCGTTCGATCTGACGTTGATCGAAACCGGTGCCTACAACCTGGCCTGGCCCAACGTGCACATGCAGCCAGAGCAGAGCCTGCAGGCGCACCTCGACCTGCGGGGGCGCTGGATGCTGCCGATTCATAACGGCACCTTCGACTTGTCCATGCATGGCTGGCAGGAACCGTTCGAGCGCATCGTCGCCTTGGCGGCAGCGGCGCAAGTGCGCCTGAGCACGCCGCAGATGGGCGAGCGGGTGAGCCTCGACTCGCCTCATGAAGGGCAGAACTGGTGGCAGCCGCGGCCGGTGCGCGGGCGGGGCAGGGCGGCCGAACGTGCAGTAGCCGGGCGCTGAGTGTCACTCTTTAGGCTGTCGCTCGCGCTGGGAAGGGCGCTTGTCCTCCTTTAATAGCTGCGAAGGCGGTTTGCCGCTGTCGCTGCGTACCTGGGCATGGCTGATCAAGGCGAAGATGAAGCTGCCGCCGATGATGTTGCCAGCCAAGGTCGGCAAGGCGAACTCCAGCCAGAAGCTGCGCCAGGTTTCGTCGCCGGCCCAGACCAGATAGGAAACCTCCACCGAGCCGACGACGATATGGGTGAAGTCACCGAGGGCCATCAGGTAGGTGATCATCAGAATGATCCAGATCTTGGCGTGCTCCATGGACGGGATCATCCACACCATGGTAGCGATCATCCAACCCGAGACGATGCCTTTGGCGAACATCTGGCTGATGTCGTTCTTCATGACCTTGCGGCCGATCTCCAGGAATGCCACATCGGTCTTGCTGTCGAAGATCGGCAATTCGAGCATGACCCAGGCCACCAGCAAGGTGCCTGCCAGATTGCCGAGCAACACGACGCTCCACAGGCGCAGCAGGCGCCCGAGGTTGGCCAGGGTCGGTGTGGTCATTATTGGAAGCACCGCCGTCAGCGTGTTCTCGGTAAAGAGCTGCTGGCGCGCCAGGATCACGGCAAGGAAACCGGCGCTGTAGCCGATGCTGGCGACCACTTGAGCGCTGTCGCCTTCCGGCAGCCGGGCATAGAAGAGCCCCATCGCCATCAATGAAAGGCCCATTGTCAGGCCAGCGGCCAGTGCCGACCACCACAGCGCTGCAAGGGTGCGTTCGAGCTCCTGATCACCCTGGTAGCGAATGATCTCATGGAGTACTGCTGCCCGCGGAGGCTGGTTATGGCTGACTTCCTTCTCTTCATCCGCCGACAAGCCGGGGGTCTTCTCGCTCTGCGCCTCGCTCATGACCGTTGCCTCCACGGGGTGTTTCTCTACAGAGCGGCGATTCATGCTTTTAGTTGCCGAGCCGCTGCCAAATGAAGACTGAAAGTTTTTTCAGAACAAGGTGTTGACTCTAATTTCAAAGCGCGTATTATTCGCCTCCTCGCAGCGTTGAACGCAACGAGGCAAGCGGTAAGTGTTTGAGGTTAAAGGCTTTTGAAAGAAAGCAGATTCAAAAAACTTCAAAATAAACGCTTGACAGCAAATGAGGAAAGCGTAGAATGCGCGCCTCGGTTGAGGCGAAAAGCTCTTAACCAAACGCTCTTTAACAAATTGAATCAAGCAATTCGTGTGGGTGCTTGTGAGTATGGACTGATAGTCAAAAAGATTATCAG
>NZ_JBIUZK010000005.1:27113-571749 GCF_044744955.1 Pseudomonas sp. NPDC087185 | reverse complement strand
AAGGAGTTTCTCGTTCCGATCACGCTGGAAGTGGGGCGCATTATAAGGGGATTCGGAAGCGCGTCAACCTTTAATTCCAATAAACCCTAATATCGATGAAAAACAAAGCGGGGAGGCCTGTCGGCCTCCCCGCTTCACTTCATGCCTTAAAGGCTGGGGAACGCAAACTGCGACGCCTCATGGCTCGCCCGCTGCGGCCAGCGCTGGGTAATTGCCTTGCGGCGGGTATAAAAACGCACACCGTCCGGGCCGTACGCGTGCAGGTCACCAAACAGCGAGCGCTTCCAGCCACCAAAGCTGTGGTAAGCCACCGGCACCGGCAGCGGTACGTTGACGCCGACCATGCCCACTTCGATCTCGTCACAGAACAGGCGCGCGGCCTCACCATCGCGGGTGAAGATGCATGTGCCATTGCCATACTCGTGATCATTGATCAGCTGCATGGCCTGCTCCAGGCTATTCACCCGCACCACGCACAGCACTGGGCCGAAGATCTCTTCTTTATAGATGCGCATCTCTGGCGTCACCTTGTCGAACAGGGTGCCACCCACGAAGTAACCATCTTCATTACCGGCTACACGCAAACCTCGGCCATCCACCACCAGCCTGGCGCCAGCGGCAACGCCGTCATCTATATAGCCGACCACCTTGTCACGGGCGGCGGCAGTTACCAGGGGGCCCATGTCCAGCCCACACGAAGTACCAGCACCAATCTTCAGTGCCTTGATCTGCGGTTCCAGCTTGGCGATCAGGGCATCGGCAACCTGGTCACCCACACACACCGCCACGGAAATGGCCATGCAACGCTCGCCGCACGAACCGTAAGCTGCACCCATCAGCGCGCTGACGGCGTTGTCCAGGTCGGCGTCAGGCATCAGCACCGCATGGTTCTTAGCGCCGCCCAGGGCCTGGACGCGCTTGCCGCGCTTGGTGCCTTCGGCATAGATGTACTCGGCGATCGGGGTGGAGCCGACGAAGCTCAGCGCTTTCACCTCCGGCGCCTCGATCAGCGCATCCACGGCTTCCTTGTCACCATGCACCACGTTGAGAATGCCTTTCGGCAAGCCGGCCTCGAGCAACAGCTGGGCGATGTACAAGGTCGAGCTCGGGTCACGCTCGGACGGTTTGAGGATAAAGGCGTTACCGCAGGCAATGGCCAGCGGGTACATCCACAGCGGGACCATGGCCGGGAAGTTGAACGGGGTGATACCCGCCACCACGCCCAGCGGCTGGAAGTCGGACCAGGCGTCGATGTTCGGGCCAACGTTGCGGCTGTACTCGCCCTTCAGCACTTCAGGCGCCGCACAGGCGAACTCGACATTCTCGATGCCACGCTTCAGTTCACCAGCGGCGTCTTCCAAGGTCTTGCCATGCTCTTCGCTGATCATTTGCGAGATGCGGGCTTCGTTCTGTTCCAGCAGTTGCTTGAAGCGGAACATCACCTGGGCACGCTTGGCCGGCGGGGTGTTGCGCCAGGCCGGGAACGCAGCCTTGGCGGAATCGATCGCTTCCTGCACGGTCGCGCGGCTGGCCAGCTCGACCTTGCGTACTGCCTGGCCAGTGGCCGGGTTGAAGACATCGGCGGTGCGCTCACCCTTGGTAACCAGCTCGCCATGGATCAGGTGCTGAACAATGCTCATTCAAAACTCCAATAAAGAAGGTAGATGCCGGCGCGCAATCAACTCACGCGCCTTACGTCAAATTCGAAAAGGTCAGTCGACCTTGTTCAACGCTTCACCGACCGCGTCGAACAAACGGTCCAGTTCCTGCGGCTGGGTATTGAAGGTTGGGCCGAACTGCAGGGTGTCACCGCCAAAGCGTACATAGAAGCCGGCTTGCCAAAGCTTCATGGCAGCTTCATAGGGGCGGACGATGGCATCACCATCGCGGGCAGCGATCTGGATCGCGCCGGCCAGGCCGTAGTTGCGGATGTCGACGACGTTCTTGGTGCCCTTGACGCCGTGCAGCAGCTTCTCGAAATGCGGCGCCAGCTCGGCGGCCGACTGCACCAGGTTTTCCTTCTGCAGCAGGTCGAGTGCGGCGATACCGGCGGCGCAGGCAACCGGGTGCGCCGAGTAGGTATAGCCGTGCGGGAATTCCACTGCATATTCCGGGGTCGGCTGGTTCATGAAAGTCTGGTAGATCTCGCTGCTGGCGATCACTGCACCCATCGGGATGGCGCCGTTGGTGACCTGCTTGGCGATGCACATCAGGTCTGGGGTAACGCCGAAGGCCTCGGAGCCAGTCATGGCACCCATGCGACCGAACCCGGTGATCACTTCGTCGAAGATCAGCAGGATATTGTGCTGAGTGCAGATTTCGCGCAGACGCTTCAGGTAGCCCTTGGGCGGCGGTAGCACGCCTGCCGAACCTGCCAGCGGCTCGACGATCACGGCGGCGATGTTCGAGGCGTCGTGCAGCTCGATCAGCTTGAGCATCTCATCGGCCAGGGCGATACCGCCCTCCTCCGGCAGGCCTTTGGAGAAGGCGTTCACCGGCAGCACGGTGTGAGGCAGGTGGTCGACATCCAGCAGCTGGCCGAACATCTTGCGGTTGCCGTTGACGCCCCCCAGGCTGGTACCGGCGATGTTCACGCCATGGTAGCCACGGGCACGGCCGATGATCTTGGTCTTGGTGGCCTGGCCTTTCAGGCGCCAGTAGGCACGGACCATCTTCAGCGCGGTGTCGGCACACTCGGAACCGGAGTTGGTGTAGAAGACGTGGTTCAGGTCACCCGGGGTCAGCTCTGTGATCTTCTCGGCCAGCTGGAACGACAGCGGGTGGCCAAACTGGAAGGCTGGCGAGTAATCCAGGGTATTGAGCTGACGGGCAACTGCGTCGGCAATCTCTTTGCGGGTATGCCCGGCGCCGCAGGTCCACAGGCCCGACAAGGCATCGAAGATCTTGCGCCCTTTGTCGTCGACCAGGTAATTGCCTTCGGCCGCCACGATCAGGCGTGGGTCACGGTGGAAATTGCGGTTGGCGGTGTAAGGCATCCAGTGCGCATCCAGCTTGAGCTGGCTGGCGATACCGGTGGTGGCGGTTTCGGGCATGTTCATCGGCGGTTCCTAGAAAGACGATTAGGCAACGATGGATGTTGTTGCAGCTAAATTGGCACGCAGATAAAGTCTGAAAAAGCCTGCATTTCTAATCTTCAGGTAGTACAAGACTAAACTTATGAGCCGACGCCCCGATCCTCTCGCACAAGTCAGCGATTTCGACATCCGCCTGCTGAAAATCTACCGAAGCGTAGTCGATTGCGGTGGCTTCTCGGCCGCGGAGAACGTGCTGGGCATCGGCCGTTCAGCCATCAGCCAGCAGATGAACGACCTTGAGCAGCGCTTGGGATTGCGCCTGTGCCAGCGTGGCCGCGCCGGCTTTTCGCTGACCGAGGAGGGCCGTGAGGTCTACCATTCGGCGCTGCAACTGCTCAGTGCGCTGGAAACCTTCCGCACCGAAGTCAACGGCCTGCACCAGCATTTGCGCGGCGAGCTGAACATCGGCCTGACCGACAACCTGGTCACCCTGCCGCACATGCGCATCACCCATGCCCTGGCCGAACTCAAGGACCGCGGCCCCGATGTGCGTATCCAGATCCGCATGATCGCGCCCAGCCAGGTCGAGCAGGGTGTGCTCGACGGCAGCCTGCATGTAGGCGTGGTACCACAGACCAGCCCGCTCTCGGGCCTTGAGTACCAGCCGCTGTACAGCGAACGCTCGCTTCTCTATTGCGCGGTCGGGCACCCGTTGTTCTACGCCGACGACCAGCAGATAGACGACGAACGCCTCAACGACCAGGAAGCGATCGCCCCGACCTTCCGCCTGCCCGCCGAAATCCAGGCGCACTACCAAGCCTTGAACTGCACCGCCAGCGCGTCTGACCGCGAAGGCATGGCCTTTCTGATCCTCACCGGCCGCTACATCGGCTATCTGCCCGACCACTACGCGACCTTCTGGGTGCAGCAAGGCCGTCTGCGCGCACTCAAACCCACCCAGCGCTTCTACGACCTGAGTCTGAGCTGGGTTACACGCAAAGGCCGACGGCCGAACCTGGTGCTGGAAAGCTTCCTCGAGAGCCTGGCTGCGACACGCTAATGCCTGCTTGTGACGCTAATGCTTGTCACTTCAGCGCAGGCAGGTAATCTTGTCCGACATCCGTTGCCACAGACCCGTACGGAATCGTCCATGACCCTAGAAGTCCCTGCGCATCGCCTTTCCGCCTCGGGCAAGCCCGCCGGCCGCATCCGCCAGAAGAACGAACAGGCCATCATCCAGGCCGCCGAAGACGAATTCGCCCGCCATGGCTTCAAGGGCACCAGCATGAACACCATCGCGCTGAAAGCTGGCTTGCCCAAGGCCAACCTGCATTACTACTTCACCAACAAGCTCGGCCTGTACATTGCCGTGCTGAGCAACATCATCGAACTGTGGGACAGCACCTTCAACACCTTGAGCGTCGAGGACGACCCCGGTGCCGCACTGAGCCATTACATTCGCACCAAGATGGAGTTCTCGCGGCGCAACCCGCAGGCCTCGCGGATCTTCGCCATGGAGGTGATCAGCGGGGGCACCTGCCTGACCGAGTACTTCAGCGCCGACTACCGCGAGTGGTTCCGTGGCCGTGCAGCGGTGTTCCAGGCCTGGATCGAGGCGGGCAAGATGGACCCGGTCGACCCCGTGCACCTGATCTTCCTGCTGTGGGGCAGCACCCAGCACTATGCCGACTTCGCCACCCAGATCTGCCAGGTCACCGGCCGCAGCCGCCTGACCAAGCAAGACATGGAAGACGCGAGCAACAACCTTATCCACATCATCCTCAAGGGGTGCGGCATCACGCCGAGTGCCTGACGTCTATCTATGCCTTCTACCCTGCTCGACCTCTGCGAATTTCGCGAGGAAATCCGCAAGAGCCGTTTCATTACCCTCGCCGGCCCGATTACCAGTGCCGCCGAGGCGATGAGCTTCATCGAACGCCACAGCGACCTGGCCGCCACGCACAACTGCTGGGCCTGGAAGCTGGGCGGGCAATACCGCAGCAACGACGATGGCGAACCCGGCGGCACCGCTGGGCGGCCGATCCTGGCGGCCATCGAAGCACAGGACTGCGACCAGGTGGTGGTACTGGTGATCCGCTGGTACGGCGGCATCCAGCTGGGCACCGGAGGCCTGGCCCGGGCTTACGGCGGCGGTGCCAACAAGTGCCTGCAGCAGGCGCCGAAAAGGCTGCTGGTACAACGCAGCGAATACCGTTGCAGCTGCAGCTTCAGCGAACTGGCGCTGGTCAAATTGCGCTTGGCCGAAGTCGACGGGCTGGTGCTGGATGAGCAGTTCACTGCCAACGGGGTTGATTTGCAGATCGCCGTAGGCGAGGCGCACCTCGGCCCGCTGCAACAGCAACTGGCGGACCTCAGCCGGGGGCGCATTGTGCTGGAAAGCAGTTAGCAGGATTGCTCACAACTACTGTGGGCCTGCCTGTGGATAAGCTTGGGGTATTCGTCTGCAGCCCATACTTATCAAGGCCTACAGAAGATTGAGCATATTTTGATCACTGTTTGATGACAGCCGTAAAGTACTGAACCGTTGAGAGTTATCCCCAACGTGTCAAGCAGAAGTCACCGGCGATTACGCTCAGCTTGCGCACAGTAACTGTGGATCAGCCTGTGGATAACCCGTTAGCCAACAACCCAAGCGCCCGTCTGCGCGCGGCCAAACGCTACTGATCATTTTTTAATCAGGCGTGAATACAGGCGCATTCTGCCCGCCTGAAGTATGCTGAATTCCTTTTTCACCGATAAAGGAATGTTCCTATGGCAACTTCAAGAACTGCCCTCATCATCGGCGCCTCCCGCGGGCTTGGCCTGGGCTTGGTGCAACGCCTGAACGAAGATGGCTGGAACATCACTGCCACGGTTCGCGACCCACAGAATCCCGGCGCCCTGAAAGATGTCCCCGGAGTACGCATCGAAAAGCTGGAGATGAACGACACCGCCCAGCTCGATGGCCTGAAGCAGCGCCTGCAAGACGACGTGTTCGACCTGGTGTTCGTCAATGCCGGTGTCATGGGCCCCCTGCCGCAAGACCTGGAAACCGTGCAGCGCACCGATATCGGCGACCTGTTCATGACCAACGCCGTGGCACCGATCCGCGTTGCCCGCCGCTTGGCCGGCCAGGTACGCGAAGGCACCGGCGTACTGGCGTTCATGAGCTCGATCCTGGGCAGCGTCACCATCCCGGACGGTGGCGAGGTCTGCCTGTACAAAGCCAGCAAGGCCGCCCTGAACTCGATGATCAACAGTTTCGTGGTCGACTTGCAGCGCCCAGACCTCTGCGTGCTGGCCATGCACCCGGGCTGGGTGAAGACCGACATGGGCGGCGAGAACGCCGAAATCGACGTGCTCACCAGTACCCGAGGCATGCTCGAACAGATCAAGGCACAAAGCGGCAACGGCGGCCTGCGCTTCATCAACTACAAGGGCGAAACCCTGACCTGGTGAGTGGTATCTGATCGGTGGTTGCAGCAATGCAGGGCCTGGCCGGGCGCAATGCCTGGCCAGGCCCTGTAGAATGGCGTCAACCGTACCTGATTTGAGAACACCCACTATGTATGAATGGTTGAACGCCCTGCCCAAGGCCGAACTGCACCTGCACCTTGAAGGTTCGTTGGAGCCCGAACTGCTGTTCGCCCTGGCCGAGCGCAACAAGATTGCCTTGCCCTGGAACGACGTCGAAGCCCTGCGCAGCGCCTATGCCTTCAACAACCTGCAGGAATTCCTCGACCTGTATTACCAGGGCGCGGACGTGCTGCGCACCGAGCAGGACTTCTACGACCTGACCTGGGCCTACCTGCAGCGCTGCAAGGCGCAGAACGTCATCCACACCGAGCCGTTCTTCGACCCGCAAACCCACACCGACCGCGGCATCCCGTTCGAAGTGGTGCTCAACGGCATCAACCAGGCGCTCAAGGACGGCCGCAAGCAACTGGGCATCAGCAGCGGCCTGATCCTGAGCTTCCTGCGCCACCTAAGCGAAGACGAAGCTCAGAAAACCCTCGACCAGGCGCTGCCCTTTCGCGACGCGTTCATCGCCGTCGGCCTGGACAGCTCGGAAAAAGGCCACCCACCGAGCAAGTTCCAGCGCGTGTTCGACCGTGCCCGCAGCGAAGGCTTCGTGGCAGTTGCCCACGCGGGCGAAGAAGGCCCACCCGAGTACATCTGGGAAGCCCTCGACCTGCTCAAGATCAAGCGCATCGACCATGGCGTGCGCGCCATCGAAGACGAACGCCTGATGCAGCGCATCATCGACGAGCAGATCCCCCTCACCGTGTGCCCATTGTCCAACACCAAGCTCTGCGTGTTCGATCACATGAGCCAGCACAACATCCTCGACATGCTCGAGCGTGGCGTGAAGGTGACAGTGAACTCGGACGACCCGGCCTACTTCGGCGGCTACGTCACCGAGAACTTCCATGCCCTGCACACCCACCTGGGCATGACCGAAGACCAGGCCCGCCGGCTGGCGCAAAACAGCCTGGACGCACGCTTGGTCTGACTGTGAATACGGCGTTGCAGTCAACCCACCTGCAACGTCGGCACACGGGCAATACAATTGATCTGCTGAACGCCCAAGGCGGAAATCTGCAATGCCCGCGTGTCTTCGGCTTCGCGTATCCAGCCTGACTGCAGGAACAACCTGAGCAAAGCCTGCCCCAGGCTGCCGCCCAGGTGCGGCCCTTGATCGCTCCATTCATTGCAGTGGCAGATCACGCAGCCGCGCTTTTGCTGAGGCGCCAGGGCATCGATGTAGACGCCGATAGCGGCCAACTGCAAGCGCCCCTCTTCGCTGACCATCAGCTGCTGCTCATTACCCTCCAACCAGCCTGCCACCACCAACCGGTGATACAGCTCACCCGCCAGTTCGCCCCCCAGATGATCCCCACAGCGACGGGCACGACGCATCGACATCGGCAGTTGCAACGGCATCGCCCGGCGGTCGCCTTCCCGCCCGAGCTGCACGCTGGCCAAGGCTTCGACTGCCGCACCTACCTGCGGCGTCGCCAACCTGAAGTAGCGTTTGCGCCCCCGCGCCTCGAGCCTCAGCAAGCCCGCCGAAGACAATAACGACAGGTGCGCGCAGGCCGAGGACGAGGTCAACCCGGCCATCATCGCCAGCTCATCGGTGGGCCTCGGTGTGCCATCGATCAGCGCCCATAGCATTGCGCTGCGCTTGGGGTCGGCCATCAGGCCGGCAATCTGACTGATACTGCTGACTGCATTCATGTCCCTTCAACTCCCTGCGAGATCACTTCTGATTTCCAATGGCCAACCTTGGCAACGCCGAGCGCCACCCAGCAGCAGCCGGCCTGACACGTGGCCAGTATAAGCCGCACGATCGCCCCCTCCGGCAGCCGACCCTGCGGCCGGAACGGGCTAAAGTGGCGTGGGTAGGGTGACCCTCTCGCACGTTGCAAAATGATGCGTAGGTTGCGGTGAGGGACAGAAAGCCGTGAGGCAAGGGGGAAGCAACAACGCATGAGGAAGAATGTCCCCCTGCGGCCAGTGACTATCCTGACAGCGGTGTTCCTCAAATAGCGCAAAAAAAAACGAAGGTTCTACATGCATCCAGACATTGCGTCCGGGAGCATCGGTGGAGCCGGCCGGAGGGTATCCTGACCGCCAGTCAGGATACCCATTCAGGCCGTGGCGTCAGGTGACCGCAGCGCTACACTGGATGCGCTTTCCCCACCTTTCGCAGGTATGCCGCGATGAAGATAATCGTCAGTGCGTCGAACCGTAATCCCAACTGCCCGTGGCAGGTGAGGCTCGACCAGCATGTGGTGAGTTTCCGCAGCGAGGCCGAAGCACGTGCCTTCGTCGATACCCTGGAAACCCGCCTGCGGGCACCTCACCCGCTTATGCCGGACGCCTGGCCTGCGAACGCCGGGTCAACAGCGCGGCACTGACCACCAGTGCCCCGCACAAGCTGATCACCAAGGTCATTGGCACGGCACTGCCATCGTGCAGCAGGCCCACCAACGATGCCGCGCCTGCGGCGACGCTGAACTGCAGGCAACCCATCAGGGCCGAGGCGCTGCCGGCCCGTGCGCCCTGGCCGCTCATGGCGCAGGCCGAAGCATTGGGGATGATGCAGCCCAGGCTGGCGATGCAGACGAACAGCGGTACCAGCAATGGCCACAATTGCGCCGGGCGCAAAGCTGCCACACCGAGTAATACGAGCCCCGCCGCCAGGTACAGCCAGACTGCACGCACCAGCAGAAACGCCGGGCCACGCTTGGCCAGAAGGCGTGCATTGATTTGCGCGACGAGAATGAACCCCGCGGCGTTGGTACCGAACAGCCAGCCGTAATGCTCGGCCGGTACGCCATAGAGCTTGATAAAGACGAAAGGCGACCCGGCGATGTAGGCAAACATTCCGGCGATGGCAATCCCCCCCGTCAGCGCATGGCCAACGAACACGCGATCCGCCAATAGCCGCAGGTACTGGCGCAATGCACCCGAGAGCGGCTGGCGTGGCATGTGCGCAGGCAAGCTTTCTGGCAGCCCCAGCCCCACCGCGACCAGGCAGGCAGCGCTGAACAGGCTCAAGGTGAGGAAGATCGACTGCCACCCGGCCAGGTTCACCAGCACACCACCGAGCATCGGCGCGAGGATCGGCGCTAGCCCCATCACCAGCATCAGCTGCGAGAACACCTTGGCCGAGGCCACAGGGTCGCACTTATCGCTGACGATCGCCCGCGACAGCACCATGCCGGCGCAGCCACCCAACGCCTGGACGAAGCGCGCCAGGATCAGCGTATCGAGGTTGGGCGCGTAGGCGCAGGCCAGCGACGCCAGGGTGAACAGCGCTACGCCAAACAGCAGCGGTTTGCGCCGGCCAAAGCGGTCGGCCACCGGCCCATAGGCCAGCTGCCCCAGCGACAAGCCCAGGAAGTAGGCGGCCAGGGTGGTCTGGACATGTTTTTCATCGGTGGCGAACGCCTGCGCCATGGCCGGGAAGGCGGGCAGGTAAAAGTCGATCGCCAAGGGCCCGAACGCACTCAATGCGCCCAGGATCAGCACCATTCGCAGGTTCATCAGGAATCCATAGCAGGCTAAGCAAGCGCACAAGTCTACCTGCAGTGGACGCCATCAGCATGAAAACATTTGCAACAAAACAGGGCCGCCGAGCGGCCCCTTGAGCTTACGCCACTTCGGCTTGATAGCCCTCTTCACGGATCGCCGCCAGCAGTTGCTCAGCCGCCAGCGCACTGTGCACACGTACCTGCTTGCCAGCAAGGTCGACCTCGACCTGAGCCTTGGCATCCTGTTCCTGCACCGCACGCGTCACCGCTTTTACGCAATGGCCGCAGGTCATGCCTTGTACATTGAACACTTGCATGGGTCTTGCCTCCTTCAGGGTTTAGCGCAGTTTCAAGCTTGCCATCGGGGCAAGGTCAAGTTCTGCCTGACACGGCCGGGCTGGAAATCCGGGTAAACCTCGGCCAAGCTGCGCCTTTGACGTTATGGCAAGCAGGAGAGTCTTCATGTTCAGGGCAGCAGTGAGCGTTGTCGGGTTGATGGCCGCGCTGGGCGCAGTGCCACCGGCCAGCGCCGAGGGCAACTCGGACTACAGCGTACTGATCATTTCGCGGGAACGCCTGGAAGTGGCCACCAGCTGTGAAATCGGCGTGTACCTCAACGATCAGCTATCCGGGCGTTTGTTCCAGGAACAGTCAACCTCCTTCAACTTGCCACCCGGCCCTGTCGACGTGCGCTTGCGCCTGCTGCCGGGGCAGATGCCCGGCTGCGCCCCCGGCATCGAGGACCAACGCAGCACACGACTGACCCTACAGGCGGGCCAGATCAACAAATACCGCATTGCCATGGGCCACAATGGGCTAGTGCTAAGGCGCGCCAACCTGGAGTATTGACCTTCCCCGCATGGCAAGGTTGATGCTGGAGGCCTGCCCAAGGAGGAGAGCCATGCCTGCATCCACCGTTTTCGACCTGCCGATTTCCGGCATGACCTGCGCCAGCTGTGCTGGCCGTGTCGAGCGCGCCCTGCGCAAGGTCAACGGCGCTGACCACGTCAGCGTCAACCTCGCCACCGAACAGGCCCGGGTCCAGGCCCCGGCCGACAGCCTGCCCGCCTTGGTTGACGCCGTACGCGGCGCTGGCTACGGCGTGCCGACCCGCACCCTGGAGCTGCAGATCGGCGGCATGACCTGCGCCAGTTGCGTCGGCCGTGTCGAGCGCGCCCTCGGCAAACTGCCGGGGGTCGAGCAGGTCAGTGTCAACCTGGCCAGCGAACGCGCCCACCTCGAGGTGCTGCAAGCCCTGGATGACGCCCTGCTGATCGAAGCTGTCGAGCACGCCGGCTACAGCGCCAGCCTGCCGCAATCGGCCCAGGACGACCAACAGGATGCCCAGCGCCGCCTGCGCAAAGAACGCCTGGCGGTCGGCGCCGCCCTGTTGCTGGCCTTGCCCCTGGTGCTGCCGATGCTGGTGCAGCCATTCGGCCTGCACTGGATGCTGCCCGCCTGGGCGCAATTCCTGCTGGCCACCCCGGTGCAGTTCATCCTGGGTGCGCGCTTTTATGTGGCGGCCTACAAGGCCGTGCGCGCCGGTGCCGGCAACATGGACCTGCTGGTGGCGCTGGGCACCAGTGCCGGTTATGGCCTGAGCCTGTACCAGTGGGCGCAGGCCCCTGCCGGCATGGCCCCGCACCTGTACTTCGAGGCATCGGCGGTGGTCATCGCCCTGGTGCTGCTGGGCAAATACCTGGAAAGCCGGGCCAAACGCCAGACCGCCAGTGCCATACGCGCGCTCGAAGCGCTGCGCCCCGAGCGCGCCGTCAGGCTGGTCGATGGCCAGGAAGAAGCGGTTGCGATTGCCCAGCTGCGCCTCGGCGACTTGGTGCTGGTCAAGCCCGGTGAGCGCTTCCCGGTCGATGGCGATGTGGAAGAAGGCAGCAGCCACGCCGACGAAGCCCTGATCAGCGGCGAGAGCCTGCCGGTGCCCAAGCAACCGGGCGACAGCGTCACCGGTGGCGCCATCAACGGCGAAGGCCGGCTGCTGGTGCGCACCCGGGCATTGGGCAGCGAGACCGTGCTGGCCAGGATCATCCGCCTGGTCGAAGACGCGCAGGCGGCCAAGGCACCGATCCAGAAACTGGTGGACCGCGTCAGCCAGGTGTTCGTCCCGGCCGTGTTGGTGATTGCGTTGATGACCCTGGTCGGCTGGTGGCTGGCCGGCGCACCGCTGGAGACAGCGCTGATCAACGCCGTCGCCGTGCTGGTGATTGCCTGCCCGTGCGCCCTCGGCCTGGCCACGCCTGCGGCGATCATGTCCGGCACCGGTGTCGCCGCGCGCCATGGCATCCTGATCAAGGATGCCGAAGCGCTGGAGCGTGCCCATGCGGTGGACCGCGTGGTGTTCGACAAGACCGGCACGCTCACGTCCGGTAGCCCGCGCGTAGTCCATAGCCAAGCTGTGGACATTGATAGCGGCGAGCTGCATCGCCTGGCCGGCGCCCTGCAACGCGGTAGCGAGCACCCTTTGGCCAAGGCCGTACTCGATGCCTGCACCGAGCAGGGCCTGGACATTCCCGGCGTGGCTGACAGCCAGTCGCTGACCGGCCGTGGCATCGCAGGCCAGGTAGAGGGGCGTGAACTGGCGCTGGGCAACCGTCGCCTGCTCGACGAAAGCGGCCTGCAGCCCGGTAACCTGGCTGACAAGGCTCAGGCCTGGGAAGCCGAAGGCCGTACCCTGTCGTGGCTGATCGAACGCGGCGCGCAGCCCCGCGTGCTCGGCCTGTTCGCTTTCGGCGACAGCCTCAAGCCCGGCGCCGAACAGGCGATCGCGACCCTGCACGGGCAACACATCAGCTGCCACCTGCTCACCGGCGACAACCGCGGCAGCGCCAAGGTGGTGGCCGATATCCTCGGCATCGACGATGTGCACGCCGAAGTGCTGCCGGCAGACAAGGCCGCCACCGTGGCCGAGCTGAAAAACAACGGCGTGGTGGCAATGGTCGGCGACGGCATCAACGATGCCCCGGCCCTGGCGGCCGCCGACATCGGCATCGCCATGGGCGGTGGCACCGATGTGGCCATGCAGGCCGCCGGCATTACCCTGATGCGTGGCGACCCGCGCTTGGTGCCGGCCGCCCTGGAAATCAGCCGCAAAACCTACGCTAAAATCCGCCAGAACCTGTTCTGGGCCTTCATCTACAACCTCATCGGCATTCCCTTGGCCGCGCTGGGCTACCTCAACCCGGTGCTGGCCGGCGCCGCCATGGCGCTGTCCAGCGTCAGCGTAGTGAGCAACGCCCTGTGGCTGAAAACCTGGAAACCGTCCAGCACCCGGCAGGAGAATCAATGAACATCGGCCAGGCCGCCCGCCGCAGCGGGCTCAGCACCAAGATGATCCGCTATTACGAAGCCATCGGCCTGCTCAAGCCGGCCACCCGCAGCGACAGCGGCTACCGCCTGTACCAGCCGCAAGACCTGCACAGCCTGGCCTTCATCAAGCGCTCCCGCGACCTGGGGTTTTCCCTGGAGGAAGTCGGCAAGCTGCTGACCCTGTGGCAGGACCGGCAACGCGCCAGTGCCGACGTCAAGGCACTGGCCCTGCAGCACATCGATGCGCTGAACCAGCGCATCGAGGAACTGGTCAGCCTGCGTGACACGCTGGGCGAACTGGTCGCCCACTGCAAGGGCAATGACCGGCCAGACTGCCCGATTCTGAAAGACCTGGCCAACGGCGGTGAGTGCTGTCACTGAGGACATAGGCCCTATCGCCGGGGCTTTGGTATGCCATATTAGCCTAAACCCGACCGAATAGTCGCCAAATGCGACTTCACCCAATAAATACGGGCATTTACGCTCAAAAAAACCCGGACGCTGCCGATGTAGAAGTACCTGCCTCGCGTGTCGAAAAAAATAAATTCCGGGAGCGTCGATGAACATCAAACAGAAACTGACCTGGGCCTTCGCGGTGATCGCCGCGCTGCCCATCGTCCTTGTGGCCACACTGGTGGTCATCAATATGCGCGGTGAAGCCCGCGATGGATTCCTCGACAGCAGCAGCCGGGAAATCCGCCAGGTCAGCAACGCAATGAACATCTTCTTCCAGGGCATCGACCAGAACGTCGCGTACCTCGCCTCGCAGCCTCTGGTCGCCGCTACCGGCAACAACCTGAACAAGTTCATGAGCGCCAACCCGTCCTACACGTTGGGCGACCAGGACCAGCAACTGCTGGACTTCTTCACCCGCCTGGCTGAATCCCACCCAGGCTATGCCTATGTTTCCTACGGCGTCAGTGACGGCGGCTACGTCGGCTGGCCAGCCGGCCAGAAGTTCACCCAGTACGACCCGCGCCCACGCCCTTGGTATCAGCTGGCCATGGCCAACCCCGGCAAGACACTGCGCACCGGTGCCTACTACTGGGCTGCCGACGACGCGGTGCTGGTCAGCACCGTGCGCGCCGTGGCCAACCAGCTCGGCAACCCGGGTGGCGTAGTCAACATCGACGTGTCGCTCAAAGGCCTGACCGAGATCGTCAAGCAGATCAAGCTGGGTGAAAGCGGCTACCTGATGCTGGTCGAGAACAACGGTAACGTAATGGTCGACCCCCGCGACGCCAGCCACAACTTCAAACAGCTGGCTAGCTTTGGTGACGGCTACGAGGACCTGGCAAAAGCGGGCAAGGGCTTGCAGGAAGTCGAACTGGGCGGCGTGCGCTACATGGCCAACATCTACCCCGACGAGAAACTCGGCTGGACCTTCATCGGCCTGATTCAGCAAGGCGAAGTGATGCAGACCACCACCCGCCTGACCTGGTTCATCGGCGGCATCGCGCTGGTGCTGGCGGCACTGTTCGCCGTGGTCGGTGCAGCGTTCGCCAAGCTCATCGTGCGCCCGATCAACAGCGTCTCCAGTGGCCTGGAAGGCATCGCCCAGGGCGAAGGCGACCTGACCCGCAACCTTGAAGTGCGTGGCCGCGACGAAACCGCGCAACTGGCCAGCTGGTTCAACCAGTTCCTCGGTGCCATCCGCAGCCTGATCCAGCACATCGGCTCGGCCGCCAGCAATATCCTCGCAACCTCCACCAGCTCGACCCGGGTTTCCGGCGACATGGCCGAGGCCGCAGGGCGCCAGCGTGAGGCCGTGGACATGGTCTCCACTGCGTTCCACGAAATGGTCGCCACCGCCAACGAAGTCGCGCGCTCCTGCAGCCAGGCCGCGCAATCGGCCGACAGCGGCCAGCAGCAGGCCCGTGAAGGCCAGCAGCAGATCGATGCGGCGGTGAACAGCGTCGATCGGCTAAGCCAGGAGATTGAACAGTCGGCGCAGTCGATCCAGCAGCTGGAACGCGACAGCAATGCCATCCAGTCGATCCTCGGCACCATCCGCTCGATTGCCGAGCAAACCAACCTGCTGGCGCTCAACGCCGCCATCGAGGCTGCCCGCGCGGGCGAACAGGGCCGTGGCTTTGCCGTGGTCGCCGACGAGGTGCGGGCCTTGGCCAAGCGCACTGCCGATTCCACCGCCGAAATCGATGGCCTGCTCGGCAACCTGGCCAGCCGCACCGCCGAAGTGGCCGAGCAGATGCACGCCAGCCTGGAAGTGTCGCAGCAGTCGGTGAGCCGCATTGGCCTGGCCCGCGACAGCTTTGGCCAGATCCGCGAGTCGGTGGACATCATCCGCGACATGAACACGCAGATCGCCACGGCGGCGGAGGAACAGCATCAGGTGGCCGAGGACATCAACCGCCATATCAGCCAGATTCACGGCGATGCGCAGTTGGTGGCCGAACTGGCCCAGGCGGCGCGCCAGGACTCGGAGAGCCTGGCCGGATTGTCCAATGAGCTGGATTCGCTGGTGCGGCGGTTCCGCACCTGATCGGTTGCCTGGGCCGGCGATAGGGCCGGTGCAGACAACACTAAAGTTTCAGCTCACCTGGGGTTGAGCCAAACATCTGCTTGAAGGCGGCAATGTAGGCTGAGGTCGAATCATAGCCACAGCCCAACGCCGCCTCTGTCACACTCTCCCCCGCCTCCAGCAACGCCAGCGACGACAACAGCCGCATGCGCTGGCGCCAGTTACGGAAACTCAACCCGGTTTCACGCTGGAACAGGCGCATCAAGGTCTTCTCCGAACAGGCCAGCTCTCGTGCCCATTGCTGCAAGGTCTGCACCTGGTCCGGCGCGGCGATCAGGCCATTGCACAGCGCCAGCAACCCCGGGTGCCGTGGCAACGGCAGGGAAAACCCCACCTCGGGCAAGGTCCGCAACTGATCCAGCAATACCGCGACCAGGCGCGCCTGGTCACTGTCGCCCTCCGGATAGTCCGCCGGGAACAGGCAAAACGCTTTGATCAGCTCGCGCGCCAGCGGCGTCACCTCCAGCACCCGGCAGTGCGCCGCAGCCCAAGGGCACGCATCACGGCGCACATACAGGCTGCGCATCTCTGCCTGCCCGGACGTCACCACTTCGTGTTCGGCATCAGCCGGGATCCACACCCCCCACTGCGGCGGCGCGAAATAGCTACCGTCACGGGTATACACACCCAACACGCCACTGATGGCATAGGAGAACTGCACCCAGTCATGGCGGTGGCGGGTGGTCCAGGAGCCCGCGCCAAGGCTCTCGGCACGGGCGTAAAGCGGCCTGGGCAGGTGGTCCAGGGCGGGAATGGCGCGGGGATGTCCGATACTCGACATAGTGATTTCTTGTAGTTTTCAGCAGACAAGGTTACCACCGCACCTCTTCGGATACTCAGCGCTCGACGATCACCGTCACCCCTTGCCCGCCCGCCGCGCAAATCGAAATCAGCCCCCGCCCCTTGCCTGCCGTCGCCAGCAGCTTGGCCAGGTTAGCCAGGATCCGCCCTCCGGTCGCGGCAAACGGGTGCCCGGCCGCCAGCGAGCTGCCCTTGACGTTGAGCTTGCTGCGGTCGATTGCGCCAAGCGGTGCCTCCAGCCCCAACCGCTCACGGCAGTAATCGGCGTCTTCCCAGGCCTTGAGCGTGCACAGCACCTGGGCGGCGAAGGCTTCATGGATTTCGTAGTAATCGAAGTCCTGCAGGTTCAAGCCATTGCGCGCCAGCAGCCGCGGAACCGCGTACACCGGCGCCATCAGCAGCCCTTCCTGGCCGTTGACGAAGTCCACTGCGGCGGTTTCGCCATCGACCAGGTAGGCCAGCACTGGCAGGCCCTGGGCCTGGGCCCACTCCTCAGTGCCCAGCAGCACCAGCGAAGCGCCGTCGGTCAGCGGTGTCGAGTTGCCCGCTGTCAGCGTGCCCTGGCCGCTGCGGTCGAACGAAGGCTTGAGCTTGCTCAGTTGATCCAGGGTCAGTTCCGGCCGCAGGTTGTTGTCACGGTTGAGGCCCAGAAACGGCGTAAGCAGGTCGTCCTGCCAGCCTTCGGCATACGCCGCCGTCAGGTGCTGGTGGCTGAGCAGCGCCAGCTGGTCCTGCTCGGCACGGCCGATCTGCCAGGTTTGCGCCATGCGCTCGCAGTGCTCGCCCATCGACAAACCGGTGCGCGGTTCGCCATTGCGCGGCAATTCAGGCTTCAAGTGCCCAGGGCGCAGCTGCAGAAAGGGCTTGAGCCGCTCACCCAGCGTTTTGCCACGGTTGGCCTGCAACAGGACGCGGCGCAAGCCCTCATTGACCGCAATAGGCGCATCGGACGTGGTGTCGACACCACCGGCGATGCCGCTGTCGATCTGCCCGAGGGCGATCTTGTTGGCCACCAACAGCGCCGCCTCCAGCCCGGTACCGCAGGCCTGCTGAATGTCGTAGGCCGGCGTTTGCGGCGACAGCCGCGAGCCGAGCACGCATTCGCGGGCCAGGCTCATGTCGCGCGAATGCTTGAGCACCGCGCCCGCCACCACTTCGCCCAGGCGCAGGCCGTGCAGGCGATAACGCTCGACCAGGCCCTCCAGGGTAACCGTGAGCATCGCCTGGTTACTGGCGGTGGCGTAAGCGCCGTTGGAACGGGCGAACGGGATTCGGTTGCCGCCCAGAATCGCGACCCGGCGAAGTGAACGCATGCTTGGCTTCCTCCTGAAACAATTAGATCCGAACAGCCTAGGTGTTTTTGCCGCATTCGAACGACCTTGCCATAAAGTTGGTCCACACTTGAATGCTTGCCTTCAGGGAGACCCGCACATGAGCGACCGCTATCTCGGCTTTGCCAACTCCAACCTCGGCCGCCGCGTCGTCGATGCCCTCGGGCTGCCAAGCCCAGCACCGCTGGAACGCTGGCAAGCTGGCCGGCTGCGCCCGGTGGAGGGTGCGCTGGTGGTGGGCGGTGGCCCCTTGGCAAACCAGGTCGAAGCCATCGCCCCGCGCCTGACCGACACGCTCTACAGCTTCAACGGCGAAGGCCTGCAGGCACCGGCCTGGGTCGCTGGCCTAGGCCCCAAGCTCAAGGCCGTAGTATTCGACGCCAGTCACCTGTCCGACAGCGACCAGCTCAAGCAGTTGCGCGAATTCTTCCAGCCCTTGCTGCGCAGCCTGGCGCCTTGCGCGCATGTGGTGATCCTCGGGCGCGCACCGGAAGGCATCGGCGACCCGCAGGCCTGCGTTGCCCAACGTGCGCTGGAGGGGTTCAGCCGCTCACTGGCCAAGGAGCTGCGCAACGGTGCCACCGCACAACTTTTATATGTTGGCGAGGGGGCGGATGAACAGCTCGAAGGCGCCTTGCGCTTCTTCCTGTCGCCCAAGAGCGCGTTCATTTCTGGCCAGGTGCTGCGCCTGCAAGCCTGCGCCAGCCAGGTTCAGGACTGGACCCGCCCACTCGCGGGCCGCCGCGCCCTGGTGACCGGAGCCGCGCGCGGTATCGGCGCCGCCATCGCCGAAACACTGGCCCGCGACGGTGCCGAGGTCATGTTGCTCGACGTGCCCCAGGCCCAGCAAGACCTCGACGCCCTCGCCGCGCGCCTGGGCAGCAAGGCACTGGGCCTGGACATCTGCGCCAGTGACGCCGCCGCGAAATTGCTCGAAGCCTTGCCCGGCGGTATCGATATCGTCGTGCACAATGCCGGTATCACGCGCGACAAGACCCTCGCCAACATGACCCCGGAATACTGGGACGCCGTGCTGGCGGTCAACCTCAAGGCTCCGCAAGTGCTGACCCAGGCGTTGTACGAAGCAGGCGCGCTGGGCGAAGACGCGCGCATCACCCTGCTGGCCTCGGTCAGCGGCATCGCCGGCAACCGCGGCCAATCCAATTACGCCGCGAGCAAGGCCGGGCTGATCGGCCTCGCCCAGGCCTGGGCGCCGAAGCTTGCCGAGCAGGGCGGCAGCATCAATGCCGTAGCCCCAGGCTTCATCGAGACACACATGACCGCCGCCATGCCCATGGGCCTGCGCGAAGCCGGGCGGCGCTTGAGCTCGCTGGGCCAGGGCGGGCGCCCGCAGGATGTCGCCGAAGCCATTGCCTGGCTCAGCCAGCCAGGCTCCGGCGCGGTCAACGGCCAAGTGCTGCGCGTGTGTGGCCAGGCATTGATGGGGGCTTGAGCATGAACCGGCACTGGCACGACCTGAACAGCCCCGACTCACGCGCCAGCCTTTACCTGCGCGCGGCCAGCAAACGCAAGATCAGTGGCGACACCCTGCCAGCGGACGGCCTGCGCTGCTTCATCCGCGTGCAGCCCGACAACCTCGCGGCCTATCGGCGGCTCTGCCACTTCACAGAAGATGGCCGTCTGCCGGCCACCTACCCGCACGTGATGGCCTTCACCCTGCAGCTGCAGCTGCTGACAGCCCACGACTTCCCGTTCCCGCTGCTGGGCCTTGTGCACCTGCACAACCGCATTGAGGTCCTGCGCCCGTTGGGCGGCATCGACGGTTTGCGCTTCGCAGTGTATGCCGACAACCTGCAGCCGCATGCCAAGGGCGGCACGTTCGACCTGGTCACCGAAGCCGAAGATGCGCTTGGCCTGCTATGGCGCGAGACCAGCCGCATGCTGGTGCGTGGCTTGAAACGGGAGGGCCAGCCCGTGACGGGTGAGGAACGTGAGCCCGAACCTTTGCCCGAGGCAACACGTTGGTACGCCGACAGCGATATCGGCCGGCGCTATGCCAAGGTATGTGGCGACTACAACCCGATTCACCTCAGCGCCACCAGCGCTCGGCTGTTCGGCTTCCCCAAGGCGATTGCCCATGGCATGTGGAGCAAGGCCATGGCGTTGGCCGCACTGCGCGGGCATCTGCCGAACAGCGGGTATGCCTTCGAGGTGGATTTCCTCAAGCCGGTACGCTTGCCCTCGGAGGTGGTGCTGAGCGCCAGTGAAGCAGGGCGCACGGGTGAGTTGCGCCTCGACGGGCATGGCGACCTGCTGCATATGATCGGCCGCTGGAGCCCACTGCAGGCGCCGTGAATCCACTTGCTTTGCATCGGGCCTGCGCCGAAGCTATGCGGCACTAGGAGACCCGCAATGAATCTGCAAGAACTCACTGAACGCCTGCACCAGATCCGTGACAACAACGACTGGCGCGGCTTCCACAGCCCGAAAAACCTGGCCATGGCCGCCAGCGTGGAAATGGCCGAGCTGGTGGAAATCTTCCAATGGCTCAGCGAAGACCAATCCCGCCAGCTGCCTGCCGACAAACTTGCCCACGCCGGCCAGGAGGTGGGGGACGTCATCCTTTACCTGCTGCTGTTGTGCAGTGAGCTGGGCCTGGACATGGAGCACGTGGTCCGCGCCAAGCTGGCCGACAGCGAGAGGCGCTTCGCCCGATGAACGACCGTCACTTCGATGAACTGGCCACCCGCTTCGCCGAGAAGATCTACGGCGGCGCCAAAGGCGCCATCCGCCTGGCCGTGCTCCAGGCCGACTTGGCCGACGCCCTGCCTGATCGCCCATTGCGGGTGCTCGACATCGGCGCCGGGCTCGGCCACATGGCGCTGTGGCTGGCCCAGCGCGGCCACCACGTGACGCTGGCCGAACCGGCCGCCCCCATGCTCGAGGGCGCCCGCGCGCGCTTCGCCGAAGCCGGCCAGCCCGCCACGTTCATCCAGGCGCCGTGGCAAGACCTGCTTGGCCAACTCACCGAACCCTACGACCTGGTGCTGTGCCACGCCGTGCTCGAATGGCTGGCCGAGCCGGAAAGCATCCTGCCGGTGCTGCACCAGCTGACCGCGCCCGGTGGCTGGTTGTCGCTGGCGTTCTACAACCGCGATGCGCTGGTGTATCGCAATCTGCTCAAAGGCCATTTCCGCAAGTTGCGCAGCAACCGGCTGGAAGGTGAAAAGCAGAGCCTGACCCCGCAAAAACCGCTTGATCCGCGTGAACTCAAGGCGCAACTTGAGCCTATCTGGCAAGTCGAAACCGAGAGCGGCGTAAGGGTGTTCCACGACTACATGCCCAAGGAATTCCAGGCCAAGGCCGAGATGCTCGACCTGCTGGAGATGGAACTGGCCCACCGCCGTCACCCAAGCTTCGCCGGGCTCGGCCGCTACCTGCACTGGATGTGCCGCCCCCGCTGACTCGCCCGCTGGGAGAAACTCATGCCGTACCGCCTGTTGTGCCTGGCCTTGTTACCGCTCGCCCTCTGCGCCTGCCAGGGCAGCAACCCCTACGTTGCCAGCAGTCGCCCGCTGCCACCGGCCCCCGCCCAGGCGGCCAGCACCTTCGACGCCAGTGCCTACCCGGCCGCGCCGCGCGACTATGGGCATTACCGCAGCTGGAGCTGGCGTGGCGGCCAGCTGCCCAGCGGTACTGCCGATGCCGACCCGGCGCAACTGGCCGACGCCGTCAGCGGCGCCCTCGACCAGCACGGCCTGCGCCCGGCCCGGGGCGCCACCGGTGACCTGCTGGTGAGTGCCGACCTGCGTCTGGAACGGCGTTTGCGCCAGGTGCGCGATTACGACTACTACGACCCCTATTACGGCCCGTCCCCCTACGGTGGCGTCGGTTTTGGCGGCTACCGCAACGGTTACGGCGCCTATGGCAGCGTGCCGATCGTGCGCACCTACGAAGTTGAAGTGATGGTGGTGCGCATCGACCTGTTCGATGCCCGCAACGGCCAGCCGGTGTGGAGCGCGAGCGCTGAAAGCGGCAGCGACAAAGGCTCGCCACGCGATCGCGAAAGCGCCTTGCGTGAGTCGGTACACAAGGCACTCAGCGGCTATCCTCCCAGTTAACGCCTAACGGAGAATCATCATGTTGCGTCGCCTCGTTCTACTGTCATTCGCGTTGTTGCTCGCCGCCTGCGCCAGCAACAACGTCCAGCAGGATTTCGACGCCAGCCGCGATTTTGCCGCCTACCGCAGCTGGGCGTGGCAAGAGCCGGGCCTGCAATACCGCCCGGATGACCCACGCATCAAGAGCGACCTCACCGAGCAGCGTATCCGTGCCGCCGTCGCCGACCAGCTAGATCAGCGCGGCCTGCGCCCGGCCCAGGGCAGCGCCCGGCCTGACCTGAAGGTGCGTGCCTACCTGATCGTCGAGCAGCGCCAGCAGCAGATCACCACCAATTACGGCGGTGGCTGGGGCGGTTATTGGGGCGGCTACTGGGGCGGGCCGATGTACAACGAGACCCGCAGCGTCGACTACAAGGTGGCAACCATCCAGGTCGACATGTTCGACGGCCGTGACGGCAAGCTGGTGTGGCGCGGCAGTGCCGAGCAGATCATGAACAATTACCCGCCAAGCCCCGAAGAACGCAACAACGCCATCCAGAAGACCGTAAGCCAGGTGCTGGGCAATTACCCGCCAGGCAGAGCCAAATAGCGGTCGCGTAGCCCGTTCGTCAGATCGCGTCTACCCTGAAGGAGAAACCTGACTGAACGGGTAGACGTGTTAAACGAATAGGGATGACGACCTGCCAATGCAAAGCATTGTTCTCCTGATGTGGCTTGCCTTGTGCTCTGAACAAGATATCCGCCAACGCCAGATCGCCAACATCCTGACCCTGGGCGCTGCGGCGTGCGCCCTGGCCTGGCTGTTCGTTACCGGCCACAGCTGGATCGGCGCCGATGCCAGCGATGCCGGCTGGGCGCTGGCGATCGTCATGCTGCTGACTTTGCCCGGCTACATGCTCGGCCGCTTCGGCGCCGACGACGTCAAGCTGATGGGCGCCCTGGCGCTGGCGACCAGCCCGCAATACGTGCTCGGCACGTTCATTGGTGCTGGCGTCAGCGTGCTGCTGTGGCTGCTGACGCGCAGGCGGCTGTGGACCCTGGCCAACCCCAAAGTGAAAAAACGCCTGCAGGCCCTGACCGAAGAGATGGGCGACAAACAAGCCTTCGTGCCCTACGTGTTGGCGGGCTTTCTGCTCACCGCGGTATGGATCCAATAACCAATTCTGTTGTCCGATAACTTGTACATGCGTTGTACAGGCTTGGAAGCAGCGTCTATGGTTAAGCTGCCAGAGCGTCTGGCCCGGGAGCAGGGCCGCTTACGAACAGGGAGTTGATCGTGAACAAGTCATTTAGTGAGGTAAAGGTTCTGGTGGTCGATGACCAGCCCCTGATCGTCGAACAGCTGTGCGAGTTCCTCGAAAACCAAGGCCACCACTGCGTGCCCGCCCTTTCCACCAACGAAGCCATCGAGCGCTATGTAGCGGATGAAGCCATTGGCTTGGTGGTCTGCGACCTGCACATGCCCGGGCGCGATGGTATCGAGCTTGTCCGGGCGTTGAAGGAAGTTGCCGGGCGCCAGCGCATGTTCGAAGCGATCATGCTCACCGGCCGTGCCGAGAAGCAGGATGTGATCCGCGCCCTGCGTGAGGGTTTCGCCGATTACTTCCAGAAACCCATGGACCTCGACGAATTGCTCGAAGGCGTGCGCCGCCAGGAACAAGTGCTGCGCGAGCGCAAAGCCAACTTCCAGGATTTGGGTAACCTCAACCAGCGCCTGCAGGACCTGGCAGGGTGCATCGACGAGCTCTATCAGGACCTCGAAAAAGCACGCGGCCAAGGCGTTCACCGCCGTGCCAGCGATACCGAAGAAGGCGAAAGCGACTTGCCCGCCGCGTTCGAGAAACTGTCGCCACGCCAGCTCGAAGTGGCCCGCCTGGTGAGCAAGGGCAAGACCAACTACCAGATTGCCTGCGAGCTGGGGATTACCGAGAACACCGTCAAGCTCTATGTCTCGCAGGTGCTGCGCCTGACCCATATGCACAACCGCACGCAGCTGGCGTTGGCGTTGACGCCAAGCTCATCGCCAGTGCATCTGCGGTTTACTACCCACTGACCCGATAGCGCAGCGCCAATGCCTGTGGGAGCGTTTACCGGCGAGCACGGGCGAAGCCCGTGCGACCCACCGCGGCGTCAAATCACTCCAACTGATAACTGATGCTGAGCATCAACCGCGGGCGACGGCTCAAGCTATCCAGTGCTACATCCGCCAGTGGCTTGGCCACTTCCAGCGCCACATTGCCGTGACTACCCGCCCCCAGGCGTACGCCCAGCGCCACCGAGCTCAAGTGCGCATCTGCGAAGGGCCCGCCGTTGTACCAGGCCTCGGCGGCATCGAGCACGGCATAAGGCTGCACCCGCTTCAACCAGCCCCTGCCACGCCGGACGCTGTAGTTCAGCTCGTAAGCCACACCCCAGCCTTTGTCGCCAGCCGCCTGGTCACGGGGGTAACCCCGGCCGAATAGCTGCCCGCCAAACACCGCGCGTTCACTGTCCGGCAGCCTGTCGTCGCTCCAGTACAGCGCGGCGGACGCCACACCCTGCCAGTTCTCGAACAGCTGCTCGCTCTGCAACCCGGAAACCCGAAAACGCAAAAAGTCCATGTCGTAGTCGGCATCGCTGCGCGCCCCCAGGTAATCCAGGCCCTGGTAGACACCCGCGCTGACGATGCGCAGGCGGTGGGCGTCAGCCTTGCGCCAGTCGCCTTCGAATGACAGCGCGCGTACATAGGTGTCGTATTCCTGCTGGCCACCGCGTCGGTCTTCGATGTGCTCACTGACCGAATACAAACGCCCGGACACATTGATCCACTCGTTGCGCACGACCATCAGTGCCTGGCCGAGGCCGATCGAATAACGCTCGCTTTCGCGCCGCGGGGCTTGGTCAGCCCCCTCCTCCAGGCGAACGCGAGTGCCCGATTCGCTGCGATAACGCGCAGCCGATAACAGCAACTGGCTGCCCTGCGCGTCCAGATACTGGCTGTAATCCAGACGCTGATAAAGCGTGTGGTCCTCCCCCGGCGGCAGCACAACGCTTGCGGTCAGTTGCTCGGCAAAGCGCGTCTGGGCGTTGCTGGAGAACGTGAACAGTGCCTGCGGGTCTTCACGGCTGCCGTCGTTCAGCGTGACAGCGGCATCCAATGGCCTGCGCTGCACGTGAAGCGTCAGGTGTGTCGTGTCATCCGGGCCCTGCGCTGCAGCCACATCAGCCTGCACCGTGAGCCCAGGAATACGTTGCGCCAGGCCGATGGCGCGCTCCAGCGTCTCCTGGGTCAGCGGCCGCTCCGCCTGCAACCGTGCCATTACCTGCTTGAGGTAATCCGCAGTCGGGCCGATATCGCCCAGCAGTTCATAGTCGTGGATGTAGCCTTCCACCAGCACCACGTGCACACGGCCATCAGCCAGGTCCTGAGGCGGCAGGTAGGCATATGAGAGAGGGTAGCCGTCACGCTGGTAGCGCTGGGTCAGGCGCTCGGTGAATTGCTGCAGCTCACCCACGGTGATCGTATGGCCTATGAGTGGTTGGTAGTGCTCGCGCAGCTCACTCAGCGGATAGACCGTGCCCCCCTCGAAGCGCACCTTGTGCAAGACCAGGCGGGTATCGGCCGGCAACCCTGGGGCGGCAGCCACGGGCGCCACCCGCCGCAGCTGCGCAGAAAGGGGACGGTAGGCGTCCACCGGCAGGTTCGCGGTGGGCAGCCGGCGTTCGTATTCGTGGCTCTCGAGAAAGCCCGGCAACGGTTCGGCCCGGGCCAGGCTGGCCCAGGTCAGCAGCAACAGGGGCACGACCAGAGGACGCATAGGACGCTCCACAATCCCTTGGGCGCCGGGGCGTCGGCCGGTCACACCCGTCACCAGCAAGCGTAGGTGCTGCCCCGGTAAACGTCGAACGGTTACTCGCTGACCTGGAAGGCCACCCGCGCGGTTTCCCCGCTCTCGTCCAGTGCACTGAGCTCGATCTGCCCCGCGCGTTCAAAGCGCACCAGCAGGCTGTCCTGGCCATCGGTTTCGCCCAGCGGCTCGCCGTTGCGGAACCACCAGCGCCGCCCGCCGCCACCGAGCGCCGAGACGTGCAGTTGCAACGGCTCGCTGCTGGTGGCCGGGCGCCGCAGGTTATCACCGGGGCGCACGCCGACAATCGACAGCGGCGGCGCACTGGCCGGCACCTGCGGTGGGCAGTTCGGGTCGACGGCCGGCAAGCGTTCGGCACGCCGCTCTACACGCCCCAGCCAGGGCTCCAGCGGCGCCGGCCAGAGGGCGATGTCGCGTGGCGTGGCACCTGGGCAGCTGCCATCGACACGCAGCCCTTGCGCGTTGACCCAGACGCTTTCGCGCAAGCCCAGCCCGAGCGGTTGGTCGGCAGCCTGCAAGGTCGGCGGGGTGGTGCCGTCCAGTGTCCAGGCAAAGCGCTGGCGCCTGCAGTTCGGGTCCTGGCGGTCCATCGGCTGGCCCAGCGGCCAACAAATGGCGGCGACACCGATGCTGGCAGGTACCTGCTCGACCGGTGCGGCAAGGCCGCGCTGGCTGTCGCGGTTGCTCAGCAGGTCGTGAATCTGCAGCATCAGCGGGGCCGCCGAGGCCAGGCCGAACTGCCCGGGTACCGGCGTGCCATCCGGGCGGCCGATCCACACGCCAATCAGGTAGCGCGGCCCGACGCCGATCGACCAGGCATCGCGAAAGCCATAGCTGGTACCGGTCTTCCAGGCCAGCTGGGGGCGCTGCACCAGGTCGGCATGCGGGTCACGGTCAGGCCGCGCCTGGCCGCTGAGGATGCGGCGGATGATCCACGCCGCCCCGGGCGACAACAAGCGCCGCTCCAGCAATGGGCTCTGCGGCTGCAGGCGCACGCGGGCACTGTTGCCGCCTCGGGCCAGCGCCGCATAACCACCCACCAGGTCTTCCAGGCGGCTGCCTGCGCCACCGAGGATCAGCGACAGGTTGGGCTCGGCCAAGGGCGGCAGTGCCAGAGGCATGCCGGCCATGCGCAATTGCGCGGCGAAGCGCTTGGGCCCGTAGGCTTCGAGCAACTGCACCGCTGGCAAGTTGAGCGACAAGGCCAGCGCCGAACTGGCCGACACCGGGCCGCTGAAGCCCATCGAGAAGTTGCCGGGGCGGTAGTCGCCATAGCGCCGCGGCACATCCTGCAACAGCGATTCGGAATGGATCAGGCCATCGTCCAGGGCCATGCCATACAGGAACGGCTTGAGCGTCGAGCCCGGTGAGCGCAGCGAGCGGACCATGTCGACATGGCCAAAGCGGCGCTCATCGGCAAGGTCGATCGAGCCCAGGTAGGCGCGCACGGCCATGCTCTGCGCATCCACCACCAGTACGGCCGCGGAAGTGCGCTCTGGCAGCCGCGCGCGCCAGCCCAGCAACAGGTCCTCCAGGCGCCGTTGCAACGAGGCATCGAGGGTGGTGCGGATCAGCGGTGGGCTGTTGGCGGTGTTCAGGCGGCGGGCCAGCAGCGGCGCCAGGGCCGGTTCCTGGCGCGGGGCCAGCAGCAACGGTTCTTCAGCCGCTTCCTTGATCTGCCGGGCAGGCCACACCTGGTACTCCTCCAGGCGCTGCAGCACCTTGTCGCGGGCACGTTGGGCACGCGCCGGGTGGCGATCGGGTCGCAAGCGGCTGGGCGCCTGCGGCAGCACCGCCAACAGCGCAGCTTCCGCTGGCGTGAGGTGCATCGGCGACTTGCCCAGGTAGGCCCAACTGGCCGCCGCCACGCCCTGCAAGGTACCGCCGAAGGGTGCACGATTGAGGTAGATCTGCAGGATCTCGCGCTTGGACAGGTACCACTCCAGTTGCGCCGTACGCCATAGCTGCCGCAGTTTGCCGGGCAGGCTGCGATCATGCGGGTCGAGTAACCGCGCCACCTGCATCGACAGCGTGCTGCCACCCGACACCACGCGCCCGCCGCGCACGTTCAGCCAAGCGGCGCGCACCAGCGCCAGCGGGTTGACCCCCGGGTGCCGGTAGAACCAGCGGTCCTCGTAGGTCAGCAACGCCTGCAGGTACAACGGCGACACTTCTTCAGGGCTGACCGGGTAGCGCCACACCCCGTCGGCATCGGCGAAGCGCCACAGCGGTGTGCCGTCCTCAGCCAGCACCACCCGCGCCAGGTCGTCGGCCGGCAGCGGCAGTGGCCACAGGCGGTCAGCCAGCCACAACACACCCAGCATCACCACCACGGTGATGACACTCGCGCGCAGGAACCTTCCCGCTCGCGTGCGCGGCCGGGCTAAGCTTGGCATCGGGAACCGACCTGGCCAGGTAATGGCCAAAGGCTTGGGAACGGCAACCTCGCCGATTCGTTCATCAGGAAGCAACTATGCATGTAGAAGGTTTTTTCGAGTGGCTTGGCCAGGCACTGGGTTCGTTGATCCGTTTCATCGTCGACGCCTTGAGCGGCCTGTTCAACCTGCTGGCCAACGCCGGGGGCAATTTCATCGATGGCCTGGCACGTACCCTGGGCATGGACACCTCACTGGTCAGCATCCTTGCCTTGATCGTCGGCCTGATGCTGCTGTACTCGGCAATCCGCGCCTTCATGCGCGCCTCGATCATCCTCGGAATCATCTGGCTGGTGTTGGGGTTGTGGGTGATGAGCTGGGTGATCCACTGATTCAGCGGGTCACCCATGCCCAAGGTCAGCGGGCCTTGACTGTCATCTCACCCTGCCCATCGCCCACCGCCTGCAGGTTCGGCCGGTACATCGACTCGACCTGCGGCGGCGGCACGCGGTAGGTGCCCGGGGTTACCGCACGGGCCAGGTACAGCAGGTGGGTGGTGCTGTATTCGTCGAGCTTGAGCGCCGCCACGTAACGGTCATCGCGGTACTCCTGATGCACCACGCTGGCGTTCTGCATCGACTCACGCCACTGCTTCACCGCGCTGCTGGCGTTGTCCAGGCTGGCGGCGCTCTGCGCCAGGTTCTGGTTTTCCAGCTCCAGGCCCGCCGGCAACAGATCGACGACCAATGCATCAGGTACCGCGTCTTTGGCCTTGAGCGCCAGGTGCACCAGCACCAGGTCACCGCTGCGCAGGTTGTGAAGGTCCAGCGTCCCGCCATTCATGCCCAGGTATTCGCGGCGGATTTCAATGCCATTACCGCCAGCGGCAGGCGCCTGGCGCGGGTAGCCCGACAGGGTAAGCTGCTGGTACACGGTTTCGCTGCCTTGGTTCTGCACGCTCAACGGTGAAGCCAGCAATGGGCCTTCGAGCTTCATGCCGGACTCGTCATTGTTGAACTCACGGACTTCGCCCGCACTGTCCAGGCGTGCCTTCCAAGGGCTCTCTGGCTTGCCCAGCAGACCACGGCCTGCGAGGTACAGCGCATTACGTTCCTGGGTCGACAGCCAGCGGTTGGCCGCCAGTTCGTCGGACAGTGCGAACAGGCGCTGATCAACCTGATCGCCGGCCAGGTTGCTCTCCTGCAGCAGTGCCAGGATCAGCGCCTGATCGCGCAGGCTGCTGCCGTAATCGGCCATCCAGCCTTTGCTGCGGCTGATGCCCAAGCCTGCCTGCAGGGCCTCCTGCGAGCGCGGCTTGTCGCCCATATTGTCCAGCGCCACCGCCAGTTGCACCAGCGGCAGGCCGGAGCGCGCATCGGCGCGGCGTTCGAACAGGCTGCGCAAGGCGCCCAGCGGCGCCTGCTGGCTGCGCGACAATACCAGCGCGGCATACGCCTGGACGGCAAAGCGCGTGTGTTCGGCGTTCTCGCTGTAGTCAACCTCGATCAGGTTGCGTTCCTGCAGGTAGCGCAGCAGGCGCTCGTTGGCCTTCTTCAGCGCCTCGGCTGGCACGCCATAGCCCTGGTCACGGGCGCGCAGCAGGAAGTCGGTGACATAGGCCGTCAGCCAGTACTCCTCTTGGCTGTCCGAACTCCACAAGCCAAAGCTGCCGTTGTAGCGCTGCATGCCCAGCAGGTGTTCGATGCCCATCTCGATCTTGCGCTTGCGCACGTCGGCCGGCTCGCCCTTGATACCCAGGCGCTCGAGGCTTTCGGCGTCGGCGTACAGCGAAGGGTACAGGCCGCTGGTGGTCTGCTCCAGGCAGCCATAGGGATAGGCCTCGAGGGCGCGGATCTGCTCGGCCAGGTTCAGTGGCGGGCGGCTCGACAATGCCAGGCTGGCCTCCAGGCCTGCGGGTTCGAAGGCGGCCAGGTCGCTTTCCGGCAAGGTCCACGGTTGGTCCTTGAGGACCACCCGGTAGTGCTTGAGCATTGCCGGGTAGGCCGGGCGGATGCCCAAGGTCCATTCACGCTCGAAGGCATTCACCGCCTCACCCGGCAACTGCAGGCCATTGACACGAACACGTACCTTGCCCTGGCCAAGGCCGCCTTGGGCCTGTACCGGGATCATCAGTGTGGTGCGCTGGCCTTCGGCCAGGGCGACAGCCTGTTGGGCGCTCGCCGCCAGGCTCAACTGGCCTTCGGTGGTGATATCAACGTTGAGTTGCTGAGCGCTGCCAGACAAGTTGGCCAGGTCCAGCGCCAGGCTGGTGCGGTCGCCACCGGCAAGGAAGCGCGGCGCCGAAAGCTCGGCGATCAATGGCGCAGCGACCACGGTCTTGCCTTCGGCCATGCCGAAGTGCTCCTCGGTCCAGGCCTGGGCCATCAGCCGCAGCTCACCGTTGAAGTCCGGGATGTCGACAGTTGCCTCACCCTCGCCCTGCGCGTTCAGGGTCACTGGCGCGCTCTGCTGGGCAACGATGGTGACCGTGGTGTTGGGGCGCTTGCCGCCTTTTGCGATGGCCGCATCACCACCGAACGCCAAGCTGGCCAGGCGGCCCTGGCCGGCTTCGATCAACTGGCCGTAGATGTCCATCTGGTCAGCGCCGTAGGCCTTGCGGCCGAACAGGCTGGCGTACGGGTCGGGGGTCTTGAAGTCGGTGATGTTGAGGATGCCCACGTCGACCGCAGACAACAGCACATGCACCTGCTTGGGGATGCTGCCGTCGGCATTGGCCGCCTTGACCTTGACCGTCAGCGCCTGCTTGGGCCGCATCTTCTCCGGTGCCTGCAAGCTCAACGCAAGCTTGCGCTCGGCGCGGGCCAGCGGCAGGTGCAGCACCCCCACGGCACGCTTGGGCGTGGCATTGGCCTTGCGCTCGCCCGGGCGGATCACCAGGGCGCTGATATACAGGTCGTGACGCGCCCACTGTTTATCCAATTGCACGTCGAACGTCTTGCCCTCGGCGGGCACGTCGATTTCCTGCCACCACAACGGGCCGTCACTGGACTCGACCATCAGGTAGCCGGTGCCGGCGGCCGGCGGGGTCACGGTGACCTTGGCCGTCGCGCCGTCGGTATAGGCGGGTTTGTCCAGCGCCAGCTTGACCTGGTCGGGGCGTACCGCACCGCCTTCGGCATTGTCCTGGACGCGAAAGCCGGCCCAGAACCGTTCGCTGGACACCACGCCGGTCTCGGGGTCTTCCACCTCGACACGGTAAGGGCCCCACTCGACCGGGAAGGTGAACTTGGCGGTCGAGCCCGCTTTGACGCTGATGATTTCTTCGCTCTGGGTGAGGAATTTCTCGTTGTAGTTGTAGCTCCAGCCGTCGTCCTGCGAGTAATTCCAGTAGTAATCACGGCGCTCGCGGATCAAGCGCACCTTGAGGCCATTGGCCGCAAGCTTTTTGCCTTCACGGTCGGCGACCAGAAACTCGAACTCCACCGGGCCGTCGCCGTTGGTTTCCTCGCCATCGAACAATCCGCGCAAGCCGGGCAAGCGCTCGGCGGGCCAGATCGGCTGTTCCAGGCGACGGGTGATCGGCCGCCCCCCGGACTCCTGCAAGCTGGCCTGCACAGTCAACTGCAGGGGCGAACGGGCCTCGGCCCAGCGGCTTTCGATGTCGATCGTGGCCTTGCCGGCCTGGTCCAAGGTGACTTCATCGAGCTCCAGGTCCTGGTTCAGCTCAGTCTCGGTGACCGAACCGAACTGGTAGCCAGGTAGCGCGGGCACGGCTTCGCGCAGGGGGCGCACGTAGGCCTGGCCGCTCAGGCGATTGCCTGCAGCCGGGGCACCGTAGAGGTAACGGCCATTGACTTGAATCTGTGCGGTCTCGTCAGGCGAAAGCGGCGTGCTGCTCCCCTTTAGCTCCAATGCCAGGCGCTCGGGAAGGAAGTCTTCGACGAGGAACTCGTAGACCTGCTTGTGCCCGCCGCCCAGGTCGAGCAACAGTTGCCAGCGGCCTGTGGGGGCTTCGGTGGCCAGTTGCAGCTGGTACTGATAAAGGCCATTGGCATCGGCCTCCCAGACGAACTTGCGGCTCACCTGTTCATCCGGTCGGCGCACTTCCACGCTCACCGGCTGGGCCTTGACCGGCTTGCCGTCCTGATCGCGCAGCAGGCCGTTGAGCAACACCGTTTCACCGGGGCGATAGAGGTCACGCGGGCCGAAAATGAAAAACTGCAACGGGTTGGCCTGGGGCCCGGTGATGTCGAATTCGGCCAGGTCCAGCGCCGAAGTGTTCAGGCGCAGCAACGTGGTATGTACGCCCTGGGTCGCAATCAGGGTGTCGGCCTTGGCCGTGATAGGCAGCTGGGCATGGCCGTCGCCATCGGTCTTGGCCTGGGCCAGCAGCTTGCCTTTGTCGTCATGCAGCGCAAGGTTCACCTCCTTCAGCGCCTTGCCGCCTTCCAGCGCCTGGGCGAACACGTCGAGGCGGTCGCGGTAGCGGTGGGCGGACACGCCGATGTCGCTGAGGGTGAAGAGCGTTGCCGGCTGCGAGTAGTCGTAGGTGCCCGCGGCACGCATCACCGCCAGGTACACACCGGGCTCTTGCAGCGGTTTGATCCCGGCGATCGGCAACAGCACGGTCTCGCGGGTATTGCGGGCCGGGTTGAGGTCGAAGCGGCCGCTGTAGACCAGGTCGGCCAACGCCAGGGCTTCCTTGGACTGGTAGTAGTACAGGCTGCTGTTGCGGCCCCAGTTGACCAGGAAGGTCGAGAGCATTTCCGGCTTGACCCGGAAGAACTCGACATCGACCTTGTCGACGTTCAGGGCAATCACCGGCAGGCCTTCGGCCAGGCGCGTGGGCAGCAGCGAGCCGCGGCTGGCGAAGCCGATGGTCGGCTGCATGTCGCGGGTTTCCAGGCGGGTTACCCATTCGCTGTCGAGCTGCTTGCCGTTGACCGCCAGCAGGCCTTTGTCGACGGTCAGCACCAGTTTGCGCTGCGGCTCCAGGTGGCGCAGGCGCAGCTCCATTTGGTTGTCGGAGAGTTCCCAGGCACCGTCGACCTTGCCTTTGACGGTGTCCACCAGGTGCAGCTTGGTGGCGAAGTCCTGCTTGGCATCCAGCGGCGCGGAGAAACTGACCGACAGGGTACTGGCACCGTCGAGCTGCACTTCCGAGACATCCAGCACGGACAGCTCGCGGCCCTCGTAGCGCTTGGCGAGCACGGCAGGGTCTTCACGCTTGGGCGCCGGGGCCTCGACTGCGGCGCTCGCTGCCGGTTTATCGGGGGTGGCGGGTTTATCCGGCGTCGAGGAATCACAGGCACTGAGCAGGGCCAGCGCGCAGGCCAGCAACAATCCTTTGTTGAACATGGAGTGGGGACTCTTTGGCAGCGTGTACGTAAGGGCGCAACTATAGCGCAACGGCAGGTAGCTGGCCGGTACAATGCGATCCATCAATCAGGAAGAGCGGCGCAGCGGCCCTGCTTTATTCAGGAATACACATGTCTCAAATCGCCACCGACTGGCGCCACCGCCTTACCCATCGCAAGGTCTGGGCGCTGGCCGCGCCGATGATCCTCTCCAACATTTCGGTGCCCCTGGTGGCGCTGGTCGACAGCACGGTGATCGGCCACCTGCCCCACGCCCACCAGCTCGGCGCGGTGGCCGTGGGCGCCACGCTGTTCACCTTCATGGTTGGCCTGATGGGCTTCCTGCGCATGGGCTCCACCGGCTTCGCCGCCCAAGCTGCGGGGCGCGCCGACGGTGCCGCGCTGCGTCAGGTACTGGTCCAAGGCCTGCTGCTGGCGCTGGGCTTCGCCTTGCTCATCGGCCTGCTCGCCCTGCCCTTCAGCCAGCTGGCGCTGCACGCGATGCAACCGAGTGAAGCCTTGCAACAATCGACCGAAACCTTCTTTCACACCCGCCTGCTCGGCCTGCCCGCGGCGCTGGCCAGCTACGCACTGGTCGGCTGGTTCCTTGGCACCCAGAATGCCCGCGCGCCGCTCGCCATTCTGCTGACCACCAACCTGCTGAACATCGCGCTCAACCTGTGGTTCGTGCTGGGCCTGGACTGGGGTGTGCTGGGCTCGGCGCGGGCGTCGGTGATCGCCGAATGGAGCGCTGCGCTGCTCGGCCTGGCGCTGACCCGCCCCGCCCTGCGCGCCTACCCTGGGCAGATCGCCTGGGCGGCACTCAAACGCTGGCAAGCCTGGCGGCCGTTGCTGGCCGTCAACCGCGATATTTTTCTGCGCAGCCTGGCCCTGCAGCTGGTGTTCCTGTTGATAACCGTGCAGGGCGCGCGCTTGGGCGAAGCCACGGTGGCGGCCAATGCGCTGCTGCTCAATGGCCTGCTGCTCACCGCCTACGCCCTCGATGGCCTCGCACATGCCGTGGAAGCCCTGTGCGGCCATGCCATCGGCGCACGCGACCGCGATACCCTGCGCCGCTCGCTGGTGGTGGCCTGTGGTTGGTCGCTGATCACCAGCCTGGGCTTTGCCGGGCTGTTCCTGTTGGCAGGGCACGTGTTCATCGACGTGCAGACCGATATCGCCAGCGTGCGCGCAGCCGCCTACCCATACCTGCCTTACCTGGCGGTGCTGCCACTGGTTGCGGTGTGGAGTTACTTGCTTGACGGGCTGTTCATCGGCGCAACGCGGGCGCGGGAGATGCGCAATGCGATGCTGGTGTCGGTGTTGATTGCACTGCCGCTGGCGTGGGCCATGAAAGGGTTGGACAACCACGGCTTGTGGTTGGCGTTTCTCGGATTCATGGCATTGCGGGCGGTGACGTTGGGGTGGGTGGGTTGGCGGTTGCAGCAGCGCGATAGCTGGGTGCCTTGAGGCAAGAAGGAACCTGTGGGTACAACGCGCCCACAGGTACATCGGTGTGGTTGAGCACCCCGCTGTACCTGTGGGCGATGGGTCAGGAAGACAAGTACGAAGACCGGGTCAGCCCCAAGCGCAGCGCATCGAGGAACTGGGTGCGCTCGCGGGCGGTGATCTTGGCGCTGGCCACCTTGTCACGGTAGTGGGTCATCAACTCCTCCGGCGACAGGTGCACATAGCGCAGCATGTCCTCGATGGTGTCATGGGTCTCGATACCGGCGTGATACACGCTGCCATCGGCGTTCTGGTAGATGTTCACCGAGTCGGTGTCACCGAACAGGTTGTGCATGTCGCCCAGGATTTCCTGATAGGCGCCGACCAGGAACACGCCCAGCAGGTAGTCCTCGCCCTCGTTGAGCCCATGCACCGGCATGCTGGTCTCGATGCTCTGCTCGTCAACGTACTGGTTGATCTTGCCGTCGGAATCGCACGTCAGGTCCTGCAGCACCGCGCGGCGCAGCGGTTCTTCGTCCAGGCGGTGCAACGGGATGATCGGCAGCACCTGGCCGATGGCCCAGGTATCCGGCAGGCTCTGGAACACCGAGAAATTGCAGATGTACTTGTCGGCCAGCTTGTCGTTGAGTTCGTCCAGCACCTGGCGGTGCGAGCGCTGGCGGGCCTTCAGCGAGTTGTGCAGGCGGCGGCACACGGCGAAGTAGCACTGCTCGGCCAGGGCTTTCTCGGCCAGGCTGATCTTGCCATCGGCGTACTGCGCCGCCACGTCGCCCATGTAGTGGGTGGCGCGCCAGTAGGTCTCGGTGACCATCTCGATGTCGGTCGGGCCCAGCAGGTCGGCCAGCCACTGCACGGTCTCGGGCAGGCTTTCCTTGTTCTCGATGGTCGGCACGTCGTCGTTGTGCTTCTCGACGTCGGTCACCTGGATCACCAGCATGGCGTGGTGCGCGGTCAGCGAACGGCCGCTCTCGGAGAAGATGTGCGGGTGCGGCAGGCCCTGCGCGTCGCAGAACTCCTTGAGCATGCCCACCACCACGCCGGCGTAGTCGTCCATGTCGTAGTTGATCGAACTGGCATTGCGCGAGTGGGTGCCGTCATAGTCCACGCCCAGGCCGCCGCCGACGTCGATGTGGTCGACCGGCAGGCCCAGCGCACGCAGTTCGCCATAGTAGCGGATGGCTTCCTTGAAACCGTGCTGGTAGTCAGCCAGGTTGGCGATCTGCGAACCCATATGGAAGTGCAGCAGGCGGATGCCCTGGTCCAGGCCGGCATCGCGGAAACGCTGCACCACCGAAATCAGCTGGGCGGCAGACAAGCCGAACTTGGATTTCTCGCCACCGGTATCGGCCCACTTGCTCGACGCCAGCGACGACAGACGCACGCGCAGGCCTACCTGCGGCTTGACCTTCAGCTCGGCGGCTTCTTCGATCACCAGCGCCACTTCTGACTCTTTCTCGATGACGATGAACACGTTGTGGCCAAGTTTCTGGCCCATCAGTGCCAGGCGGATGAACTCGCGGTCCTTGTAGCCGTTACAGACGATGGTACCGCCCTTGGGCGCCAGTGCCAGGACGGCCAGCAGCTCAGGCTTGGAGCCCGCTTCCAGGCCGATGGAGACGTTCTGGGTGGCGATGATGTTCTCGACCACCGCTTCCTGCTGGTTGACCTTGATCGGGTACAGCGCGGTGTACTGGCTCTGGTATTCCAGGCGCGCGATATTGGCGTCGAAGGCGCCGGTCAACTGGCGTACGCGGTCCTGCAGAATGTCAGGGAAGCGCACCAGCAGCGGCAGCGACAAACCGCTCTGGCGCAGCTCGTCGACCTGTTCGAACAGGTCGATCGGGGCGCTCTGCGGGCCGTTGGGGCGCACTTCGACGCGCCCGGCTTCATTGATGGCGAAATAACCAGCGCCCCAATGGCGGATACCATAAACGCTGCGGCTGTCGGCCACGGTCCACTGGCTACCATCGTCTTTGCGTGTGCGTCGTACGGACATTCAAGTCCCCTATAGATAAGTCGAAGACACTGCCCCGCAGGCAGCCGGGCGAGTGTAAAAGCTGAAAATGACGATTCATCCGTGTCCAGGCATAGACCCTGGCCACGGGAACGAGTTTAGAAAGCGCTGGGCAAAAAAACGTGCGATGGCCTCAGCCGCCGGACTTTTTCGCCTTGAAACCCTGTTTGGTCAGCTCGCCGATCAACAGCTCGACATGGTCGCCCTGGATCTCGATAACCCCGTCCTTCAGGGCACCGCCAGTACCGCAACGGCGCTTGAGCGTAGTGGCCAGCTCCTTGAGCTGGTCGGGCGGCAGCGGCACACCGGTGACGGTGGTCACGGTCTTGCCGCCACGGCCTTTGCTTTCGCGGCGCACACGGGCTATACCGTCGCCTTCGGGGATGGTTTGCTGCTTGCAGATGCAGGCATCCACCGGCTGACTGCAGTCGGGGCAGTGCCGACCGGCATCGGTGGAGAACACGAGACCGCCAAGGGCGGAAAAGGAAGAAGCTTTCTTGGCCACTTTTGTTCCTCTGTGCTGAGGACAAAAACTGGTCGGCGGGAGCCGACCGCGAAGCCCCACTCTGGCAGGGGCGGCGCTACTGCCGCAAGTACCTGCGACAGCCCGAAAAGGGCGCGCAGTGTAACGATAAATCAGGCAATTGCTAAGTACTGGAATGCGCCATTTTGCGAATGTTTTGCGACCCCGAGCCCCCCGCTTTACCCAAGGCTCGCTTTGTATCGCTGCAAGGCCGCCAACGAGTCCGGGCAATAGGGCTTGCTCAGGCTTTCTTCTTCAGCCTGGGCCAGGCTGACGAACTTCGCCTCGATCACCTCTTCCGCCTGCAACTTCAGCGGCGCATCGGAAACCGCCGAATACACCGCGCACCACAAATGGTTGTCCGGCTGGTCGAAGTAGAAGCGCTCATGGAAGCGCAATTCAGCACCTTCGATCCCCAGTTCTTCGGCCAGCTCCCGGGCCGCCGAATCGGCATACGCCTCACCTGCCGCCACCATGCCGCCAGCTGCCACATCCCAGTAGCCGGGGTACAGCGCCTTGCTCAAGGTACGCCGGTGCACACACAGCTCACCGGCGCTGTTGAACAGCAGAATGAAGGTGCAACGCCCGATCAGGCCACGCGCGCGCAGTTCAGCCCTGGGCAACGCGCCAAGTAGCTGGTCGGTTTCGTCCACCCAGGCGACCAGCTCGCGGTCGGAGGCCGCCCGGTGGGCGGCCTCGTGGGGGCTGATGGCCATGCTCAACCTTGCGACAGCAACTGACGCAGGTCGATGACCGCGGCGTTGGCCCGCGAGATGTAGTTGGCCATGACCAGCGAGTGGTTGGCCCACATGCCGAAGCCGCTGCCGTTCAGCACCATCGGGCTCCACAGCGGCTCTTGCGAGGCTTCCAGCTCACGGATGATCTGGCGCACGCTGACGGTGGCGTTCTTCTTGGCAAGCACGTCGGCGAAGTCCACTTCGATGGCACGCAGCAGGTGCGACAGCGCCCAGGCCTGGCCACGGGCCTCGTAGAACACGTTGTCGATCTGCAGCCAAGGGGTTTCGACCACTTCCTCATCCACCTGCGGCGCCTGGCCGGCAACCACCGACTCGGTCTTCAGGTTGGTGTTGAGCTTGACCCGGCCAACGCTGGCCGACAGGCGCTGCGACAGCGACCCCAGGCGCGTGGCGACATCGCCCAGCCAGTTGTTCAGGTTGTCGGCACGGGTGTAGAAGATCGCGCCCTTGTCGCCGGCTGCCAGGCGGGTCTGGTAACGCGCCAACGACTTGATGCCTTCTTCGAACTCCGATTCGCTCGATGGCAGGATCCAGCTCTTGTTGTCGAAGTTGAAGCGCGGCTCGGCCTTGGCCAGGTCGGCGTCTTCGGTGGACTGCGACTGCGAACGGGCGAAGTCCTTGCGCAGCGCACGGGACAAGTCACGCACCTGAACCAGCACGCCGTATTCCCAGCTCGGCATGTTGTCCATCCACAACCCCGGCGGGAAGCGGTCGTTGGAGATGTAACCGCCCGGCTTGTTCAGCAAGGTACCGGCCACGGTCTTGAGGGTTTCGATAGTGGTGTAGCCCACCACCATTTGCTGGCCATTGCGCTCGGCCGCAGCCTGGGCGCTCTGCTGCACCGGGAACAGCGCCGGCTCCTGGCTCCAGTACCAGCCCAGGCCGATGCAGACCAGCAGGTACAACCCGATCAGGGTCCCCAGGGCACGGCTCCAGAGGCCGCCCAAATAGCTACGGGCGGCAGCGCCGCGGCCGTCGACACGCTCACGGGGCTCGGCTTTGGCCTCGCGGTTTTTCCAGTCCAGCATGGCTTTGTCCTTAATCAGTCACGACGGTTCAGGGGCTTTGACCACAGGCCTGCGCCAGGGTGCCACGGCAAGCCCGCGTTGCTGCACTATAAAGCAGACACCACCGTACGCATAAGCGACCAATCAGTCAGTAACTGAATATTGCGTTTCAACGCTTTGTTGATGCCGCACGCTCACGTGCCGGAAAAGAACTGCTAGCATAGAGCCATCATCGCACCTGCACATCCCTCCAATAAGTAGCCAGGACATGACCCAAGCTGCGGAGCCGAGCCAAGAACGCCTCGAGCAGGCGTTCGATCACCTGCTGCAACGCCTGTCGCCCCGCTTGCGCAAGGGTGACCAACCCGACCAGCTGGCGCTGCGGCCTGCCCGCAAACCGGTGTACCTGCTGTTGCGTGACCCGGAACGTGCCGAGCGGCTGGCCCAGCAGCTGGAGTTCTTCGGCCTGAGTGCGCAGCCGCTGTTCAGCGCCGAGGTGTTCATGGCGTCGGTGGCCGAGCAGTTGCCCTCGGCCATCGTCATGGATGTCGATTTCACCGGGCCCGGCTTGGGTGTCGCCTTGGCCGCCAAGGCGCAGCAAGGCCGCGAGCAGCCCATCCCGTTACTGTTCTTCAGCCACCACGAAACCGACACGCCAACCCGCCTGGCGGCCGTACGCGCGGGCGGGCAGGCCTTTCTGACCGGCACCCTGGAAGCCTCCAGCCTGCTGGAAAAACTGGAGATGATCACCAGCACTGCCCCGCATGACCCGCTGCGGGTGCTGATCATCGACGACTCGCGTACCCAGGCCCTGTACACCGAGCGCGTGCTGGCCAGTGCCGGGATGATCACCCGTAGCCTGACCGACCCGATCGGCACCATGGCCGAGCTGGCCGACTTCCAGCCCGACCTGATCATCCTCGACCTGTACATGCCAGGCTGCTCGGGCCCGGAGCTGGCCAAGGTGATACGCCACAACGACCGCTACGTCAGCGTACCGATCATCTACCTGTCCGCCGAGGACGACCTGGACAAGCAGCTCGACGCCATGAGCGAAGGCGGCGACGACTTCCTGACCAAGCCGATCCGCTCGCGCCACCTGATCACCACTGTGCGCAACCGCGCGGCCCGCGCCCGCCACCTCAAGTCGCGCATGGTGCGTGACAGCCTCACCGGGTTGTACAACCACACGCATATCCTGCAGCTGCTCGAAGACTGCAGCTTCCGCGCCCGCCGCGAGCGTCAGCCGCTGAGCTTCGCCATGCTCGACATCGACCATTTCAAGAAGATCAACGACCACCATGGCCACCCCATGGGCGACCGGGTGATCAAGAGCCTGGCGCTGTTCCTCAAGCAACGCCTGCGCAAGACCGACTTCATCGGCCGCTATGGCGGTGAAGAGTTCGCCATCGTCATGCCCAACACCGCGTTGGAGGCCGCGCACAAGGTGCTCGACGAGATCCGCCGGCGCTTTGCCGAAATTCTCTACCCGGCGCAACCCCACGACCTGCAATGCACCTTCAGCGCCGGGGTGGTGCAACTGGATGAGGAACTGGATGCGCTGACCATGGCCAGTGCGGCGGATGAAGCGCTGTATCGGGCCAAGCATGCGGGGCGCAATTGCGTGGTGCGGGTCGAGCCTTGATCTTCAATCCCTGGGCCGGCCTCATCGCGGATGAACCAGCCCCTGCAATATGGCGCTAAGCCACTACCGTCATCACCACGTCACAAAATAGCAATAACTTCAGGCACCTACCTCCACTCCCCCGCAGGAAGTTCGCGGCTATGCGCCTGAAGTGGCTGACCAATTTCAACACCCTGTTGCTGGTGACCGTATGTATCGCCCTGGGCGCGACCCTGTGGTGGTCACAGCGCGCCCTGGAACGCCCCTATCAATTGATGGAACGCTACCTGGGCCTGTCGCAACAGTTTCAGAACCAGGCTGCGCGCAATATCCAGGCCTACCTCAGCAGTGGCGATGCCCTGCGCCACGCAGCCGCGGTAGAGGCCAACAATCAGCTGCAGGCCGCATTGGCCGATTGGCCGGATGCGCTAGCCGCTAAGTTGCGCCCGAGCCTGGCCACCCTGCAGGCTTTTACCGCCAACGAACTGCTCGCAGCCGGCAAACTGGCCGGCGACCCGCAGGCCTTGCTGTTGCAGGCCGAGCGCGAGCTGGGCGCCAGCTTCGAACAACTGGCCGGCTATGCCCGCAACAGCGGCAGCAGCGAGGCCGAGCGTTACCTGCTGCCATTGCTCGACGCCAGCGTGCACCTGGGCCGCCTGTCGCTGGCCCGTGACAAACTGGTCAGCAGCGGCCGCGCCGAGCTGGCCGACGAAGTGGAGCGCGAACTGCAGCTGATCCGCGCCCAGGCACAGGCGATCGACGGCCTGCCACTGCTGGGCGTGACCCGCGCCGCCGAATCCAACGCCGACGACTTCGCCGCCATGATGGGCCTGCAAACCCAGGCCAGCGAACAGCAGGAAGACGTCGCCCTCGGCCTCAAGCGTGAGCTGCAGAGCCTGCTCAACCGCTACCCTGCCGAACTGCAACGCACCCGCGAACAGATCGAGCAGCGCACGGCCCTGGCCGCCAGCACCAACCAGCGCCTCGACGCTGTGCAACTGGCCATCGCCGGCCTGGAGCCTGAAGTGCGCGCCCAGCACGCCAGGATCGCCAGTGAAGTGCGCCTCATGCAGGGGCTGATGATCGGCGTGATCCTGCTGATCGCCCTGCTTGTCGACACCTTGCAACGGCGCCTGACGCGTACCCTGACCAGCCTGGCCCCAGCGTTGTCCGCCTGGGCCGAGGGCGATTTCGCCGAGCCTATCGCCCTGGGCAAGACCAACCGCGAACTGCATGACATCGAGGAATCGCTCAACCGCCTGCGCCAGTACCTGGTGGAGCTGGTGGGCACCATTCGCCACAACGCCGAGCAGGTCGCCGGCAGCAGCCACGCATTGGCCGGCATGAGCGCCGCCCTGCACGATGGCGCCGAACGCCAGGCCGGCGACACCGGGCAGATCCGCGATGCCCTGGGCGAACTGGAAGCGACCATCCAGCAAGTGGCCGGTGATGCCAGCTCCGCCGCCGATGCCAGCCGCGATGCCGGCCGCGCCGTGGAGCAAGGCCAGGCCGTGATCGGCCAGAGCCTGTCCGGCTTGCGCGCGCTGGTCGACGAAGTGCAAGGCAATGCCCGCATGATCGAACAGTTGGCCGAAGAGTCGGCGACCATTGGCGGTGTGCTGACGGTGATCCGCTCGATTGCCGAGCAGACCAATTTACTGGCGTTGAACGCTGCCATCGAAGCCGCTCGCGCCGGGGAGATGGGCCGCGGTTTTGCCGTGGTGGCCGACGAAGTGCGCTCCCTGGCGCAACGCACCACCGGCGCCACCGGCGAAATTCAGGCGCTGATCGACCGCCTGCAGCAGGCCGCGCGCGGGTCGGTGGCCGGTATGCGGGCGCAGCTGGAACATGCCGAAGCCACGGCCAACCAGGCACAGGCAGCCGATGGCGCGCTGGATGAGATCGTCAGCGCGATCCGCACGATTGCCGAAACGGCAGTGCGCATTGCCGATGTCACGGCGCAGCAGACGGGCGCGGTCAGCGAGATTCGCGGGCACAGTGAGCGTATTCATGAACTGGGTGAGGACAACCTGCAGCGCATTGGCGAAGGGCGCCAGCAGGGTGAACAGCTGCTGAGCCTGGGAGGCGAGCTGAACCGGGCGGTGCGGGCATTCAGGGTGTAATTGCTCGCCTGCACCGGCCCTTTCGCGACACTGGCGGCACACCGCCCAGCGGCCATGTGTCGCCCTTCCGGACACCACACGCCAAACCCCGGCCAACTCCGCTATCATGCCCGGCATGTTCCACCTCGCGAGTCCGCCATGCGCCGCCTGTTTTTCCTGCTGTTCCTGCTGCTGGCCAGCCCTGCCTTCGCCTCGGGCCTGCTCGACAACCGCCCCAGCGCCACCCTCGGCGCCGCCTCGCTGAGCAACAGCGCAGACTTCCTGCCGGTACATGAAGCGTTCAAGCTCAGCCTGGTCCAGGCCGATGCGCAAACCATCAAGCTGCGCTTCGTCGCCACCGACGGCTACTACCTCTACCGCCATCGTTTCCAGTTCCGTACCGAACCTGCGGACATCGCCCTGGGCACGCCGAACATCCCCAAGGGCGAGGCCAAGCACGATGAGTTTTTCGGCGACGTCGAGGTATACCACGGCGTGCTCGACATCGAACTGCCGCGCACCGACGCCCGCGCCTTCACCCTGCTGGTGGGTTACCAGGGCTGCGCCGACAAGGGCCTGTGTTACCCACCGGAGACCGAGCGCCTGAGCATCGATGGCCAAGGCGGCGCCACGGCTGGCGCACCTGCGACCGCCAACGAGCAGGGCTGGAACTGGAAATCGTTGCTGCTGTTCTTCCTCGCCGGGGTCGGTTTGACCTTCACCCCTTGCGTGCTGCCGATGCTGCCGATCCTCTCCGGCGTGGTCCTGCGCGGCCAGGTTGGCGGGCTGCGCGGGCTTGCCCTGTCGCTGGCTTACGTCATACCGATGGCTGCCTGCTTCGCCGTGCTGGGTGCACTGATGGGCCTGTTCGGCGCCGGCCTGAACCTGCAGGCGCGGTTGCAGTCGGCCTGGGTGCTGGTGCCGTTCGCACTGTTCTTCGTGCTGTTCGCCCTGGCCATGTTTGGCCTGTTCGAGCTGAAGTTGCCGCAAGCCTTGAACAATCGCCTGGACAAGCTCGCCCACCGCACCAAGGGTGGCTCGCTGTTGGGCGCGGCTGTACTGGGTGTGCTGTCCAGCCTGCTGGTGTCGCCGTGCGTGTCGGCGCCACTGGCCGGTGCCCTGCTGTACATCAGCGCCAGCGGCGATGCCCTGGGCGGTGCGCTGAAACTGTTCGCCCTGGGCCTGGGCATGGGTGCGCCATTGTTGCTGGTGGCCACGGGTGGCGCGGCCTGGCTGCCAAAAAGCGGCCCCTGGCTGAACACCGTGAAAAACGCTATCGGCGTGCTGCTGCTGGGCCTGGCGATCGGCCTGCTCAGCCGGGTTCTGCCAGGCCCGGCGACCTTGCTGCTGGTCGGTTTCCTGAGCGCTGGCATGGCGCTGTTCCTCGGCGCGCTGGAGTTCGTGGTGAAGACGCCGCGGCAACGCCTGGCGCAACTGCTGGGGCTGGCCTTGCTGGTGTATGCCCTGGCCTGCTGGTACGGCGCTTTGAGTGGCCAAGGCGACCCGGTGCGCCCACTGCCGGTGGCAACGCTGGCAGCCAGCAGTGCTGCCCCTTCGACGCAAGCAGGTGCCTGGCAAACCGTCACCACCCCGGCGGCACTGGACGCCGCCCTGGCCCAGGCCAAGGCCGCTGGCCAACCGGTGCTGCTGGACTGGTACGCCGACTGGTGCATCAGCTGCAAGGTGATCGAACACGAAGTGCTCAATGCACCTCATGTCCAGCAGCAATTGGGGGCGTTCAAGTTGCTGCGTTTCGACATCACCGAAAGTAACGCGCAACAACGCACGCTGCTCGACCGCTACCAGTTGTTCGGCCCGCCCGCGCTGCTGTTCTTTGCAGCGAACGGCGGCGAAATGACCAGCGATCGGGTCATTGGCGAGATAAACGCCGGCGAATTTGCGAGCATTCTTTCGCGCGTGCGCGGCAAACTCGGTCTATAACTTCCCGCGTGCCGGGAAAAATCTCTGTTTGAGTGACCGGATTTAATTATTTGGTCACATACTTCGCGCGAACCTCGGACATCGTGCCGGCTATTGCAGGGAACTGGACACTCGCCGTCGCTTTGCGGCACACTCGCCGCGCTGTGTCGAATTGCCCTACAAATCCAAGGAATCCGCAGATGGCAACGCTACTGGTGCTTCACGGCCCCAACCTGAACTTGCTCGGTACCCGCGAGCCGGGCCACTACGGCGCCGTGACCCTGGCCCAGATCAACCAGGACCTGGAGCAGCGCGCCCGCGCCGCAGGCCACCATCTGCAGTACCTGCAGAGCAATGCCGAGTACGAACTGATCGACCGTATTCACGCCGCACGCAACGAGGGTGTGGACTTCATCCTGATCAATCCGGCTGCTTTCACCCACACAAGCGTTGCATTACGTGACGCATTGCTTGCGGTGAGCATCCCATTCATCGAAGTGCACCTGTCCAACGTGCACAAACGCGAACCGTTCCGTCACCACTCCTACTTTTCCGATGTTGCCGTAGGGGTGATCTGCGGCCTGGGCGCCAGCGGTTATCGCCTGGCCCTGGAATCCGCACTGGAACAACTGGCTGCCAACGCACAGCCCTGATGATTGAAACCCTGGCCTGAGTGGGCCGGGGTTCGAGAGAAACGTTCAGATACGTTTTTTAACTTACGCCCCCTGACCGAACCTTTGGGAGTTGATGATTAATGGATATCCGTAAAGTCAAGAAACTGATCGAGCTGCTGGAAGAGTCTGGCATCGACGAGCTGGAGATCAAGGAAGGCGAAGAGTCGGTCCGTATCAGCCGCCACAGCAAGACCCCAGCTGCACAACAGTTCTACGCACCCGCACCGATGGCTGCCGCACCTGTAGCGGCTCCCGTTGCTGCTGCCGCTCCGGCCGCTGAAGCTGCCGCTGCTGCCCCAGCCCTGAAAGGCACCGTGATCCGTTCGCCAATGGTCGGCACCTTCTACCGCAAGCCATCGCCGACCTCGCCTAACTTCGCTGAAGTGGGCCAGTCGGTGAAGAAAGGCGACACCCTGTGCATCGTCGAAGCGATGAAGATGATGAACCACATCGAAGCCGATATCGGCGGTGTCATCGACGCCATCCTGGTGGAAGACGGTCAGCCGGTTGAGTTCGACCAGCCGCTGTTCACCGTCGTTTGATTCGCGGAGAGCCAACGATGTCTGGGAAGCTGGAAAAAGTCCTGATCGCCAACCGCGGGGAAATTGCCCTGCGGATCCTGCGTGCCTGCAAAGAGCTGGGCATCAAGACCGTCGCCGTGCACTCCACGGCTGACCGCGAACTGATGCACCTGGGCCTGGCAGACGAGTCGGTCTGCATTGGTCCTGCTTCGTCCAAGGATTCGTACCTGCACATCCCGGCGATCATCGCCGCGGCTGAAGTGACCGGCGCCACTGCCATTCACCCGGGTTACGGCTTCCTGGCGGAAAACGCCGACTTCGCCGAGCAGGTAGAGAAGTCCGGGTTCGCCTTCATCGGCCCGAAAGCCGACACCATTCGCCTGATGGGCGACAAGGTTTCGGCCAAGGACGCGATGATCAAGTCGGGCGTACCGACCGTGCCGGGTTCCGATGGCCCGCTGCCGGAAGACGAAGAAGTCGCCCTGGCAATTGCCCGTGACGTCGGCTACCCGGTGATCATCAAGGCCGCCGGTGGCGGTGGTGGTCGCGGCATGCGTGTGGTGCACAAGGAAGAGGACCTGATTTCCTCGGCCAAGCTCACCCGTACCGAAGCCGGTGCAGCCTTCGGCAACCCGATGGTCTACCTGGAGAAGTTCCTGACCAACCCACGCCACGTGGAAGTACAGGTACTGTCCGACGGCCAGGGCAACGCCATCCACCTCGGCGACCGTGACTGCTCGCTGCAGCGCCGTCACCAGAAGGTGCTGGAAGAAGCGCCGGCCCCAGGCATCGACGAGAAGGCCCGCCAGGAAGTCTTCAAGCGTTGCGTCGATGCGTGCATCGAAATCGGCTATCGCGGTGCGGGTACCTTCGAGTTCCTGTACGAGAACGGCAGCTTCTACTTCATCGAGATGAACACCCGCGTACAGGTTGAGCATCCGGTGTCGGAGATGGTCACTGGCATCGACATCGTCAAGGAGATGCTGAGCATCGCCGCTGGCAACAAGCTGTCGTTCCGCCAGGAAGACGTGGTGATCCGCGGCCACTCGCTGGAGTGCCGAATCAACGCCGAAGACCCGCGCAAGTTCATCCCGAGCCCAGGCAAGGTCAAGCACTTCCACGCCCCGGGTGGCAACGGCGTGCGCGTCGATTCGCACCTGTACAGCGGTTATTCGGTACCGCCGAACTACGACTCGCTGATCGGCAAGCTGATCACCTACGGCAAGGACCGCGACGAAGCCATGGCGCGCATGCGCAATGCCCTGGACGAGATCGTCGTCGACGGCATCAAGACCAACATCCCGCTGCACCGCGACCTGGTGCGTGATGAAGGTTTCTGCAAAGGCGGCGTCAACATCCACTACCTCGAGCACAAACTGGCCAACCAGGAGTGATCGCGTTAGCGTGATGCATGAAAACCCCGGCCCAGTGCCGGGGTTTTTCTTTTAGGCACCACTCGCCCCCCACTGGAGCGGGCTTGCCCGCAAAGAAGGCGACACGGTCCACCTACCCTCCTCTACAAACCCCCCGCACTCGCGTAAACTGCCTGCCTTCGCGCAGCCTTGGGCTGCCCCTGTCGATTTACCAAAGGTGCCCGCCATGCCCTGGCTGCAAGTACGCCTGGCCATCAGCCCGGAACAAGCCGAAACCTACGAAGACGCCCTGCTCGAAGTCGGCGCCGTCTCGGTCACGTTCATGGATGCCGAAGATCAACCGATCTTCGAACCCGACCTCAACACCACCCCGCTGTGGTCGCACACCCACCTGCTGGCACTTTTCGAAGCCGATGCCGTGCCTGAGGCCGTGTTCGCCCACCTGCAACTGCTGACCGGTGCCGAGCTGCCCGAGCACCAGGCCGAAGTGATCGAGGACCAGGACTGGGAACGCAGCTGGATGGACGGTTTCAAGCCGATGCGCTTCGGCCGCCGCCTGTGGATCGTGCCAAGCTGGCACGATGCGCCGGAGAAGGACGCAGTCAACTTGTTGCTCGACCCGGGCCTGGCCTTCGGCACCGGCACCCACCCAACCACCGCGCTGTGCCTGGAATGGCTCGACGGCCAACAGCTCGAAGGCACCCAGGTGCTGGACTTCGGCTGCGGCTCGGGCATCCTCGCCATTGCCGCGCTGCTGCTGGGCGCCCGTGAAGCCGTCGGTACCGACATCGACGTGCAGGCCATCGAAGCCTCGCGTGACAATGCCCAGCGCAACGGCATCGCCGACCAGAAGCTGGCGTTGTACCTGCCCGAAGCCATGCCGGCCATGCAGGCCGACGTGCTGGTCGCCAACATCCTCGCAGGCCCGCTGGTCTCGCTGGCACCGCAATTGTCCGGCCTGGTCCGCCCCGGCGGCCTGCTGGCCCTTTCGGGCATCCTTGCCGAACAAGGTGAGGAAGTGGCCGCAGCCTACGCCGCCGACTTCGAGCTGGACCCGATCGTCGTGCGCGACGGCTGGGTACGCATCAGTGGTCGCCGCCGCTAAGCGGGCCTAGAATATTTCCCTGCACAGCTCCCGGATCGCCGCATGACCGACAGTTTCGTCACTCAGTGCCCGCATTGCCAGACCAGCTTTCGCGTCACCCACCACCAGTTGAGCGTGGCGCGTGGCGTGGTGCGCTGCGGCCACTGCCTGCAGGTGTTCAATGCGGCGAAGCAGCTGCTGGAGCAAAACCGCGCCGGCAACGCGCCTGTGGTGCCGCCGATTCCGCAGGTGGTGCCCATCACCGCGCCTGAGCCACCGGTCAGTGAGCCTGCAGCCGTCGAGCCACAAGACTGGGCGGCCACGGCACAGGCCCTGGACGAACTCGACCTGGACCAGGAACTGGCCCGCCTCGAACGCCGCGGCAAGCCTGACGAACCACGCCCCGCCGCACCTGCCGATGCACTGCAGGCGCGGCGTGACGAGCCCGCTGCCGATCACCATGGCGACGAGCTGTTCGGCAACGCGACCGACGATCGCCATGAGCCGCTGGACGCCGTGGAGCCCGCTCCGGTGCTGCTGGAACAGGAACCGCTGGAGCTGGAATCGGCCCCAGGTGACCGTACCGAGCCAACGCTGGGTGGCAATCTGGACCTGGACTTCGATGATGGGCCTGCCGCGCCTCGGGCAGCTCATGACGATGACGCGGACGACTACCACGAGCCATTGCCGGCGGATGACGAGCTCATCCACGAAAAAGGCCTGAGCGCCCGTGATGACGACGAAATGGACATCCACCTGTCGGCGCGTGACGACGACCCTGCCGAACCGCTGCCCGGCGAACGCCTGGAGCCTGGCTTCGCAGCCAGGCCCGAGCGCCCGTCCCGCAAGGAGCCGCTGGTCAATGTGGTCGACGACCCGCTGCAGCTGGGCTGGGAAAAACCCAAGCCGAACTGGGGCAAGCGCCTGCTGTGGGGCGTGCTCACCCTGCTGGCCGCCGGTCTGCTGGCATTCCAGTACGTGTGGTTCCATTTCGACGAAATGGCCCGCCAGGACCAGTACCGCCCCCTGTTCCAGCAGCTGTGCCCGATGCTGGGCTGCGAAGTACCGACCCGCGTCGACATCGGCCGGATCAAGAGCAGCAACCTGGTGGTCCGCAGCCACCCGGACTTCAAGGGCGCACTGATCGTCGATGCGATCATCTACAACCGCGCACCGTTCGCCCAGCCGTTCCCGCTGCTGGAGCTGCGCTTTGCCGACCTCAATGGCCAACTGATCGCCAGCCGTCGGTTCAAGCCCAGCGAGTACCTCTCCGGCGAGCTGGCAGGCCGCGGCGAAATGCCCAGCCAAACGCCCATCCACATTGCCCTGGACATCCTCGACCCGGGGCCCAAGGCCGTGAACTACAGCCTCAGCTTCCGCTCCCCCGAGTGATCGGGCGTGGCTGGCCGCCGTGTTTTCGGCGCCAGCCTGCTGTCGCTAACCGTCGGGCATAAGGCCGCAGCTGTTCAGATTTTATCCAAATCCATCTTTATCCGGTCACCGAGAGCGGGTATTATGCCAACCCTTTTTCGAACTCCAATGATTCGGCCCCACAACAGGGAACACCTATGTCGGCGGTACGCATCGGCCCATACACACTACGCAACAACCTGATCCTCGCGCCCATGGCCGGGGTCACGGACCAGCCTTTCCGAACACTTTGCCAGCGCCTGGGCGCAGGCATGGTCGTGTCGGAGATGGTCAGCAGCGACATGAGCCTGTGGAACAGCCGCAAGTCGAGCCTGCGCCGCATCCACGAAGGTGATCCCGAGCCACGCTCGGTACAGATCGCCGGTGGCGATGCGCAGATGATGGCGGCGGCGGCCCGAGCCAACGTCGAAGCGGGTGCCCAGATCATCGATATCAACATGGGCTGCCCGGCAAAAAAAGTCTGCAACAAAGCTGCAGGCTCTGCTTTATTGAGAGATGAAGCATTGGTCCACGAGATCCTCCACGCCGTCGTCGGCGCGGTGGACGTCCCGGTGACCCTGAAGATCCGCACCGGCTGGGACCGGGCGAACAAGAACGGCCTGAACGTGGCGAAGATCGCCGAGCAGGCTGGCATCCAGGCGCTGGCGGTGCATGGCCGCACACGCGCCGACCTGTACACCGGCGTTGCCGAATACGACACCATCGCTGCCATCAAGCAGGCGGTGTCCATCCCGGTTTTTGCCAACGGCGATATCACTTCGCCAGAAAAGGCCCGGGCGGTGCTGGACGCCACTGGTGTCGACGGCCTGCTGATTGGCCGGGCTGCCCAAGGGCGGCCATGGATCTTTCGCGAGATCGAGCATTTTTTAGGGACTGGCCAGCATTTGCCGGCCCCGCAGTTGGACGAAGTGGAACGTATCCTGCTGGAGCACCTGGCTGCGCTGCACGCCTTTTATGGCGATGTGATGGGCGTACGTATCGCCCGCAAGCACGTTGGCTGGTACCTGGCAACACGACCCGGCGGCAAGGAGTTTCGCGCCCGGTTCAACGCTTTGGAAGACACACAAGCGCAGTGCGCCAACGTTCGCGGGTATTTCAGCGAACGTCGACAGAGCCTTGAGACAGAGGACGGACAAGGGGTGGCCGCATGACGATGATGACTGAGACATTAGTGAGTGGAACAACGCCCGTGAGCGACAACGCCAACCTCAAACAGCACCTCAACACGCCGAGCGAAGAGGGCCAGACCCTTCGCGACAGCGTCGAGAAGGCGCTGCACAACTACTTCGCACACCTGGAAGGCGCTACCGTCACTGACGTGTACAACCTGGTGCTCTCCGAAGTCGAGGCGCCCCTGCTCGAATGCGTGATGAATTACGTCAAGGGCAACCAGACCAAGGCCAGCGAGATGCTCGGGCTCAACCGAGGCACCCTGCGCAAGAAGCTCAAGCAGTACGACTTGCTGTAAGCCAGAATCCCAATCAGAAAAGGCGGCTCCCTGAACAGAGGCGCCTTTTTTGCTGACTCCACCGCGTTATTGGAATCCGAAATGACCGACCAGACTACCCGCCTGCCAGTCCGCCGCGCCCTGATCAGCGTCTCCGACAAGACCGGTATCCTCGAATTCGCTCGTGAGCTGCAACAGCTCGGTGTCGAGATCCTGTCCACCGGCGGCACCTACAAGCTGCTCAAGGACAACGGCGTGAACGCGGTGGAAGTGGCCGACTACACTGGCTTCGCCGAAATGATGGATGGCCGGGTCAAGACCCTGCACCCGAAGATCCACGGTGGCATCCTCGGCCGTCGCGGTACCGACGACGCCATCATGAACGAGCACGGCATCAAGCCGATCGACCTGGTCGCCGTCAACCTGTACCCGTTCGAAGCCACCATCGCCAAGCCTGGCTGCGACCTGCCGACCGCCATCGAGAACATCGACATCGGTGGCCCGACCATGGTCCGTTCGGCCGCCAAGAACCACAAGGATGTGGCCATCGTGGTCAACGCCAGCGATTACGCCAGCGTCCTCGAAGGCCTCAAGGCCGGCGGCCTGACCTATGCCATGCGTTTCGACCTGATGCTCAAGGCGTTCGAGCACACCGCCGCCTACGACGGCATGATCGCCAACTACATGGGCACCATCGACCAGGCCAAAGAAACCCTGTCGACTTCCGAGCGCAGCGAGTTCCCGCGCACCTTCAACAGCCAGTTCGTCAAGGCCCAGGAAATGCGCTACGGCGAGAACCCGCACCAGAGCGCGGCGTTCTACGTGGAAGCCAACAAAGGCGAAGCCAGCATCTCCACCGCCGTGCAGCTGCAGGGCAAGGAACTGTCGTTCAACAACGTGGCCGACACCGACGCCGCGCTGGAGTGCGTGAAGAGCTTCGTCAAGCCGGCCTGCGTCATCGTCAAGCACGCCAACCCATGCGGCGTGGCCGTGGTGCCAGAAGACGAAGGCGGCATCCGCCAGGCTTACGAGCTGGCCTACGCCACCGACACCGAGTCGGCTTTCGGCGGCATCATCGCCTTCAACCGCGAGCTGGATGGCGAAACCGCCAAGGCCATCGTCGAGCGCCAGTTCGTCGAAGTGATCATCGCCCCGAAAATCTCCCAGGCTGCCCGCGACGTGGTGGCGGCCAAACAGAACGTGCGCCTGCTGGAATGCGGCGAGTGGCCAGCCGAACGGGCTGCCGGTTGGGACTTCAAGCGCGTCAACGGCGGCCTGCTGGTGCAGAGCCGTGATATCGGCATGATCACCGCCGACGACCTGAAAATCGTCACCAAGCGTGCGCCGACCGAGCAGGAAATCCACGACCTGGTGTTTGCCTGGAAAGTGGCCAAGTTCGTCAAGTCCAACGCCATCGTCTACGCCAAGCAGCGCCAGACCATCGGTGTCGGCGCCGGCCAGATGAGCCGCGTCAACTCCGCCCGCATTGCTGCCATCAAGGCCGAGCATGCTGGCCTGCAGGTGCAGGGTGCGGTCATGGCATCGGACGCGTTCTTCCCGTTCCGTGATGGCATCGACAATGCAGCTAAAGTGGGTATCAGCGCCGTGATCCAACCGGGTGGTTCGATGCGTGATGCTGAAGTCATTGCTGCTGCCGACGAAGCCGGTATCGCGATGGTATTCACCGGCATGCGCCACTTCCGCCACTGATTTACGGCAATCGGCCGCACTGAAGCAGGCATCTGCTGCGTAGGGGCCGGTTCCGCTGAAGCTCATTGCCAGAAGGCAACTCCGCTCATCGGAACCGGCCCCACCTTGCATCTACCTGCTTCAGTGCGACCTCGTACAGCGTGAGGTTTTGCCTTGCGTCCGAAAGAATTCGAGGTTTTGACATGAAAGTTTTGATCATCGGCAGCGGCGGCCGTGAGCACGCCCTGGCCTGGAAAGTCGCCCAGGACCCTCGCGTCGAGAAAGTCTTCGTAGCCCCGGGCAACGCCGGCACCGCCATTGAAGCCAAGTGCGAGAACGTCGCCATCGACGTCACCGCCCTGGAGCAACTGGCCGACTTCGCCGAGAAAAACGTCGACCTGACCATCGTCGGCCCCGAGGCGCCGCTGGTCATCGGCGTGGTCGATCTGTTCCGCAGCCGTGGCCTGGACTGCTTTGGCCCAACCAAGGGTGCGGCCCAGCTGGAAGGCTCCAAGGCGTTCACCAAGGACTTCCTGGCACGTCACAAGATCCCGACCGCCGACTACCAGAACTTCACCGAGATCGAGCCGGCGTTGGCCTACCTGCAGGAAAAAGGCGCGCCAATCGTGATCAAGGCCGATGGCCTGGCAGCAGGTAAAGGCGTGATCGTCGCCATGACCCTGCAGGAAGCCGAAGACGCCGTGCGTGACATGCTCGCCGGCAACGCCTTCGGCGAAGCCGGTTCGCGCGTGGTGATCGAAGAGTTCCTCGACGGCGAAGAAGCCAGCTTCATCGTCATGGTCGATGGCCACAACGTGCTGCCAATGGCCACCAGCCAGGACCACAAGCGTGTCGGCGACCAGGATAGCGGCCCGAACACCGGCGGCATGGGCGCTTACTCCCCTGCCCCAGTGGTCACCCCGGATGTGCACCAGCGCGTGATGGACCAGGTAATCTGGCCGACTGTGCGCGGCATGGCCGAGGAAGGCAACGTCTACACCGGCTTCCTGTATGCCGGCCTGATGATCGACAAGGCGGGCAACCCCAAGGTCATCGAGTTCAACTGCCGCTTCGGCGACCCGGAAACCCAGCCAGTCATGCTGCGTCTGGAGTCGAGCCTGGTGCTGCTGATCGAAGCCGCGTTCGCCAAGGCCCTGGACAAGGTCGAAGCGCAATGGGACCCGCGCCCGAGCCTGGGCGTGGTACTGGCTGCCGGCGGTTACCCGGGCGACTACGCCAAGGGCGACGCGATCAGCGGCCTGGACGCTGCAGCCAAGATCGAAGGCAAGGTGTTCCATGCCGGCACTTCGCTCAAGGACGGCCAAGTGGTGACCAACGGCGGCCGCGTGCTTTGCGCCACTGCCATGGGCAGCACCGTTGCCGACGCGCAGCAGCAGGCTTACCGCCTGGCCAAGGAAGTCAGCTGGAACGGTAGCTTCTACCGCACCGACATCGGCTACCGGGCCATTGCCCGCGAGCGCGGTGAACACCAGCAGTAACCTTTACCGAATGCGCGCAGCTGCTTGCGTCTGCGCCATTCGGCTCGTCGACAGGGCCCCAGCGGGGCCTTGCCTTCGACTTGGCGCGCCGCGCATAGTTAGTACACGGCACATCGGCTAAGAAGGGATCTCGTAGTGCGTCGGCTTCGGATTGCCACAGCTTTGATCGTCAGCTTGCTGACATTGCTCTGCCTGCTCCCGGCCTCGGCCGATCAAGGCGGAGGCTGGTCGGTTTTGCTCGATGAACAGGCCAACCTGCAATTGAGCGACGTGCGTTCCGATCGCTACCGCAGCCAGTTCAGCCCGACCGCCCTCGGCGACCTCGATGCCGCCCCGGCAGAACAGGCCCTGTGGTTGCACTATCGCCTGGAACCGGGCGACCAGGAGCAGCTGCTGCGGGTGTTCGCCCCCGACCTTTCGCACCTGGACCTCTACGCACTCGACGGCGACAAACTGTTGCGCCAGCTGCACCACGGGCGCCAGGCCGGCAACAACGGCAGCCCGACCCTGCGCGGCAGCGACCATGTATTGCCCCTGCCCAACAGCCCGCAAGCGCTGGACATCTACCTGCGCCTGGTTTCCGAGCACCAGCTGCGTCCGGCCATCAGCCTGGAGCCCGCGGCCGTAGCGGCCTCGAATCATAGCCAGCCGTTGCTGTTCGGCATGTTGTTCGGCGGCCTGGTGATGCTCATCCTGCACAACCTGATCCGCTTTCTGTACACCCGCTCCACCACCACCCTGATTCTCGCGCTGTACCACGGCCTGATGCTGCTCAGCGGCCTCATCCTGCTCAACCTCAGCGGGCCCTGGTGGCACCTGTGGCACAGCGCGCAAACCCCGGCTGCCTACCTGACCCTGGTGCTGGCGGGCATGGCCGGGCTGTATTTCACCCAGCACTTCTTCGCGCCCTGTAATTCCGCGCAGCTCAACCGCCTGCTGCAGGGCGAAATACTGGTGGCGGCCGTCAGCGGGCTGATCCTGCTGTTCGTCGACACCTTGCCGCTCAACTTGATGACCTACGCCCTGCTGGCCCTGGGCAGCGTGAGCATGCTGCTGGTCAGCAGCTACCACTGGTACAAGGGCTATGCACCCGCACGCCTGTTCAGCCTGGCCATGGTGGTGTTCAACCTTGGCGGCCTGGTGCTGCTGCCGGCGCTGCTCGGCCTGACGCGCACCTCGACGCCGTGGTTGCTGTGCATCTTGCTCGGCCTGGCGGTGGCCAGCGGCCTGCTGCTCAACCTGGCGGTCAGCGAACGCCTGCGGCGGATGAACGAAGAGCGCTTCAGCGCCAGCCGCGCACTGGCCGCCAGCGACGCGGAAATCAACGCCAAGGCCGAGTTCCTAGCGAAGATCAGCCACGAAATCCGTACGCCCATGAACGGTGTGCTGGGCATGACCGAGTTGCTGTTGGGTACACCGCTGTCGGTCAAGCAGCGCGACTACGTGCAGACCATCCACAGCGCCGGCAACGAACTGCTCACGCTGATCAATGAAATCCTCGACATCTCCAAGCTCGAATCGCGGCAGATCGAACTGGACGATGTGCAATTCGACCTCAACGCCCTGATCGAAGACTGCCTGAACATCTTCCGCGCCAAGGCCGAACAGCAGAACATCGAGCTGATCAGCTTCACCCAGCCGCAAGTGCCACGGGTGATCAGTGGCGACCCGACACGCCTGCGCCAGGCCCTCTCCAGCCTGCTGGAAAACGCCCTGAAGAACACCGACCAGGGCGAGATCCTGCTGGTGGTGGCGCTGGACCAGCGCGGCGAAATCCCGCGCCTGCGCATCGCCGTGCAAGACAGCGGTGAGCCGCTGCCTGCCGCCGAGCGCGACGCGTTGCTGCAGGCCGAGCTGCACAGCCACCAGTTCCTTTCCAGCAACAAGCTCGGCGGCCACCTTGGGCTGATCATCGCCAAGCAGCTGATTGGCCTGATGCAGGGCGAGTTCGGCATCAAGAGCAGCACCAGCATGGGCAACACCCTGTGGCTGACCCTGCCGCTCGACCCGTCGCGCCTGGAGCAACCACCGGCCGACCTCGACGGCCCGTTGCGCGATGCCCGGGTACTGGTGGTGGATGACAACGACACCTGCCGCAAGGTGCTGGTACAACAGTGCAGCGCCTGGGGCATGAACGTGAGTGCGGTACCGTCCGGCAAGGAGGCCCTGGCCCTGCTGCGCACCAAGGCGCACCTGCGCGATTACTTCGATGCGGTGCTGCTGGACCAGAACATGCCGGGCATGACCGGTATGCAGCTGGCGGCAAAGATCAAGGAAGACCCCAGCCTGAACCACGACATCCTGGTGGTGATGCTGACCGGTATCAGCAATGCACCAAGCAAGGTCATCGCGCGCAATGCCGGGGTCAAGCGCATCTTGGCCAAGCCAGTCGCCGGCTACACGCTGAAGACCACCCTGGCCGAAGAGCTGGCCCAGCGCGGCCGCGAACAGACTGTACCGGCGCCGTTGCCGGGCACCCCACCGGCGCACGAACTACCCGGTAACTTCCGCGTGCTGGTGGCCGAGGACAACAGTATCTCGACCAAGGTGATCCGCGGCATGCTCGGCAAGCTCAACCTCGAGCCGGACACCGCCAGCAACGGCGAAGAAGCGCTGCAGGCGATGAAGGCCCAGCGCTATGACCTGGTGCTGATGGACTGCGAGATGCCGGTGCTCGACGGTTTCTCCGCCACCCAACAACTGCGCACCTGGGAAATCGCCAACCAGCGCCAGCGTACGCCAGTGGTCGCACTGACCGCGCACATTCTGGCCGAACACAAGGAGCGCGCGCGCCTGGCCGGCATGGACGGGCACATGGCCAAGCCGGTGGAGCTGTCGCAATTGCGCGAGTTGATCCAGTATTGGGCGAACCAGCGCGAAGCCAAGAGCGACCCGCTGCACACCTCGTAGCCGATAGCGCAGCACAAGGACCCACCTCATGCTCCATGAGTTGTTCAGTGTCTACCTGAAGATGCTGGTGCTCTACAGCCCGTTCTTCGTGCTGTCGTGCTTCATCAGCCTGACCCGTGGCCACTCCAGCAAGGAGCGCAAGCAGCTGGCCTGGAAAGTCGCCTTTGCCGCATTGATCGCCAGCGTGCTGCTGTACCTGTTCGGGCGGGCGATTTTCGGCATTTTCGGCATCACCGCCGATGCCTTTCGCATCGGCGCCGGCAGCGTGCTGTTCATCTCCGCCCTGGGGATGGCCCAGGGCAAGCCGGCGGTGCAGGCCGACAACGTGCAGCAGGACGTGACCATCGTACCGCTGACCATCCCGCTGACCGTCGGCCCCGGCACCATCGGCGCCTTGCTGGTGATGGGCGTGAGCCAGCCGCACTGGGACGACAAGCTGCTGGCCATTGTCAGCATCGCGCTGGCCAGCTTCACCGTGGGGCTGGTGCTGTACTTGTCGCACGGGATCGAACGCATGCTTGGCGAGCAAGGCTTGCAGATCGTCAGCCGGCTGATGGGGTTGTTCGTCTGCGCCCTGGCGGCGCAGATCATCTTTACCGGGATCAGGGGCTACCTGGTCGGCTAGCCCCGTGTCTCATGGCGCAACCGGGTACCAGCGCGGGGTGTAGACCCATTGCCCACCCTCGGCACGGGCGAATGTGCAGGTGGTGGACGAACCGACCAGGACCATGGTGCGCATGTCGACCATGTCCGGCGTCAGCTCGCCAAGGGTGACGACACGCAGTGTCTGCCCAGGCCTGCCGATATCGCGCCCCAGCACTACCGGTGTTGCCCCGGCGCGATGCTGGCGCACGATGTCCAGCGCGCGGCCCAGCTGCCAAGGGCGCGAGCGCGAAATCGGGTTGTAGAAGGCCAGCACCAGGTCGGCCTGGGATGCCAGGTCCAGCCGATGCTCGATGGTCGCCCAAGGCTTGAGGTTGTCGGAAAGCGACATCACGCAGAAGTCATGCCCCAACGGTGCCCCCGCTTGCGCCGCTGTGGCCAGCGAGGCCGAGACACCAGGCAGGATCTGCAGATCGACCCGATGCCAGGCGGGGTCGCTGGAAGCATGCAGTGCTTCGAGCACCGCCGAGGCCATGGCGAACACCCCTGGGTCACCCGACGATACCACCACCACCGAACGCCCTTGTGCAGCCAGCTCGAAAGCATGCCGAGCGCGCTGCATCTCTTCGCGGTTGTCGGTGCAATGTTGCACCTGGTCGTCGCGGAACGGCCCGGCCATGCGCACGTAGGTTTCGTAGCCGAGGATGTCCTCGGCACGCGCCAACTCGGCCTTGACCGCCGGCACCATCAGTTCGGCGGCGCCAGGGCCGAGGCCGATGACGGCCAGGCGACCGCGCCGGCGGCCCAGTTGGTGGACTTCGACAGGCGCCGATGCCACCGCAATGACCAGGCCCGCCTGCTCGACCAAACGCGCATCAGGCAGCGCTTGGGCGGCCATGCTGGCAAGGGTGCTTTCTTTTGCAGCAAAACGCAGTGCCACACCCAGCACCTTGGCCGCTTCCTGCAAGGAAGGTTCAGCCATGGCCTGTTCGGCAGCCAGCAGGCAGGCCAGCGACTGTTCGGCGATGCCCGTTGCACGCAGGGCGCCGCTGACGCGCTCAACCAGATCAGGGCCGCCCGCGTCCACCGCGACCACCACCGAACGGGGGTGGATCAACAGCTCGTCACGGCTGGCCGGGCGGGCATCGCAACCGACATGAATGGTGCGCCGGGCAGCTTCACTGGCCGGAAGTTGCGCCTGCGCCAGCCAAGGGGCATCGCCTTCGATGCGCACGGCCTCCCCCGCCAGCAGGTCGGAGACGAAGCGCTTGCCCTGCTCGATATCCGCCAGGGCATAGCCTTGCGGCGGGTTCAGCAGGCAGGTGCCGAAACGCAGTTCACCACTGGTGGTGATCGCTGCCGCCACGCCCAGCGCCTCGCCGAGTTCGCGGGCCATGACATTGACGCCGCTGAGCCCCCCGAGCAACGGCACTACCGCGCTAGCGTCCTCGGCCACCACCAGCACCGGCGGTTCAGCGCCTTTCTCGCTGAGCAGGCTGGCCAGGCTGCGGATGACGATGCCTGCCGCACACAAGGCGATGATTGGCGTGTCTTGCTGGTACAGCGCGCGCAGCGTATCGCCGAATGCGTCGTAAAACTGGTCGGCCTGCTCGACCCGGCCGGCCAGGCCATGGATCGTCGCCTGGGGATAACGCTGCTGAATACGCTGCGCAGTCGCCAGGCTGCCTGCGCTGAGCACGAGGATTGCCGGTGCCTTGTGCATGCTCATCCCTGCCATTTTTCACCCGGTACGATGATCAGCGAGAAGTACGGCGACGACTGCGGGTCGACCGCGTCCAGCGCGACGATCTTCTGGTTCGCCATGGTCGCCCGCTCGACGTACAGCGCACGCCCGTCCAGGCCCAGCTCACACAGCACCTGACGCACCTTGGGGAAGTTGCGGCCAAGCTTCATGATCACCGCCGCATCGGCGTCGGCCAGGCGACGCTTGAGCTCTTCGGCCGGCAGCACGCCCGACAGTACCGACAGGCTCTGGTTGCGGTACACCAGCGGTGCGCCCAGCACCGAGGCGCCGCCGAGCATCGAGCAGACACCCGGAATCACCTGCGCGTCATAGCGCTGCGCCAGGCGGTCATGCAGGTACATGTAGGAGCCGTAGAAGAACGGGTCACCCTCGCAGATCACCGCCACATCGCGGCCGGCGTCCAGGTGTTCGGCCACTTGCACACTGGCTTCGTCGTAAAAGTCACTGATCACCTGCTCGTACGACAAAGGTGCCGGCAGGGCTTCGGTGGTCACCGGGTACACCAGCGGCAGCAGCGTTTGCGCGGGTTGCAGGTGCGCCTCGATGATGCCGAAGGCATTGCCACGCTTGCCCTTGGCCACGAAGTAGGCGACCACCGGGGCCTCGCGCAGCAAGCGCAGGGCCTTGAGGGTGATCAGCTCAGGGTCGCCAGGGCCCACACCCAGGCCCAGCAGGCGTCCGCGCGGGGTCATCATTCCACCTCCGTGGCGAGGGCGTTGACGGCGGCGGCAGCCATTGCGCTGCCGCCCAGGCGGCCCTGCATGATTACGAACGGCACGCCTCGGCTGTCGGCAGCGAGCATGGCCTTGGACTCTGCGGCGCCGACGAAACCGACCGGGAAGCCAAGGATCAGCGCAGGCTTTGGCGCGCCTGCATCGATCATTTCCAGCAGGTAGAACAGCGCAGTCGGGGCGTTGCCGATGACCACCACGCTGCCTTCCAGGTGCGGCCGCCACAGTTCCAGAGCCACCGCCGAGCGGGTGTTGCCGGCATCCTTGGCCAGGCCTGGGACGCTCGGGTCACGCAGCGTGCAGATCACCGGGTTATTGGCCGGCAGGCGTGCCCGGGTAATGCCTTCGGCGACCATGTGCGCGTCGCACAGGATCGGCGCACCGTTGGCCAGGGCTTCGCGCCCGGCACGGCCGGCGCCTTCGGAGAACTGCAGGCCGTCGATGGCCTCGACCATGCCGCAGGCATGGATCACACGCACGGCCAGCTTCTCCAGGTCGGCGGGGATCCGCTCGAGCCGGGCTTCCTCACGGATGATCCGGAAGGAATTGCGATAGATCTCCTGACCATCGCGGATGTAATCAATCATCAAGGTGCTCCGTCGGCAGGGCGAGCATGGCGCCTGCTTCGTTCAAGGTGAGGTCGGCGGCGCGCAGGGCACCCAGGCCCGGCAGGCGCGCGTCACGCAAATAGAGGTCATAGCGGCCCGGTGAGCGGGCCAGCAGGGTGGCCGGGGCGACATGGGCCACGGCGCAGGATCGGGGGCAGCCAGACAGGTGCACGCTGGCAGGGGCGCCAGCAGGCAACAGGGCTGCCAGGGTCACGGCATCGGCCTTGGTTTCGCCGTGCGCCTTGGCGCAGCCGCTGCTGCCGGTGCAGGCAACCAGGCGGGCCAAGGGCTCATCACTGTGGCAAAGCAGGCCCAGGGCCGACAACGCTCGTTGCGCCTGGGCAATGCTGGCGCGGGCGATGTTGGGCAGCAGCAGGCTTTGCCAAGGGGTCAGGCGCAGGCTGCCATCACCGTGCTCACGGGCCACTTGCGCGGCGCCACGGAGCATGTCGGCGGTCAGCCTGCCAAGCGGCGGGGCGATGCCCAGCGCCATGCCTTGCTGCTGCACCACTGCGCCCAGCCATGAGCGGTTGCCGGCTTCGCGTCGCCAACCGAGGACGGCTGCGTCGCGGCGAATATCCAGCCCAAGCCCATCGATGAAACCGTGCACCGGGCAGCCTTCAAGCAATTGGCGCATGCGAGCCTGGTCCGGGCTGGCCAGGTCGAGGAAGCGCTCCAGCACCGCACGCACCAGCGCCAGCCCCTGTTCCAGCGGCACCGCGCCCAGTACCTGGCCATCGCCCGGGCAGCCGGCCAGGCCAAACGCCAGCCAGGTGCGCTGCTCCAGGCGCAAGGCCGACAGCCACAGGTCGTGGGGGTGTTCGAGCATCGCCAGGCCTTCGCCGCCGTCCAGCTGCACGGCGAACTTGGCCGACAGTTGGTGAAAGCGCGGAGTGCCTTGCAGCAGGTCGAGAATCTGTGCGGCCAATGGCCGCACATCCAGCACCATCGCCGGGTCATGGCCAGCCAGTGGGCTGAGCATCAGGTTGCGCACATCGTCGCTGGCGGCCTCGCGCGGGCCCAAGCCGGCAGCCAGCAGGCTCTCGATCAGGCCGCGGTGATCGTCGCCAACGCCGCGGACCTGCAGGTTGCCGCGGTTGGTCGCCTCGATCACGCCGGTGGCGAAACGCTCGGCAGCGCCGGCCACCGCATCGGCCTGGCCGGCCAGCAGCAGGCCGCCGGGCAACTTGACTCTGCAGATGCCGCCATCGCGGGCACTGACGATGCGCCACAACCCCGGGCAAGCCGAGGGACGGGGCGATACGGTGGGTGTTTGGACCTGCTTCAATGGGGCGTCCGGCAATCGCTGAAAATGCGCTTGAGTGTAGAAGGCGCGGTATTATGCCTGCTTTGGTCGGCGGCATGAAAAGCCGGTGGTCGAGCATCACAGGCGATTGAGCAGAAATTCATTACCGCGTCGCCCTTTTCGCGGGTACACCCGCTCCCCAGGTGCATCACAGCCCTCAAATACGGCACTGTACCTGTGGGAGCCGGCTTGCCTGCGCAGGGGGCGCGAAGCGGCTTCAAAAATGGCGGATCAGAAACACATGACACCCTGGCTGACAGTAGTAGGCATCGGCGAAGACGGCTTCAGCGGGCTGGGCAAGCAAGCCCGGCGCGCCCTGCTCGGTGCCTCGCGGATCATCGGCAGCCCCCGCCAGCTGGCCCTGCTGCCGCGCTGCATACGCGCCGCCCGCCAGGATTGGCCGAGCCCGTTTTCCCTCGCCCCGGTACTGGCCCTGCGCGGTGAACCGGTGTGCGTGCTGGCCAGCGGTGACCCGATGTTCTACGGCGTCGGCGCCAGCCTGGCGCGGCAAGTGCCGGCCGAAGAAATGCAGGTGCTGTCGATGCCGTCTTCCTGCGCCTTGGCCGCCGCCCGCCTGGGTTGGCCGCTGCAGGACGTGCAGGTGGTGTCGGTGGTCGCACGGCCCATCGCGGCGCTCAACGCCCACCTGAACAGCGGCCTGCGCCTGCTGGTGCTGAGCAACGATGGCGACAGCCCGGCCGCCATCGCCGCCCTGCTGTGCGAGCGTGGTTTCGGGCCCAGCCGCCTGCAGGTGTTCGAGCACCTCGGTGGGGCGACTGAACGCCAACTGGCGGGTACGGCCGATGACTGGCCCCACACGGGCATTGCCGCGCTGAACCTGGTAGCCATCGAATGCCAGGCCACTGCAGCTGCCCCCCGGCTTGCGCGCACCGCCGGCCTGCCGGATGACGCCTTCCGCCACGACGGCCAGCTGACCAAACGTGACGTACGCGCCATTACCCTGGCGCGCCTGGCCCCTCAGCCAGGCGAGTTGCTGTGGGACGTGGGCGCGGGCTGTGGTTCGATCGGCATCGAATGGATGCGCGCGCACCCGGCCTGCCGAACGCTGGCGATCGAAGCCGACGAAGGCCGCCAAGGTTTCATCGAGTACAACCGCGATGCGCTGGGCGTCCCCGGCCTGCAACTGGTTCGCGGCAAGGCGCCGCAGGCGCTGGCCGAACTGGAGCGCCCGGACGCCATCTTCATCGGCGGCGGCGTTACCCGCGAAGGCGTGCTGCCGCTGTGCTGGGAGCGTCTGCGCCCCGGCGGGCGGTTAGTGGCCAATGCGGTGACCCTGCAAAGCGAGCTGGCCCTGGCGCATTTTCGCGAGCAGCATGGCGGCGAACTAACCCGCATCCATGTTGCCCAGGCCCAGCCCTTGGGCGCCTTCGACACGTGGCGCCAGGCGTTGCCGATCACCCTGCTCGACGTGGTGAAACCCCGCGATGCGTGAAGAAACCCGCGAACAACCTGCGCCGCTGCGCAGCGGCCTGACCACCGGCAGCTGCGCCACCGCCACCAGCCTGGCCGCCGCACGCCTGCTGCTCACCGGCCTGTGCGACGACGCCGTGAGCATTACCTTGCCCAAGGGCAAAGTGGTGCAGATGCGCCTGGAGTTCTGCCGCCGCGAGGGCGAGCGCGCCGAAGCCGGCACGCTCAAGGATGCCGGCGACGACCCGGATGTCACCCACGGCGCACTGCTCTACAGCCAGGTGCGCTTGCTCGATGAGCCGGGCGTACGCTTTGTCGCAGGCCAGGGCGTCGGCACCGTTACCCGCCCTGGGCTGGTGCTCGCGGTTGGCGAACCAGCAATCAACCCGGTGCCGCGGCGCATGATCAGCGAACACCTGCAGCAACTGGCCGAAGACTGCGATTACCGGGGTGGCTTCGAGGTCACGGTGAATGTGCAGGGCGGCGAGGCATTGGCACTGAAGACCATGAACCCGCGCCTGGGCATCCTCGGCGGGCTGTCGATTCTTGGCACCAGCGGCATCGTCCGGCCCTTCTCCTGCGCGGCTTACATCGCGTCGATCCACCAGGGCATCGACGTGGCCCACACCAACGGCTACACACATATCGCCGCCTGTACCGGCAATGCCAGCGAAGACACCATGCGCCGGGTCTATGGCCTGCCGGAAATCGCCCTGATCGAGATGGGCGACTTCGTCGGCGCGGTGCTCAAGCACCTGCGCAAGGTGCCAGTACCCCGCCTGACCCTGTGCGGTGGCTTCGGCAAGATCAGCAAACTGGCCGCTGGGCACATGGACCTGCACAGCCGCCATTCGAGCATCGACCTGCCGCAACTGGCCGGCTGGGCCGCAGACATCGGCGCCGATGCCGACCTGCAGGCGGCGATCATGGCGGCCAACACCAGCCAGCAAGCCTTGGCCCTGGCGCACGCTGCCGGTATCGCGTTAGGCGACGCGGTCTGCGCCCATGCCCTGGCCTTCGCCCGCAGCGTGGTACCGACGCACGTGCAGGTGGAAGTGTTCGCCATCGACCGCCAGGGCGGTATCGTCGGCAAGGCAGGTGTGCAATGAGCCGGCGCATTCTGTTGCTGGGCGGCGTTACCGAGGCCCTGGCCATCGCCCGCCAGCTCGGGCCCGAGCATGTCTATAGCCTGGCGGGTATCGGGCGCATACCGCAGGACCTGGCCTGCCAGGTGCGGGTGGGCGGATATGGCGGTGCCGAAGGCCTGGCCGGCTACCTGCGCAAAGCAGGCATCACGCTGCTGATCGACGCCACCCACCCCTATGCCGCTCAAATCAGCCGCAATGCCGCCACCGCCGCACGGGCTGTCGGCATACCTTGCTGGGCCCTGCGCCGCCCGGCCTGGCAGCCACAGCCGGGTGACGACTGGCGCGAGGTCGAGGATTGGGCGGGCCTGATAGAAGCGCTCAAGCCGTTCCGGCGGCCATTGTTCACCCTCGGCCGTGAGCCGCTGCAACACCTTGACGGCATTCCGCCGGAGCAGTTCTGGACCCTACGGGCGCTGGAGGCCTGCCCTGGCAATGCTCGCTGTGAAGTGATCGGTGCACGCGGACCGTTTCATCTCGAAGATGAACGAGCATTGTTTGCCCGGCGCAACATCGATGTGCTGGTCAGCAAGAACAGCGGTAGCGTGGCGACCGAGCCCAAGCTTGAAGTGGCGCGGGAGCGCGGGGTGCCGGTGCTTGTGCTGAAACGGCCGACACTCCCGGAAGTTGACCACACATTCACTCAAGCCCGTTTTTTGCTAGCCGCCATTGGGCACTGACTGCTCATCCGACGAAATGTATATCCCGTTGACATATACACAGACGGACTTAAACTCCCAGTCACAGTTTGCCGCTTCCTAGGAGGCCGTTATGGAGCAAGGTGCTGTCTTCAAAAGCAACCGCAGCCAGGCCATCCGCTTGCCGAAATCCGTCGCTCTACCCGATGAAGTGACCCGAGTGGACATCGTTGCAGTGGGGCGAACCCGCATCATCACACCCGCCGGAGAGTCATGGGATAACTGGTTTGACGGTGACGATGCGAGCTCTGATTTCATGGCCAGCCGCGACCAACCTGCCGAACAGGAACGCGAAGGGTTTTAATGCTCAGATACATGCTCGACACAAATATCTGCATCTTCACGATAAAGAACAAACCACAGGTAATCCGTGAAGCGTTCAACCGCCACTATGGCCAGCTGGCAATCAGCACCGTCACGCTGATGGAACTGATCTATGGCGCAGAGAAATCCGCTACTCCGGAACGCAATCTCTCGATAGTGGAGGGCTTCTCTGCACGTCTTGAAGTCCTCGACTACGACGACCATGCGGCAGAACACACCGGACAGCTTCGTGCAGAATTGGCAAAGGCAGGCACACCTATCGGGCCTTTCGACCAGCTGATTGCCGGGCATGCCCGGGCGCGAGGCCTCATACTGGTAACCAATAACCTCCGTGAGTTCATACGCGTTCCTGGTTTACGGGTTGAGGATTGGCTTATCAAACCTGCGCAGCAACCGTAATCCTTCCGTACGTCCTACAATAACCATCGATCATTCCCGCCGGTAAATCCAGATACATCCATGTGGCCATTGGCCTGTTGGCAGCCTTAAACTCAAGCCCCTCCCTTGGAAGGCGTCACCCATATGGAAATGCAATGGTGGATCTGGCTGGTGTTCGGCATCGCGCTGACCCTGCTCGAGCTGGTCCTGCCCACGTTCTTCATCATCTGGTTCGGCATCGGTGCCGTGCTGGTCTCGCTCATTTCGCTCGCGGCCCCCAGCCTGCAACTGGATATGCAGGTATTGCTGTGGGTGCTGTTCTCATCCGTCACCACCGCCCTGTGGTTCAAGCTGTTCCGGCGCAAGCAGCCAGATGTGCGCTGGACCGCCGATAGCGTGATCGGCGAAGTCGGGCTGCTGATCAGCAGCGTTTCGCAATTCCAGAAAGGCCGCGTGCGCTTCCAGAAGCCGATCCTCGGCAACGAGGAATGGGTCTGCGTGGCCGACAGCGACATCCCCTCCGGCGAGCGCGTGCGCCTCGTCGCCATCGAAGGCAACACCGCCCGGGTCATTCGGGCCTGACTCTGTACGTAAAAGGAATTTAGCACCATGACCAGCCTCATCGTCGTCGGCACCCTGGCCGTCTTTGTCCTGATCACCGTATTCAAAGGGGTGCGCATCGTGCCGCAGGGCGAGGAGTGGATCGTCGAGCGCCTGGGGCGCTACCACAGCACCCTCAAGCCCGGCCTGAACATCGTCATCCCGTACATGGACGTGGTCGCCTACCGCCTGCCGACCAAGGACATCATCCTCGACGTGCAGGAGCAGGAAATCATCACCCGCGACAACGCGGTGATCGTCGCCAATGCCCTGTGTTTCGCCAAGGTCGTCGACCCGCAGAAAGCCTCCTACGGTGTGCAGAACTTCTCGTTCGCCGTCACCAGCCTGACCATGACCTCGCTGCGCGCCATCGTCGGTGCCATGGACCTGGACGAAGCGCTGTCGAGCCGTGAGCAGATCAAGGCACGCTTGCGTGAAGCGATGTCCGAGCAGACCGAAGACTGGGGCGTGACCGTGCGCTCGGTGGAGATCCAGGACATCAAGCCGTCCGAAAACATGCAGCTGGCCATGGAGCGCCAGGCGGCCGCCGAGCGTGAGCGTAAAGCCGACGTGACCCGCGCCGAAGGTGCCAAGCAGGCGGCTATCCTCGAAGCCGAAGCCCGCCTGCAATCGGCCAAGCTCGATGCCGAGGCGCAAATCAACCTGGCGGAGGCATCGGCACGGGCGATTTCGCTGGTCAAGGAAGCGGTGGGCAACGAGACGGTGCCGGCCATGTACCTGCTCGGTGAGCGCTATGTCGGCGCCATGGAAAGCCTGGCCAGCAGCAACAATGCCAAAGTGGTGGTCCTGCCGGCAGACCTGCAGGAGACCGTTCGTGGCCTGATGGGCCGTAACAAGGCTTGAGACAGCCGGGGCCGCATCGCGGCCCCTGCCCCCACTCCGCCTGCGTCACTTCACCGCACCCCGCCTTTTTTACCTATACTCCGCCTTACAATAGCCACCACGATTCCTGACCGGATCTCTCCATGCCCCCACGTCGGCACATCGCCTGGATCGCCTGCCTTGCAGTGCTGTTCAACCTGCTGGCCATGCCGCTGTCCTCTGCCGCGCCCAAGGGCCCGGCCGAGCAGCTGCTGTGGGGGGCTTTCTGTTCGAGCATGGCTGGCAAGGCCAAGGTCGATGTCCAGGCCCTCGCCAAGATCGACCTCGGCCCGCAGAGCGACGACCATTCCAACATGCAGCATTGCTGGTGCTGCTCCGGCGCCGCCCCGCTGCTGGCATTGCCGGGCTACCCGCCACAGCTGCACAACCCGCCGACGCTTGTGGTCGGGCATGCACCAGCGCCCGCCAACTACCAACCAACGCCGCGCCAGCTATGGCCTGCGCTCAACCCCCGTGCCTCTCCCCTGGCCTGAGTTCATCACGCTGTCTGCCTGAACCTGAACAGAACGGAGACTCACACCATGCTCAAGCACGCTCTCATCGTGGCCGCCTTGCTGCTGCCCGGCGCCTTCGCCAATGCCCATGAATACACCGTGGGTGACCTGCACATCGCACACCCCTGGTCGCTGGCGCTGCCGCCGAATGCGCCCAACGTCGCGGCCTATTTCATCGTGCACAACAACGGCAAGGCCGATGACCGCCTACTGAGCGTCGACAGCCCGGTTACGGCAGATGCACAACTGCACGAACATACGATGAGTGCCAGCGGCGCCATGAAGATGCAGCAGGTGCCCAACGTGGCCGTGCCGGCCGGCAAGGACCTGGTCTTTGCCCCCAGCGCCTACCACGTGATGCTCATGCAGCCCAAGGACCGCAGCCTGCTGGTCGACGGCAAGCGCTTCCCGCTGACCCTGCACTTCGAAAAAGCCGGCGACATCACCGTCGACGTGGCCGTGCAGAAGCAGCCGCCGGCGGACCAGCCGCAAGGCCACGAACACGCGCACTGACCGCTAGCTGACAAGCGCTCGCCATCATGAGCCTGCCACGCAACAGCCGCAGCCGTACCACCCGCCCTGAACGCAGGCGCGTCGGTGGCGGCTGGCTGAGCCTGTTCGCCATGTGGATGATTTTCATCGGCCCGCTGATTTCCCAGTCGATGCCGATGGAGCATCACGCGGGCATGAGCATGCCGATGGGCATGTCGATGTCCGTCGACACGCCGCACGGCAGCAACGCCGATCACGGCCACTGTGACGACGGCCAGCTGCATGTGATGTGGGAAAAATGCGGCTACTGCAGCCTGCTGTTCAACTGCCCCGCTTTACCGCAAACCTTCAGCCCGCTCAACGCCGGCCACGTCGGCCCAATTACCCTCAGCTCACCCCCGACACACCAGGGCCATGCCCGGCAGGCCATCTTCCCCGGTGCGCGCAGCCGCGCGCCGCCCCTTTCGATCAGCGTCTGACATCACCGCTTGCCGCACGAAGCCTGGAGGCTTCGCGCCTACTCATGACTGATCGACTGGAATCACTATGTCCGGCTGCACCCCTGTCTTCGCCCCCGCCCTGCGCGGGACATTCGCCGCGTTGTGCGGCTCGCTGCTCGCGCCCATGGCCCTGGCCGCCGACCCTGGCCACGAAGGCCATGAACAAGCGCTGCCCGAGCTGAGCCCGACGGTGATCACTGCCATTGCGCCAAGTTCGCCACTGACCGTGGTCACCAACCCGAAAGACCCGCGCCAGCCGGTGCCGGCCAGCGATGGCGCCGATTACCTCAAGACCATCCCAGGTTTTTCGGCCATCCGCGCCGGTGGCACCAACGGTGACCCGGTGCTGCGCGGCATGTTCGGTTCGCGCCTGAACATCCTCACCAACGGCGGCGTGATGCTCGGTGCCTGCCCCAATCGCATGGACGCCCCCACCTCCTACATCGCCCCGGAAACCTACGACCGCCTCACCGTGATCAAGGGCCCGCAAAGCGTGATCTGGGGCCCGGGTGGCTCGGCGGGGACCATCCTTTTCGAGCGTGAACCGGAAAAGTTCGGCACCCTCGGCAGCCGCGTCAACGCCAGCCTCCTGGCCGGTTCCAACGGCCGCTTCGACAAGGTGCTCGACGCCGCCGCCGGCAACAGCCAGGCTTACGCGCGCTTCGTCGGCAACCAGTCGCGCTCGGACGACTATCAGGATGGCAACGGCGACACCGTGCCCTCGCGCTGGGAAAAATGGAACGGCGACGTGACCCTGGGCTGGACGCCAGACCAGGACACCCTGCTCGAACTCACCGCCGGCAAGGGCGACGGCGAGGCCCGCTATGCCGGGCGGGGCATGGACGGCTCGCAGTTCAAGCGCGAAAGCCTGGGCCTGCGCTTTGAAAAGTCCAACCTCGGCGAGGTGCTCGACAAGGTCGAGGCGCAGGTCTACTACAACTACGCCGACCACGTGATGGACAACTACAGCCTGCGCACGCCGTCGGGCAGCGGCATGATGGGCATGCCCATGGTCAGTAACGTCGACCGCCGCACGATGGGCGCGCGGATCAAGGCCACCTGGCGCTGGGCCGATGTGCAGCTGATCAGCGGCATCGACGCGCAGACCAACGAGCACCGCCAGCGGGGCGGCATGGGCGTCGATGCTCACAAGGGCCAGCCCTGGACCAAGGACGCCGACTTCCACAACTACGGCGCCTTCGGCGAGCTGACCTGGTACGCCTCCGGTGTTGACCGGCTGATCACCGGCGCCCGCCTGGACCGCGCCTCGGCCCGCGACTTGCGCGCTGGCAGCGCCACTGAAGGCGATACCCGTGCCGACACCCTGCCCAGCGGCTTCGTGCGGTATGAACACGACTTGGCAGCGATCCCCGCCACAACTTACATCGGCCTCGGCAACGCCCAGCGCTTCCCCGACTACTGGGAGCTGTTCTCGCCCAAGCTGGCGCCGCCCGGTGCGGCCAACGCCTTCGACGGCATCAAGCCCGAGAAGACCACCCAGCTCGACGTCGGCATCCAGTACCGCGACGAGCGCCTGGAAGCCTGGGCCTCGGGTTATGTCGGGCAGGTCCGCGACTACATCCTGTTCGACTATCGCACCGGCATGATGGGCATGAGCACCTCCCAGGCACAGAACATCGACGCCCGCATCATGGGTGGCGAACTGGGCACCGCCTACAAACTGACGGAAAACTGGAAGGCCGATGCCACGCTGGCCTACGCCTGGGGCAAGAACAGCAGCGACGGCAAGGCGCTGCCGCAGATGCCACCACTGGAAAGCCGCCTTGGCCTGACCTACAGCCGCGACACCTGGAGCGCCGGGGCGCTGTGGCGCTTGGTGGCGGCGCAAAACCGCATCGCCGAGAACCAGGGCAACGTGGTGGGCAAGGACTACGAGAAAAGCGCAGGGTTCGGCGTGTTCTCGCTCAACGGTGCCTACAAGGTGAATAAAAACCTCAAGCTCAGCGCGGGGGTCGACAACGTGTTCGACAAGGCCTACGCCGAGCACCTGAACCTGGCAGGGAACGCCGGGTTCGGCTACCCGGCCACTGATCCACAGCCGGTGAACGAGCCAGGCAGGACCTTCTGGACCAAGGTCGATGTGAGCTTCTGACAACAACAATGGGCGCGGCCACGGTCGCGCCCCTCAGCTGGTCAAACAGGAGGTTCCCATGAGCGGAACACGCGTGTCCTTCTATAACCTGGCCTGGCGCTGGCACTTCTATGCCGGGCTGTTCGTCGCCCCTTTCATGATCCTGCTGGCGATCACCGGGATCATCTATCTGTTCAAGCCGCAGCTGGACCCGCTGCTGTACCGTGACCTGATGGTGGTCGAGGCGGGGCATCACCGACAGGGCGCCGATCAGATGCTGGCCGACGTGCGTCAGGTGTACCCCAAGGGCCACGTCGCCCAGTACTTGCCGCCGATCGATGCCGAGCGCAGCGCGCAGTTCGTGGTGCATGACGCTGGCCGCGAGCTGAATGTCTTCGTCGACCCGTACAGCGGCAAAGTGCTTGGCGAGCAGGACGCCAAGCAGAACCTGCAGGCCGTCGCCCGCGCCCTGCATGGCGAATTGATGGTCGGCACGGTCGGCGACCGGCTGGTGGAACTGGCCGCCGGTTGGGGCATCGTGCTGGTGGTATCCGGCCTGTACCTGTGGTGGCCGCGCGGGCGCAACGGCGCGGGTGTATTGTGGCCCCGCTTGAGCGCCCGCGGTCGGCTGCTGTGGCGCGACCTACATGCAGTGAGCGGCTTCTGGGGTTCGGCCTTGTTGTTGCTGATGCTGCTCAGCGGCATGACCTGGACCGGCCTGTGGGGCAAGCAGTACGCCGACCTGTGGAACCGCTTTCCGGCGGCCATGTGGAACGACGTGCCCAAGTCCGACCAACAAGCCGGTGAACTGAACAGCGCCCATCGCCAGACCGTGCCCTGGGCCATGGAAAATACACCGATGCCGCAATCGGGCGCGCATGCCGAACATGCCGGGCATCACGGGATGTCGAACATGCCGGCAGCGCCACAGGTGAGCCTGCAGCAGATCGAGGACATCGCTACGGCGCGTCAGGTCGAACCGGGCTACAGCATCACCGTGCCGACCAGCGCCGACGGCGTATTCACCATTGCCGTATTCGCCGACGACCCGCGCAACGACGCCACCCTGCATGTCGACCAATACACCGGCAAGGTGCTGGCCGACGTGCGCTGGCAGCACTACAGCCCGGTCGCCCGCGCCACCGAGCTGGGCGTGATGCTGCATGAGGGCAAGATGTTCGGGGCGCTGAACCAGATCATCATTTTGCTGGTGTGCCTGATGATCCTGCTGGGGTCGGTGAGCGGGCTGGTGATGTGGTGGAAACGCCGGCCGTCCGGTGGGCTGGGGGTGCCGCCGCTGCGTCATGACTTGCCGCGCTGGAAGACCGCAGTCGGAGTGATGGTGCTGCTGGGGGTGATGTTCCCGCTGGTGGGGGTGTCGATGGTGGTGATGTGGGTCGTGGATAGTCGGGTGGTGCGGCGCCGTCGCGTGCTGGCCAGCGCCTGATCGTTGCTGTGCCTTTACTGGCCCCGCGAAGGGGCCGGTGAGGCCCACCGCTGCACCGCCAAAGTCGTGTCGATCTGTCGCGCCCCGAATTGGGACGCCCGTGTTAGCCTACGCGGCTTTCACAAAAAGACTGACCCTCAATGGAATGCAGCCAATGACCCGGATCTCTTCCCCTGATGCTGAAGAGCAGCACCTGCAGCGCAACCTGACCAACCGCCACATCCAGCTGATCGCCATCGGTGGTGCCATCGGCACCGGCCTGTTCATGGGCTCGGGCAAGACCATCAGCCTGGCGGGGCCGTCGATCATCTTCGTCTACATGATCATCGGCTTCATGTTGTTCTTCGTCATGCGCGCCATGGGCGAACTGCTGCTGTCGAACCTCAACTACAAGTCGTTCATCGACTTCTCCGCCGACCTGCTCGGCCCCTGGGCCGGCTACTTCACCGGCTGGACCTACTGGTTCTGCTGGGTGGTCACCGGGATCGCCGACGTGGTGGCGATTGCCGCCTACACGCAATTCTGGTTCCCCGACCTGCCGCAGTGGATACCCGCGCTGACCTGCGTGGGGGTGCTGCTGGCGCTGAACCTGGTGACCGTGAAGATGTTCGGCGAGCTGGAGTTCTGGTTCGCCCTGATCAAGATCGTCGCCATCCTCGGCCTGGTCGCCACCGGCCTGTACATGGTCATTACCGGCTTTGAATCACCCAGCGGGCGCACCGCGCAGCTGGCCAACCTGTGGAATGACGGCGGCATGTTCCCCAACGGCCTGATGGGCTTCTTCGCCGGCTTCCAGATTGCCGTATTCGCCTTCGTCGGCATCGAGTTGGTCGGTACCACCGCCGCCGAAGCGAAGGACCCTGAACGCACCCTGCCACGGGCGATCAACTCGATCCCGATCCGAATCATCGTGTTCTACGTGCTGGCGCTGATCGCGATCATGGCCGTGACCCCATGGCGCGACGTGGTGCCGGGCAAAAGCCCATTCGTGGAACTGTTCGTACTGGCCGGCCTGCCGGCGGCGGCGAGCATCATCAACTTCGTGGTGCTGACCTCGGCGGCCTCGTCGGCCAACAGTGGCGTATTCTCCACCAGCCGCATGCTGTTCGGCCTGGCCCAGGAAGGCGATGCACCCCGCGCGTTCGAGAAGCTGTCGCGCCGCGCCGTGCCGGCCAACGGCCTGTACTTCTCGTGCACCTGCCTGCTGCTGGGTGCGGTGCTGATCTACCTGATCCCCAATGTGGTCGAGGCGTTCACCCTGGTCACCACGGTGTCGGCGGTGCTGTTCATGTTCGTCTGGACGCTGATCCTGCTGTCGTACCTGAAGTACCGCAAAACCCGTGCGGCGCTGCACCAGGCATCGACCTACAAGATGCCCGGCGGTCGCTTCATGTGCTACGTGTGCCTGGCGTTCTTCGCCTTCATCCTGGTGCTGCTGAGCCTGGAGGCGGACACCCGCTCCGCGCTGATCGTCACGCCGATCTGGTTCGTGCTGCTGGCCGTTACCTACCAGGGTGTGCGCAGCAGACGCCATCCGCGTACTGCCGTGCGCGAGGGCTGAGTAACTTGGGGGCCGCTCTGCGGCCCCAATGCTGTGCACGCAAAACATTCAGGCACCATCCTGGACCTGTCCCGCGCCCTAATACCTCGCACACTCCGTCTATTACGCACCTTTAGCCATCCGGCACACCCCTTGCAACGCCCTCCCCGCTTGGCCAACACCAAAAAAAACTCAGCGGAGAGAGAGCACATGAAGCGTCGCAGTCTGATCAAGGCCTTTACCCTCAGCGCATCGATTGCGGCGATGGGCCTTAGCTGGAGCATCCAGGCCGCCGAGACCATCAAGGTCGGCATCCTGCATTCGCTGTCCGGGACCATGGCGATCTCCGAGACGTCGCTCAAGGACATGGCGCTGATGACCATCGACGAGATCAACGCCAAGGGCGGCGTCAACGGCAAGATGCTTGAACCGGTGGTGGTCGACCCGGCGTCCAACTGGCCGCTGTTCGCCGAAAAGAGCCGCCAGCTGCTGACCCAGGACAAGGTCGCCGTGGTGTTCGGATGCTGGACCTCGGTGTCGCGCAAGTCGGTGCTGCCGGTGTTCGAAGAGCTCAACGGCCTGCTGTTCTACCCCGTGCAGTACGAAGGCGAAGAGATGTCGCCGAACGTGTTCTACACCGGCGCTGCGCCCAACCAGCAGGCGATCCCGGCGGTGGAGTACCTGATGGGCGAGGATGGCGGCAGCGCCAAGCGCTTCTTCCTGCTGGGCACCGACTACGTCTACCCGCGCACCACCAACAAGATCCTGCGCGCGTTCCTGCACAGCAAGGGCGTGGCCGACAAGGACATCGAAGAGGTGTACACGCCGTTCGGCCACGCCGATTACCAGACCATCGTCGCCAACATCAAGAAGTTCTCCGCAGGCGGCAAGACGGCGGTCATCTCCACCGTCAACGGCGATTCCAACGTGCCGTTCTACAAAGAGCTGGCCAACCAGGGCCTGAAAGCCACCGACGTGCCGGTGGTGGCGTTCTCGGTGGGCGAGGAGGAACTGCGCGGCATCGACACCAAGCCGCTGGTGGGCCACCTGGCGGCGTGGAACTACTTCGAATCGGTGGATAACCCGGTCAACCAGAAGTTCGTCGCCGATTGGAAGGCCTACGCCAAGGCCAAGAACCTGCCCGGCGCCGACAAGGCGGTAACCAATGACCCGATGGAAGCCACCTACGTGGGTATCCACATGTGGGCGCAGGCAGCCGAGAAAGCCCAGTCCACCGATGTCGACAAGGTTCGCGAGGCCCTGGCCGGGCAGAGCTTCAAGGCACCGTCCGGCTTTACCTTGACCATGGACAAGACCAACCACCACCTGCACAAGCCAGTGATGATTGGCGAGATCCAGGATGACGGGCAGTTCAGTGTGGTTTGGGAAACCGAGCAGCCGCTGCGCGCGCAGCCGTGGAGCCCGTTCATTCCGGGTAACGACAAGCGGCCTGACTATGCGGTGAAAGGTAACTGAGTGCACTGGGGCTGCTTTGCAGCCCATTCGCTGGCAAGCCAGCTCCCACAGGGTCCTGAGAACAGCACCCATTCTGTGGGAGCCGGCTTGCCGGCGATGAATCCTCCGCCGATTTCCAGGATTACCCGCATGCTCAGACTCCTGCTCACCCTGCTGCTCCTGCTGCCCCTGGCAACCCAGGCCAGCGAGGGCGAATTCTTCCTCACCGCCAAGCCCGCCGAGCAAGCCCGCCTGCTCGAAGGCTGGGCGGCGCAACCCGATGCCGCGCGCCTGCCGCTGCTGGAAAACCTGCGCCAGGGCCGCATCGCCGAAGGCGACACGCGTAAGGTGCGCTTGAACAACCGCCTGCGCGGCTTGATCGACAACGCCCTGGCCAGCCACCAGTTGCTCAGCGCCGACACCGCCACCCGCCTGGCCGCCGCCCAGCAACTGCAAAAAAGCGCGCAACCGGCGCAGATGGCCTTCCTCGACCGACGCTTCGCCAGCGAAGCCGACACCGCCGTGCACGCCGCCCTCGGCCTGGCCCTGGCCAACCTGCAGCTGGGCGCCAGCGAGCCGGCGGTGCGCCTGGCGGCCGTGCGCCTGCTCGGCGAAACCGGCGACCCCGTGGCGCGCACGCGCCTGGAGGCCTTGCTGCAACCCGACGCGGAAACCGATGCAGCCGTGCGTACGGCCGCCGAAACCAGCCTGGCCCAGGTCAAGCGCAAGCTGCTGTTCGGCGAGCTGCTCGGCCAGGCCTTCAGCGGCTTGTCGCTGGGCTCGATCCTGCTGCTCGCGGCCCTCGGCCTGGCGATCACCTTCGGCCTGCTGGGGGTGATCAACATGGCCCACGGCGAGATGCTGATGCTCGGCGCCTACAGCACCTACATGGTTCAGGTGCTGCTGCAGCGCTATGCACCCGGCGCCATCGAGTTCTACCCGCTGATCGCCCTGCCGGTGGCGTTCGCCGTCAGTGCCGGGGTCGGCATGGCGCTGGAGCGCACGATCATCCGGCACCTCTACGGCCGCCCGCTGGAAACCCTGCTGGCGACCTGGGGTATCAGCCTGATCCTGATCCAGGCCATCCGCCTGCTGTTCGGCGCGCAGAACGTCGAGGTCAGCAACCCGGCGTGGCTGTCCGGTGGTATCCAACTGCTGCCCAACCTGGTACTGCCCTACAACCGCCTGGTGATCATCGGCTTCGCCCTGGCCGTGGTACTGCTGACCTGGCTGCTGCTCAACCGCACGCGGCTGGGCCTGAACGTGCGTGCGGTCACCCAGAACCGCAACATGGCCGCCTGCTGTGGCGTGTCCACCGGGCGCGTCGACATGCTCGCCTTCGGCCTGGGCTCGGGCATCGCCGGGCTGGGTGGCGTGGCCCTGAGCCAGGTCGGCAACGTCGGCCCGGACCTGGGCCAGAGCTACATCATCGACTCGTTCCTGGTGGTGGTGCTCGGCGGTGTCGGCCAGCTGGCCGGCAGCCTCTGGGCCGCCTTCGGCCTCGGCATCGCCAACAAGCTGCTGGAGCCGCAAATCGGCGCGGTGCTTGGCAAGATCCTCATCCTTGCGTTGATCATTCTGTTCATCCAGAAGCGCCCGCAAGGCCTGTTCGCCCTCAAGGGACGGGTAATCGACTGATGAACCAGCCACTGCTTGTCACCGCTGCGCAAAAAGCCGGGCCGCGCCTGTCGCTGGCCATCGGCGCCGTCGTCGTTTTGCTGCTACTGGCCCTGCCGCTGCTGTCGCTGCTGCCGGCGGACCACGCGCTGCAGGTCTCGGCCTATACCCTGACGCTGGTCGGCAAGATCCTCTGCTACGCCATCGTCGCCCTGGCCCTGGACCTGGTCTGGGGCTACGCCGGGCTGCTGTCGTTGGGCCACGGGCTGTTCTTCGCCCTGGGCGGCTACGCCATGGGCATGTACCTGATGCGCCAGGCTGCCGGTGATGGCCTGCCGGGCTTCATGACCTTCCTGTCGTGGACCGAACTGCCGTGGTACTGGGCCGGCACCCAGCATTTTGCCTGGGCCATGTGCCTGGTGGTGCTGGCGCCCGGCCTGCTGGCACTGGTGTTCGGCTTTTTCGCCTTCCGTTCGCGGATCAAGGGCGTGTACTTCTCGATCATGACCCAAGCCCTGACCTTTGCCGGCATGCTGCTGTTCTTTCGCAACGAAACCGGCTTTGGCGGCAACAACGGCTTCACCAGCTTCCGCACCATCCTGGGTTTCGATATCGCCTCGCAGGGCACCCGGGCGGTGTTGTTCCTGCTCACCGTCGGCCTGCTGCTGGCCAGCCTGTACCTGTGCTGGCGCCTGACCCAGAGCAAGTTCGGCCGTTTGCTCACCGCCGTGCGCGATGCGGAAAACCGCCTGATGTTCTGCGGCTACGACCCCCGCGGTTTCAAGCTGCTGGTGTGGGTGCTCAGCGCGGTGCTGTGCGGCCTGGCCGGTGCGCTGTATGTGCCGCAGGTGGGCATCATCAACCCCAGCGAGATGTCACCGACCAACTCCATCGAAGCCGCGGTCTGGGTGGCATTGGGCGGGCGCGGCACGCTGATCGGCCCGTTGCTTGGTGCCGGCCTGGTCAATGGCATGAAGAGCTGGTTCACCGTGGCCTTCCCGGAGTTCTGGCTGTTCTTCCTCGGCGCGTTGTTCATCCTTGTCACCCTGTACCTGCCCAAGGGCGTGGTCGGCCTGCTGAAGAAAAGGAGCCAGCCATGAGAGGCGTGCCCCCTGTGCATCCGGAATTCATGCTGGAACCGGTGTTCGACAACCTCGGTACTGGCCGCGACGCGATTGGCCTGGGCGCCAGCCGCAAGGCCGGCCTGGACACCCGCCACGGCACGGTGCTGAGCCTGGAAGGCATCACCGTCAGCTTCGATGGCTTCAAGGCCCTCAACGCGCTCAACCTGTACATCGGTGTCGGTGAGTTGCGCTGCATCATCGGCCCCAACGGCGCCGGCAAGACCACGATGATGGACGTGATCACCGGCAAGACCCGCCCCGACACCGGCAGCGCATTCTTTGGCGATACCCTCGACCTGACCCGCATGAGCGAGTACCAGATCGCCCAGGCCGGGATCGGCCGCAAGTTCCAGAAGCCGACGGTGTTCGAGGCACTGACCGTGTTCGAGAACCTCGAGCTGGCGCTGAAGACCGACAAGTCGGTGTGGGCCAGCCTGGCGGCACGTTTGAGTGGCGAACAACGCCAGCGCATCGAGGAGGTGCTGACCACCTTGCGCCTGTTGCCCCTGGCCCAGCGCCAGGCGGGCTTGCTGTCCCACGGGCAGAAACAGTTTCTGGAAATCGGCATGTTGCTGGTGCAGGAGCCGCAACTGCTGCTGCTCGACGAGCCGGTGGCCGGCATGACCGACGCCGAGACCGAGTTCACCGCCGAGCTGTTCAAAGGCCTGGCCGGCAAGCATTCGCTGATGGTGGTGGAGCACGACATGGGCTTTGTCGGCAGCATTGCCGACCATGTCACCGTGCTGCACCAGGGCAGCGTGCTGGCGGAGGGGTCACTGGAGCAGGTGCAGGCGGATGAGCGGGTGGTCGAGGTGTATCTGGGCCGATGATTCAGACAGCCCGCCCCGGCCCTGTAGCGGGGCAAGCCCGCGAAAGGGCCGGGGCAGCCACAACAATAACCTCGGGGACATGACATGCTGAAAATCGACACCCTGCACCAGTACTACGGCGGCAGCCATATCTTGCGCGGCCTGTCCTTTGAGGCCAAGGTCGGCGAAGTCACCTGCCTGCTGGGGCGCAACGGCGTGGGCAAGACCACCCTGCTGCGCTGCCTGATGGGCCTGGTGCCACCGCGCGAAGGCAGCGTCGAATGGGAAGGCAAGCCGATCACCGCGCTCAAGCCGCAGCAACGGGTGCAGGCCGGGATCGCCTACGTGCCCCAGGGCCGCGAGATCTTCCCGCGCCTGACCGTCGAGGAAAACCTGCTGATGGGCCTGTCGCGCTTTCCGGCGCGCGAGGCACGGGAAGTGCCGGCCTTCATCTACGAGCTGTTCCCGGTGCTGGAGCAGATGAAACAACGCCGTGGCGGCGACCTGTCCGGCGGCCAGCAGCAACAGCTGGCCATCGGCCGCGCCCTGGCCAGCCGCCCGCGCCTGCTGATCCTCGACGAGCCCACCGAAGGCATCCAGCCCTCGGTGATCAAGGAAATCGGCGCAGTGATCCGGCGCCTGGCCGAGCGCGGCGACATGGCCATTCTGCTGGTCGAGCAGTTCTATGATTTTGCCGAAGCGCTGGCCGACCAGTACCTGGTCATGGCCCGGGGCGAAATCATCCAGCGCGGGCGGGGTGAAAACATGCAAGCCGAGGGTGTGCGCGGGCTGGTAACCATTTAATCTGCTGCCATCGACCTTGTGAGACGCTGCAATGAGCCACGACATCCGCGATGCCCTGCCCACCGACGTACCGGGCATCCTCGACATCTACAACGACGCGGTGCGCAACACCACGGCGATCTGGAACGAAACCCCGGTGGACCTGGGCAACCGCCAGGCCTGGTTCGAGGCCCGCGCGCAACAGGGCTATCCGATTTTGGTGGCGGTGGATGGCAGCGGCGTGCTCGGCTATGCGTCGTTTGGCGACTGGCGGCCGTTCGAAGGGTTTCGCAATACCGTTGAGCATTCGGTGTACATCCGCGGCGACCAGCGTGGCAAAGGGCTGGGCCCGCAGTTGATGGCGGCGCTGATCGAGCGCGCGCGCGGGTGTGGCAAGCATGTGATGGTCGCGGCCATCGAGAGTGGCAATGCGGCGTCGGTGCACCTGCATGAGCGGCTGGGGTTCGTGGTGACCGGGCAGATGCCCCAGGTGGGGGTGAAATTCGGGCGCTGGCTGGATTTGACTTTCATGCAGCTGGTGCTGAACCCGGGGGCTGAGCCCGCCTGATTTCTATAGTGCCTGTATGGGCCCCATCGCCGGCAAGCCGGCTCCCACAGGTGACCCACGGCCCTTGGGCCTTGTGGCGTGTCCGTGGGGGCCGGTGCAGGCAACATCACATCTGGGTAAACCGCCCCAACCGCTGCTTGAGCATGCTGTTCTCACTGCGCAACTGCTGCACTTCCTGCAACAGCTCCAGCGCCAGTGCCACCCCTTCCCACTCCAGTTCCAGCTCCTGGTGCAGCTTCGCCGCACGCTTGGCCAGCAGCGGCGCCTGATCGTCGAACAACCAGTCCTCCGGCGTTCGCCCCTTCGGTTCAACGATGCCGTGCTCGACGATCTCGATCACGTAGTCCTGGGTGATGTTGGCTTCCTGGCAAAGGCTGCGCATGTCCAGCTGAACGATCAGGGTGCTGCTCATGATCACTTACTCCATTGTGCCCTCGGGTCGAACGCGGCCTTCTCGGAAAGCTTGGCCCACAGTTCACGGGTAGACTCGTCGGATGCCGTCGGCATAACCACTTTGAGCTGCGCGTAGAGGTTGCCGCGCTCGCCCAGCTTGTTCGCCAGGCCTTTGCCCGGAACACGCAGGCGCTGGCCGCTCTGGCTGTCGGGGCGGATGGTCAGGTTGATCTTGCCGTCCAGGGTCGGCACCGCCACCTTGGTGCCCAGCGCCGCCTCCCACGGTGCCAGTGGCACGGTGATGATCAGGTCTTGACCTTCGACATCGAACAGCGGGTGCGGTGCCATGCGGATGGTCAGGAACAGGTCGCCGTTGGCCCCGCCACCGCTGCCCGGCGCGCCCTGGCCCTTGAGGCGGATGCGTTCACCATCGCTGACCCCGGCCGGGATCTTCACGTTCAGGGTCTTGGTGGTGAACCCGGTACGCTGGCCGGCGGCGTTGGTCTGCGGCACCTGGAAGCTGATCTGCTTGGATTCCTTGCTGAGGGTTTCTTCAAGGAAGATCGCCAGTTCCAGTTCCACGTCCTGCCCTCGCCTGCCCGCGCTGCGTTGTTGCCGGGCGCCACCAAAGGGGTTGCCGCCCCGTGCGCCGAAGATCGAGCTGAAGAAGTCGGAGAAATCTCCGCCCTCGAAACCGCCGCCCGCGCCCCCTGCACCGCCACGGCTCTGCCAGCCCGGCGGGGCCTGGAATGGCCGGCCGTGCTGGCCGCCATACTTGCGGATCTCGTCGAACTCGGCGCGCTTCTGGGCGTCGCCAAGCACCTCGTAGGCCTCGTTGGCCTCCTTGAATTTGTCCTCGGCGTCGCGCTCCTTGCTGACGTCAGGGTGATACTTGCGCGCCAGCTTGCGGTACGCGGCCTTGATCGCCTTGTCGTCCGCCGTGGGCTCTACGCCGAGTATCTTGTAGTAGTCTTTGAAGTCCATCTATGGATCACCAGTGTGAATTTGCGTGTTGCATCTGAAGATAGGGGTCAAGCATAGCCTTTCAAGGCGCGCTTGGGTTTGCTTCAGCGCAGACGACCGGTCTTGATTCTTCAGCCAAGTGGCATAAACTGCGCGGCCGTTTTGCCTCCGGAAGCCTTTTTCCCATGTCTGACGTATCCCCGGCCCGTGCCCTTGGCATCGACTTCGGCACCTCCAACTCCACGGTCGGCTGGCACCGCCCTGGCGTCGAGTCGCTGATCGCCCTGGAAGACGGCAAGATCACCCTGCCCTCGGTGGTCTTCTTCAATATCGAAGAGCGTCGCCCGGTGTACGGCCGGCTGGCGCTGCACGAATACCTGGAAGGCTACGAAGGCCGCCTGATGCGCTCGCTCAAGAGCCTGCTGGGTTCCAAGCTGATCAAGCATGACACCAGCGTGCTGGGCAGCGCCCTGCCGTTCAAGGACCTGCTGGGGATGTTCATCGGCGAATTGAAAACGCGCGCCGAAACCGCCGCAGGGCGCAGCTTCGACCAGGTAGTGCTGGGCCGCCCGGTGTTCTTCGTCGACGAAGACCCGGCCGCCGACCAGGAGGCCGAGGACACCCTGGCCGACGTGGCGCGCAAGATCGGTTTCAAGGACGTGTCGTTCCAGTACGAACCGATCGCCGCGGCGTTCGACTACGAGTCGGGCATCAGCCGTGAAGAGCTGGTACTCATTGTCGATATCGGCGGGGGTACCTCGGACTTTACCCTGATCCGCCTGTCGCCCGAGCGCCACACTGTGGCCGAGCGCCAGAGTGACATCCTCGCCACCGGCGGTGTGCACATCGGCGGTACCGACTTCGACAAGCAGCTGAGCCTCCAGGGCGTGATGCCGCTGTTCGGCTACGGTAGCCGGATGAAGAGCGGCGCGCTGATGCCCACCAGCTACCACCTCAACCTGGCCACCTGGCACACCATCAACGCCCTGTACTCGCAGAAATCGCAGCTGGCCCTGGGCAGCATGCGCTACGACATCGAGGACACCCTCGGCGTCGACCGCCTGTTCAAGCTGATCGAGCAGCGCGCCGGGCACTGGTTGGCGATGGAAGTGGAAGCCAGCAAGATCGAGCTGACCGACAAGCAAAGCCGTCGTGTGGACCTTGGCCGTGTCGAGCGCGAGCTGGGCGTGGACCTGACCCGTGCGGTGTTCGAAGGCGCCATCGAAGGGTTGCTGGAACGGGTACGCGGTAGCGTGACCGAGCTGCTGGCCAAGGCCGGTGTGAGCGAAGGCCAGGTGGATACCGTGTTCTTCACCGGTGGTTCCAGTGGTATTCCGGCCCTGCGCAACAGCGTGGCGGCCATGCTGCCGAATGCGCGGCATGTGGAAGGCAACATCTTCGGCAGCATTGGCAGCGGGCTGGCGATCGAGGCGCGCAAGCGTTACGGCGCGCTCTGATAAACCGCTACAGCCTGCACTGGCCCCTTCGCGGGACAAGCCCGCTCCCACAGGATTACCTGCAGCCCAACGGCAATGGCGACCCTGTGGGAGCGGGCTTGCCCCGCGAAGGGGCCGGCACAGGAGATCAGACCAGCTCCGCCCGCCGCAACTCACTCTTCAGGTAGGCATAGTAGACCGGCCCCGCCACCACGCCCGGCAAGCCGAACGCCGCCTCGAACACCAGCATCGCCAGCAACAGCTCCCAGGCCTTGGCGCTGATCTGCCCACCCACGATCCGCGCGTTGAGGAAGTACTCGACCTTGTGGATGACGATCAGGTAGCCCAACGCCGCTGCCGCCACCCAGATCGACAGCGACATGCCGACGATGGTGATCAGGGTGTTGGACATCAGGTTGCCGATCACCGGCAGCAGCCCCAGCAGGAAGGTCAGCACGATCAACGTCTTGGTCAGCGGCAGGTGAACGTCGAACAGCGGCAGCACCACGGCCAGGAAAATACCGGTGAACGCGGTGTTCAGCAGCGAGATCTTGATCTGCGCGAAGACAATGTTGCGAAACGCTTGCACCAGCAGGCTCAAACGCTCGAACAGCGCCGCAGCCAGCGGCTTGCGCCGGGAAATGTCAGGGATACGCTGCAGGGCGATGATGGCGCCGAGGATCATGCCGATCAGCAGCGTCACGAACATGTGCGCCATGCCCTTGCCGACCAGCTGCAGGTCGCTCAGGTGGCTCTTGATCCAGTCGCCGATGGCCACCTTGAACTCGGCGGCACTGGCGGGCAGGTAACCTTCGATGAACGGCGGCAGCTGGCCACGGGCACGCTCGACCAGGGCCATGAACTTGTCCAGCGAGGCGCCGGGGTTCTCTGCCTCGTGCAGCAGAAAGCTGAACGCGCCGGCGATCAGCAGCGCCAGGCTGATGACCACCAGGGTGCCAAGCAAGGCCACCGCCAGCCAGCGCGCGCGTTGGCCGGCGATCAGCGGTTGCAGACGCGGGGTGAGCATGTTGACCAGTTCGAACACCAACAGGCCAGCGAGCAGGCTGGGGAGCAACTTCAGGGGCAAGGCCAGCAACAAGCCGGCCATGACGATGATCAGGCTGGCCAGGGTAATCTGGCGGGGGGTGAAGGTCATACAGCCTCGGCGGCAGACAGCAGAAAGACCCGCAGTCTGCCAGCCTTCGTCCTACAGGCATAGGCGCAGGTCATTTCTTCTTCAGGCAGTCGCTCATGTAAGCCTTGCGCTCGTCGCCCTTGAGCGCCTTGGTGCTGGCGTCGGCGTTGCAGGTTTTCATCTTGTCCTGCTGGGTTTGCGGTACGTCCTTCTTCAGGCAGGTACTCATGAAGGCTTTGCGTTCGTCACCCTTGAGCGCCTTGGTGGTGGCGTCAGCGTTGCAGGTTTTCATCTTTTCCTGTTGCGCGGTAGCGGCGAATCCTTGCGCGCTGAACAACACAGCCAACACCAGCAACGGCATTTGCAGCATCTTCATGGAGTGGTCTCCTTGGCTCCGCGCCCTGTGCACGGTGGTGCAGATCAGTGTAGACAAGAATTTTTACATCCCAGACCGGGTGTTGCGCCGGTACTGCTCCGGCGTGCACTGGGCCTGGCGCTGGAACATGGCGATGAACGCCGAGGCGCTGCTGTACCCGAGGTCGAAGGCGATGGCCTGGATCGGCTGGCCCGCTTCCAGCGCTTCGATAGCCCGCAGAAAGCGCAGGCGCAGGCGCCATTCACCGAAACTGATACCCAGCTCGCGCAAGAACTGCCGGGCCAGGGTGCGCTCGCTGACATGCACCTGCGCTGCCCAATCGGCCAACGGGCGGTTGTCGCCGGGCTCTGCGCCAAGGGCGTCGAGTACTTGGCGCAGGCCCCCGCTGTGGGCGAAGGGCAGGTAGCAGGTCTGCGTCGGCGCCAGCAGCAACTGGTCGAGCAGCACCTGCACCAGGCGCTGGTCGCGGTCGCTTTGGGCCACTTTGAGGTCACGCCGGGCGAAGTCGCCGAGGATGGCCTTGAGAATATCGCTGATCACCAGGCTGCACGGCTGTTGCGGCAGTTCGGTACACAGGCTGCGGTCGAGGTAGACCGAACGGTAGACGATGGCCTGGGGGTTGTAGCAGCCATGTTCGGTGCCTGGCGGTACCCACACGGCGTAGTGGGGTGGCGAGAGAAAGCGCTGGCCGTCGGCGTCCAGGTGCATGACGCCGTGGGCGGTGTAGTTGAGCTGGCCCCAGGCGTGGCGATGGGGCGCGCTGTGGGTGTCGGCACCGAATTCGTCGTGGCGCAAGTACACCGGTGCCGGGAGTTGATCGAATTGGGGGATGTCGAGGTATTTACGGGGCATGCTGTCTGCTTCAAAGGGCAGGTTGTCTGGATACGAGTATAGGCGTGCGGACAGACAACGGATAATACAGGGCTATCTGCGCCTGCTGCGCAGCCCCAGCATCACTGCCTTCACCCAGAGCATCACCTACACATGAATTACCTGTTCCCCCTCACCGCCATCCTCATCTGGGCCGGCAACACGGTGGTCACCAAGCTGTCCGCCGGTGCCATCCACCCTGCCGAGATCGGCTTTTACCGCTGGCTGCTGGCCGGTTTGCTGTTCACCCCGTTCCTGTTGCCCGCCGTGTGGCGCAACCGCAGCGCCATCCGCCCGCACCTGGGCAAGGTGGCCATTCTTGGCGTGCTGGGCATGGCCGTTTACCAGAGCCTGGCCTATTTCGCCGCCAGCATCACCAGCGCCACCAACATGGGCATCATCCTCTCACTGATGCCGTTGATGTCGCTGGCCCTGTCCATCGCCTGGCTCGGCCAGCGCCTGAGCTATGGGGCGCTGGCGGGGGCGGTTGTGTCGTTCGTCGGGGTGCTGGAGGTGGTCTGCGCCGGCCAGCCGGGCATCTTGCTGGAGCAAGGCCTGAACAGCGGCGACCTGCTGATGCTGGTCGCCACCCTGGCTTATGCGCTGTACAGCTTCCTGCTGAAAAAATGGCAGCTGCGCCTGCCGCCCCTGCAGCTGCTGTACCTGCAGGTACTGGTGGCGATTGTCGTGTTGCTGCCGCTGTTCCTGCTGTCGGACAAGACCGGCCTGAATACCCACAACGTCGGCCTGGTGCTGTACGCCTGCGTGCTGGCCTCGATGATCGCGCCGCTGATGTGGATGCGGGCGGTGCACCGCCTGGGGCCAAGCCGTACCGCGCTGTTCTTCAACCTGCTGCCGTTGGTGACCGCGCTGATTGCCGCCGCAGTGCTCGATGAACAGCTGGCCAGCTACCACCTGATCGGCGGCCTGCTGACCCTGGCCGGGGTAATCCTTGCCGAACGCTGGACCACCCCCGTGCGGCGCAAGGTCATAGCCCCGCAGCCTTGAGCCGGGCGGCGTGCTCGGTGAACAGGCGCACGGGCTCGGCGCCCTTGCCCACGGCGCCAAGCGACTGGTTGACGATGTCCAGGTGGTCGAGCGGGTAATCGTCGCCGATCACCTGCCCCAGGTGCGAGCTGAAGCGCCCGACCATGCCGTCACAGTGGCCCTTCTCCTTGACGAAGCTGCGGGCGAACAGGCGGCAGAAGCGGTTGCTGCCGTCAAAGCGGTTGCGCCCCTGGTCGGTCAGGCCGGGCTGCAAGGTGCCCGACCAGGAGTAATAGCGCACGCCGTTGACCTCACCCGGCCCTTCACCGCCCCAGGTCTCAGGCAGGCCCTGTGGATAAGCCTGGTTGAACAGCGCTACCCCGGCGCTGGTCAGCGACTGGTGCGAGGCGTGCACGTCGATCGGCAGCGGGTCACGCCGCCAGCCAGTTTCCAGCCATACGAGCAACACTGCCAGGCCGTGCAGCACGGCTTTGAGGATGCGCCCCTGCGCTGAATGGCCTGGCGCCGTGCGCGCCAGGTGGTCGGCCAGTTCCGAGCCATGGTTGGGCCCGGCCACCGAGGTCACCGACGCCACCCGGTCGGGCCGCTTGGCGGCGGCATAGCGCGCGCTCAGGGCGCCCTGGCTATGGCCGATGAGGTTGACCTTGCTGGCGCCGGTGCGCTGGCAGATGTCTTCGATAATCGCCAGCAGCTGATCACCGCGCACCTCGCTGGCATGCAGCGGCGAGACCTGCACGGGGAACACCTGCGCCCCGCCCTTGCGCAAGGCCGGGACGATGCCGAACCAGTAGGGGTACAGCAGCACCCGCACAAAACCGAGCATGCCCGGCACCAGCACCAATGGGTATCGCGTGGCCAATCCCTGCTGCATAGCCCCAGCCCCCTTTCCGTGGACGACCGGCCAACACTACAGCGGCTTGGATGACCATCGCAATCGAACTCCTGACGCGCCGCGCGGTTCCAAACCAAACAGACCCTGAGCAAGGAGCGGGACCATGTACAAGCAGACCCTGGCAATCCTTCTGGCAAGCGCCACCCTGACCGCGTGCGGCAGCCACCCGGAAAACCCGGTGGATTACGCCACCTACCGCGATCAGCCGCTGGTCAAGCAGGTCGAGAAAGGCATGACCATGCAGAAGGTCATCGCCATCGGCGGCAGCCCATCGAACGTGATCGACCTGCCGCACGGGGGCACCTGCAACGACTACATCCTTAACCGCGACGGCCACCAACAAGCGTACTACGTGCGCTTCGACGCCACCGGCCATGTCGATGCCAAGGGCTTCAAGACCTGCAAGCAACGAGAAGAGGACAGCGAAGCCGTGCACGGCACGTGAGCCTACGCAACACCTTGACCTCCCGTCCTGATCTGTTTGGAGACAACCATGAGCAACGTTGAACTGACCGATGTGCAAACCCTGCGCACACGTGCCCGCCAGCACGTCGAGCAAGGCGCGGTGACCGAGGGTTACCATGCCGACCGCCAAGAGATCCTGCGCCTGCTCAACGAGTCGCTGGCCACCGAGCTGGTCTGCGTGCTGCGCTACAAGCGCCACTATTTCATGGCCAGCGGGATCAAGGCGAGCGTGGCGGCCGAGGAGTTCCTGGAGCATGCCAACCAAGAAGCCGAGCACGCCGACAAGCTAGCCGAGCGCATCGTGCAACTGGGTGGCGAGCCGGACTTCAACCCGGACAACCTGACCAAGAACTCCCATGCCCAGTACGTGGCGGGCAGCAACTTGAAGGAAATGGTGCTGGAGGACCTGGTGGCCGAGCGCATTGCGATCGACAGCTACCGCGAGATCATCCAGTACATCGGTGACAGCGACCCGACCACGCGGCGCATCTTTGAAGACATCCTGGCGCAGGAAGAAGAGCACGCGGACGATATGGCGGAGTTGCTGCAAGGTTTGTAATCGCACGGGGCCGCAAAGCGGCCCCCTTTACACTATTTCTTGCCCTTCACCACAGCCGGCGCCTTGCCGGCTTTCATCTGCTGCAGCAATGGGGTGCACTGGTTGGGTTCATCGCCACTGCTCGGCGCCACCAGCGCCAGCAACCCCGCTGCCGGCCCGGCAACCACACCCAATGCCACCATCCCCGCCCCGCGCAACGCCAGCGGCAGCGCCTGCACACCGGCACTCGGCTTGGCGAACGGCCCGCGCACATACAGCGGCGAGCGCAGCGAGAACAGCCGCAGGCCTTTCGATTCCGGGGTGATCTTCAGGTCCAGTTGCTCACTGGCAAAGTTCGCCGTGCCATTGATGTAGATGATTGCGTTCTCAGTATCGAAGATGAACAGGCGGGTGGTCGCCAGCCCGTCCTTGATGCCGACATCTGCTGCCGCGCAGTTGATCTGTACATCCTCATCGCCGAACAGCTTGCCGATCACATAGTTGCCCACGTTCAACCCGGCAATCTCCATCAGGCTGCGGCTGACCGCGCCATCGTTGATCAGCATGCGCAGGTCGCCGTTGGCCGTGCCCAGCAGCGCGGCCACCGAGTTGCCGCGGCCGCTGATGTCGGCATCACCGTTCAGCTCGCCAAAGCTGGTCTGCATCGGCGCAAATGTGGGGAACAGCTGCTTGAGCTTGAAGCCACGCGCGGTCAGCCGGGCGCGCCCCTGCAAGGGCACGCTGCGGCCGTCCAGGCGAATTCTTGAGGCCAGGTTGCCGCCGGCCACGCCAAAGCGCAGCGGCTCCAGGCGCAGCAGGCCGTCCTCGAGGATGACGTGGGCAGACAGGTCGTTGAACGGCAGCTGCTCACTGTGAACGATGCGCTTGCCGGCAAACTCGACGTCGGCGTCCATGGCACGCCAGCGCTCGGTGCGGAACTCTTCCACCGGCAGCACCTTGCTGGTGGGTTGTTTGCTGGCACCGCCGCGGGCTTTCTGTTCGGCGTTGGAGTCGGCGCCGATCAGCGGCGCCAGGTCCTTGAACAGCAACTGGTTGGAGACCAGTTTGCCGGAGAGCTTGGGCCGTGGCTGGCTGGCGACGAAAGCCAGGTCGCCGTGGATGTCGCTGGCGCCGATCTTGCCGTTGAAACCCTGGTAATTGAAGGTCGCCCCTTCAGCCGCATGCAGGTTGGCGGTGAGGTGGCCGTCGGTTTCGTAGGCTGGGGTGTCCGGCAGGGTTACACCGGTCAGCGGGTAGAGGTTGCCCAGGCTGGCGCCAGACAGGCGCAGGCGCAGGTCGAGGGCGCCGAGGTTGCGCGGGTCGGTCAGGGTGCCAGCGAGCACCACGTGGGTATCGGCAATCCGTACATCGGCCTGCAACGGGAACGGCTGGCTGGCGTCCTGCAGCGCCAGCAGGCCGCCGATCTTGCCCGTGCCAGACACCGGCTGGCCCTTGTAACGGCCCTGGGCCTTGAGCCCGAACGCGTAATCCTGGGTGCCGCCGGTTTTTTCCGCACGCGCCTTGCCGACGATATCGCCGAACGGGATCGGCTTGCCCAGGGGGTCGATCTGCACCTTCATGCTGGTTTTCAAGGTCTGGTCATCGAAGCCGACATTGCCCTGGTCGAAGCCGATGGCGCCGATGTCCAGCTGCCACTTGGAAGGCTCGGCGCTCTCATCCTTGGGGCCGAAATCAAAAGTCCAGTTGGCGCGGCCATCGGCCAGGCGGGTCAGGCTGGCGGTGGGTTTTACCAGGTCTATACGGGGGATGACGATCTGCTGGAACACAAGCGGCAGCGGCGAAAGGCGAAATTCCACACGCTCCAGGCCGACCATCTTCGGCTCCTTGAGCCAGTCGGGGTTGCCCAGGGTCAGGTCCTCGGCGATGAAATGCGGCCACGGCACCCAAGCGCGCCAACCGCCTTCTTCCGGTTCGGTACGCCACTGTACGGCGAGGTTGCCATTGATGGCGAAGGGCCGGTGCAGGGCTTCGGAAACCTTTTCGTTAAGCAGCGGCTTGACGCGGTTCCAGTCGAAGGTGGCGATTACCACCACCAGTATCGCCAGCAGGGTCAGCAGGCTGGTTAGGGTCCAGACGAGGATTCTGGCGGGACGCGTCATTGCGTGGTTCTCCTGACGGCTTGGCGCAAAACGGGCGCAACGAAGGCACTCATTATCTGGGACTGATGAAAACCCTCGGGGTTTTATCGATTGAGCCCATGATAGCGAAGTTTTACCTGGCTTCTTGCTCAGCTTTTGCTCAGGGTGCAGGCGCGGCACGTGCAGGAAACACCACTGGCAATTAGCCACGTAACACCTTGAAAGGCTCGATTTAGAGACCTCTTGGTGCGCTATCAATAACGTCGATTGTTACCATTACCCGTATGAACTTCTCTCTGGCGTCACCGGGCGTAGCATTGGCTTCGTACCCACTTTCCAGCCCCCGAGAGGAGCACCGAAATCATGAAACGCCACCTGCTGACCCTGACCCTGTCCCTGCTTGCTGCCAACGCCTTCGCCCTGCCAGCAGCCGACCAGCACCTGACCGCCGAATCGCGTTCCAGCGCCGCCGAAATCGCCCAACCGCTGAAAACCGTTGCCGAAGGCGGTGCCGACCGCCTGCAAGAACGCGCTGGCCGCGTTGCTGAAGGTGGCTCGGATCGCCTGATCGAACAAAGTGGCCGTGTGGCCGAAGGTGGCTCGGATCGCCTGATCGAACAAAGTGGTCGCGTTGCCGAAGGTGGCTCGGATCGCCTGATCGAACAAAGTGGTCGCGTTGCCGAAGGTGGCTCGGATCGCCTGATCGAACAAAGTGGCCGTGTGGCCGAAGGTGGTTCGGATCGCCTGGTCGAACAAAGTGGCCGTGTGGCCGAAGGTGGTTCGGATCGCCTGGTCGAAATCAGCCGTGTGAGCTGATCACCATGGTCGAAAAGAACAACTTGAAGCATCACGCCTGCTCCCCTCCAAGCCCGGTCCATTGACCGGGCTTCGTTTTTTTAACTAGAGTGCCCAGTTTCACTGTCACAGAATCCTGCACCATGTTGCCGCGCGCCGAACAGAAGCTACAGACTCGCCAGGCCCTGCTCGATGCGGCCTGCCAGCTCATGGAGAGCGGCCGTGGCTTCGGCAGCATCAGCCTGCGCGAAGTGGCCAAGGCCGCCGGCATCGTACCCACCGGCTTTTACCGGCATTTCCCCGACATGGACGCACTGGGCCTGGCCCTGGTGGCCGAGGTCGATGACACCTTCCGTCAGACCATCCGCCTGGTGCGGCAAAACGAGTTCGAATTCGGCGGCATCACTGACGCTTCGGTGCGCATCTTCCTCGACGTGGTCAGCGCCCATCGCGCGCAATTCCTGTTCCTCGCCCGTGAGCAGTACGGCGGCTCGCAGGCCGTACGCCAGGCCATTGGGGGCTTGCGCCAGGGCATCAGCAACGACCTGGCCACCGACCTGGCACGCATGAAACGCTGGCAGCACCTCGACGGCGCGGCGCTGGCGGTGATGGCCGACCTGGTGGTGAAGACCGTGTTCGCCACCCTGCCGGAGCTGATCGACGACCCCGAACAAGGTTATCCACAGGCCCTGAGCGCACGCGAGAAGATCACCCAGCAGTTGCGTTTCATCTTCGTCGGCGCGCGGCATTGGCAGGGCCTGGGTAACCCGAGCTGAAGTGCAGTTCTGCTACCATGGCGCACTGCCCGATTGTGACGAGCGCATTCATGTCCGACCCCCGCCCCACCCCGCCCGAACTGGCCCGCTTCAACCAGCACTTCGCCGAGCGCATCGTGCCGCTGTGGCAGGGCCCGGGCTGGAACGCCGAAATGGCTTTGCCCTACGAGGCGCTGGATGCCCAGCACCAGCCGCTGCCGGTGCAGCGCTACCGGGCGATGGCCTGCGCTCGCCAGTTGTACCTGTTCAGCAGCCGCATCGAGCAACCCGGCGCGGCGGAGCATGCTGCAGGGTTGTTCCGCTCGCTGCAGCGGCACTTCCACGACGCCGAGCACGGCGGCTGGTTCTACAGCATCGATGCCAACGGCCAACCGCTGGACCGGCGCAAGGACCTCTACACCCACGCGTTCATCGTCTTTGCCTGTGCGCATTACTGGGGCAAGGTGCGTGAAAGCCTGGTTGAGTCTGCACTGAACGCTGCACTGGAGATCGTCAGCCAACAGTTCGCCCGTGATGACGGTTTGTACGAGGCGAGCCTGGGCGAGGACTGGTCCGACCTGGGCAGCGGCCCGCTGCAGAACCCGCAAATGCACCTGGCCGAAGCGTTCCTGCAAGTGCTTGCCGTGCGTGAGGATGAAGGCGTGCAGCAGGCGCTGCTGGGCTTGTGCGAGGCGCTGCAGGCGCACTTCATCGACCCGCAGCATGGGCTGATGCTGGAAAAACCCCGCGGCGCTGTGGATAACTGGTTCGAGCCGGGGCATCAGTTCGAGTGGTTCTACCTGCTGGACACCTCGGCGCTGCTGCGGGATACGCCGTTGCATGCGTCCATCGACCAGGCATTCGGCTATGCAGAACAGCAGGGTGTGAAGGATGGCGCCGTGTTGGCGATGCTGGATGTGGAGGGCAAGGTGATCGATGCCACCCAGCGGGTCTGGGCGCAAGCGGAGTACCTGCGGGCGCTGGCGTTGCGTTCGGGAAACGAAGCCAAGCTGGCTGCACAGTTGCAGGCGATGACGCAGCAGTTCCTGCATGAAGGCGGCTGGTATGAATGCCGCGATGGTGAGGGCGCCGTCAGCCGCCATGACATGCCTTCGACGACGCCCTATCACCTGGCGACCTGCCTGGAAGGCTTGCAGCGCCTGGCCTGACGCATTCGCCGGCAAGCCGGCTCCCACAGGTGTTGGCGATTGGGCTGCAGAGCAGCCCCACTGTTCCTCAGCCCTTGACCGAACGGTCGATCGAGAACCCTGCCCAGTCCTGGCTTACCGGCATCAGCTCCAGGCTGTTGATGTTGATATGCGCCGGTTGGTTGAGGATCCAGAAGATGGTCTCGGCGATATCCTGCGGCTGGATCGGCTCGGCACCCGCATAAGTGGCGTCGTACTTGGCCTGGTCGCCACCAAAGCGCACCAGCGAGAACTCGCTCTCGCACAGCCCCGGCTCGATGTTGCTGACGCGCACGCCAGTGCCACGCAAGTCGCAACGCAGGCTGAGCGAGAACTGGCCGACAAACGCCTTGGTGCCGCCATACACATTGCTGCCAGGATACGGGTAGTTGCCCGCCACTGAACCGACGTTGAGGATCGACGCCCCACGGCCGTGGGCGATCAGGCGTGGCAGCAGCAGGCGGGTGGTGTACATCAGGCCCTTGATGTTGGTGTCGACCATGGTTTCCCAGTCGTCCAGGCTGCAGTTCTGCGCAGCATCCACGCCCAGCGCCAAGCCTGCGTTGTTGACCAGGCCGCGCAGCGTGTCGAAACCGGCCGGCAGGTTGGCGATAGCCTGCTCCATTGCCTTGCGGTCACGCACGTCGAGCACCAGGCCATGCACTTCGGTCTTGGCCGACAGTTCGGCGCACAGGGCGTCCAGGCGCTCTTTACGGCGCCCCGTGAGGATCAGCTTCCAGCCAGCGTCGGCGAAACGGCGAGCGGTGGCCTCGCCAAAACCGGAAGTGGCGCCAGTGATGAATACGGTGGACGTCATGCTCTGTTCCTCGCAGTGGATAGTCGTCGGCAGGCTTTGCAGCATGCCCGCGCCGGGCGCTGTCAGCAAGCCGTTCCAGCAGCTGGTCATTATTTGTACATTATCCGCAAAGCCCCGTAGCAGAGGGCTCGGCGCCAGCTATGCGCATGTTATCCACAAGGCTTTCCCCACGGATTGGGGGCAACTTGTTCCGCCAGCGGAACCCTTTCAGTGCGTTGCGGTCCTGCCCCTGGTTTGCGCTGATGGCGCAAGGCTTTCAAGCATGCCGCTTGCAGCGGTCTGTCCAAGGGTTTTTCACAGAGTTATCCACAGGATTGTGGCGCACTGCCAGCCGGTTCGAGCCGCCTGGAAACTACCTGGAAAATCACTCACAAAGACCAAGTGATCAAAATATGATCAGGCCGCTGCAGGCCTCGAAATCAAAGGGTTTCAGCGAGATGCCACCATGTTTTCCACAGGCGGCTCCACATTATCCGTGGAAAACATACACCCTGTGGAAACAATGGCTTGCGAGGGGAATATGGGCAGGTTAGTGAATACTCTGCGACAAGTTGTCCACATGAACCTGGGGCCGCTGCGCGGCCCCCGATTACAGGTCAGTGCCCGCCCAGGTAGGCATTACGTACCTCTTCATTCACCAGCAGTTCCTGCCCTGTCCCGGTCATGCGGATCTCCCCGTTGACCATCACATACGCCCGGTCCGACAGCTTCAAGGCATGGTTGGCGTTCTGTTCCACAAGGAAGATGGTCATCCCGGTCTTGGCCAGTTCGCGCAGGGTCGAGAAGATCTGCTTGACCACGATGGGCGCCAGCCCCAGCGAAGGCTCGTCAAGCAGCAGCAACTTTGGCCGGCTCATCAACGCTCGGGCGATGGCCAGCATCTGTTGTTCACCGCCAGACATGGTCATGGCCCGCTGATTACGGCGCTCTTTCAGCCGCGGGAACAGCTCGAACATGCGCTGCATGTCTTCGCCGGCGAACTTGTCGCCGATGGGGATGGTGCCCATCATCAGGTTTTCCTCGACGGTCATGTCGGGAAACACCCGGCGGCCTTCCGGCGACTGGGCAATGCCGTTGGACGCAATGTAGTGCGATGACTTGCGGGTGATGTCGGTGCCGCGGTAGACGATGTGCCCGGCGGCCGCGCGCGGCTGGCCGAAGATCGACATCAGCAGGGTCGACTTGCCGGCGCCGTTGGCGCCGATCAGGCTTACCGTCTCGCCTTCGTTGATGTGCATCGAGACCTTTTTCAGCGCCTGGATCGGCCCGTAGAACACGTCCAGGTCCTTCAGTTCGAGAATGGGTGCACTCATACCAGTTCCTCTTCGTCTGCACCCAGGTAGGCGGCGATCACCGTCGGGTTGTGGCGGATATCCTGCGGCGCGCCTTCGGCGATCACGTTGCCGTGGTCGAGCACGACAATGTGGTCGGAGATGCTCATGACCATGCCCATGTCGTGTTCGATCAGCACCACGGTGATGTCGTGCTCGTCACGCAGCACGCGGATCATGCGGCTCAGGGCCTCGGTCTCCTGCGGGTTGAGGCCGGCGGCCGGCTCGTCCAGGCAGATGATCTTCGGCCGCGTGCACATGGCCCGGGCAATCTCCAGGCGGCGCTGCTGGCCGTACGACAGCTCGCCGGCCAGGCGATTTGCGCAGTCGACCAGGTCGACCACCTCCAGCCAGTAGAACGCGTGGTCCAGGGCATCGCTCTCGGCCTTACGGTAGGCCTTGGTGTTGAGCACGCCGGCCAGCAGGTTGCGGTTGACCCACATGTGCTGGGCCACCAGCAGGTTTTCCACCACCGACATTTCCTTGAACAGGCGAATGTTCTGGAAGGTGCGCGCCAGCCCGGCGCGGTTGACCAGGTGGGTGCCGCCGAACATCTTGTAGTACATGCGGTTAGCAAAGCGCGCCGGCGAGACGAAGTCCGCCGCCTGAAAGCGCTCGCCGAGCAGTTGGATGACGTTGGTGTGGCTGCCGCGCACGTTCAGCTCGATGCGCCCACCGCTGGCTTTGTAAAAGCCGGTCAGGCAGTTGAACACCGTGGTCTTGCCTGCGCCGTTAGGGCCGATGAGGGCGAAGATCTGGTTACGCTTGACCTTGAGGCTGACATCGCTGAGCGCCTTGATGCCGCCGAACTGCATCATCAGGTTGTCGACCGAAAGAATGATTTCGTCGCTCATGGCGCCACTCCTTTACGCGGGACCACCCCGGTACGGCTGATGCGGATCAGCCCACGCGGTCGCCAGATCATCATCAGCACCATCAGCACGCCGAACAGCAGTACCCGGTATTCGGAGAAGCTGCGCAGCAGCTCTGGTGCCACCGTCAACACGAACGCGGCGATCACCACGCCCACGGTCGAGCCCATGCCGCCGAGCACGACGATAGCCAGGATCAGCGCCGACTCGAAGAAGGTGAACGAGGAAGGGTTGACGAAGCCCTGGTATGTGGCGAAGAACACCCCGGCCAGGCCTGCTGTAGAGGCACCAAGGGTAAATGCCGAGAGCTTGACCAGCACGTGGTTCAGGCCCATCGAGCGGCAGGCGATCTCGTCTTCGCGCAGCGCTTCCCAGGCGCGCCCGACTGGCATGCGGGTGAGCCGGTGCTTGATGTACAGCACCGCCAGCACCACCAGGAACAGCACGGCGTAGATGAACACGAACTTCAGGTTGGCGTTGTAATCGATGCCGAGAAACTCATGGATCGGCACCCCGCCATCCTTGGCCCGGCGGCCGAACTCCAGGCCGAACAAGGTCGGCGACGGTGCCGGCATGCCGTTCGGGCCACCGGTGAACGACAGCCAGTTGTTCAGCACCAGGCGGATGATCTCGCCAAAGCCCAGGGTCACGATCGCCAGGTAGTCACCGTGCATGCGTAACACCGGGAAGCCGAGTATGCACCCTGCCAGCGCTGCCGCGATGGCCGCCAATGGCAGCACGCTCCAGAAGCCCAGGCCCAGGTACTGGTAACCCAGCGCCAGGCCATAGGCGCCAATGGCGTAGAACGCCACGTAACCCAGGTCGAGCAGGCCTGCCAGGCCGACCACGATGTTCAGGCCAAGGCCCAGCAACACGTAGATCAGGCCGAGAATGACCACGGTCAGCAGGTATTTGTTGGCGAAGATCGGGAAGACGATGGCGATCACCACCAGCGCCGGGATGATGTAGCGCAGCCGCGACTTGTACCCCGGCGCGTTGACATGCACGCCCGAGCCACCGCTGTCGAAGCCTTGCAGCATGCGCCTGCCGGCAGCGGTCTGCAGGTACAGGCTGAGCAGAAAGCGCCCGACCATCACCCCACCGACCAGCCACGCCACACGGCGCGGCTCGGCATTGAAGGTGTAGCCGTCGAGCACCACGCCCACCACCGGGCCAAACACGATGAGAGCCAGCAGGCCGGCGACGATGGTCTCCAGCAGGCTGCGTTTGAGGTCGAAACCTTGGGTATCAGTAACAGGAGCAGAATTGGCAGCGGACATGTTCACACCTTAGCCACGAGCGGGCGACCCAGCAGGCCTTGTGGGCGGAAGATAAGGATCATCACCAGCAGCGAGAAGCTGAACACGTCCTTGTAGTCGGAGTTGATCAAGCCAGAGAACAGCGACTCGGAAATCCCCAGGATGATCCCGCCGAGCATGGCGCCAGGCAGCGAGCCGATGCCGCCCAGTACCGCGGCGGTGAACGCCTTGATGCCGATGATGAAACCCGCATAGAAGTCGAAGGTGCCGTAGTTCATGGTGATCAGCACGCCGGCCAGGGCGGCCATCACCGCACCGATGACGAACACGTAGGAAATGACCCGGTCGGTGTTGATGCCGAGGATCGACGCCATCTTGCGGTCTTGCTGGGTGGCACGGCACATGCGGCCAAGCTTGGTGTACTTGATCACGTAGGTGAGCAGGCCCATGCCCACGAACGCGGCAATCAGGATGAAGATCTTGGTGTAGGTCAGCTGCACGAAGCCGGTGCCCACTTCGACGCGCCAGGCCCCTTCGAGCAGGGTCGGTACGCCTTGCTGGCGGGCGCCCTGGCTGATCTGCGCGTAGTTCTGCAGGATCAGCGAGATGCCGATGGCACTGATCAGCGGTGCCAGGCGGGTGGAGTTGCGCAGGGGTTTGTAGGCGATGCGTTCGATGGTGAAGCCGTACACGCCCGTGACCACGATGGTGAACAACAAGGTGCCCAACATCAGCAGGGGGAACGACTCGATACCAAAATAGGCCAGCAATGCCAGGCTGATTGCCGCGAGGTACGCGGAAATCATGTACACCTCGCCGTGCGCGAAGTTGATCATGCCGATGATGCCATAGACCATTGTGTAGCCGATGGCGATCAAGCCATAGACCGACCCGAGGGTCAGGCCGTTGACCAGTTGCTGCAGGAAAATACCATCCATAACGCACTCTCACCTGAGCGAGACTGCACGGGCGCCGGCCACGGATGAAGCGGCCCTAGCAGCGCAGAACCGTGCAGGTCTCCGAATGAAGACAGGTACCGCAGGGGCATTGGCCCGGGCGCGAGCCCGGGCGGGCTGCCGTTATTATTTTTGTTTGTCCAGCTGGTGGTACTTGCCGTCCTTGTCCCACTGGTAGACCACGTAGTCGGAGACGGTCAGGTCGCCCTTGCTGTCCCACTTCTTCTCGCCCATGACGGTCTGCACCGGGTTGGCCTTGAGCCACTTGGCGGCATCTTCGCCCTTGTTCGACTTGGCGCCGTTGAAGGCAGCGGCCAGGGCTTGCACCGAGGCGTAGGCGTACAGGGTGTAGCCTTCAGGTTCGGTACCGCCTTTGCGGAACTCTTCCACCACGGCCTTGCTGTCTGGCAGCAGGCGTGGGTCGGCGCCGAAGGTCATGTACACACCATCGACGTACTGGGCGCCGCCAGCGGTGGACACCAGCTCGTCGGTGACGATGCCGTCATCGGACATGAACTTGACGTCTTTCAGGCCCTGCTCGCGCAGCTGGCGTACCAGCGGGCCGGCTTCCGGGTGCAGGCCACCGAAGTAGACCACGTCGGCACCGGTGGAACGGATCTTGGTGACCACGGCGCTGAAGTCTTTCTCGCCACGGGTCAGGCCTTCGTACAGCACCGGTTTGACGCCGCGCTTCTCGAGCTGCGCCTTGGTCGCATCGGCGAGGCCTTGGCCGTAGGTGTCCTTGTCGTGCAGCACCGCGACTTTCTTACCCTTGAGCACGTCGACGATGTAGTCACCCGCGACGATGCCCTGCTGGTCGTCACGGCCGCACATGCGGAACATGGCGCTGAGCCCGCGCTCGGTCACTTGCGGGTTGGTGGAGCCCGGAGTAATGGCGATCACGCCCGCTTCGTCATACACCTCGGACGCCGGGATGGTGTTGGAGGAGCAGAAGTGGCCGACCACACCGATCACCTTGTCCTGATCGACCAGGCGGTTGGCCACGGCCACGGCCTGCTTCGGTTCGCAGGCGTCATCGCCCTTGACCAGGACGATTTTCTCGCCGTTCACGCCACCGGCGGCGTTGACCTTGTCGGCCGCTGCCTGCGCACCTTTCATGTACTGCTCGCCAAACGCTGCGTTCGCCCCGGTCATGGGGCCCGCGACACCGATCTTGACGTCGGCCTGAACATACGAAGAAACACCCAGTGCCGTTGCCACGGCCAGTGCCAGGAAACCTTTCTTGTAAAACGTCTGCGACATGAGGTGGTGCTCCTAGAGTTTTTTTTGGTTGGCACTACAACTTCTCAGCCCTGTGCTCCGAGCAAGGGCCGTGCCATTGGTTTTGTCTTCCGGGAAAACACACTGTGCAGGCCGCAACCAGGCGACCGACGGCCTTTTCTTTATTGAGCGTGCAACCGTCTGCCACGCGGCAGGCGCCACCACACGTACAGACAAGGAGCAACCGCCGAGTGCCATCATTGCAACCCTGGCAAGTGTTTACGTGCAACCACCCTGTAACAGCGGACGTCACCGAAGTGCACACCGCTGGTGCGCGACTGCTACAGGCGGCACCGTTTGAAGGCTAGCTGGTGCACGGAAAAACACCTGTTTTGCCTGTTACGCGGCCTCTGGGGGAGCGGGCTTGCCCGCGAAGAGGCCGGCCCAGGCACAACAAGGCGCAAAAGGCTGGCACAATGGCCGCCATTCGCCGCTTCTGGAGCCACCCTTGATGAGCGAGAGCGCATTCGCCGAGCGCATCGTGCACAACCTGCTCGACACCGACTTCTACAAGCTCACCATGATGCAGGCCGTGCTGCACAACTACCCGGACGCCGACGTGGAATGGGAATTTCGCTGCCGCAATGGCGAGGACCTGCGCCCTTACCTCGGCGAAATCCGCCAGCAGCTCGAGCGGCTCAGCGAGCTGACACTCGATGATCGCCAGCTGGCCTTTCTCGAACGCATCAGCTTCCTCAAGCCCGACTTCCTGCGCTTCCTGCGCCTGTTCCGCTTCAACCTGCGCTACGTGCGCCTGGGTATCGAAAACGACCAGCTGTGCCTGCGGCTGAAAGGCCCGTGGCTGCATGTGATCCTCTTCGAAGTCCCTCTGCTGGCGATCATCAGCGAAGTGCGCAACCGCCACCTGCACCCGCGCATGCGCCTGGCCGAGGCGCGTGACCAGCTGTACCGCAAGTTCGACTGGCTGCAGGCGCATGCCAGCGCCGACGAACTGGCCGAGCTGCAGGTGGCCGACTTCGGCACCCGCCGGCGCTTTTCCAGCCGCGTGCAGGAAGAAGTGGTACGGGTGCTACGCGACGACTTCCCGGCCCGCTTCGTCGGCACCAGCAACGTCGACCTGGCATGGAAACTGGATATCAAGCCGCTGGGCACCATGGCCCACGAATGGATCATGGCCCACCAGCAGCTCGGCCCGCGGCTGATCGACAGCCAGATCGCCGCGCTCGACTGCTGGGTCCGGGAGTATCGCGGCCTGCTCGGCATCGCCCTGACCGACTGCATCACCATGGATGCCTTCCTCGGCGATTTCGACTTGTTCTTCGCCAAGCTGTTCGATGGCCTGCGCCACGACTCGGGCGAGCCGGTGGCCTGGGCGGAAAAGGCCATCGCCCATTACCAGAAGCTGGGTATCGACCCGATGACCAAGACCCTGGTGTTCTCCGACGGCCTCAACCTCACCCGTTCGCTGGAGATATTCCGTGCCCTGCGCGGGCGCATCAACGTCAGCTTCGGCATCGGCACTAACCTGACCTGCGATATCCCCGGCGTGGCGCCGATGAACATCGTGCTTAAAATGACCGACTGCAACGGCTCGCCGGTGGCGAAGATCTCTGACGAAGCCGCCAAGACCCAGTGCCGCGACCAGAACTTCGTCGCCTACCTGCGTCACGTATTCAAAATTCCCAGCAGCAAGGAGTAACCCATGCAAGCCGTTCAGCAAGAGATTGCCCAGGCGCTCAAGGTGCAGCCGCCGTTCACCGATGCCGCTGCGCTGGAGGCCGAAGTCGCCCGGCGCGTGGCGTTCATCAAGGATTGCCTGGCCAACGCCCGGCTCAAGACCTTGGTGCTGGGCATCAGCGGTGGCGTCGATTCGCTGACCGCCGCCCTGCTCGCCCAGCGCGCCGTCAATGAACTGCGCGCCGAGACCGGCGACAAGGCCTACACCTTCATCGCCGTGCGCCTGCCGTACCAGGTGCAGCACGACGAGCATGACGCCCAGGCTTGCCTGGACGTGATCAAGGCCGATGAAGTGCACACGGTCGATATCGCCCCCGCCGTGCGTGCACTGGCTGCCGAAGTGCAGGCGCTGAAAAACGGCTCGCCGACCCTGGTGGATTTCGTCGTCGGCAACGTCAAGGCACGCACGCGCATGGTCGCCCAGTACACCATCGCCGGCGCACGCGCGGGCCTGGTGATCGGTACCGACCACGCCGCCGAGGCGGTAATGGGCTTCTTTACCAAGTTTGGTGACGGTGCCTGCGACCTGGCCCCGCTGAGCGGCCTGGTGAAGAACCAGGTGCGGGCGATTGCGCGCAGCTTTGGTGCGCCCGAATCACTGGTGGAGAAGGTGCCGACTGCAGACTTGGAAGACCTGGAGCCGGGCAAACCGGACGAGGCCTCGCATGGCGTGACCTATCAACAGATCGATGCCTTCCTGCATGGGCTGCCGGTGGATCAGGCGGCGTTCGATATCATCGTCGCCACCTATCGCAAGACCCAGCACAAGCGCGAACTGCCGTTCGCCCCATAAAAGCTTCGCGGCGGTTCGGCGGAGGGAGGGCTAAGCCCTCCCCTGCATCAGGTCATTACTTGACGACGACCTTGCCCTTCATCATCGAGATGTGGCCCGGGAAGGTGCAGAAGAAGCTGTAGTCGCCACCGGCTTCCAGCTTGGAAGTGTCGAACTTCACTTCGGTTTCTTTCTCTGGCGCACCGATCATCGCGGTGTGGGCGATGATGTTGGCGTTGTCTTCCTTCAGGTAGCCCTTGTCGATGCCCTGGCTCATGCCTTCAGTGGCAATGGCCTGCATGTCGGCCGTCTTGCTGATCACCAGGTTGTGGCCCATCACGTTCTTCGGCAGGTTGCCGGAGTGGGTCAGTTTGACGGTGAATTCCTTGCAGCTCTTGTCGACGGTGAATTCCTTGGTGGTATAGGACATCTGGTCCGTCGATTCGACAGTTACCGAGCACTCGGCGGCGAAGACGGAGGCGCTGGCGAGGGTCAGCAGGGATACCGCTACAGCTTTCGCAAACATCATGAATCTCCTTGGCAGGGTTTTATCAATTGCGAGACTGCCTGAAACCGTTAATCCCCTTGCTGATGTGAGTCAAAGGGGGTGTCAAGTGGCCAGCCAGTTGAATTGTTCAATGGATTGTATACAACCAATCTAAGGGCACATCATGCCCTTTTAATAGACGATGGGACAACCTCTCATTTAGGAGCACGTGCAATGTCCCTCTCAAGTTTCATGAACAGCCTGCTCGCCGCCTATGCCCATGGCGCCACCGGCGCCATCTGCGAGTTCTCCCGCCCCGAGTGACAGCGGCCTTGGAACGAGCAGGCATCAGCCTTACCCTGTGCACGCATGTGACTGGAGATGAGCAATGCCTGTACGTTCCGTTTGTGTGTTTTGCGGCGCCAGCATCGGCGCCAACCCCGCCTACCGTGAAGCGGCCATCGCCTTGGGCAAGGCCATCGCCCGCCGCGGCCTGACGCTGGTGTATGGCGGTGGCGCTGTCGGCCTGATGGGCACCGTCGCCGATGCAGCCATGGCAGCGGGTGGCGAAGTGATCGGGATCATCCCGCAAAGCCTGATGAATGCCGAAATTGGCCACAAAGGCCTCAGCCGCCTGGAAGTGGTGGACGGCATGCACGCGCGCAAGGCGCGCATGGCCGAGCTGAGCGACGCCTTCATCGCCCTGCCGGGTGGCCTGGGCACGCTGGAGGAGTTGTTTGAGGTGTGGACCTGGGGCCAGCTGGGGTATCACGCCAAGCCGCTGGGTTTGCTCGATGTGAAGGGTTTCTACGAGAAACTGGGCGGGTTCCTCGACCATATCGTCGAAGAAGGCTTCGTGCGGCCGCAGCATCGGGCGATGTTGCTGCTGGAACAGCAGGCGGATGCGCTGCTGGAGGGGATGGAGCGGTTCGAGGCGCCGGTGCTGCCCAAGTGGGTCGACCAGCAACCTGATTGAAGGCCGACATCCTGAACCGCTTCGCGGCCCATCGCTGGCTTGCCTGCGATGGGCCGCAAAGCGGCCCCCGATATCAGCGCGGAATGACGGGCTGACGCGGCTTCTTACCCTTGCCGCCGCTTTTGGCTGCTTCCTTGCGCTCCTTGGCTGCCTGCTGGTTGCGGGCGAACGCTTCGGCCTTGGCCTTCTCGCGTTTGTCCCACGGCTGGCTGCCATCGCTGGCACGCGGCGGCAGGCCGGTGTGCTGGGTGAGGATCTTCTGCTCCTTGCCCACCTTGTGGCTGCCGGCCGGGGTCGAGTTCTTGCGCCGGGCACTCTGGTAGCTGTCGGTCTGCGGCTGGTGCAGCGGGATCAGCTGGTGCTTGCCCGGGCCGATCAGGTCGGCACGGCCCATGCGCTCCAACGCTTCACGCAGCATTGGCCAGCCTTTCGGGTCGTGGTAGCGCAAGAACGCCTTGTGCAGGCGGCGCTGCTCGTCGCTCTTGACGATCTCCACGCCTTCGCTCTTGTAGGTGACCTTGCGCAGCGGGTTCTTGCCCGAATGGTACATCGCCGTGGCCGAGGCCATAGGCGATGGGTAGAACGCCTGCACCTGGTCGGCGCGGAAGCCATTTCCCTTCAGCCACAGGGCCAGGTTCATCATGTCTTCGTCGGTGGTGCCCGGGTGCGCGGCGATGAAGTACGGGATCAGGTACTGTTCCTTGCCCGCTTCTTTCGAGAACTTCTCGAACATGCGCTTGAAGCGGTCGTAGGTGCCGATACCCGGCTTCATCATCTTGTCCAGCGGGCCACGCTCGGTGTGCTCCGGGGCAATCTTGAGGTAGCCGCCCACGTGGTGGGTAACCAGCTCCTTGACGTACTCCGGCGATTCCACCGCCAGGTCGTAACGCAGACCCGAGGCGATCAGGATCTTCTTCACACCTGGCAGGGCACGAGCCTTGCGATACAGCTCGATGAGCGAGCTGTGGTCGGTGTTGAGGTTCTCGCAGATGCCCGGGAACACGCACGACGGCTTGCGGCAGTGCTTCTCGATGTCGTGGCTCTTGCAGGCGATACGGTACATGTTGGCGGTCGGGCCGCCCAGGTCGGAAACCACGCCGGTAAAGCCCGGCACCTTGTCACGCATCTCTTCGATTTCGTGCAGGATCGACTCGTGCGAACGGTTCTGGATGATCCGGCCTTCGTGCTCGGTGATCGAGCAGAAGGTGCAGCCGCCGAAGCAGCCACGCATGATGTTCACCGAGAAGCGGATCATCTCGTAGGCCGGGATGCGCTCCTTGCCGTAGGCCGGGTGCGGAATACGGGCGTAGGGCATGCCGAACACGTAGTCCATCTCTTCGGTGGTCATGGGGATGGGTGGCGGGTTGAACCACACATCCACTTCGCCATGCTTCTGCACCAGGGCACGGGCGTTACCCGGGTTGGTTTCCAGGTGCAGCACGCGGTTGGCGTGGGCGTAGAGCACTGGGTCGTTGCGCACCTTCTCGAACGATGGCAGGCGAATCACCGACTTTTCGCGGGTCACCGCCGGGCTGTCGAGAATCTGCACCACCTTGGCTTCGTTCGGGTCTTCCACCTCGCCCTTGGCCTGCTCGATGGCGCAGGCCTGGGTGTCCTGGGTGTTGACGTAGGGGTTGATGATCTTGTCGACGCGGCCTGGGCGGTCGATGCGGGTGGAGTCGATCTCGTACCAGCCCTCTGGCGTGTCACGACGCACGAACGCGGTGCCGCGCACATCGGTGATCTTCTCGATGCTCTCACCTTGGGACAGGCGCTGGGCCACCTCGACGATCGCCCGCTCGGCGTTGCCGTACAGCAGAATGTCGGCGCTGGCGTCGATCAGGATCGAGTGGCGCACCTTGTCCTGCCAGTAATCGTAGTGAGCGATGCGGCGCAGCGAAGCCTCGATGCCACCGAGCACGATCGGCACGTGCTTGTAGGCTTCCTTGCAGCGCTGGCTATACACCAGGCTGGCGCGGTCCGGGCGTTTGCCGGCCATGCCGCCAGGGGTGTAGGCGTCGTCGGAGCGGATTTTTTTGTCCGCGGTATAGCGGTTGATCATCGAGTCCATGTTGCCCGCCGCGACACCGAAGAACAGGTTCGGCTCGCCCAGCTTCATGAAGTCGTCTTTCGACTGCCAGTTCGGCTGGGCAATGATACCCACTCGGAAGCCCTGGGCTTCCAGCAGGCGGCCGATGATGGCCATGCCGAACGACGCGTGGTCGACGTAGGCGTCACCGGTCACGATGATGATGTCGCAGGAATCCCAGCCGAGCAGATCCATCTCCTCCCTGCTCATCGGCAGGAAAGGTGCTGGCCCGAAGCATTCGGCCCAGTACTTGGGATAGTCGTAGAGTGGTTTGGCTGCTTGCATGTCAGTGACCGGTTTTGGTGTTCAGGGAAATCGCGGGCGCGGAATATAGCACAAATTTTGACCAAATCCGACGATGGTTGTCGGATTCATCAGGGGCCTCAGCCAGCCGTTACTCGTCGTCGTCGAAGTTGTACATGCCCGGCGCGAGGTTCTCGAAGCGGGTGTACTTGCCGATGAACGCCAAGCGAATGAAGCCGATGGGGCCGTTACGCTGCTTGCCGATGATGATCTCGGCAACGCCCTTGTGCTCGGTCTCCGGGTGGTACACCTCGTCCCGGTAGACGAACATGATCACGTCGGCGTCCTGCTCGATTGCACCGGATTCACGCAAGTCGGAGTTCACCGGGCGCTTGTTCGGCCGCTGTTCGAGGGAGCGGTTGAGCTGCGAAAGGGCAATGACCGGGCAGTTGAATTCCTTGGCCAGCGCCTTGAGCGAGCGGGAGATCTCGGAAATTTCGTTGGTGCGGTTGTCACCGGCCGAACCTGGGATCTGCATCAGCTGCAGGTAGTCGACCATGATCATGCCGATTTCGCCGTGCTCACGCGCGAGGCGGCGGGTACGGGCGCGCATTTCCGAGGGGCTGATGCCGGCGGTATCGTCGATGAACAGCTTGCGGTCGTTGAGCAGGTTGACCGCCGAGGTCAGGCGCGGCCAGTCGTCGTCGTCCAGCTGGCCGGAACGCACCTTGGTCTGGTCGATACGGCCCAGCGACGAGAGCATACGCATGATCAGCGATTCGCCTGGCATCTCGAGGGAGAACACCAGCACCGCCTTGTCGGTACGCAGCACGGCGTTTTCAACCAGGTTCATGGCGAAGGTGGTCTTGCCCATCGACGGACGGCCGGCGACGATGATCAGGTCGGCAGCCTGCAGGCCGCTGGTCTTCTCGTCCAGGTCGGTATAACCGGTGGAAACACCGGTGATGTCGCTGTCGGAGTTGAACAGCGTGTCGATGCGGTCGATGGCCTTGGTCAACAGCTCGTTGACGCCAACCGGGCCGCCGGTCTTCGGCCGCGCCTCGGCGATCTGGAAGATCTGCCGCTCGGCGTCGTCGAGGATCTCTTCGGCGTTGCGCCCTTGCGGGTTGAAGGCGTTGTCGGCGATGTCGGTGCTGATGCTGATCAGCTGGCGCAACGTGGCCCGCTCGCGAATGATCGCGGCGTAGGCCTTGATGTTGGCCACCGACGGCGTGTTCTTGGCCAGTTCCGCCAAGTACGCCAGGCCGCCAACCTGGGTCGACAGGCCTTCCTTGTCCAGTTGCTCGTGCAGGGTGACGACGTCGAACGGCTGGTTGGCGTCGGCCAGCTTGTGCACGGCACGGAAGATCAGACGGTGGTCATGCCGATAGAAATCGCCATCCGATACCTGATCCAGCACCCGCTCCCAGGCGTTGTTGTCCAGCATCAGGCCACCGAGCACGGCCTGTTCGGCCTCGATGGAATGCGGCGGCACCTTCAGGGCAGCGGTTTGCAGGTCGAGTTGTTCGGGGTTGGTGATCTCGTTCATGGCCACGACAGAATTCTGGAGGATGAAAAAGACAAAGGGCACGGCCTGTAAAGTACAGGACCGTGCCCGATGTTAACCGGCATGCCCGCCAGGGGCCAGCCAGTCAGCGCAGCTTAGGCAGCTACGACGACCACACGTACGGTGGCTTCAACGTCGCTGTGCAGGTGCACGGCTACGTCGTATTCGCCAACCTGACGGATGGTGCCGTTCGGCAGACGAACTTCAGCCTTGGCCACTTCAACGCCGGAGGCGGTCAGGGCGTCAGCGATGTCGTGGGTGCCGATCGAACCGAACAGCTTGCCTTCGTCGCCAGCGGTGGCAGTGATGGTCACTTCCAGCTCGGCCAGTTGGGCAGCGCGGCTTTCAGCCGACGATTTACGGTCAGCTGCTGCTTTTTCCAGCTCGGCGCGACGCTCTTCGAACGCAGCCAGGTTGGCGGCGTTGGCAACGGTGGCCTTGCCGAATGGCAGCAGGAAGTTACGGCCGTAACCAGCCTTAACTTTAACTTTGTCGCCCAGGTTGCCCAGGTTAGCGACTTTTTCCAGCAGGATCAGTTCCATTTGGTAAAACCTCTTAACTTTTAACCTTCACCGTTCGCGGAATCATCCCCCTGAGGGGATTTGCGACCGCGAAAATCAATCAGGCTGTCGACAATGGCCAGGACCACGAGCAACGGATAAATCAGCTGCATTATCAGCGGCAGCGTCACGTACATGCCGACCAGCCAGAAACCGGCCAGTCGCCCTTGTGCCACCAGCCCATGCATCAAGGCGATGCCGGCCAGAACGAGCACCAGGCTGGACGCGGAAGCCAGGACGATGAACTGCGGGCCGATGAACGGGCCCAACACCATCGCGGCAACCAGAGCCAGCATGACTGCCCGCGGCAACTTCAGGGCGCGGAATTCGCGACCGAAGCCTCCAGGGTTGTACAACGCTGCTTGCCAATAACGCGCCAGCATCAAAGCCAGCACGCTGAACAACTGCAGCATCACCGCTGTGGAAGCGACCAGCACAGGGCCGATCAGCTCACCGGGAATGACTGGCTTGCCTTCGACTTGCGGCAGCGCTTCGGAAAGCGCCTTGGCCAACACCTCGAAGGTTTCGCGCAGCACCGTGTCCAGGATGAGGCTGTAGACCAACCCCAACACAACGCTGGACAACAACACCCGGCTCCAGGAATGCCCGGCACGCAGCAAGGCGGCCAGCCCCAGCGTCCCCAAGAGCACCAGCAAGGTACTCGGATCGCCGAAGCTCCAGATCACCAGCGCTGGCACAAGGCCGATGGCGATGATCAGTGAAGCGTCCTTGAACCCGCGCCGCAGCAGCACAAGGCTGCCGGCAGCGGCACTCAACCAGAACAGCAGCGGTAATACCGCACTCACGACCACCACCAGGGTGGCCTGCACACGACCGCGCATGATGAAATCAGCCAACGCTCGCATGCTTATCCCTTACTTCTTGTCGACGACCCGGTCTCAGCGGCCGTGGCTGTCGGTGTAGGGCAGCAGGGCCAGGAAGCGGGCGCGCTTGATAGCGGTAGCCAGCTGACGCTGATAACGAGCTTTGGTACCGGTGATACGGCTTGGAACGATCTTGCCGGTTTCGGATACGTAAGCTTTCAGGGTGTTGAGATCTTTGAAGTCGATCTCTTTCACGTCTTCAGCAGTGAAGCGGCAGAATTTACGACGACGGAAGAAACGTGCCATGTAATAGGCTCCTCAAAAGGTCCGTGGATTACTCGTCAGCGTTATCGCTGGAGTCGCTGTCATTGCTGTCATCGCCTTCGGCGGAGTCAGAATGCTCAGGACGCTCACGACGCTCACGGCGCTCGCTGCGGTTCTCTTCTGCCTTGAGCATCTCGGACTGACCGGTTACGGCTTCGTCGCGACGGATGACCAGGTTACGGATCACGGCATCGTTGTAGCGGAAGTTGTCTTCCAGCTCGGCCAGGGCCTTGCCGGTGCACTCAACGTTCAGCATCACGTAGTGAGCCTTGTGAACATTGTTGATTGCGTAGGCCAGTTGACGACGGCCCCAGTCTTCCAGGCGGTGGATTTTGCCACCATCTTCTTCGATCAGCTTGGTGTAACGCTCAACCATGCCGCCGACTTGCTCGCTCTGGTCCGGGTGAACCAGAAAGATGATTTCGTAATGACGCATGAATGCTCCTTACGGGTTAGTAGTCTGCCAGGATGCTGGTCAGACAAGGAGTGAATGACACTGTATGTCTTGCCATGGAGGGGAGGCACATAAGCGCCTGCCAGCTCGGCAAGGGGCGCAATTGTAGAGAAGGCGGGGCGGACAAGCAAGGTGATTGGCGATTATTTGAACAGCCAGAAACACTTTAATATCTGCTCCTGCCCCATCGCCGGCAAGCCGGCTCCCACAGGTTAACCACTATCCGTGAAAGGCTGCAGGGTACTTGTGGGAGCCGGCTTGCCAGCGATGGGGCCTGTGCAGGCGAAAAGTCAGCGCTTGGCCTGACGCTGGCGCACAGCCTCGAACAGGCAAACGCCGGTCGCCACCGAAACGTTCAGACTGCTGACGCTACCCGACATCGGCAACTTCACCAGGAAATCGCAATGCTCGCGGGTCAGCCGGCGCATGCCCTTGCCTTCCGCGCCCATGATCATCACCAGTGGCCCGGTCAGGTCCTGCTGGTAGATTTCCTGCTCGGCCTCACCGGCCGTGCCGACCACCCACAGCCCACGCTGCTGGAGTTTTTCCAGGGTGCGGGCGAGGTTAGTCACGGCCACCAGCGGGATCACTTCCGCGGCACCGCAGGCCACCTTGCGCACCACCGGCGTCAGGGTCGCCGACTTGTCCTTGGGCACCACCACCGCCGTGGCACCGGCCGCATCGGCGGTACGCAGGCAGGCGCCGAGGTTGTGCGGGTCGGTGACACCGTCCAATACCAAAATCAGCGGCGGCGTCTCGGTGCGCTCGAGCAATTCCTCGAGCATCAACTCACCCCACACCTGGCTCGGGCTGACCTCGGCCACCACGCCCTGGTGCACGCCCTCGACCCAGGCATCCAGCTCACGGCGCTCGGCCTGGCCTACTTGCACGCGGTTTTCCGCGGCCAGTGCCAGCAACGCCTGGATGCGTGGCTCGCTGCGCCCTTCCGACAGCCAGATCTGCTTGACCCGCTTAGGATGGTGCTGCAGCAGCGCCTGCACGGCGTGCACGCCGTAGATCTTTTCCAGCTGACTCATGACTTGTTCTTGCTCTTGCGTGGCGCGCCGGACTTCGGCGGGCCTTTACGGTGCTTGGTCGGTTTGCCGCTGGCAGGCTTGCTGCCCTTGTCCGACTTGCTGCTGGTGCTGCCACCCTTGCGGGCGTCGGTCATCAGCGCCTTCTTCATTTCGCGGCTTTTGCGCACTTCGGCGTTACGCTGCACGGCGTCTTTCGGGAAGTACGCTTCGGCGGTTTCGCCCTTGCGGCTGCGCGGCTTCGGCGTGGCCTTGGCCTCCGTCACCGGTTGCTGCTCGGCTTTTTCGGCAGCCGGTGCGGCGCCACGGCCCTTGCGACCAATCGGGGCGGCGAGCTGCTGCTCGGACACCTCGAAATCGATCTTGCGCTCGTCCAGGTCGACACGCATGACCTTCACCTCGATGGTGTCGCCCAGGCGGAAACTGCGCCCGGTACGCTCACCCGACAAGCGGTGATGCACCGGATCGAAGTGGTAGTAGTCACCCGGCAGCGCACTGACGTGCACCAGGCCTTCGACATAGATGTCGGTCAGCTCGACGAACAGCCCGAAGCCGGTGACCGCGGTGATCACACCCGGGAAGGTTTCGCCCACGCGGTCCTTCATGAACTCGCACTTGAGCCAGTTGACCACGTCACGGGTGGCTTCGTCGGCACGGCGCTCGGTCATCGAGCACTGCTCGCCGAGCTGGTCGAGGGTGTTGACGTCGTACGGGTAGATACGCGCCTTGGGGATGCTCATGGCGCCGGCGCGCTTGACGTGCGGGGTATCGACCTTGGACCGGATGATGCTGCGGATGGCGCGGTGCACCAGCAGGTCCGGGTAACGGCGGATCGGCGAGGTGAAGTGGGTGTACGCCTCGTAGTTCAAGCCGAAGTGGCCGTTGTTGTCGGTGCTGTACACCGCCTGGCTCAGCGAGCGCAGCATCACGGTCTGGATCAGGTGGAAGTCCGGGCGCCCGGCAATGCTCGCCAGCAGCGCCTGGTAGTCCTTCGGAGAAGGGTCCTTGCCCTTGTGCAGGCTGAGGCCCAGCTCGCCAAGGAAAGCACGCAGCTTTTCCAGGCGCTCCGGTGGCGGGCCGTCGTGCACACGGTACAGCGCCGGCACACCGTGCTTGTGCAGGAACTCGGCGGTGGCGACGTTGGCCGCCAGCATGCATTCCTCGATCAGCTTGTGGGCATCGTTACGCACGGTCGGGCGAATTTCCGCGATCTTGCGCTGATCACCGAAAATGATGCGGGTTTCCTGCGTTTCGAAGTCGATCGCGCCACGGGCGTGACGGGCTTCGACCAGCACCTTGTACAGGTTGTACAGGTTCTTCAGGTCCGGCAGGACTTCCTTGTACTCCTCGCGCAGCGCCTTGCCTTCGCGGGTGCGAGAGTGCTCTAGCATGCTGCTGACCTTGTTGTAGGTCAGGCGCGCGTGGGAGTGGATCACCCCTTCGTAGAACTGGTAGTCGACCATCTGGCCGGCTTTGTTCATGGTCATTTCGCAGACCATGGCCAGGCGATCGACGTGTGGGTTCAGCGAGCACAGGCCATTGGACAGCTCCTCGGGGAGCATCGGCACAACGCGCTCGGGGAAGTACACCGAGTTACCGCGCTGCTGGGCTTCCACGTCCAGGGCCGAACCCAGGCGCACATAGCTGGACACGTCGGCGATGGCCACGTAGAGGCGCCAGCCGCCCGAGAACATGCGCAGCTTGCCCAGCGGTTCGCAATAGACAGCGTCGTCGAAGTCGCGAGCATCCTCGCCGTCGATGGTGACGAACGGCAGGTGGCGCAGGTCGACGCGCTTCTCCTTGTCCTTCTCTTCGACTTCGGAGCGGAACTTGCGCGCTTCCTTGATCACGTCCTGCGGCCAGACGTGCGGAATATCATAGCTGCGCAGGGCGACATCGATTTCCATGCCCGGCGCCATGTAGTTGCCGATCACCTCGACCACATCACCCTGCGGCTGGAAGCGCGGGGTGGGCCAGTGGGTGATCTTGATCTCAACAAACTGGCCGATCTTGGCGCCGCCGTTGCGGCCCGCAGTCACCAGCACTTCCTGCTGGATCTTCGGGTTGTCCGGCGTCACGTAGCCGATGCCGCCTTCTTCGAAGTAGCGGCCGACAATGCTTTCGTGGGCGCGGGAGATGACTTCGACCAGCACGCCTTCACGACGGCCACGGCGGTCGGTACCGGACACCCGCGCCAGGGCGCGGTCACCGTCGAACACCAGGCGCATCTGCGATGGGCTGAGGAACAGGTCATCGCTGCCGTCGTCGGGAATAAGGAAACCGAAGCCGTCGCGGTGCCCGGAGACGCGGCCACAGATCAGGTCCAGCTTATCTACCGGGGCATAGGTGCCGCGCCGGGTATAAATAAGCTGGCCGTCACGCTCCATGGCACGCAGGCGACGACGCAAGGCTTCGATCTGGTCTTCTTCATAAAGACCGAACTCGGCCGCCAGCTCCTCACGCGCGGCCGGTTCGCCACGGTCGGCGAGGCGCTGGAGGATCAGCTCACGGCTGGGGATAGGGTTGTCGTATTTTTCCGCTTCGCGAGCGGCCTCGGGATCGAGGGATTGCCAATCGGCCATCAGAAGGGGTTCACCTTGGGGTATATAGATATGAATTCTGGCATAGGCCTATTGAAACCGGAAATGGCAGGCTTGGACAGCCCCAGCAGCACGTCCGGCGAACGGCAATAGGCGTGTGGAATCAACAAGTTGAATTTTTTGAAATTTTTTTTGATTGGGGGCTTTACAGCCCTCGGGAGCGTCCGTATAGTGCGCACCACAACGACGGACAACCCCGAAGTTGTAGTAGAGATGAACGGCGCTGTAAAGCATCTTGTAATCTCGAATGTGTGCCCAGGTGGCGGAATTGGTAGACGCGCTGGTTTCAGGTATCAGTGACCGCAAGGTCGTGGAAGTTCGAGTCTTCTCCTGGGCACCAAGTATTTCAAGTAACAGATGACCAAGGATCTGTTACTACTGTGTGAAAGCGAACGATAGTCGCCTTCATCAGACGATGTAAAGCTTTGCCCAGGTGGCGGAATTGGTAGACGCGCTGGTTTCAGGTATCAGTGACCGCAAGGTCGTGGAAGTTCGAGTCTTCTCCTGGGCACCATATAAAAACCCACTAGCTTGCTAGTGGGTTTTTTCTTGCCTGCGATTCTGTATCGCCCTCCCCTGCATGGCGGCCAATCGACAATGGTCTGACCATGAATTTCTCGTCACTCGGCCACTTGAGAAACGATTTCGTTTACCATTGTTTCCAAATATGTAGCCGTAAGCGAGGAAGTACCCGCATGACGATCCGTCCGCAACCGCTGATGCGCACCCTGGCCGCCGCTGTTCTGAGCCTGGTGATTGGCGCTCCGGCCGCCATGGCAGACGACCCGGTCAGCCTGACCATGTATAACGGTCAGCACAAGGAAATCGGCGAAGCCATCGCCAAGGCCTACGAGGCCAAGACCGGTATCCATATCAATATCCGCAAAGGCAGCAGCAACCAGCTGGCCAGCCAGATCATCGAGGAAGGCGAGCGCTCGCCTGCCGACATCATCTATACCGAAGAATCGCCGCCGCTGAACAACCTGGGTGAGCTGGGCCTGCTGGCGAAAATCGACGACGCCACGCTGAACATGCTGCCCAAGGAATACGTTGCCGCCAACGGCACCTGGATGGGCGTCACGGCGCGCACCCGCGTGGTGGTATTCAACCCGAAGAAGATCGACGAAAAAGACCTGCCGCAATCGGTCATGGACTTCGCCAACCCCGAGTGGGACGGCAAGGTCGGCTTCGTGCCGACCAGCGGAGCGTTCCAGGAACAGGCCGTGGCCATCCTCAAGATGCACGGGCGTGATGCTGCCGAAGAGTGGCTGACCGGCCTGAAAGCCTTCGGCAAGACCTACACCAACAATATGGTCGCACTGAAGGCCGTGGAAAAAGGCGAAGTTGCTGCCGTGCTGGTGAACAACTACTACTGGTACGCCCTGGAGCGTGAGCGCGGCAAGCTGGATTCCAAGCTGTACTACCTGGCCGATGGCGATGCCGGCGGCCTGGTGACCATCTCCGGCGCCGCGGCGGTCAAGGCCAGCAAGCATCCAAAGGAAGCGCAGGCCCTGCTTAACTGGATGGCCAGCGAAGAAGGCCAGCGCGTGATCACCCAGACCACCGCCGAGTACCCGCTGCACAAGGGCATGGTCTCCGACCGCGGCCTGAAACCCTTCGAAGAGCTGCGCCCGCCGAAAATCTCACCAGCCGACCTGGGCAATGCCGAAGAAGCGCTGGAGCTTGAACGCGAGGTCGGTTTGCTCTGATGACCGCCGCCCTGTCCGAGCCGGTGCCGGTACGCTTCGTACCGCGCCGCAAGCGCCCCTCCATCTGGGTGGTGCTGCCTGTGCTGTTCCTGGTGGCGATGAGCCTGCTGCCGCTGCTGTACGTTGCCATGAAAGCCTGGGAGGCCGGCTGGCGTGAAGCCTTGCACCTGCTTTGGCGCCCGTTCGTCTGGGGCCTGATGCGCAACACCCTGATGCTGATGGTCGGGGTGACGGCGGCCTGCATGGTAGTCGGCTTGGCGTTGGCCTGGCTGCTGGAACGCAGCAATCTCCCAGGCCGCCGCCTGTGGGGCGTGGTGCTGTGCCTGCCCTTTGCCGTGCCGTCGTTTGTCAGCAGCTTCACCTGGGTGTCGCTGAGCTCGGACTTCGAAGGCCTGGGCGGGGCGATCCTGGTCATGGCCCTCTCCAAGTACCCGCTGATCTTCCTGCCGGTGGCCGCCACCCTGCGCAACCTCGACACTTCGCTAGAAGAGTCGGCGCGCACGCTGGGCTGCAGCCGCTGGGGCGTATTCACCAAGGTCACCCTGCCGCTGCTGTGGCCGTCGATGCTCGGCGGCGCACTGCTGATTGCCCTGCACATGCTGGTGGAGTTCGGCGCCCTGTCGATTCTCGGCCTGCAGACCTTCACCACGGCCATCTACCAGCAGTTCGAGCTGGAGTTCAGCAACGCCAATGCCGCCATGCTGTCGGCGGTACTGCTGGCGCTGTGCCTGGCGATGCTCTGGCTGGAACTGAAGGTGCGCGGCAAAGCCCGCCATGTGCGCATTGGCCAGGGCGTGGCGCGCCGTGCGCAGCCGGTACGCCTCGGTGCCTGGATGCCGCTGGCACAGTTATTTTGCCTAGGCCTGGCAATTCTCGGCAGCGGCACTCCACTGGCCATGCTCGGCTACTGGCTAAGCGTAGGGTCTTCGGCGGCATTCCCAGTGGCGGCGATCAGCAAGGCACTGCTCACCTCGCTGTCGGTATCACTGGGCGGCGCGGGCTTCTGCGTGCTGCTGGCGCTGCCGGTGAGCTTCCTGGTGGTGCGCTATAAAGGCCGCCTGGCGATCTGGGCCGAGCGCCTGCCGTACCTGCTGCATGCCCTGCCCGGCCTGGTGATCGCACTGACGCTGGTGGTGTTCGCATTGCACTACGTGCCAGCCCTGTACCAGACCACCGCCCTGTTGCTGCTGGCCTACGCGCTGCTGTTCCTGCCACTGGCCCAGGCGCCGGTGCGCACGGCGCTGAACAAGGCTTCGCCGACCCTCGAAGAAGCCGCCCGCACACTGGGTGCCAGCAGCTTTGCGGCGTTCTGCCGGGTGACCCTGCCGATCATCTTCCCGGCCCTGGCCGCTGCCTTCGCCTTGGTGTTCCTGGACGCCATGAAGGAGCTGACCGCCACCCTGCTGCTCAGCCCGACCGGCATGACCACCCTGGCCACCGAGGTCTGGGCGCATACCGCCAACGTCGAGTTCGCCGCAGCGGCGCCGTATGCGGCGTTGTTGATCGTGGTGTCGGGGTTGCCGGTGTATCTCTTGACTACGCGCATGTACCTGAACAAGGCGTGACACTCTTGCCGGGCTAAACCGCTCCCACACCCGCTGTGCGAGCGGCCAGCCCTGCCCGCATCACGATCAAGCCCTGAACTGCCCCAAGCTCGCCCGCAATTGCGCCGCCAGGTCATCCAGCACCTTGCTGCTGGCCGTGGTCTGCATCACCACCTCGGCAGAGCGCTCGGCCTGGGCATGGATGGTCTCCACCCGCCCGCGCACCGCCTGCGCCCCCTGCGCCTGCTGCTCGGCTGCCCGGGTAGCCAGGCCGATTGCCGCATGCACCTGCTCCACCGCGGCCTGCACAGACTGCTGCCGGCGCTCGTTATCGCGCAGTACCGAAAGCCCTTCACTGGCCTTCAGACCCGCCTGGCCGATGGTGGCCACCGCCTCCTTGGCGCCTTTCTGCAGCGCCGCGATATGCGCCTGGATATCACCGGTCGAGCTTTGCGTCTTGCTCGCCAGCGCCCGCACCTCGTCAGCCACCACGGCAAAACCACGGCCGGTTTCGCCAGCACGCGCCGCCTCGATGGCGGCGTTGAGCGCCAGCAGGTTGGTCTGTTCGGCGATACCGTGGATCACGGTCAGCACCACCTCGATCTGCTCGCTCTGCCGGGCCAGACGCTCGATCACCTGGGAGCCAGTTTCGACCTGGCCGGCGAGGTTCTCGATCATGCCGGCCAGTTGCGTTGAAGCCCGGCTGTTTTCATCGGTGGCCTGACGGATGTCGACCACCTGCTGCAGTGCCGCCTGCATGGCATGGCTTTCGGCCTGGGCCTCATCAGCCATGCTCGACAGGTCGCGCAGGCTGGCCGCCACTTCATCGCGCTGCAGTGCTGCAGCGGCATCGGCGCCGGCATTGCGCTGTGTCATGGTGCCGATTTCGACACCGGTACGCTGCGCCACTTCGCCCGCCTCGCGGACAATCGGCTGCAGCTTGTCGACGAACCGGTTGACCGCCGAGGCCATGTCGCCAATCTCGTCGCGGCTGTCCAGGTTGACGCGCTTGGTCAGGTCGCCTTCACCGGCAGCCAGGTCGTTGAGCGCAGCAATCAGCAGGCGCAACTTGCTGAGCACCCGACGGCCCAATACCACGGCCACCACCAGCAACACGCCCAGGCCGACCAGCACAAGGCCCAGGCCGATGCGCCAGCGCAGCTCTGCGGCAGCATCGCGCACGGTTTGCGCGGTGTTGGCCTGCATGGCGGTGGCGCTGGCCTGTGCAGTTTCCAGCCGTTCACGCAGCGCCTTGCCGCTGTCCGCTGCCGCGGCGCCAAGGCTGTCACCCACCAGTTGTTCGCCGCTGGCGATCAAAGCATTGAAGCGCTGATCCAGCGCCTTGAGCTCCTGATCGACACCGGCGGTGGAAACGCCCATCAATACTTTGCCGATTTCCGCGCCATTGGGGTTGATCGAAGCCTCGACGAAATACACCGACGGGTCGCGGCGAGCGGCGTCCAGCACCTTGTCCAGCGCCCGCTCACCCTGACCTTTTTCCATCAGGGCCTGGTTGATCGGGTTCTGCCGGTTCAGGTAACGGGTCAAGTGCTGGCCCTGGGCGTCGTCGTAGATCACGAACAATACGTTGGGGTTGCGCTGGGCTCGCCGGGCGAAGTCGGACAGCACGGGCACGTCGTTGTCCCAGATCGCCCGGGGCGCGACCGAGGCCAGCAGTTCGGCCATGTCGTTGGCCGAGTCCTTGAGGTTCTTTTCCAGTGTCGCTCGCAGCTGCTGCTGCTCGCTTTGCAGGCGCTCGGAAAGGCCAGCACTGAGGCGATGGCGGGTGCTGCTGGAGAGGCTGTCGAGGCCGGAACGGACGTCCTGCCCAGCTTGCTCAAGCTCGCTGGCAAGCTTGCGGCTGTCGCTGCCCAGGCGCTCGCCGAGGTCGGCCTCAAGGGCAGTGACCGTGCTTCGGGTCAGCGCAACCGCAACCAGTACCTGCACCAAAAGGGCGATACCCAAGGCAACAAACACAGGCCGCAACAGGCGGCTTCGTAACAGTGAGAGGATGGCAGACACGGTGAAACCCTCGTGCTTTCTGGCGCCACTATTTTGATGGCATCTACAGAAACTTCTTACAGCAAGGGTTGTGCCGGGCACAGCAGGTATAAACGCCAAGATCCAGCAATGCTGGCTTGGCAAACTGCACAGACAAAAACGCCGCGCCCCCTTTCAGGAGCGCGGCGTCAGATCAGCCTGGAGGGCAGATCAGGCGAACGGGTGACGCAGCACGATGGTCTCGTTGCGGTCCGGGCCGGTCGAGATGATGTCGATCGGCGCGCCAACCAGCTCCTCGATGCGCTTGATGTAAGCGCGAGCAGCAGCTGGCAAGGCGTCCAGGGACTTGGCGCCCACGGTCGACTCGCTCCAGCCCGGCATCGTTTCGTACACCGGCTCCAGGCCGATGTAGCTGTCGGCGTCGGACGGTGCGTCATTGACCGCGCCGTTTGCGTCCTTGTAGCCAACACAGATGTTGATGGTTTCCATGCCGTCCAGCACGTCCAGCTTGGTCAGGCAGATGCCCGAGATGCTGTTGACGTCGATGGCGCGACGCAGGATGACGGCATCGAACCAGCCGCAACGACGGGCACGGCCCGTGGTGGAACCGAACTCGTGGCCACGCTTGGCCAGGCCAGCACCGGTCTCGTCGAACAGTTCGGTCGGGAATGGACCGGAACCCACGCGAGTGGTGTAGGCCTTGGTGATACCGAGGATGTAGTCCAGGTACATCGGGCCAACGCCGGAACCGGTGGAGATACCGCCAGCAGTGGTGTTGGAGCTGGTGACGTACGGGTAGGTACCGTGGTCGATGTCCAGAAGCGAGCCTTGGGCGCCTTCGAACATGATGTCCTTGCCAGCGCGACGCAGGTTGTGCAGCTCGGCGGTGACGTCGAGCATCATCGGCTTGAGCAGCTCGGCGTATTCCATGCACTCGTCCAGGGTCTTCTGGAAGTCGATGGCCGGCTCTTTGTAGTAGTTCACCAGCTGGAAGTTGTGGTAATCCAGCAGCTCACCCAGTTTGGCGGCGAAGCGCTCACGGTGGAACAGATCACCGATACGCAGGCCACGGCGGGCGACTTTGTCTTCGTACGCGGGGCCGATACCACGGCCAGTGGTGCCGATCTTGGCTTCGCCACGGGCTTTCTCGCGGGCCTGGTCCAGGGCCACGTGGTACGACAGGATCAGCGGCGCAGCCGGGCTGATGCGCAGGCGCTCGCGCACCGGTACGCCCTTCTCTTCCAGCTTGGTGATTTCACGCATCAGGGCATCTGGAGCAACGACCACGCCGTTGCCGATCAGGCACTGAACGCCTTCACGCAGGATGCCGGACGGAATCAGGTGCAGAACGGTTTTTTCACCGTTGATCACCAGGGTGTGACCCGCGTTGTGGCCACCCTGGTAGCGCACTACGGCGGCAGCATGTTCGGTCAGCAGATCAACGATCTTGCCTTTGCCCTCATCACCCCACTGGGTGCCCAGGACGACGACATTCTTACCCATTACATTGGTCCTCATTCACGCAAACTTGGTTGCCGGCCTACTGCCGACGCAGAAACTCAATGGGTCAGCGGCAGAACCTGCCAGCGCCCGTCTTGCTGAATCAATTGCCGATCACAATCCGCCTCGAGAGCAGCACTCAACGGCTGGCCAGGCAGAGCCTGGACCACACGCTGGCCCTCGTTGCGCAACTGGCAGACCTGCTGCCAGAGGGCCGCGTCACCACTGTCGGGCATCCAGATGCCGCCAGTTGGCAATACGACCTCCGCTCGCCCCAGTGTGACCAGGGTCTTCAAATCCGTGGAGAAACCGGTGGCCGGGCGAGCCCGGCCGAAATCTGCACCGATGTCGTCGTAGCGACCACCTTGGGCGATCGACTGACCTTCGCCGGGAACGAACACGGCAAACACCACACCGGTGTGGTAGTTGTAGCCGCGCAGCTCGCCGAGGTCGAAATACAGCGGCAGGTCCGGGTAGCGCGACGCCAGGCGATCGGCGATCGCCAGCAGGTCGTCCAGCGCCGCCAGCACGCTGGCCGGGGCACGGCCCAGGCGCACACGGGCTTCGGCCAGCACTTCACGGCCACCGCACAGCTCGACCAGGGCGCGCAGCATGTTGCCCAGGTCTTTCGGCAGGTCGGCGGTCAGCGCCTGCACTTCATCCACCGACTTGCGCTGCAGGGCGTCGAACAGCTGTTGCTCGACCGCACCCGACAGGCCGGCGGCGCGCGCCAGGCCGCGGTAGATACCGACATGGCCGAGGTCCATGTGCACATCGGCAACATCGGTCAATTGCAGCGTCGCGAGCATCAGGCTGATGACTTCGACATCGCTGGTGGGGCTGGCATCGCCATACAGCTCGGCACCCAGCTGGATCGGGCTGCGCGAGGTGGACAGTGCACGCGGCTGGGCATGCAGCACGCTGCCGGCGTAGCACAGGCGGCTCGGGCCTTCGCGGCGCAGGGTGTGGGCGTCGATGCGCGCCACCTGCGGGGTGAAGTCGGCGCGGAAGCCCATCAGGCGACCGGACTGCGGGTCGACCACCTTGAAGGTGCGCTGATCCAGGTCCTGGCCGGCGCCGGTGAGCAGCGACTCCAGGTACTCGATATGCGGGGTGACGACCAGCTCGTAGCCCCAACTCTGGAACAGGTCCAACACCTGGCGGCGCGCGATCTCGATGCGCGCAGCCTCAGGTGGCAGTACTTCCTCGATGCCATCTGGCAGCAGCCAGCGGTCTACCGTTGCCATTACGCCATTTCCCCTCTGGTCCGGGCGGCTTGCCAGCAGGCGAGCCGTCAGTGAAGCAGGCATCGGCGCACAGCAGCGGGCAGCACTGATCCCAGCGCAGCCACCGTACCCAATACCCTCGAATTGCCTTGCGATCTGACCAAACCGTCAACTGGCCGTTTGCCAATCAACCATGCAGACGCAAAAAAGCCGGGAAATTTCCCGGCTGCCGCATCATACACCCCTTTTGATTCAGGATGCACCCCGCCTGGAATTTTAGCTGCCAGGCGGGGTAATCCCTCGTCAGGGCATCAGGGCTTGCTCTTGTCCAGGAAGCGGAAGAACTCGTTCTTCGGATCCAGGACCAGCACGTCGCTCTTGCTGGAGAAGCTTTCGCGGTATGCCTGCAGGCTACGGTAGAACGCATAGAAATCGGCGTCCTGGGTGTAGGCCTTGGCATAGATGGACGCCGACTGTGCGTCGCCATCACCACGGGTTTCTTCAGCTTCACGATAGGCTTCGGCCAGCAGTACGCGACGCTGACGGTCGGCATCGGCACGGATACCCTCGGCCAGTTCGTTACCCTTGGCGCGATGCTCGCGGGCTTCACGCTCACGCTCGGTGCTCATGCGGTCGAACACGCTGCGGTTGACTTCCTTCGGCAGGTCGATGGCCTTGACGCGAACGTCGACCACTTCGATACCCAGCTCCTTGTTGGCCATGCGGTTCAGCGAAGCGGTGATGTCAGCCATCAACGCGTCACGCTCACCGGACACCACTTCGTGCAGGGTACGTTTACCGAACTGGTCACGCAGGCCACTTTCCAGGCGACGCGACAGACGCTCGTCGGCGATCTGCTTCATGCCGGAGGTAGCCGTGTAGAAACGCTCGGCATCCTTGACGCGCCACTTGGCGTAGGCGTCGACCATCACGGCCTTTTTCTCCAGGGTCAGGAACCGCTGGGTCGGGGCGTCGAGGGTCATCAGGCGGGCGTCGAACTTGCGTACCTGGTTCACATACGGAACCTTCACATGCAGGCCTGGCTGAACATCCGCCTGGACCACACGGCCGAATTGCAGCAGTACCGCGCGTTCGGTCTGGGCCACGATGTAGAAGCTGTTCCAGGCCACGACGCCCAGCACGACAGCGGCGATCAGGGCGATCAGCGATTTATTGCTCATCAGCGGCTCTCCCTAGTACGCAACTGCTGCTGTTGCTGTTGCAGGTCCTGCGCCGCGCGTGCGGCTGCATCGTTGGCCGATGGCGACACGCTGCTGGCCGGTGCCGAAGTGTTGCGGCTGCCTTCGACCATCTTGTCCAGTGGCAGGTAGAGCAGGTTGTTCTGCCCGTCCTTGGTTGCCACCATGACTTTGCTGGTATTGCTGTAAACCGCCTGCATGGTCTCCAGGTACAGGCGCTGACGTGTCACGTCAGGTGCCTTGCGGTACTCGGCGACCAGCTTGGTGAAGCGGTCCGCCTCACCCTTGGCGCGGGCAATGACTTCGTCGCGGTAACCGTTGGCGTCCTCGATGATGCGCTGGGCCTGACCACGGGCTTCCGGCACCACGCCATTGGCGTAGGACTCGGCCTGGTTGCGGGCACGCTGCTCGTCTTCGCGGGCACGGATCACGTCGTCGAAGGCTTCCTGCACTTCACGCGGGGCTGCCGCGCTCTGTACGTTGACCTGGGTGACGGTGATGCCGGTACGGTAGTTGTCGAGGAAGCGCTGCAGGCGTTCGCGGATGTCCACAGCCATCTGCTCACGGCCTTCGGTCAACACCTGGTCCATCGAGGTGGAACCCACCACGTGGCGCAGGGCGCTGTCGGTCGCATGTTGCAGGCTGACTTCCGGCTGGTCGACGTTGAGCACGAAGTCCTGCAGGTTGCTGATCTTGTACTGAACGGTCAGTGGCACTTCGACGATGTTCTCGTCTTCGGTGAGCATCTGGCCCTGCTTGGTGTAGGCACGCTCACGCGTGACGTTTTCCATGTACTTGCGATCGATTGGCGGGAAGTAGATGTTCAGGCCAGGACCGACCGTCTCATAGTACTTGCCGAAGCGCAGCACCACAGCCTGCTCCTGCTCGTCGACCACGTACACGGCGCTGTACAGCCAGATGGCAGCCAGTACCGCCAGGCCGATGCCCAGCAGGCCGTAGCCACCGCCCTTGCCGACATTGCGGTCACCGCCGCCACGTTTCTTGCTGCCGAACATGCCGTTCAGGCTGTCCTGCAGTTTGCGGAAGGCCTCGTCCAGATCCGGCGGGCCTTTTTTATCGCCACCACCACCGCCGCCGCCACGGCGACCGCCCCAGGGATCCTGATTGTTCGAGTTGCCACCCGGCTCGTTCCAAGCCATAGCGCTCTCCATCTGATAAAGCAAAGACGCGCCCACGGCGCGCCGTCCAATGCTACAGAATGCCTGCCACTGCTGCCCGACGACCTCGGCGGGCATTTATTGCAAAGTGTGTTGCTCGACAAACACTTGCGGCTCCATGCCTTCGCGGCTGACCAGGCGATTCAATTCGACCATGGGCAGTCGCACACTCAGCAGGCTGCGCCCTTCTTCGTCATGCGCTTCACTCTGCACGGCACCCAGGGCAAAGAATTGCGCGCGCAAGCGGGCAAAACGCTGCTCCAGGCACAGGGTACCGACAAACAGATCATCCCCCAGCAACTCGGCAATCGCCTGACCGACCAGCTCCAGGCCACGTCCATCTCGTGCCGATACCCAGACCCGCTCCGGCTTGCCGTCGGCGTTGCGCTGGATCTGCGGTTCGACATCTTCGAGCAGGTCGAGTTTGTTATAGACCTCAAGGATCGGCAAGCCTTCTGCACCGATCTCGGTCAATACTGCCAGCACCTGCTCGATCTGCTCCATGCGCTCGGGCTCATGGGCGTCGATCACATGCAACAGCAGGTCGGAGTTGCTCGACTCTTCGAGCGTAGCCCGAAATGCCTCGACCAGCTTGTGCGGCAGGTGGCGAATGAAGCCTACGGTGTCGGCCAGCACGATGGGCCCAAGGTCGTTGAGCTCGAGCCGGCGCAGGGTCGGGTCGAGGGTGGCGAACAATTGGTCGGCGGCGTAGACCTCGGATTGGGTCAAGGCGTTGAACAGCGTGGACTTGCCGGCGTTGGTGTAGCCCACCAGCGATACCGAAGGGATATCCGCACGGCGACGGCCACGGCGAGCCTGCTCACGCTGACTGCGGACCTTCTCCAGGCGTGACTTGATCTGACGCAGGCGTACCCGCAGCAGGCGACGGTCGGTTTCCAGCTGAGTTTCACCCGGGCCGCGCATGCCGATACCACCCTTCTGACGCTCAAGGTGGGTCCAGCCGCGCACCAGCCGCGTGCTCATGTGCTCCAGCTGGGCCAGTTCGACCTGCAGCTTGCCTTCATGGGTACGCGCCCGTTGGGCGAAGATGTCGAGGATCAGCCCGGTACGGTCGAGCACGCGACACTCGAAGACACGTTCGAGGTTACGTTCCTGACTGGGCGTGAGGGTGTGATTGAAAATCACCAGGTCTACCTGTTCGGCTTTGACCAGGTCGCGCAGTTCCTCGACCTTGCCGCTGCCAATCAGGTATTTGGCGGTAGGCTGATGCCTTGCCACCGTGACCAGCGAAACGATGTCGGCGCCGGCCGACAATGCCAGCTCCTGAAACTCCTGCGGGTCTTCGCGCGCCTCAGGGTTCTGACCTTCCAAGTGAACGAGCAATGCCCGCTCACCACCACCGTGGCGCTCAAAGAACAATGCAGGCTCCTATCAGGCGTTGCCTGGCTCGCTGTCGCCGTGTTCGGAATCGGACGGGCTTGGCAGGCGAACCGGACGGGCAGGAACCACGGTCGAAATCGCGTGTTTGTAGACCATCTGGCTGACAGTGTTCTTCAGCAGTACGACGAACTGGTCGAACGATTCGATCGAACCCTGCAGCTTGATCCCGTTGACCAGATAGATCGAAACCGGGACCTTTTCTTTTCTCAAGGTGTTCAAGTAAGGGTCTTGTAGCGAATGCCCTTTTGACATATGCCGCACTCCTGTAAGGATCAATAGTAGAAAATCAAAGAAATCGATAAGTTAGGCCGCCCCTTCGGAAGAATAGACGGCAATCAGCAGGGACTCAGCTCAATATGGAGACGGTTCCCAGGTATTTCAAGGTGCGGGACAGATTGTCGCAGGCCAGGCTGTCGAGCCAGTGCACGTCGGACCAACCGCGCAACCAGGTGAACTGCCGCTTGGCCAGCTGGCGAGTGGCAATGATACCGCGTTCTCGCATCTCATTCTCAGTCAGCTTGCCATCGAGGTAATCCCAGACCTGCCGATACCCCACTGCCCGTATAGACGGCAGCCCGGCGTGCAAGTCACTTCTGGCTCGCAGCGATCGGACCTCGTCAACGAAGCCCTGTTCCAGCATTTGCGAAAATCGTAACGCAATTCGCTGATGCAAAATGTGACGATCTGTAGGAGCAATCGCCAAACTCGCGACAGTATAGGGCAAATGCCCGCCAGCGCCTGCGTCTGCGCCGCTACTTTCCGCGAATTGACGCTGGCGATGGGCTGTCATGCTCTCCCCGCTCACCCGATAGACTTCCAGCGCGCGGATCAGCCGCTGCGGATCATTGGGGTGAATGCGCGCGGCCGACACCGGGTCTACTTCAGCCAGCTGCCGGTGCAGCTCGGCCAGCCCCAGCGCCTCGGCCTGGGCCTCAAGTTCGGCGCGCACGGCGGCATCAGCCGCCGGCATGTCGGCCAGGCCGTCGATCAGCGCCTTGTAATACAGCATGGTGCCGCCGACCAGCAGCGGAATCTTGCCGCGCGCGGTGATGTCGGCCATGGCCTCCAGGGCGTCGGCGCGAAATTGCGCAGCCGAGTAGCTTTCGGCCGGGTCACGGATGTCGATCAACCGGTGAGGGTGGGCCGCCAATACCTCCTTGGAGGGTTTGGCGCTACCGATGTCCATGCCCCGGTAAACCAGGGCCGAGTCGACGCTGATCAGCTCGCATGGCAGGACGTTGGTCAGCTCGATGGCCAGGTCGGTCTTGCCGGCCGCCGTCGGGCCCATGAGGAATATTGCTGGGGGCTTGCCGCTCATGTCATCGACCGCGCAGGAATAGTTTGTCCAGGTCGTCCAGGCCCATCTGGGTCCAGGTCGGTCGGCCATGGTTGCACTGGCCGCTGCGCTCGGTGTTTTCCATGTCGCGCAGCAGGGCGTTCATCTCGGGGATGGCCAGCCGCCGGTTGGCGCGCACGGCCCCATGGCAAGCCATGGTACCGAGCAGTTCATTGAGGTGCGCCTGGATGCGATCGCTGGTGCCGTATTCCATCAGGTCGGCGAGCACATCCTGCACCAGGCGGTTGGCCTCAGCCTGCTTGAGCAGGGCCGGGATCTGCCGGATCGCCAGGGTCTCGGGGCCCAGGCGCTGCAACTCGAAGCCCAGGCGCTGGAACCATTGAGCATGCTCTTCGGCGCAATCGGCTTCACGCTGGCTCAGCGCCAGCGACTCGGGCACCAGCAGCGGCTGACCGCTCAGCCCCTCACTGGCCATCGCCACCTTGAGCCGCTCGTACATGATGCGCTCGTGAGCGGCGTGCATGTCTACCAGCACTAGGCCGACGGCGTTCTCGGCAAGAATGTAGATGCCTTTGAGCTGGGCCAGGGCGTAGCCCAGTGGAGGAACATCACCCTGGCTTTGCGGCAGTGACGCGGGTACCACGGCGCCCTCGCTCAGCGGCTTGTAGAACTCGCGATAGACGGCCTGCGATTCGGCCGCCGGCAGCGGCTGAGACGGGCGCGGGGTGTACTGGTACTGGTAACCCGCGCCGCTGCCGCCGTTGGAAATCGAATGCTGGGGCGCCTGCGGCTGCTCGAGCACGGGCGAGGCCAGGCGCATTTCGCCTTGCGGGCCGAACTCACCGACCTGCTGCCCGGTCGGGCGGACGATCTCGCTTGCTGCGGCAGGCGCAGCAAGCTGGTCTTCCGGGCGCACGTCGGCCAGGGCACGGTGCAGGGTGCCGTAGAGGAAATCGTGAACCGAACGCCCCTCGCGGAAGCGCACTTCGTGCTTGGTCGGGTGCACGTTGACGTCGACGCCGTTGGGCTCGAGTTCAAGGAACAGCACAAAGGTCGGGTGCCGGCCATTGAACAGTACATCGCGGTAGGCCTGGCGCACCGCGTGGGCAACCAGCTTGTCGCGCACGGCACGGCCGTTGACGAAGAAATACTGCAGGTCCGCCTGGCTACGCGAGAAGGTCGGCAGGCCGACCCAGCCCCACAGCCGCAGGCCGTTGCGCTCGACATCGATCGGCAGCGCCTGCTCCATGAAGCCTGCGCCACAGATGGCGCCGACCCGCCTGGCACGGGCAGTTTCGTCGTGCGCTTCGTGCAGGCTGAGGATGCTCTTGCCGTTGTGCCGCAGGTGGAAGCCGACATCGAAGCGGGCCAGGGCCAGGCGACGGATGACTTCCTGCAGGTGATCGAATTCGGTTTTCTCGGCTTTGAGGAACTTGCGCCTTGCCGGGGTATTGAAGAACAGGTCACGTACTTCGACCGAGGTACCCACCGGATGCGCCGCAGGCTGCACCCGCGGGGTCATGTCGCGGCCTTCGGTTTCGACCTGCCAGGCTTCACCGGCACTGGCAGTACGCGAGGTCAAGGTCAGGCGCGCCACCGAGCTGATCGAGGCCAGCGCCTCCCCCCGGAAGCCCAGGCTCAGTACGCCTTCGAGGTCTTCTAGCTCGCGGATCTTGCTGGTGGCGTGACGGGCCAGGGCCAAGGGCAGGTCGTCGGCGGAAATGCCGCTGCCATCGTCACGCACCCGCAGCAGCTTCACGCCGCCCTGTTCAACTTCGACATCGATGCGCCGGGCACCGGAGTCGAGGCTGTTCTCCAGCAGTTCCTTGGCCACCGATGCAGGGCGCTCGACCACTTCACCGGCGGCAATCTGGTTGGCCAGCCGCGGGCTGAGCAGCTGGATGCGCGAACCACCACTCATTGCTGGGAGGCCAGGGTGGTGGCAGGGATATCGAGGTGCTGGCCGACCTTCAGCTCATCGGTCTTGAGGCTGTTGGTGCTGCGCAGGCTGGCCACGCTGACCTGGTAGCGCACCGCGAGCATCGCCAGGGTTTCGCCCGGGCGCACGGTGTGTTCACGCGGGCCCTGGGCGATCTTGCCACTGTCGCGCAGCCAGGCGATGTAGGTGCCAGGCGGCGGGTTTTGCTGGAAGTATTGGCGCACACCGGTATGGATCGAGCGAGCCAGGGCCTGCTGATGGCTGCTGGTGGCCAGTTTGGCGGCTTCATTGTTGTTGGAAATGAACCCGGTTTCAACGAGGATCGACGGGATGTCTGGCGACTTCAGCACCATGAAGCCCGCCTGCTCGACACGCTGCTTGTGCAGCGATGTGACCCGGCCCATGTTGCCCAGCACTTTTTGCCCGACGTTGAGGCTGGAACTGAGCGTTGCGGTCATCGACAGGTCCAGCAGCACGCCCGCGAGCATACGGTCCTTGTCGTCGAGGCTGACGTTGCCTGCCCCCCCGATCAGGTCGGAGCGGTTTTCCGTGTCGGCCAGCCAGCGCGCGGTCTCGGAAGTCGCACCACGGTCGGACAGGGCGAACACCGAGGCGCCAAACGCGGCGCGCGACGGTGCGGCATCGGCGTGGATCGAGATGAACAGGTCGGCGCCCTTCTTGCGGGCGATCTCGGTACGCTTGCGCAGCGGGATGAAGTAGTCACCCGTGCGCGTCAGCTCGGCGCGGTAGCCCTTCTCGCCATTGATCTGGCGCTGCAGCTCCTTGGCGATCTGCAGCACGATGTCTTTCTCGTGCTGGCCGCGCGAGCCGGAGGCACCAGGGTCCTCTCCGCCGTGGCCGGCGTCGATGGCAACCACGATATCGCGCTTGCCGCTGGGTACAGGTGGCAGCTTGATCGCGGGCTGGGCCGGGGACACCGGCACGGCGGGGGTTGTAACCGGGGCTTGCACCGGCGTTGGCGGTGCCACCGGTGCCGTGGCGGCGATGGCATCGGCTTCCTGGTCGTACAGGTCGACCACCAGGCGGTTGCCGTATTGGGCATTGGGCGCCAGGGTGAAGCTTTTCGGCGTGACCGACTTTTTCAGGTCGACCACCACGCGCAGGTCGGTCGGCGTGCGCTGGGCGGAGCGCACGCTGCTGATCGGCGTGTTCGAAGTAGAGACGCTCAGCGGCGCGGCCAGGGTCGCACCATTGATGTCGATGACCAGGCGATCCGGTGCGCTGAGGGTGAAGACGCTATGCTGCACGGGGCCAGACAGGTCGAAGACCAGCCGCGTGTTGTCCGGCGCACGCCACAGGCGCATGCTCTTGACTTGAGTGACGGCCAGAGCGTCAACAGTCACCGCTGTCAGCAGCAGACCAACGACAGCGACCAGTGCGCGTATGCGCATACCTACCCCACTTACTGTTTATAGTGTTTGGCCAGCGCAGTGCACCAGGCCTCGCCGCGAGCCCCCTGCGGCGAAAGGATCAGCGAGCGTCCGCCCGCTTGGGGGCTTATGGTAATGGTCAGGTCAGGCTTTGGCAAAACGCCCGCACCCTTTTCTGGCCACTCGAACAGGCACAGCGGGTCACCCTCGAAGTAGTCGCGAATGCCCATGAACTCCAGCTCCTCCGGATCGACCAGGCGATACAGGTCGAAATGGTAGGCGCGCACCTCACCGATCTCGTAGGGTTCGACCACCGTAAAGGTCGGACTTTTCACTGCCCCCGTGTGGCCAAGGCCACGGATCAGCCCTCGGGAAAGCGTAGTCTTGCCCGCGCCCAGGTCACCTTCGAGAAAGATCACGCCGCGACCGCCGGTCACGTCCGCCAGGGATGCACCGAATTTGACCGTGGCCTCTTCATCGGCCAGAAACAGGGTTATGCCAGACACGCAGAATGCTCCTCCAACAACTCACGAATGACCGGCGCCAGATCGCTGGCTGCCAGGCCTCTACCTTTAACGCCCAGCCGCTCACCGGCACAGGCGTGCAACCACACCCCAAGGCCAGCGGCCTGCCAGGCATCCAGCCCCTGGGCCAACAATGCGGCCAGCACGCCGGTCAGCACGTCACCGAAGCCGGCCCCGGCCATTGCCGGATGCCCCCGCTGGCACAGCGCCAACTGCCCGGCCGGGTCCGCGACCAGGGTACCGGCGCCCTTGAGCACACAGACGCTGGCATAGCGGCGCGCCAGCTTGCGCGCGGCGCCCGGGCGGTCGGCCTGCACCGCCTCGGTGGAAATGCCCAGCAGCCGCGCGGCCTCACCCGGGTGCGGGGTGAGGATGCTGCCACTGGGCAGAGCCAGCGGGGTGCGCGCCAGCAGGTTGAGTGCATCGGCATCCCACACCTGCGGCCGCTCGGCATTGGCGACTGCCGACAACACGCTGCGCCCCCAGGCCGCCTGGCCCAGGCCCGGGCCGACCACCAGCACCGATGCACGCTCCAGCGCCCCCATCAGCTGGTTGGCTGAATTCACCCCCAGGCACATGGTTTCGGGCATGCGGGCAAGGCTTGCGGCCACGTGCTCTGGGCGCGTCGCCAGGCTGACCAGCCCGGCGCCGCAACGCAACGCAGCCTCGGCGCTGAGCAATACTGCGCCGCCGGTGCCGAGGTCCCCCCCGACCACCAGCACGTGGCCGAAGTCACCTTTGTGGGCATGCGGCCGCCTGGCAGGCAGGCGCGCGACGGTCACACTGCTGAGCAGTTGCGGGCCATGGCTTGGGTGTTTGGTCTGTGGCATGGGGTCAAAGGCTCCAATGTCTGGCAGAATTATACGCACCTGAGCCCGTATTGCCTTACCCATCCATGTCCGCTTGCACACTTGACCTCGCCGCCCTGGCCCAATCGATCAAGATCTGGGGCCAAGAACTCGGTTTTGCCCACGTCGGCATTGCCGGGGTGGACCTTGGCGAGCACGAAAAACACTTGCAGCGCTGGCTGGACGCCGGCTATCAGGGCGAGATGGAATACCTGGCCGCCCACGATGGCAAACGTGCACACCCCGACCAGCTGATCCCCGGCACGGTGCGGGTGGTTTCGCTGCGCATGGACTACCTGCCGGGCGACACGCAGATGGCGCAGCGCCTGGCCCAGCCAGAAAAGGCCTACGTGTCGCGCTACGCCCTTGGCCGCGATTACCACAAACTGGTGCGCAAACGCGTGCAGCACCTGGCCGATCGCATCCAGGAAGACATCGGCCCGTTCGGCTACCGCGCCTTCGTCGACAGCGCGCCGGTGCTGGAAAAGGCCATTGCCGAACAGGCCGGGCTGGGCTGGATCGGCAAGAACACCCTGCTGCTCAATCGCAAGGCCGGGAGCTACTTCTTCCTCGCCGAACTGTTCGTCGACTTGCCGCTGCCAGTGGACGAGGCGCATACCAGCGAGCATTGCGGGCGCTGCGAGGCGTGCCTGGACATCTGCCCGACCAAGGCCTTCGTCGGGCCTTATGTGCTGGATGCCAGGCGCTGCATTTCGTACCTGACCATCGAGCTGAAGGGCGCGATCCCCGTCGAGTTGCGTTCGATGATGGGCAACCGGGTGTTCGGCTGCGATGACTGCCAGATCGTCTGCCCGTGGAACCGTTTCGCGAGGCCAACCCAGGAGAGCGATTTCCAACCGCGGCACGGGCTGGAGAATGCCGAGCTGGCGCAGATGTTCCTGTGGGATGAGAAGACCTTCCTGCGCAAGACCGAGGGCGGGCCATTGCGGCGGGCGGGGTATGAGCGCTGGCTGCGCAACCTGGCGGTGGGGCTGGGCAATGCGCCTTCGACGATTCCGGTACTGGAGGCATTGAAGGCCCGGCAGGACGACCCGTCGGAGCTGGTGCGCGAGCATGTGGCGTGGGCGCTGGCGCAGCACCAGGCGCGCCAGCAGGGGTGACCGTGGCGGCTTCTTCGCGGGCTTACTCGCGAAGAAGCCAGCGCCGTGTCACTGCTGGTCGTTGTAGTGAAACTTCGGCATTTCCCAATGGAACCGGATCGCCAGCAAGCGCACCAGGAACCCACCGAACAAGGTCAGCAGCATGGCCTGCTCCGCCGGCACTTTGAAGTACACGCACCCCAGATAGAACCAGGCTGCGGCGAACGACACGCTGGCATACAGTTCGCGACGGAACACCAACGGGATGTCGTTGCAGAAGATATCCCGCAGGATCCCGCCAAACACCCCGGTAATGACCCCGCTGATCGACGCGACCAGCATGCCCTGGCCCATCTCCAGCGCAGTCATGCAGCCAATCAGGGTAAAGGCCACCAGCCCCAGGGCATCCAGCACCAGGAACAGCGAGCGCAGGCGGCGCATCATCGGCGCGATGAAAATCGTCAGCAGCGCGGCAAAGCTGGTCAGCACCAGGTACTCCGGGTGCTTCACCCACGTCAGCGGGTAGTGCCCCAGCAGCACGTCGCGCACCGAGCCGCCCCCCAGGGCGGTAACGCAGGCGATCAGCACCACGCCAAACCAGTCCATGCCGCGACGGCCGGCAGACAAGGCGCCGGTCATGGCCTCGGCGGTGATGGCGACAAGATAGAGCATCAACAACATGGCGCGGGTCCGTGCGGGAAAGGCACGCAGTCTAACCAGTTGCCTTTGGCACCAAAAGAGGGCGCAAAGACAATATCTGCGCCCTTTCGGCTCACACCTTGATGAAGTGCTCGCGGTAGTGACGCAGCTCGGCGATCGACTCGCGGATGTCGTCCAGCGCCAGATGCGTGCTGCCTTTCTTGAAGCTGTCACGCACATCCGGCGCCCAGCGCGCAGCCAGTTCCTTGACGGTGGAGACGTCGAGGTTGCGGTAATGGAAGTAGTTTTCCAGGTTGCGCATATGGCGGTAGAGGAAGCGGCGGTCCTGGCAGATGCTGTTGCCACAGATCGGCGACTTGCCCTTGGGCACCCACTGTTCCAGGAAAGCGATGGTCTGGGCCTCGGCCTCAGCCATGCTGACCTTGCTCTCGCGCACGCGCTGGGTCAGCCCCGAGCCGCCGTGGGTGCGGGTGTTCCACTCGTCCATGCGCGCCAGCACCTCGTCACTGTGGTGAATGGCGATCACCGGCCCTTCGGCCAAGGTGTTCAGCTCGCTGTCGGTGACGATGGTGGCCATCTCGATGATGACGTCGTTGTCCGGATCCAGGCCGGTCATTTCCAGATCGATCCAGATCAGGTTCTGTGGGTTCTGCATGAAGGGGCTCCTCGTATAGGCCGTCATAGTAGCCTAGCGGCAGAGGCCCGCGCATTCCTGGCGCAAAGGTAACCGGAATGGTCCGCCGCCCGTCGTGCTAAACTGCCTGCCGATTTCAACCTGCCCCACCACGGAACCTCCATGGCCAAACGCCAGCTCAATCGCCGCCAGAACTGGCGGATCGAAAAGATCCAGAACGAACGCGCCGCTCGCGCCGCCAAACGCGAGCAGCATACGCTGCAGGAGCTGGAGGGCGGGGACCTGGGGCCGGAACAACTGGGCCTGGTGATCGCGCACTTCGGTGTGCAGGTCGAGGTCGAGGCCCAGGACGGCGACGTCGCAGGGCAGGTGTTCCGTTGCCACTTGCGCGCCAACCTGCCGGCACTGGTCACCGGCGACCGCGTGGTCTGGCGTGCCGGCAACCAGGGCATCGGCGTGATCGTCGCGCAGATGCCGCGCAGCACCGAGCTGTGCCGCCCGAACAACCACGGCCAGCTTAAGCCGGTGGCGGCCAACGTCGACCTGATCGTGATCGTCTTCGCCCCCGCGCCCGAACCGCACCCGAACCTGATCGACCGCTACCTGGTGGCGGCCGAGCATGCCGGCATCCGCCCGCTGCTGTTGCTGAACAAGGCCGACCTGATCAACGACGAGAACGGCCCGGCCTTGCATGCCTTGCTTGAGGTCTATCGCGACCTCGGCTACCCGTTGCTGGAGGTTTCTGCCCACCACGGTGACGGCATGCAACGCCTGCAACAGATGCTGGACGGCCACATCAGCGTGTTCGTCGGCCAGTCGGGTGTGGGCAAGTCGTCCCTGGTCAACAGCCTGCTGCCTGCCGCTGACACCCGCGTCGGCGACCTGTCTGAATGGTCTGGCCAAGGCACGCACACCACCACTACCGCGCGCCTGTACCACTTCCCAAACGGCGGTGACCTGATCGACTCGCCGGGCATCCGCGAATTCGGCCTCGGCCACGTCAGCCGTGACGACGTCGAAGACGGTTTCATCGAGTTCCGTGACCTGTTCGGCACTTGCCGCTTCCGCGATTGCAAGCATGACCGTGAACCCGGTTGCGCGCTGCTCAAGGCACTGGACGATGGCCGCATCAAGCAGCAGCGCATGAACAGCTACCGCTCGATCATCGCCAGCCTGCCAGAAGACAGCTATTAATCTGTAGGAAGTTTTACCCGGGCACGTAGGATCGCTCCGGTTTTGCCGTCATCTATTGCCCCGCCTACTGCTTTCCCTGATGGTCATGGCTTCTATCAGGGAGGGCAACCGCGATGCCGGTCTTCATCAGTTACCGCCACGAACAGCGGCTAGACGATATCAAAGGGCAGACCAGCGACGATCTCTACGGCAGCTTCTGCCAGCAAATGAGCGATGCAACCCACTGGATCGGCGTGCTGCCCGAGTGCGCCGCGGCAACTGCGCTGACCGGGACAATGCGGATTTCTTCCATGCCGACCTCAAGGCCAAGATCCGCCGGGGGTTTTGAATGCATCGGGGCCGCAAAGCGGCCCCGATCGGTTACTGGTCCTTGGCCTCGTCCATCTTCAAGGTGCCTTCCTCGAAGATGTTCAGCTTCTGCCGCAGCTCACGCGGCTGCATCGGCGCATCACCCGCCCCAGGTACCGCCGCAGCACCAGGTGCGGCACCGGCAGGCGGCGCAGGCTGGCCCGGCTGAGCAGCAGGTGGCGCCTCGGGCGTACCCTGCTCACCCTCGATGTTGCGCTGGGCCTTCTTGGTCAGGACGATGATATCGATGCGGCGGTTGACCGGGTTGAACGGGTTCTTGCGGTCGAACAGCGACGACGAGGCATACCCCACCACCCGCGCCACCTGATCATCCGGATACCCCCCGGCAACCAGTGCACGGCGCGCCGCGTTGGCGCGGTTGGCCGACAGTTCCCAGTTGCCGAACTCACCACTGCCCGAATAAGGCTTGGCATCGGTGTGGCCACTGATGCTGATCTTGTTCGGAACCGCCTTGATGGTGTCGGCCATCGCCAGCAGGATGTCCTCGAAATACGGCTGCAGGCGGGCGCTACCGATGTCGAACATCGGCCGGTTCTCGGCATCCATGATCTGGATGCGCAGGCCGTCCTGGGTGATCTCGAAGAGGATCTGGTCCTTGAACTTCTGAAGCTGCGGGTTCTCCTCGACCTTGTTCTGCAATTCCTGCAGCAACAACTCGAGGCGCTCGCGCTCGACCTGTTCGGCCATGGTCTCGACCTGGTCCTTGTCCAGCTGAATGCTGGTGTCAGGCGTCGGCTCGGACTTCTGCTCCGGGTTGATGGTCTTTTCCGGCGCCAGCTCCGGCGAGCCACCCAGGTCGATGACATAGGGCGTACCGCTTTCGGAGAAGCCGATCGGGTCTTTGAAGTAGCCGGCAATGGCGATCTTTTGCTCAGGCGTGGCGGTAGACATCAACCACAACACCAGGAAGAACGCCATCATCGCCGTGGCGAAGTCGGCAAAGGCGATTTTCCAGGCGCCGCCATGGTGCCCGCCACCGAAGCGCTTGACGCGCTTGATGATTATCGGCTGATTGTTTTCCATGGCTTAGCGACCGCGAACTGCTTGTTCCAGCTCGGCAAAGCTCGGGCGATGCTTCGGATACAGCACCTTGCGCCCGAATTCCACGGCCAGCGAAGGCGGCATGCCGGACGCCGAAGCAACCAGCGAGGCCTTGATCGACTCGTAGAGGTTGATCTCCTCCTTGGCATCGTGCTCCAGGCACTTGGCCAGCGGGCCGAAGAAGCCGTACGCCGCCAGAATACCGAAGAAGGTACCGACCAGGGCCGCCCCGACGTGCTTGCCGATGGCTGCCTGGTCACCCTCACCCAGCGACGCCATGGTCACGACGATACCCAGTACCGCAGCAACGATACCGAAACCGGGCATGCCGTCAGCGATACCGGTTACGGCGTGCGACGGGTGCTCGAGCTCTTCCTTCATGCTCAACAGCTCCATGTCGAACAGGCCTTCGAGCTCGTGGGGCGCCATGTTGCCGGTGGACATGATGCGCAGGTAGTCGCAGATGAACGCGGTCATGCGTTCATCACCCAGCACGGCGGGGTACTTGGCGAAGATCGGGCTGGCCGCAGCGTCTTCGATATCGCTCTCGATCGCCATCATGCCTTCGCGACGGCTCTTGTTGAGGATTTCATACACCAGGCCCAGCACTTCCAGGTAAAAGGTGTGGGTGAAGCGCGAGCCGAACATCTTCATCGACTTCTTGACCACATGCATGGTCATGTAGCCGGGGTTGGCCTGCATGAAGGCGCCAAAGGCTGCACCGCCGATGATCAGCACTTCGAACGGCTGGATCAGCGCCGCGATCTGGCCGTGGGAGAGTACATATCCGCCGAGCACGCTCGCGAATACGACGATGATGCCGATAATTTTAGCCATAGGTTCAAAGCACTTGCTGTCGTGGTCAGGGTGAGGGACGGGAGCTTTAAAACTCTTCTTCTACTTATCGGCAGAACTGCGCCAGACTATAGCCACTCAATGCGAAAAGCCAGTTCGGACTGATGTCAAAATGCCAATGGAATCCAAGGTGCCCACTCAGAATCCGCGTACGCTAGAGGCCTGGACAAAACTGCTCGACGGTATTCGCGTACCGGTGCCGAAGCAGAGTTACGACCGGGTCATGAGCGCCATCAATGATAGTCGACGCTCGCTGCGCGACATCGCCGAACTGATGCAGGACAGCCCGGCCCTGGTGCTGTCGGTGATGCGCGAGGCCAATCACCCGGCCAATGCCAGCCAGGCCGAACCCGCCGAAAGCCTGGAAATCGCCCTCAACCGCCTGGGCTTGACGCGCACCCGGGAACTGCTCATGCGCTTGCCTGCCCTGCCCGATGACGATATTCCACCGGTGCTGCGCCAGTTCCTCATGATCAGCCAGCATGCCTCGCAACAGGCCAGCGGCCTGTTTGCCAGCCGCCTGGCGCGGCTGTGGCAGGAAATTCACTGGGGCAGCCTGCTGTTCCTGTCGCCCTTGTGGCCGATGGCCCTGGCCTATCCGAAACTGCTCGATGCCTGGGAACTGCGGGTTATCCACAAGGGCGAAGAGGCTGAAGAGGTCGAGCTCGAGCTGTTTGGCGTGCGCATCATCGCCCTGTGCCAAGCCGTGGCCGAACACTGGCGCCTGTCGCAGTGGGTCACCCAGGGCTACCGCATGCTACTGGAAGAGCGTGAACAGCTGGGGCAGATCCTGAGCATCGCCCGCGACGAAGACCTGCTCAGCCAGCAACACCGCCTGGACGAAGCGCCCGCCCTCGGCCGTTGGTTCAACCAACCGGCCAATACCGTGCTGCTGGCCAACAACCTGGCCCTGGCGGCCCAGGTGGGCTGGGACAACCCGCACCTGCTGCGCTGGCAATTGCTGACCGCGCTGTATCTGCAGACCTCGCTGGAAGACGTACAACAACAGGTACACCAGCAAGCTGCCGCCAGTGCCCGCCGCCACGCCAGGCATGCGCTGTTCCACCCGGCCGAAGCGTTGATCTGGCCGTGGCACCAGCGCCGCCCGCACCCCGACATGCTGACCCCGCCACCGCCCTCCAGCGAGGCGCTCGGCCACTGGCGCAAGCTGTGCCAGGAGCTGCTGGTCCAGCCCAGCCCGTTCACCAACGCCGTGCACCTGGCCACCCAGGCGCGCGAGGCCCTGCTGGCCTGCGGCATGCAGCGCATCATGCTGCTGACCCTGGACCGGGCCAGCGACTACCTGCGCGTGCAGCAGACCGCCGGCCTGCCCAAGGAAGCCACGGCCATGGCCTTGCCCGTGCCGCAGAGCAAACTGCTGCAGAAGCTGGTGGGCAAGGCCGCGCAGCTGCGCCTGACACCCGAGAACCACGCCCAGTTCTCGGCCCTGCTGCCGGCCCCGCTGCGTGCGTTCTTCCGCAGCGAGCACCTGCTGCTGCGCTCGCTGGCAGTGAATGACCAGGTATTGATGCTGGCGGTGGCCGACCAGGGCGGCAAGCCGCTGGCCGATGTCAGCGTGCAGGCGTTTGGCAAAACCGCGCAATGTATCGAACGCGCCCTGGCGGTGTTTGCCAACCGCAATACCTGACCCTTGCGCTACAATCGCCCCTCTTTCCACACTGGAGACCGTGGATGACTGATTTTGCCGGACTGCCGCTGGTGATCGAACCCGCGGACCTGCTGCCGCGCCTGGATTCGCCCCAGCTGATCCTGGTCGACCTGAGCAGCGCCAACCGCTATGTCAGCGGGCACATCCCCGGGGCACGCTTCGTCGAAGGCAAGCGCACCCAGCTGGGCCTGCCGCCGGCGCCCGGCCTGCTGCCAGCACTGGCCGACCTGGAAAAACTGTTCAGCGAGCTCGGTCACCGCGACGACGCCGTCTACGTGGTGTACGACGATGAGGGCGGCGGCTGGGCCGGGCGTTTCATCTGGATGCTCGATGTCATCGGTCACCCGCACTACCACTACCTCAATGGCGGTATCCAGGCCTGGCCGGCAGACAAGCTGGTGACCGAAGTACCCGCGCCGGCCAATACGCCTGTGCGTTTGCACCTGCACGGTGAACCGACCGCCACCCGCGAATACCTGCAAAGCCGCCTGGGCGCCGACGACCTGGTGATCTGGGATGCCCGTGGCCCCCAGGAATTCAACGGCGAGAAAGTCCTGGCCGCCAAAGGCGGGCACATTCCCGGCGCGATCAACTTCGAGTGGACTGCCGGCATGGACCTCAACGATCACCTGCGCATTCGCCAGGACATCGCCACAGTCCTTCAGCAATTGGGCATCACCCCCGACAAGGAAGTGATCACCCACTGCCAGTCACACCGCCGCTCCGGTTTCACTTATCTGGTGGCAAAGGCCCTCGGCTACCCACGCGTCAAGGCTTACGCCGGCTCGTGGAGCGAATGGGGCAACCACCCGGACACGCCTGTAGAAGTCTAAGGAACCTGCATGAAATCCCGTTTGTTCATCATCAGCCAGTACCTGCTGCCGCACCACCTGCTGTCGCGCCTGGCCGGCTGCGTCGCCGAGTGCCGCGCGCGCTGGTTCAAGAATGCCTTCACCGCCTGGTTCGCCAAGCGCTACCAGGTGAACATGAGCGAGGCACTGGTCGAAGACCTGACTGCCTACGAGCACTTCAACGCCTTCTTCACCCGTGCCCTCAAGCCGGGCGCACGCCCGCTGGACGAAACCCCAGGCGCGATCCTCTGCCCGGCCGACGGCGCCGTGAGCCAGCTGGGCCCGATCGAACACGGCCGCATCTTCCAGGCCAAGGGCCACAGCTTCAGCGCGCAGGAGCTGCTTGGCGGCGATCCGGGCCTGGCGGCGCCGTTCATGGGCGGTGAGTTCGCCACCATCTACCTGTCGCCGAAAGACTACCACCGCGTGCACATGCCGCTGGCCGGCACCCTGCGCGAGATGGTCTATGTGCCGGGCCGCCTGTTCTCGGTCAACCAGACCACGGCGGAGAACGTTCCCGAGCTGTTTGCCCGCAACGAGCGCGTGGTGTGCCTGTTCGACACCGAGCGTGGGCCGATGGCCGTTGTACTGGTCGGTGCGATGATCGTAGCCTCGATCGAAACGGTGTGGGCTGGCCTGGTCACCCCGCCGAAGCGTGAACTGAAGACCTTCCGCTATGACGAAGGCAGCCGTGCACCGATCCACCTGGAAAAGGGTGCGGAACTGGGCCGCTTCAAGTTGGGTTCCACCGCCATCGTGCTATTCGGGCCGGAGCAGGTGAAGTGGGCTGAAAACCTGGGGGCCGGTTCGGCCACCCGGATGGGTGAATTGCTGGCGCAGCCGCTGCAGGGCTGACCGCTTAAACACCCCCCGGTTCTTGACCGGGGGGCGTCTACCCGGTGAGGGCATCAGCCGAGCAGGCTGCGGAAGCCGATCGGGCCCTCGTTGATGTAGGTATTGGTCCCATTGAGAGTAAGGCCACCGTCATCGGACTTGACGCTCAACGCCACGACACTCTGGTCATCGCGCCCGCCGATCACCCACTCCCCGCCCGGATGCCAAGGGGCACTGTCCCCTCCCCACTGGTTCTGCACCTGGTAACGGTTATGCGCGACGCGCTTGCCCTGGAAGCCGATCGGTCCTTCGCCGGCATAGGTCATGACGCCTTGCAGTGTCTGACCACCATCGGTCGACTTGACCTCGACAGACACCACGTTCTGATTGTCCCGGCCACCGATAACCCAGATTCCGCCCGGGTGCCAAGGTGCCGAGTTACCGCCCCACTGATTCTGCGCTGCATATCTGGACATGAACTTCTTCTCCTTGAAGTTGACGGCCACGAGGACTCCCCTCGGGCCCGTACGGTCGATGGGTGAGACCGTACGGATCCAAGCGTAGATGGGCGCAACACGGGAACTTAGAACAGTTTGCAATCAGCCTAGTAGCGGAGTTTCCGGGGGGCCGCTGTACGGCCCCCAACCGGCGCGATCAGCTGCGGGCGTCGCGGTCGCGCAAGCCCAGCAGATACAGCACGCCATCCAGGCCCAGGGTCGAAATCGCCTGCTTGGCCGACTGGCGCACCAATGGCTTGGCACGGAACGCCACACCCAGCCCGGCGAGCGACAGCATCGGCAGGTCGTTGGCACCGTCACCCACCGCAATGGTCTGTTCCAGCTGCAAGCCCTCTTCGTTCGCCAACTGCTGCAACAGCTCGGCCTTGCGCTGGGCGTCGACGATCGGCTCGACGGCGACACCGGTAACCTTGCCGTCCACCACTTCCAGCTCGTTGGCAAATACATAGTCGATGCCCAGACGCGCCTGCACCTGCTTGGCAAAGTAGGTGAAGCCACCGGAGAGAATGGCCGTCTTGTAGCCCATGCGCTTGAGCTCGGCGAACAGGTTCTCGGCGCCTTCGGTCAGGCGCAGGGAAGCACCAATCTGGTCAAGCACGCCAACATCCAGCCCCTTGAGCAGCGCCATGCGCTCCTTGAAGCTGGCCCGGAAGTCGAGCTCACCGCGCATCGCCCGCTCGGTGATGGCCGCCACCTGCTCGCCGACACCGGCCGCCTTGGCCAGTTCGTCGATGACTTCGGCCTCGATCAGCGTCGAGTCCATGTCGAACACCGCCAGGCGGCGGTTGCGACGGAACAGGTCGTCCTTCTGGAAAGCGATGTCGATGTCGAGTTCTTCCGACACCGCAAAAAAATCTGCACGCAGCGCCTGGGCATCGCTTGGTACACCGCGCACAGAAATTTCCAGCGCGGCCTTGCCTTGCTGGTTTTGCGCATTCAGTGCTACCCGGGCCGACAAACGTTCGATGCGCTCGATGGTCAGGTCGTACTTGCTGATGATGGCGCTGACGCGCTGCAGCTGTTCGGGGGTGATCTTGCGGCTGAGCAGGGTAACGATGTGCCGCGCTTCGCCCTGGCCATCGGCCCAGTGCTGGTAATCCGCCTCGGAAATCGGCGTGTAGCGCGCCTGCAGGTTCAGCTCATGGGCCTTGGACTGCACGCTTTGCAGCAGGCTGGTGGCCACTTCGTTGTCCGGGATATCGACCAGAATGCCGAACGACAGGGTGCCGTGCATGACCGCCAGGCCGATGTCGAGGATGTTCACTTTGCCCTGGAGCAGGACGCCGGTGATGGCGGCAGTGAGACCGGGGCGGTCCTCACCGGTGATGTTGATCAGGACGATTTCGCGCACAACCTGGCTCCGACTTCGATGAAAAATGCGCATTCTACCGATTTTCCATGACCATCGGGCGCCAACGATACTTTGCCGACAAAACTCTGCTCGCTATACTGCGCAGCACTTTCATGCCATTAAGAGCCGCGCTCTGTGAACCGGCCCACGCCCGTCAAACCAGACAACTTCTTCCTCATGATCTTCCGTGCCCTTCGCCAACGTCGCGTTCCACTGGCACTGCGCATCGCCTGCACCAATATATTCCTGGTGGCGCTGGCGCTGGTGATCTATGCCTGCGTGATGGGCCTGCAGTTCAAGCAGGCCATGCACGAGCAGGCGGACGCCCTTGGCCAGAGCCTGACCACCCAGACCGCCACCTCGGCGACCGAGCTGCTGGTGTCCAACGACATCCTCAGCCTCAACGTGCTGCTGGGCAACCTGGTGAAGAACCCGCTGGTGGCCCATGCGGCTATCTACAGCGTGGACAACCGTATCCTCGCCGAGGCGGGGCAGCGCCCGCGCAACAGCCTGCTTGGCGAGGCAGAAGGCCTGTACCAGACCAAGATCACCTTCCAGGACGTGACCGCCGGGCAGCTGCGCATCAGCCTGGACATGAGCCAGTTCCAGCAGCCGATGCTGATCAGCCTGCAGAGCATGGGCATCCTTGCCGCGATCCTGCTTGCCCTGGCGTTGAGCCTGAGCCTGCGCCAAGGCCGCCACATCACCCTGCCGCTGCTCCAACTGCGGGTATGGCTGCGTGACCCGCACCCGTACACCCCGGCGACCGACCGCCAGGACGAGATCGGCGACATCGCCCGCCAGCTGCACGCGCGCCTGGCCCCGCCGCCGCCTCCGGAGCCTGAACCGGAGGAGGAGGAGGAGGACGAGCAGGACTTCGACGACCTGCACGAGGTTGCGGCGCCTGTCAAAGCCGCGCCACGCGCCAAGGTTGCCGCCCTGGCCGACGACGAAGACGACGATGCGGCCTTTGCCGGCCTGCTGGACAACGAAGAGCCCGCGCCGAAAGCCACCGTGGTCGAGTCCGACGAGCCGCAAAACACCGCCGTGCTGGCCGTGCAGCTGGGCTCGCAGGAACAGCTGCGCCGCCTGCCACGCACCCGCCTGACCGAGCTGCTGGAGCGTTACCGCGACTGCCTGGAACAGGCCGCATCGCTGTACGAGGGCGAAACCCACACGCTCAACGACGGCAGCACCCTGGTGCTGTTCCATAGCCGTGACTGCGGCGAGGACTACCTGACCAACGCCATCTGCTGCGGTGAGCTGCTGCGTGCCCTGGGCCACGCTCTGCAAATCGAGGTGGCCGACAGCGGCATCACCCTGCAGCTGCAGCTGGGCCTGGCCCTGGGCGACGATCTGCAGGGGCTGGAGCAGGTCGACCTGCTAATGGCCGAGAAGGCCCAGGACGCCCTTGCGCTGTCGCAACACAGCCGCAACCTGCTGCTGGTGGAGCGGCAGATCAGCGATGACGCACTGATTCGTCAGCGTGCCCGCATTCGCCCGATTGCCAGCCCTGAGGGGGCTTGCTGTGTCGAGCGCTTGATGGAACCTTACCCGTCGATGCTGGAGCGCCAGTTGGCACGCATGCACGAGCGCAGGGCCTGATATCAAGTCGGCCCCTTCGCGGCTAAAGCCGCCCCCCGCAGGGCCAGCGCAAATCCTAGGACAGCGCAAACCCTGTGGAGGCGCCTTCACCCGCGAAGAGGCCGACACAGACCCGCAAAAAAGCCCGCACATGTGCGGGCTTTTTTGTAACCGGCGGAACCATCAGAACCGATAGACTTCCATATCGGTACGAATGGGCGAAGCCATTGGGATCTTCGACTTCTCTGGCGCCTTCTTGACCTGAACGGGTGCCACAGGCTTTTTCGGTGCCTCTTCGGCAATCGCAGGCTGGTTGGCCAGCGGCTTGACCGCAGTGCTCAGCTGTTCTGCCAGCTTCTGCAGCAGTTGGCCCTGGGCCTGAACCTGCGACGACTCACTGCCTTCGTGCGGCTGCTCGAGGTGCACGATACGGTTGTCACGCACATTGCCGCGGCGGTCGAGCAGGCGCCATTGGGCGTCGAGGATGGCCGGCTGGTTCTTGCCCGAGTCCAGGCGAGTGATCGACAGCAACACCTGCACGTCCGGCGAGAAACCGGTGCTGGCCGGGGCCAGGACCACGCGCTGGCTATCAAGACGCCAGGCCAGCTGACGCACCAGCAATTGGTCGATGTCTGCCGACAAGCTGCCGGCCCAACGACCGTCCGTCGCAGAACTCAGACTGCCATCAGCTTGACGCTGCAAAAAGGTCTCGCGCTGCAGGTAATCGGCAACCGACACTGGGCCGAGCACCACGGCCATGCCCGCACTCTGTGAAGGCTGGCCAGGATCACCGCTGTCGAGCTGATACAGGGCAACCGGCTGATGCATACTGCATCCGCTCAGCCCCAGCAAGCCCGTCATCAACAGCGCAAATGGAAGGCGCAGAAATTTCATTCATCCCATCCAGGCGGTCGCCACAAAGCTGACCGCAGTGATACTGATATAGATTCAATCGGGCACACGGCCACGCCGGCACCACAGGGGCACTATCATCCGCGAAATATCGGCCCGACTCCAGCATTTCTGCCTGGAACGGCGCTGAAATTGCCGTTCCAGACATTTCACCGGGTTACGTCGGACTTTCCACCTGCAACCCGTCGACGCGCTGGAACCCGCGTGGCAGCTTGCTGCCACGCCGGCCACGCTCGCCCTTGTAATGCTCAAGGTCGTCTGGCTTCAGAGACAGGGTACGCTTGCCAGCCTGCAATACAAGCGTCGCCCCCTCGGGGATCACCGCCAGATCTGTAACATATTCTTCACGGCTGGCGACCCGATCACCGGGCACGCCGATGATCTTGTTGCCCTTGCCTTTGCCCAGCTGCGGCAGGTCGGCGACCTTGAACACCAGCAAGCGCCCTTCGGTGGTCACTGCCGCCAGCCAGTCCTGCTCACGGTCGGCCACCGGGCGTGGGCTGATCACCTTGGCGCCGTTGGGCAGGCTGAGCAGGCCCTTGCCGGCCTTGTTCTTGGCCTGCAGGTCTTCACCCTTGACCACGAAGCCATAGCCGGCATCCGAGGCAATCACGTACAACGCGTCATCTTCCGGCAGCAGCACGCACTCGAAGGTAGCCCCCGGCGGCGGTGTCAGGCGCCCGGTCAATGGCTCGCCCTGGCCACGTGCAGATGGCAGCGTGTGCGCGGCCACCGAATAGCTGCGGCCGGTGGAGTCGATCAAAACGGCAAACTGGTTGGAGCGCCCCGCCGCCGCGGCTTTGAAGCCATCCCCCGCCTTGTAGGAAAGACCGGTGGCATCGATGTCGTGGCCTTTGGCACAACGTACCCAGCCCTTTTCCGACAGCACCACGGTAACCGGCTCGGTCGGCATCAGCTCGTTTTCCGACAGCGCCTTGGCTTCGGCACGCTCGACGATCGGCGAACGGCGGTCGTCGCCGTAAGTCTCGGCATCCTTGATCAGCTCGCTGCGGACCAGCTTGCGCAGCTTGGCATCGCTGCCCAGCAGGGCCAGCAACTTGGCCTGTTCCTTGAGCAGTTCGTCCTGTTCGCCACGGATTTTCATTTCTTCCAGGCGTGCCAGCTGGCGCAGGCGCGTCTCGAGGATATAGTCGGCCTGGATTTCGGTCAGCTCGAAACGGGCGATCAGGGCCTGCTTGGGATGCTCCTCGGTGCGGATGATGTGGATCACTTCATCGAGGTTGAGGAATGCGGTGAGCAAGCCTTCCAACAGGTGCAGGCGCTTTTCCACCTTCTCCAGACGGTACTGCAGGCGGCGGCGCACGGTACCAATCCGGTACTGCAGCCACTCCAGCAGCAAGGCGCGCAGGTTTTTCAGCTGCGGCCGGCCATCCAGGCCGATGATATTGACATTGACCCGGTAGCTGCTTTCCAGCTCGGTGGTGGCGAACAGGTGCTGCATCAGCTCGTCGGCATCCACGCGATTGGAGCGCGGGATGATGACGATACGGCAAGGGTTCTCGTGGTCGGACTCGTCACGCAGGTCGGCGACCATCGGCAGCTTCTTGGCCTGCATCTGTGCGGCGATCTGCTCCAGCACCTTGGCCCCTGAGACCTGGTGCGGCAGCGCGGTGACGACGATGTCGCCATCCTCGACCCGGTACACGGCACGCATGCGGATCGAGCCGCGGCCGCTTTCGTAGATCTTGAGGATCTCGGCACGCGGCGTGATGATCTCGGCTTCGGTCGGGTAGTCCGGGCCCTGGATGTGCTCGCACAGTTGTTCGAGGGTGGCCTTGGGCTCATCGAGCAGGCGCACGCAGGCGCTGGCCACTTCACGCAGGTTATGCGGCGGTACGTCGGTGGCCATGCCCACGGCGATACCCGTGGTGCCGTTGAGCAGGATGTTCGGCAGGCGCGCGGGCAGGACCGCCGGCTCCTGCAAGGTGCCGTCGAAGTTCGGCACCCAGTCCACGGTGCCCTGGCCCACTTCGCCGAGCAACACTTCCGAGTAGCGCGACAGGCGCGCTTCGGTGTATCGCATGGCGGCGAACGACTTGGGATCGTCCGGCGCACCCCAGTTGCCCTGGCCATCGACCAAGGTGTAGCGATAGCTGAATGGCTGCGCCATCAGCACCATGGCTTCGTAGCAAGCCGAGTCGCCGTGGGGGTGGAACTTGCCGAGTACGTCACCGACAGTACGCGCCGACTTCTTGTGCTTGGCATCGGCGTCGAGCCCCAACTCGCTCATGGCATAGACGATGCGTCGCTGCACAGGCTTCAGGCCATCGCCGATGTGCGGCAAGGCCCGGTCCATGATCACGTACATGGAGTAGTTGAGGTAGGCCTGTTCGGTGAAGTCAGCCAGCGAGCGGCGTTCGACGCCGTCGAGGCTGAGTTCCAGTGGGTCGCTCATGCGGGCCTCGTCATTTCAGGTTCTGGCGCAACAGCATGGTGCCGCCGCGCTGGGTAAATTCAAGTTGTTTCAGGGCGCTCATGCCAAGCAGCACCGTTTGCCCATCCAGCCCCGGCACCACCAGCGCGCGCACGCCCTGCAGGCGGATGTCGCCCAGTTGCAGATTGTCCAGGCGGGTGCGGTAGCCTTCGGTACGGCCATTGGCGGTGCTGAGGACCACCGGGCTGCCACGCTGCAGGGCCAGGTCACTGGCAAGCGCCTCGGGGATCGCCACATCGGTGGCGCCCGTGTCGAGCATGAAGTGCACAGCCTTGCCGTTGATCAGGCCGTCCACCACGAAGTGGCCCTGGCCATTGCCGAGCAGCCGCACCTCGATAAAGCCTTCGCCGTGCTCGGACTGCACCTGTGTGTTGGGGTTGCGCTCGCGCGCCTCCCATTCGCCGAAAAAGCGTGTGGCGAGAAACAGCGCCGCCGCCCAGGCCAGGATCATCAGCACCCTGCCCGCGCGCTTGCCCGGCGGCTGGCTCATGGCTTGGCACTCCAGCCACCTTGCGGTGCGGCGAAACGCCAGACGATTGGCCGGCTTTCGCTGTCGGCACGGTCACCGTTGTTGTTGTCCAGGCCGATCCAGGCACCCTTGGCATCGATCACCAGCGCCTCGGCCAGGCCGAACGGCTGATCGTAGCGGCGCTCGGGCACCAGGGCATCGGCCGCGAACGACCAGCAGTGTTCGACCTTACCGCTCTCGGCATCACGCCGGCAGATGCGGTAGGCGTTGCGTTCGAGGGTGAACAGCTTGCCTTCGAACCAGGCCAGGTCGGCAAAGTCCCGCGAAAGCGCGCGGGCATGGGGCATCTGCGCGGGTTGCATTTCCACCCCGGCTTCACTCAGCAGCACGCAACTGCGACCGCAGGTCCACACCGACTGCTGGCGCTCGATCTTCACCAGCCCGCGCCGTTCGCGCTCGGCCGCCAGCCACAGGCGGTCACCGTCAGGATTGATGGCCAAGCCCTCGAACAGGGCATTGAAGTGCAGCAGCATGCCGCTGGCACGTGCCTGACGAATCATCGCCGGGTCGATCTTCAGCCAGTTCGGCTCGCCTTCGACCGGCACTTGCAGTACCGCTGCATGGGCTTCGCTGACCAGGTAGATGTTGCCGGCCTGATCACAGGTGATGCCTTCGTAATCCAGCTCGCCGCCACGCACGTACGACACCGCCCAGTTGCGCGATTTCAGCCCCCAGGGCAAACCGCTGTCCGGCACCGGTGGCGGGGTGAAGGTCAGGGGCTGGGCGCGCCATACCCCACTCTGCTGGTCGAGGCGGTAGATACGGTCGTCATCACGGTCGGAAACGCCCCACAGGGCGCCGCGGCACAAGGCCAGGCCCGAGAGGTTGCCGCCGCGCATGCCGTCGATCGGATGCTCGGAGGTCAGCTTCAGCTCCGGCCAGTTGCCTGCCAGGCTAGGCAGCGCAACCAGCGCAAGGAAAACCGCGACAAGCTGACGAATCAAACCATGACCTCAGCCAGGTTGCCTTTGGTCTCCAGCCAGCTCTTGCGGTCGCTGGCGCGTTTTTTGGCCAGCAGCTTGTCCATCAGTTCGCAGGTGGCTTCGACGTCTTCCAGGGTCAGCTGGACCAGCCGACGGGTGTTCGGGTCCATGGTGGTTTCGCGCAGCTGTGGCGGGTTCATCTCGCCCAGGCCCTTGAATCGGGTGACCTGTGGCTTGCCGCGCTTCTTCTCCGCCACCAGGCGGTCGAGGATGCCGTCACGTTCGGGTTCGTCGAGGGCGTAGTAGATTTCCTTGCCCAGGTCGATGCGGTACAGCGGCGGCATGGCAACGTAGACGTGGCCGGCCTCGACCAGCGGACGGAAGTGCTGGACGAACAGCGCGCACAGCAAGGTAGCGATGTGCAGGCCGTCGGAGTCGGCATCGGCGAGGATGCAGATTTTGCCGTAGCGCAGCTGCGACAGGTCGACAGCACCCGGGTCGACCCCGATGGCCACGGCGATGTTGTGCACTTCCTGGCTGGCCAGGACTTCGCCACCGTCCACTTCCCAGGTATTGAGGATTTTCCCGCGCAGCGGCAGGATCGCCTGGAATTCCTTGTCCCGCGCCTGCTTGGCCGAACCGCCGGCGGAGTCACCTTCGACCAGGAACAGCTCGGCGCGCATCGGATCCTGCCCAGCGCAGTCGGCCAGCTTGCCGGGCAACGCCGGGCCCTGGGTTACGCGCTTGCGCTCGACCTTCTTGCTGGCCTTGAGGCGACGGCCGGCGTTGCTGATGGCCAGTTCCGCCAGCTGCATGCCCAGCTCGGGGTGGGCATTGAGCCACAGGCTGAAGGCATCCTTGACCACACCGGAAACGAACGCAGCAGCCTCGCGGGACGACAGGCGCTCTTTGGTCTGGCCGGAGAACTGTGGCTCCTGCATCTTCATCGAGAGGACGAAGGTGATGCGTTCCCACACGTCTTCCGGTGCCAGCTTGACCCCGCGCGGCAACAGGTTGCGGAACTCGCAGAACTCGCGCATGGCGTCGAGCAAGCCCTGGCGCAGGCCGTTGACGTGGGTACCGCCCTGGGCTGTGGGGATGAGGTTGACGTAGCTTTCCTGAACGCTGTCACCGCCCTCCGGCAGCCACAGCAAGGCCCAGTCGACGGCTTCCTTGTTGCCAGCCAGGCTGCCGCAGAACGGCTCGTCCGGCAGGCGCAGGTAGTCACTGACGGAGTCGACCAGGTAGGAACGCAGGCCGTCCTCGTAGTGCCACTCGACCTTCTCGCCGCTGGCCTTGTCCTCGAAGCTGACCAGCAGGCCCGGGCACAGTACGGCCTTGGCCTTGAGCACGTGCTTGAGGCGGCTGACTGAAAACTTCGGCGAATCGAAATACTTGGGGTCGGGGCTGAAGTACACGCTGGTGCCGGTGTTGCGCTTGCCGACCGTGCCCACCACTTCCAGCTCGCTGGCCTTGAAGCCATCGGCAAAGGTCATCTGGTACTCGTTGCCGTCGCGTTTGACGCGCACTCGCACCTGGGTCGACAGGGCGTTCACCACCGAAATGCCGACGCCGTGCAGGCCGCCCGAGAATTGGTAGTTCTTGTTGGAGAACTTGCCGCCGGCGTGCAGCTTGGTGAGGATCAGCTCGACCCCCGACACGCCCTCTTCGGGGTGGATATCCACCGGCATGCCACGGCCATCGTCGCTGACTTCCAGCGAGTGGTCGGCGTGGAGGATGACCTGCACGGAACGCGCGTGGCCCGCCAGGGCTTCGTCGACGCTGTTGTCGATGACTTCCTGGGCCAGGTGGTTCGGCCGGCTGGTATCGGTATACATGCCCGGCCGTTTACGGACCGGGTCAAGGCCCGAGAGGACTTCGATGGCGTCTGCGTTATAGGCGCTAGCGCTGGGATTGGCCATGGGTTCTCGTCGTCAGTCTGGTGAATGCAAAAAAATCAAAGTACAGAAAAATCGAACGCCGCGTACTGCCCTCGGGCAACGCCTGCGAAGGCCAGCAGGGCCGGGATCTGCCCGGCAAAACCCTGGTAGCTGTGGTCGCCACCGGCCTGGATACGCAGGGCGCAGGCTCGGTAATAGCGCTCGGCATGGCGATAGTCCAGGGTTTCATCGGCAGTCTGCAACCACACTTGATAGCGGCCCGCATCCGTGGGGGCGGGTACTTCCAGTTCGGCCAGGGCCTGTACGTGGTCGTGGGTGAGCTCCCAGGTTTCGTCGGTGTAGTGGTTGCGCTGGGCGCCCAGGTAGCCGTCGAACAGCTTGTGCGGGGTGACCGCGGGGTTGATCAGCAGCGCCTTGAGGCCATGGCGCTCGGCCAGATGGGTGGCATAGTAGCCGCCGAGCGAACTGCCGACCAGCAGGGGTGCACCCAGTTCGGCGATGGCGGCTTCGAGCTGTGCGATGGCCTGGCGCGGGTGATGGTGCAAGGCGGGGACGCGAAACTGGCCCGCAAGCCCCAGCTGCTGCATCACAGCGTCGAGCTGGCGCGCCTTGGTGGAGCGCGGCGAGCTGTTCAAGCCATGGATATAGAGGATGGAACCCGACATGCTGCCCCCGGAATCATTGGCTTCGCGCCCAGGGTACGGGCGCAGGGATGCGCAGTGTAGCGTGTTCGCCGTGTTTTGGCGCCGGATGGCCAATTTCGCAACAATTTCTTCAAAGATCCTACACGGCTCCTATGGGAGCAGGATTACCCGCGCCCACAGGCGCCTGGCGTGCGCCTCTAGTAACCTGCGCTATCGAAGTCGAGCTTCACCTCAAAGTCCAAGGCCCGTTCGACGCCAGTGTCCACCCGCCCGTCGGCATGCAGGCGCAACCAGCGGTACCCCGGCTGCTCCTCGCTCACCTTGAAGTCGTCGCTACGCGCGGCGAACTGGATGCAGGTCGACGGCGTGGCCAGCAGGCGCAAACCACCGCGCCGCTCATCCCATTCCTGATGGATATGCCCCCAGAGCAACGCCTTCACCTGTGGATAACCTTCAAGCCGGCGCAGCAACGCGTCGGCATTGCGCAGACCAATCGGGGCGATCCAGGCACAGCCGATATCCACCGGTTGATGGTGGCAGCACACCAGGCAATGGCGCTCGCCAGCCGACGCGAGGGCCTCATCCAGCAACGCCAGCTGATCCGCCTCAAGCAGGCCATGAGTCGCGCCCAGCACCGCCGAGTTGAGCATCACCACGCGCCAGGCGCCCATGTCGGTAACCGCTTGCACCAGCTCTGGCGCCACCTCGGCCATGACCCTGGCTTCATCATGGTTGCCCGGCAACCAGCGGGTCGGCACGCAGAAGGCGCCGGTCAGCTCACGGAACGCCTGGTACGACGCGACACTGCCATCCTGTGACAGGTCACCGGTACACAACAGCAAGTCGATACGCGGCTGTTCGCGCCGCACCTGGGCAATCACATGACGCAGGCTGTCACGGGTGCACAGGCCGAGCAGCGTGCCTGCTGGGTCGGCGAACAGGTGGGCGTCGGTCAGTTGCACCACATGAATGGGTGCATCGGATGGGTCTGGGTGCGGCACCGGCCGTCTCCTCGTGCGGATTCAGCGGGAATTATGGCGGCGGAATGATAGCAAGCAAACACCCGAACCCGACCGCCATCACATTTCAGCGCACACTTGCCAGTTCGTGACCGCAGGCCAGGCAGTGGCTGAGCCATTCGCCAAGGAACAGATTGAGCTGCGCCTTCTCATCCGGCTGGTGCATGGCCTGGTTCGGATACGGGTAAATGCTGCGCAGGCGCCGGGTATGTTCGGCGCTGACCACTTCGGCCATGCGTGCATCGTGGTACACCTGCACCTCCAGGTGCGGCACCGGCAGCCACGGCAGGCTGTGCTCCTGGCGCACCCGCAAGGTGGTGGTATACGGGCACGCCAGCAGCACGTCGAGCACCAGCACGCCGAGCATCTGGTCACCCTGGGTCATGCCGATGCGGCGCGAACTCTGTGTGGTGCGCATGTCGGGAAGCAGGCGCATGAGCCGGGCGTAGTTGGCTTCACAGGCTGCCTGCAGCCCGGCCAGATCGACCCGATAACGCTCACGCAGCAAGTTCACTTCCACATACCTCGTACTTCGTCACGGTTAAGCGCCAACCATTGCAGGCCGATGATAGTCGCCGCGTTGCAGATGCGCCCGTCACGCACGGCCTGCAGTGCATCTTCAAACGCCCAGACGCGCACGCGGATGTCTTCGCCCTCTTCTTCCAGGCCATGCAGGCCGCCAGCGCCTGCGCTGCTGCAGTGGCCCAGGAACAGGTGCACGTATTCGTCGCTGCCGCCCGGCGATGGGAAGTAGCGAGTCATCGGCCACAGGGCGCTGAAGGTCAGGCCGGCTTCTTCTTCGGCTTCGCGGTGGGCGACTTCTTCCGGTTGTTCGTCCTTGTCGATCAGGCCGGCGACCATCTCGATCAACCAGGGATTGTCGGTCTTGCCCAGCGCGCCCACGCGAAACTGCTCGATCAGCACCACTTCATCGCGCTGTGGGTCGTAAGGCAGCACGCACACGGCATCGTGGCGCACGAACAGTTCGCGGCTGATCTCGCGGCCCATGCCCCCGGCAAACAGCTCATGGCGCAGGCGCAGCTTGTCGAGCTTGTAAAAGCCCTGGAAGCAATTGGCCCGCTCGATGATGTCGAAGCCCTTGGGCATTGAATTCAACGCGTCTGACATGGAAATCCTCATTACCTCGAATACTGCTTCGCGCCATCCTACTCTGCACGCCTGCCCGTTTCACCCCTTTCCGGTAACCGTTCGCGCAGTCGGGACAGCGGCTCTTCTGTCTGTTAGCTTAGTGGCGAACTGAAGGCCGCGCAGGCGGTCAAAGGGCGACTTTACCTGTACTGCAAGGATCATCATGACACTTGTCAAACTGACTTCCGTGGCTGTGCTGGCCTTGGCCCTCGGTGCCTGCCAGAGCCTGTTCACGCCCAATTACCGGGCCCCGCTGGAGGTCAAACGCGACGCCTGGGAACACGTGAAGCCCGGCTGCAGCGCCAGTGACTGCCCACTGGTGAACATCGACACCATCCACTTCCCGACCCTGCCCAAGCTCGACGCCATCGTCGAAAAACGCTTGTTGCAGCTGACCGAAGACAACCAGCATGGCACCGCGCCCAGCACGTTGCAGGCGTACGAGCAGCAATACCTGGCCAACGCCGACAAACGCAACAGCAGCTACCTGCAAGCCAAGGTACGCGAGCAGCATGACGGGCTGGTGATCATCGAATTGTCCAGCTACCTCGACAGCGGCGGCGCCCACGGCATGCCCGGCCGCGGCTTCATCAACTACTCGCGCAAGCTGGACAAGGTGCTGACCCTGCAGGACATGCTGGTGCCGGGGCAGGAAGAAACGTTCTGGAAAACGGTCGAGGAATCGCACCGCGCCTGGTTGATCAGCGTGGGCATGGACAAGGACGCCGAGTTCGTCAAGACCTGGCCGTTCAAGAAGTCGCCGCACATCGCCCTGACGTACGGCGCGGTGGTGGTCAAGTACGAGGTTTATTCCATCGCGCCCTACTCCATGGGCCACGTGGAACTGAAGCTCCCCTACCCGCGCCTGAACGGCGTACTCAAGCCCGAGCTGTTTCCCGGCCGCGGCTGAAGCTCAGTAGCAGGTGCAGCCCACCTGCCAGCAGCAGTGCTGGCAGGGTCGCGCCCAGCTCTGGCGCTTGCGCGGCAATGACGTGATAAGCCGCCGCGCCCACCGCCCAGGCCAGCAGGGCCTGCCAATGCAAGCCATCGACCTGCGCGGGCAGGCGACGGCGGCGGATCACATAGTGGTCCATCAGCACCACGCCGAACAGCGGCGCAAACACCGATCCGATCAGCAACAGGAAGTTTTCGTACTGGGCCAATGGGGCCAGCAAGGCGATCAGGGTGCACAGCACGCCGATGGCCAAGGCCAGGTGCTCGACTTTAAGGCGCACCAGCAGGCCGGTCGATACCGCAGCGGAGTGGATATCGGCGAAGGCCTTTTCCGACTCGTCCAGCAAGATCAGCAGCAACGGAATGCCCATACCGGCGCCGGCCAGGGCCAGCAGCAGCGCGTTGGCCTCACCGCTCGGGGCAAAGGCCAGGGTGTACGCCACACCCAGGCTCATCAGCCAAGTATTGCCGATGAAATACCCCAGCACCGTGCCCGCGAACACATGCTTGCCGTTGCGGGCGAAGCGCGAGTAGTCGGCGATCAGCGGCAACCAGGACAGCGGCATGGCAATCACGATGTCGAAACCGACGGCCAGCGACATCGAGCCGTCACCCGCGCGGCGCCACAACTCGCCCAGGTCGGCCTTGGCAAACAGGTTCCAGGTCAGCCACAGGCAAGCGCCCAGCAGCACCCAGATGCCCCACTTGCGCAGCACCTTGCGCACGAACGCCAGCGGCCCGCTGACCGCCAGCAAGGTGGCCAGGCCACCAAAGCACAGGGTCCAGAACATCGGGCTATTCCACAGGCTGCCTTCACCGAAGGTCCGCGCGCCCAGCAGGCTGGCGGCGTCACGCATGACGATGATCTCGAACGCCCCCCAGCCGACCAGTTGCAACAGGTTGAGCAGCGCCGGCAAGCGGGCGCCGTGGCTGCCCAGGCTCAGGCGCAGGGTGGCCATGGCGGACAGGCCGGTGTCGCTGCCGATCACGCCAGCAGCACCCAGCAGCAGCACACCCACGCCGGTGCCCAGGGCGATAGCGAGCACGGCGCCGGCCAGGCCCAGGCCTGGGGCGAGCATGGCGCCCACCTGCAGAACCATCAGGCCGATGCCGAGCGAGAACCACAGCGAGAACAGGTCGCGACCGCCGAACGGGCGCTGGTGGGTGGGGACCGGGTGGTCGGGGGAGAAATGGCTGGGGGTTGTCATTGTTGTATCGCCGAAAGAATTGAAGTGAGCCAAACCCGTAAATCGGGCCAGTTCGGCCGCTGTGCGGCCCCGATGTAAAAGCAGCGACGGACCGCCGCTGCACCTGGAGCCTTACACCTTGTGATACAGCTGGCTGCCTTCCTGGCGGAACCGCTCGGCCTGCTCGCGCATGCCTTCCTCGACCGACACATCCACCGCATCGATGCGCAGGTTGGCGGCGTATTCACGCACTTCCTGGGTGATCTTCATCGAGCAGAACTTCGGCCCGCACATCGAGCAGAAGTGCGCGACCTTGGCCGATTCCTTCGGCAGGGTCTCGTCGTGGTAAGCACGCGCGGTGTCCGGGTCCAGGCCGAGGTTGAACTGGTCTTCCCAGCGGAACTCGAAACGCGCCTTGGACAAGGCGTTGTCGCGAATCTGCGCGCCCGGGTGGCCCTTGGCAAGGTCGGCGGCATGGGCGGCGATCTTGTAGGTGATGATGCCGGTCTTGACGTCATCCTTGTTCGGCAGGCCCAGGTGTTCCTTGGGCGTGACATAGCAGAGCATGGCGCAGCCAAACCAGCCGATCATCGCCGCACCGATGCCCGAGGTGATGTGGTCGTAGCCGGGGGCGATGTCGGTGGTCAGCGGGCCGAGGGTGTAGAACGGCGCCTCGTCGCAGCATTCCAGCTGCTTGTCCATGTTCTCCTTGATCAGCTGCATCGGCACGTGGCCCGGGCCTTCGATCATGCACTGCACATCGTGCTTCCAGGCGATCTTGGTCAGCTCGCCGAGGGTTTCCAGCTCACCGAACTGCGCGGCATCGTTGGCGTCGGCGATCGAGCCCGGGCGCAGGCCATCGCCCAGCGAGAAGCTGACGTCGTAGGCCTTCATGATTTCGCAGATCTCGTCGAAATGCGTGTACAGGAAGTTCTCCTGGTGATGCGCCAGGCACCACTTGGCCATGATCGAACCGCCGCGGCTGACGATGCCGGTAACCCGCTTGGCGGTCAGCGGCACGTAACGCAACAGCACGCCGGCATGGATGGTGAAGTAGTCCACGCCCTGCTCGGCCTGTTCGATCAGGGTGTCGCGGAACAGCTCCCAGGTCAGGTCCTCGGCCACGCCGTTGACTTTCTCCAGGGCCTGATAGATCGGTACGGTACCGATCGGCACCGGCGAGTTGCGGATGATCCACTCGCGGGTTTCGTGGATGTGCTTGCCGGTGGACAGGTCCATGACCGTGTCCGAGCCCCAGCGAATGCCCCAGGTCAGCTTGGCCACTTCTTCCTCGATCGAGGAGCCCAGGGCGCTGTTGCCGATGTTGCCGTTGATCTTCACCAGGAAGTTGCGGCCGATGATCATCGGCTCCAGTTCCGTGTGGTTGATGTTGGCCGGGATGATCGCGCGGCCGCGGGCGATTTCCTCACGCACGAACTCAGGCGTGATCACTTTCGGGATGTTGGCACCGAAGCTGTGGCCGGCGTGCTGCTGCTTGAGCAGGCCGGCGGCGCGGGCTTCCTGCAGCTTCATGTTCTCGCGGATGGCGACGTATTCCATCTCAGCGGTGATGATGCCCTGGCGGGCGTAGTGCATCTGCGAGACGTTGGCACCCGCCTTGGCGCGGCGCGGGTTGCGCACGTGGTTGAAGCGCAGCTTGGCAAGCTCGGTATCGTTAAGGCGCTGCTGGCCGAAGTTCGAGCTCAGGCCACCCAGGCGCTCGGTGTCGCCACGCGCGTCGATCCAGGCCGAGCGTACATCGGCCAGGCCTTTGCGCACGTCGATGATGACGTTGGGGTCGGTGTATGGGCCGGATGTGTCATACACCAGCACCGGGGCGTTGGTTTCGCCGCCGAAGTCGGTGGGGGTGTCGTGCAGGCTGATTTCGCGCATCGGCACGCGGATGTCCGGGCGCGAGCCTTCGACATACACCTTGCGCGAACGCGGGAACGGTTGCACGGACTGCTGATCGACTTGCGCCGACTCGCTGAGGTTGATCGTTTTTTCTTGTTTGCTCATCACAGGCTCTCCAGACAGCTTCCTAGCGGTGGAATGTCGGGGAGAACCTGAAAGACGCGGACGCACCCCTTGACGGGTGTGCAGTGCCGGATACATGGGGGTGCCGTGAGCTGCGTGCAGCTGTGACAATCCCGGACCTGGCACAAGAGGCTCCCCGGGAAGGCGAGCAATCTTGTTCCCTACGCAGGCGCTAACCTGATCAGGTTCAACGGGATCCGCAACTTTGCGATCTCAGCCTTTGCTTCAAGGCACCCCGACAAGAACATGCGCAGTCTAGACTGGAGTGGTCGGCAAAGCCAAGCGGGTAAATCGTAACGATGATGAAAGGTGCATTCGGCGATTGTTGCCGGCTGCGCGCGCCTTTACACTGGCCCGTCATTCGATACTCAACAGTTCAGTAATTAAATTTCGTACAAGGATTGCCTCTATGCTGCGCAAACTCTCACTGGCGATAGCCGTGTCTTGTGCGTCCAACGGAGTGGTCTGGGCAGCGGATGTGCCCACGACGGTAAAGACCGACCTGGTCAGCGTCTATCAGGAAGCGGTCGACAATAACGCCGATCTTGCCGCCGCCCGCGCCGACTATGGCGCCCGCCGCGAAGTGGTGCCCCAGGCCCGCGCCGGCCTGCTGCCAAACCTGTCGGCGGGTGCCGAGATGCTGAACACCCGCACCAAGCTCGACGAGCCGTCGACCACCTCCAACCGCAGTGGCAACTCCTGGAGCGCGACCCTGGCGCAGCCGGTGTTTCGTGCCGACCGCTGGTTCCAGTTGCAGGCGGCCGAGGCGGTCAACGAGCAGGCGGCGCTGGAGTTGTCCGCCACCGAGCAGAACCTGATCCTGCAGACCGCGCAAAATTATTTCGCCGTGCTCCGCGCCCAAGACAACCTGGCCGCGACCAAGGCCGAGGAAGCCGCCTTCAAGCGCCAGCTCGACCAGTCCAACGAGCGTTTCGACGTGGGCCTGTCCGACAAGACCGACGTGCTGCAGTCCCAGGCCAGCTACGACACGGCCCGGGCCAACCGGATCATCGCCGAGCGTCAGGTACAGGATGCCTTCGAGGCCTTGGTGACGCTGACCAACCGTGAGTACTCGTCGATCCAGGGCGTGGTCCACACCCTGCCGATCCAGGTGCCCACGCCCAACGATGCCAAAGCCTGGGTCGAGACTGCCGGGCGGCAGAACCTCAACCTGCTGGCGACCAACTACGCCGTCAATGCCGCCGAAGAAACCCTGCGCCAGCGCAAGGCCGGCCATGCCCCGACCCTGGATGCGGTGGCCAAGTACCAGAAAGGCGACAACGACAACCTCGGCTTCACCAACCCCTCGCAACTGGGCGTGCGCTACAGCGGTGATGTGGAGCAGACCAGCATCGGCCTGCAGCTGAACATCCCGATCTACAGCGGCGGCCTGACCAGCTCGCAGGTGCGCGAGGCGTACCAGCGCCTGAGTCAGAGCGAGCAGCAACGCGAGAGCCTGCGCCGCCAGGTAGTAGAGAACACGCGCAACCTGCACCGCGCGGTGAACACCGACGTGGAACAGGTGCAGGCCCGCAAGCAGTCGATCATTTCCAACCAGAGCGCGCTGGAAGCCACCGAAATCGGCTACCAGGTTGGCACCCGCAACATCGTCGACGTGCTCGATGCCCAGCGCCAGCTGTACACCTCGGTGCGCGACTACAACAACAGCCGCTATGACTACATTCTCGACAACCTGAGCCTGAAGCAGGCCGCCGGGACCTTGAGCCCGCAGGACCTCACCGACCTCAAGCGCTACCTGAAACCGGACTACAACCCGGACAAGGACTTCCTGCCACCAGACCTGGCGGCGGCGGCGGCGAAAAACTTCGAGCGCAGGCCTTGAGATAGGCGTCGTCCAATCGCGGGCAAGGGCGCTCCCACAGGGTCTGAAGGCATGCACCCGCCCTGTGGGAACGGGCTTGCCCGCGAAGAAGCCACCGCTACCTTCAGCGGATCAGTGCAGCAAGCCCCTCCAGCAACCGCTGCAAAGCCCCCTGATTAGCCCGCATCACCGCCCTGCCCGCCTCGCCCATGCGCTGCGCATCCTGCGGTAATTCCACCAGCCTGCGCACCGCCTCAGCCAAACCGTCGGCATCGTCCACCTGCTGCAACGCCCCTGCCACACGCAGCATTGCGCTGATCTCAAGGAAGTTGAACACGTGTGGCCCCATGATCACCGGCAACGCCAGTGCCGCCGGCTCCAGCGGGTTGTGCCCGCCGGTAGCGACCAGGCTGCCGCCAACGAAGGCGATGTCGGCCAGGGCGAAGAGGAACAGCAACTCGCCCATGGTATCGCCGAGCAGTACGCGGGTATCGGAGTCGACTGCAGTACCGGCAGAGCGGCGCACGGTGGCGAACTGTTCGGCGCACAAGGCATGTACCGCGTCGAACCGTTCGGGGTGGCGCGGCACCAGGATCAGCAACGCATCGCCGTGCACCTGCAACAGCTTGCGATGCGCCTGAAGGACCAGTGCGTCCTCACCCTCATGGGTACTGGCGGCGATCCACACCGGGCGCTGGCGTGCGCCCCACTGATCGCGCAACGCATGGGCGCGTGGCAACAACTGCTCGTCGACCTTCAGGTCGAACTTGATCGAGCCGGTCACCTGCACGCATTCAGGGCGCGCGCCGAGATCGCGAAAGCGCTGCGCCTCGGTCTCGGTCTGTACCGCAATCAGGCTCATCTCCGCGAGCATCGGCCGGGTCAGGTTGGCGAAACGCGCATAACCACGGGCCGAGCGCTCGGACAAGCGGGCGTTGGCCAGGGCCACCGGGATACCGCGCCTGGCGCACTGGTGGATGTGATTGGGCCAGAGTTCGGTTTCCATGATGATGCCCAGCGTTGGCTTCACATGGTCGAGAAAGCGCCCCGCCGCCCACGGCAGGTCATAGGGCAGGTAGCAATGCTGGATGCGCGGTTCATCGGCGAACATCGCGCGAATCCGTTCGGAGCCGGTCGGGGTCATGCAGGTGAGCGTGATCGGCAGGTTCGGGTAGGCCTTGAGCAGTGCGCGCACCATGGGTGCCGCAGCGATGCTTTCACCCACCGAGACGGCATGCACCCAGATACCGCCCTGGCGCATCGCCGGCAGGTTGCGGGCGAAGCGTTCGCCGATACGCTGGCGGTAGGCCGGCGCCTTGCGGGCACGCAGGTACAGGCGCAGCGCAACCAGTGGCAGGCCCAGGTGAAACAGCAGGGTATAGAGAGTTCTGTTCATGGCGGCGAAGTTTACCCGATAGCACGCAGGTGTACTGCAAAGCGCTCAGCCAGCCATTGCGCGGCCGGGCCCAGCGGTTCGTCGCGGCGCCAGGCCAGTTCGACGACCAATGCCGGTGGCCGCCATTCGCTGGCCAGCTCGACCATCTGCGCCTGGTAGGTCGGGTACTGCACCACATGCCGTGGCAGCCAGGCCCAACCGAGACCACGCATCAGCAATTCGGCCATGGCATAGAAGCTGTCGGCACGCCAGACCTGCGGGCTGATGGCCTCGCCGCCGGGGTAGCCGCTTTGCTGCGGCGTGATGAGCAGCTGGCGGTGACGTGCCAGTTGCTGGCGCGTCACCTGCCGTTCGCGCGCCAAAGGGTGGTCGACGGCGCACACCGTGACCATCTCCACGCTGCCCAGGGCGCGCCGCTCCAGCGACGCCGGCATGCTTTCATGATGGAAGAACAGCCCCAGGTCGGCGCGCCGCTCCACCAGCTTGCGCGCCACATCACCCTGCGCAGCGCTGGCCAGTTGGACCTCCAGATAGGGGAAACGGCTGGCCAGTTCGTCCAGGCTGTCGATCACCGGTTGGTAGGGCATGGCCTCGTCCTGCGCAACCCGCAGCAAGGCTTCCTGCCCACGCATCAAGGCCAGCGCCCGGCCATCCAGGCGTTCGCACTGGCGCAACAGTTCGCGGGCATCTTCCAGCAGTGCGGTGCCGTTTTCGGTAAGTTTCGGCTGCCGCCCGCTGCTGCGCTCGAACAGGGTAACGCCCAGGTCCGCTTCGAGCAGAGCGATGGCATTGCTGACCGCCGACTGCGCCTTGCGCTGCTCGCGGGCGACAGCGGAAAACGAGCGCAGTTCGACCACCCGCACAAAGAGGCGCAGTTGTTCGAGATTCCATTGTTCGGCCATCAACCTATCTCCAGGGGTGATAGGTAATGACTTTACCGCATCCAGGCAGGGCCTAGAATGCCCGACCAGCAACCGGAGAATGCCAGCATGAATGCCTACACCTACCTCGCTATCGCCATCTGCGCCGAAGTGGTCGCCACCGCTTCCATGAAGGCGGTCAAAGGCCTGAGCACACCGCTGCCCCTGCTGCTGATGGTGGTCGGCTACGCCATCGCGTTCTGGATGCTGACCCTGGTGGTGCGCAGCATTCCCGTGGGCATCGCCTATGCCATCTGGTCCGGGCTGGGCATCGTGCTGATCAGCGTGGCAGCGCTGGTGATCTACGGGCAGAAGCTGGATGTGCCGGCGATGCTGGGCATGGCCATGATCGTTGGCGGGGTGGTGGTGATTCAGCTGTTCTCGAAGACTGCCGGGCATTGATGCGGGCTGTATACTTGCCAGCTGTCCCAGTCTTCGAGGTACCGCCATGCCAACCGCCATTTCCACTGACGTGCTGATCGTCGGCGCCGGGGTCGCAGGCCTGTGGCTGAACGCCCGCCTGCGCCGCCTGGGTTACTCGACAGTGCTGGTGGAGCGCGCCAGCCTCGGCGGCGAGCAGACCATCAAGTCCCAGGGCATCATTCATGGCGGCACCAAATACGCCCTGCATGGCGCCCTCACCGGCGCCTCGGAAGCCATCGCCGACATGCCGCGACGCTGGCGCGAGGCGTTGGCCGGCAGCGGCGAGCTCGACCTCGGGCATACCCGTCTGCTCTCCGACGCGCACTACCTATGGTCGCCCGGCACCCTGGCCGGCAACCTCACCAGTTTCTTCGCCAGCAAGGCGGTGCGTGGCAGGGTCGACCAGGTCAAGGGCGACCAACTGCCGCCAGCGCTGCAGGACCGCGCGTTCAAGGGCAAGGTCTATCGCCTGGCAGAATTGGTCATCGACGTGCCCAGCCTGCTGGCCAACCTGGCCGAGCTGGCCGGCGACTCGTTACTGGCGGGTGAGCGCATCGAACCTTTGCGCGAAGGTGAAGCGTTGGTCGGACTGCGTGTGGATGACCGTGAAATCCGTGCCCAGCGCATCGTGCTCAGTGCCGGCGCCGGTACTGAAGGCTTGCTGCAGGCGCTGGGCCTGAACCAGCCGGCGATGCAAACCCGCCCGCTGCACATGGTGATGGCCAAGGGCCCGAACCTCAAACCGCTGTATGCCCACTGCCTGGGTGGCGGCCCCAAGCCGCGCGTGACCATCACCACCCACCCGGCGGCTGATGGCCAATGGGTCTGGTACCTCGGCGGCGACCTGGCCGAGGCCGATGGCGTGGCACGCGAGCCCGCAGCGCAGATCGCTGCAGCGCAGAAGGAAATCGCCAACCTGCTGCCGTGGGTCGACCAGAGCCTGGTGCGTTGGGCAACGCTGCGCGTCGACCGCGCCGAGCCTGCGCAATCCGGCCTGGTGCGCCCGGACAACGCCTTCCTCGCCGATCAGCAGCGCCTGCTGGTGGGCTGGCCGACCAAGCTGGCCTTGGCCCCCGACTTCAGTGATCGCGTGCTGGCCAGCCTGGAGCGCGACGGTATTCGCCCAAGCGCCCAAGCAGCCCTCAGCGAACTGCCGCGCCCGCCCCTCGGCGTGCCGGCCTGGGAGCAACTGCTGCCATGAGCCTGCCGACCCTGCACGACTTTCACCGGCCGCTGGGCAGTACCGGCTTCACGGTGTCCCCCTTGGGCCTGGGCACGGTCAAGCTTGGCCGCGACCAGGGCGTGAAATACCCCAACGGCTTCACCATCCCCGGTGATGATGAAGCCCGCATGCTGCTGGCCCAGGCGCGCCAGCTGGGCATCAACCTGATCGATACGGCGCCCGCCTATGGCCGCAGCGAAGAACGCCTGGGCCCGCTGCTGCGTGGCCAGCGCGATGAATGGGTGATCGTCAGCAAGGTCGGCGAAGAATTCGAGGCCGGCCAGTCACGCTTCGACTTCAGCGCGGCGCACACCCGCCGTTCGGTCGAGCGCAGCCTGCGCCGGCTGGAGACCGACCGCATCGACCTGGTGCTGGTGCACTCCGATGGCAACGACCTGGCAATCCTCGAGCACGAGGAGGTCTACCAGACGCTTGCCGCGCTCAAGCAGGAAGGCAAGATCCTCGGCTACGGCCTCTCGGGCAAGACCGTCGCCGGTGGCCTCAAGGCGCTGGAACAGGGCGACTGCGCCATGGTCACCTATAACCTCAACGAGCAGGCGGAACGCCCGGTGCTGGACTACGCTGCCGCACACGGCAAGGCCATCCTGGTGAAGAAGGCCTTGGCCAGCGGGCATGTCTGCCTTGCGCCCGGTGTCGACCCGGTACAGGCCAGTTTCGAGTTGCTGTTCGCCCACCCAGGCGTCAGCAGTGCTATCGTCGGCACCATCAACCCGCTGCACCTGGCCCACAACGTGGCCACCGTCGCCCGTATCCTGGGCCAGCATTGAGCCGCCCCTGAGGGGGCCCGACGCAAGGAGGAGCCTCGTGCCGCGTACGCTGATCCGCAAGAACCCGAGCAACTTCAAGACGCTGCCGCTGCATGTCGAAGCCACCCCCGAAGGCCTGGCCTACCAGAGCATCGGCATGCCTTTGAACTTCGCCCAGACCCAACAACGCCGGCGGGCCATCCAGCTGCCGGACAACCAGCGGTTCGTGGTCGAACTGGCCAACCTGGGCGTCTCGGTGCGCCTGACGTTGCACTGGCAAAACCGTGACTATTGGGTACTGGTGCGGCAACGGCGGCAGGACCGTGGTGACGTGGTGCTGAAATTGATTTCAGGTTATGTCCCAGCCCAGGAACTCAACCTGCCGCTGCACACCGCAGTGCAGGAAGTAGCCGAAGAATGCCTGCTGGAAACGCCGGAAGGCTGGCTGGGGGGGCGCTTCAACGACACCTGGCTACCGGCACCCTATGACGCCGCCCTGCACTACCGTGAATCGCTGCCATTCGTGCTGACGCCGGAATCGGGCGCGGCGCGGCCGGTGCATTGCGGCAAGCTGATGTTGCTGGAGCGCCCGCGCGCCTATGTGCACCTGCCTACCGCATCGCTGCAACTGATCTACGACATGCGCCTGCAAGTGCCCAGAGATGCAAAAAAACTGAGTTTGTTTCATGTCGATGAACGCCTCGAAGGCGATCAGCTGGTGGCGCGGCTCAACCGCAAACGGCCGGACCTGTACCTGATGCCGCTGCAAGATGGCAAGCCTATGGCTGAGCTGTACACGTTGAAGAAGGATGAACTGGTACCGGCGAGCACCCGTGGGCTGTACCTGGCCGAGAGTTTTGCCCGGCAGGACGGCTGGGTGGTGGTGGATGAGCGGATACGCTGGAAGGAGTGGGTGAAGCAGCAAGGGCTGGTAGAGCGCAAGGCCTCCAAGGGGTCGCATTTGCAGCGTTTTGGCGACAAGGCAAGGGCGTTGCTGGAGCGGGCACGCACTTCGCTGAACAAATAATGTGAGGGGCTGCATTGCAGCCCCCATTACCTCAGTTCTTGCGGATCTTCTCGACGATCGCCGTGGTCGAGCTGTTTTCAACCAGCCCCAGCACTTTCACGGTACCGCCATAGCCCTTGACGATATCGGCGCCGACCACCTGGTCGATGCCATAGTCACCGCCTTTTACCAGCACATCCGGCTTGACCTGGCTCAGCAGGTTTTCCGGCGTGCCTTCGGGGAAGCTGATCACCCAGTCCACCGCACCCAGGCCGGCCAGCACCGCCATGCGCCGGTCGACGCTATTGATCGGGCGACCCGGGCCTTTCAGGCGGCTGACCGATGCATCGTCGTTGACCGCGACGATCAGCCGGTCGCCCTGGGCACGGGCCTGCTCCAGGTAGGTCACATGCCCGGCGTGCAGGATGTCGAAGCAACCGTTGGTGAAGACGATCTTCTCGTTGTGCGCACGGGCGTCGTCGATGGCCAGCAGCAGTTGCTCCAGGCCCAGTACACCACGCTCGGAACCCTCCTCACGCTGGATCGCCCGGCGCAGCTCAGGTGCACTGATGGCCGCAGTACCCAGCTTGCCGACCACGATGCCAGCAGCCAGGTTGGCCAGCGCAACGGCGTGGGGCAGGTCTTCACCGGCTGCGATGGCCGCCGCGAGCGTGGAAATCACGGTATCGCCAGCACCGGTCACGTCGAACACTTCGCGGGCACGGGCAGGCAGGTGCAGTGCCGGCTGGCCGGTGCGCAGCAGGGTCATGCCATGCTCGCCACGGGTGACCAGCAGCGCACCCAGGTCCAGGTCCAGCAACAGCTGCAGGCCCTTGGCGACCAGCTCGGCCTCATCGGCGCAACGGCCGACAATGGTCTCGAACTCGCTGAGGTTCGGGGTGATCAGGCTGGCGCCGCGGTAGATGGAAAAATCCTTGCCCTTGGGGTCGGCCAGTACCGGAATGCCCTTGGCACGCGCGGCCTGGATCAGGCTCTGGTGGTTCTTCAGCGCGCCCTTCCCGTAGTCGGAAAGCACCAGCACCTTGACACCGTCGAGCAGGCTGTCGACCTCGGCGCCCAGCGACAGCGGGTCGGTGGCGAACGGTTCTTCGAAATCGATACGCAGCAATTGCTGGTGACGGCTCATGACCCGCAGCTTGACGATGGTCGGCTGATGCGCGATGCGCTGGAACACCGAACGCACGCCGGCCGCCTGCAGGCTGTTGGCCAGGCTGTCGGCGGCCTCGTCCTGGCCGGTCACGCCGATCAGCGCAGCGGGTGCGCCGAGGGCGGCAATGTTCAAGGCAACGTTGGCCGCGCCGCCGGGGCGATCCTCGATCTGGTCGACCTTGACCACCGGCACTGGCGCTTCCGGCGAGATACGCGAAGTACCGCCATGCCAATAGCGGTCCAGCATGACATCGCCGACCACCAATACCGGGGCTTGATCGAAACGCGGCATGGACAACTTCATGGGCAACCCATATGAAAATAATGAACAGGGGCAGGATATTAGCACAGGGTAAGCGACGGCTTTATGGCCAGATCGGCCCCTGGAAAACTCCGGTGACAATCGGGGCCGTACGGCCCCGATCAGGGTGAACTCAGGTGATATCGGCCTTTGCCGGCTCTTCCAGGCCCATCGCGTGCAAGCGGGCATAATAGCCATTGACTGCCAGCAGCTCGGCGTGAGTACCGCGCTCGACCAGACGGCCCTGGTCCATGACCAGGATCTGATCGGCCTTCTCGATGGTCGACAGGCGGTGGGCGATCACCAACGTGGTGCGGCCCTTCATGACATGGTCCAGGGCAGCCTGGATGTGCCGCTCGGACTCGGTGTCCAGCGCCGAAGTGGCTTCGTCGAGGATCAGCAGCGGGGCATTTTTCAACAATGCCCGGGCAATCGCCAGACGCTGGCGCTGGCCGCCGGACAGCAGCACGCCGTTCTCGCCCACGTCGGTATCGAAGCCTTTCGGCAGCTGGTCGACGAATTCCTTGGCGTAGGCATCGGCAGCCGCGGCTTCGATGTCAGCGCGCGGCGCGCCGGCCAGGTCGCCGTAAGCGATGTTGTTGGCCACCGTGTCGTTGAACAGGGTGACATGCTGGGTCACCTGCGAAACGTGCCGGCGCAGATTGCGCAGGCGGTAGGTTTCGATCTCCACGCCATCGAGCAGAATCTGCCCCTGGTCGTGGTGATAGAAACGCGGGATCAGCGCCGCCAGGGTCGACTTGCCGCTGCCCGAGCGCCCTACCAGGGCAATCATCTGGCCCGGCTCGGCGGTGAAGCTGATGTCGCTCAGCACTTCGCGTTCGGTGCCGGGGTAGGTGAAGCTCAGATTGCGCACTTCCAGGCGGCCTTCCACCCGCTCCTTCTCGACGGTACCGCTATCGACCTCGGGGGCTTCGTCCAGCTGTTCGAAAATGCTTTCAGCGCCGGCCAGGCCTTTCTGGATGGTCGAGCTGACTTCCGACAGCTGGCGGATCGGCTTGGGCAGCAGGCCGGCGGCAGTGATGTAGGCCACCAGGTCACCGGCGGTGGAGTCGCCGCGCAGGAACAGCACCAGGAACATCAACGCGGCCATGGCACTGTAGATCACCAGCTGCAGCATCGGCGTGTACAAAGCGCCCGTCTTGGTCATGCGCAATTGTTTGTCGGTATTGCTCTGGCTGGCACGGCCGAAACGCTGCTGCTCGTAACGCTCGCCACCGAAGCTGCGGACCACGCGGTAACCCTGGATGGTCTCGGAGGCGACATGCGTCACGTCGCCCATGGCAACCTGGATCTTCTTGCTTTGCTTGCGGAATTTCTTGCTGGCAATGCTGACCATCACCGCGATGACCGGCAGGATGGCCACCATCACCAGGGTCAGGTGCCAGTTCATCCACAGCAGGTAGGCAAACAGGAAGACCACGGTCAGGCCTTCACGGATCACCACCTTGATGGCGTCAGTGGCGGCGCCGGTCACCATGGTCACGTTGAAGGTGATGCGCGAGATCAGGTGCCCGGAATTGTTGTTGTCGAAATAGCGGTTGGGCAGTACCAGCAGCTTGTTGAACAGCTCCACGCGCAGGTCATGCACCAGGGAAAGCGAAACCTTGGCCAGGAAATAGTTGCCAAGGAACGAACCGAGGCCCTGCCACGCCGCGATCAGGATGATCAGCAGCGGCACAGCTTGCAGCAATTGCAAGTCGCGCAGATAAGGCACGTTGGGGAACAACACCGCTTCGGGGTTGCTCAGGCCATCGACAAAATACTTGAGAATCCCGGCCAACATGGGCTGGGTCGAGGCAAAGATCACAAAACCGACAATGCTCAGCAGGAAAATGCCGACATAGGGTTTCACATAGCTCAGCAGCCGGAAGTAGATCTTCAGGCTGGAGGTGTGCTCCGCCGGTCGCGGTGTTTCGGCCATCATCGAGCTCGCTGTTCAGGTTGAACCGCAAATTTTACCACAGGCGTCATTTTCGACACGCCCCCCCTGGCAATAACATGACCAGACCACAAACCCGCCAGGTATGAACCCGGTTTTTTTACGTGGAACAGCAGCGCCCTCGGGCATTCAAAGACAGCATCATGGTGCTGCGGCAATATTTTCGGCATTATTGCCGGTCATTTTGCTCGCCAGACGACAAGGCTCACTTCATGCAATGCTCTCGGCTCACCCAGGTCGACTTCGATCAGCTGACACTTGGCGCCCAGGTTATAGAGGCAGATAGCCATGGCGCCAAAGTCTACCTGCTTGAAAACGGCAATTTCCTCAAGGTCTTCCGGCGCAAGCGCCTGATTTCGTCCGCACTGCTGCGCCCGTACTCCCAGCGCTTCGTCGACAACGCCGCGCGCCTTGCGCAACTGGGTATTCCCACGCTCGAGGTGATCAGCCAGCACAAGCTCGACCTGCCCGGCAGGACCGCAGTGCTGTACCGCCCGCTACCGGGGCGCACGCTGCTGCAGATGTCGCGTGATGACGGCTTCAGCTGGGATATCTACCTGCCCCGCCTGGTCGAGCTGATCCGCCAGCTACACCGCAGCGGCATCTACTTTCGCTCGTTGCACCTGGGCAATGTGGTGGTGACCCCCGACCAGCGCCTTGGCCTGATCGACGTTGCAGATATGCGCTTCCTGCGCCCGCCACTGTCCGCCCGGATGATCCGGCGCAACGTGCAGCACATGGTGAATTACATCGAGCGCGAAAAACTCGGCGACCGCTTCCCCCTCGCGGCCTTCGAAGCGGCCCTGCTGGCGCGCTGAACCTCAGCCGCGCAGCAGGCTGTGCTGGGTCAATGCACTAAAATTGAGACGCCCAAGCCAATTACGGCGCCCACCAGCAGCGTCATTGCCAGCTTGACCCGGTCGCGGTTACGTCGCTTGGCCTTGCGCTGAACTTCTTCAGGCAAGGTGACGTGGCTGCCAAACCCCGTGTGCAAGACTGCATCCCCTTCCAGCTTGACCGCGGTCAGGTTCAACTCCGCGTAGCGGCGAGAAAGCGCCTTTTCACCGGAATAACCGGCAAATGGCGCACAGCGCTGGTAATCGCTCAGACGACGCAGGCCCGGGTTGAGCGAAAAGGCCTGCCATTCGGCTTTCTCGGAGTGCAAGGGATAGCACGGCACCCCGGCGATCACCTGCCGTTCGCCCAGGTAAATGTAGGGGCTGTGAATCGCCAGGTCATGGGCATGGCTGCGCAACCAGACCTGCAGCAGGTTCGGGCTGACCTCCAGTATCGCCCTGGAGTCTTCGACGAAGGCCTGGCGATAGAACTGCCAGTCGTCTTCGCAATGGAAGATATAGGGCGTCTTGACATGGCTGTAGGCCAGGTCGATCGACGCCAGCTGCCCCAGCTTGGGGCGATTGACGAACACCGTGCAATGGGGCTTCCAGTGTTCTGGCACAGCACCGTGCACAGCATCGTCACCCGAGTCTTCGGTAATGAAAACCTCACGTATGGGCGCTGTGTTATAGCGATCGAAGCTCTCAAGGGTTTCCTTGAGCAGATCGAATCGACCGCAGCTGGTCACGACTAGCGTGACATCACTTTCTTGAGAAAAGCGCACCGGACTCCCTCCGCGTTGCGACAATCGACTTTGCGTGCTCAGTCCGTGAAGACGAAAGTTCTTTTAGTTTAAATACCCAGCTTCAGGCGCAACCGCTGCCACGTGGACAGTGGCGGGTGCGGCCTAAGTGCCGGGCGCATATGGTCGACGATGCTACGGCCAACTTCACCGAAGCTGAAACGGGAAACCGCCAGATGGCGCCCATTTTCGGCAATTTGCTGGGCCAGCGCGGGGTCTGCCCGCAAGGTGCGCAGCTTTGCCTGCAGCATCGGGATACTGTCGTAGAACACCACGTTGTGCATGTCCTGCAGGCCCAGGGCGCGATTCTCCTCCGCGCCCTGGTCGAATGCCAGCAGCACACAGCCACAGGCCATGGCTTCGAAGTTCTTGATCATGTATTCGCCCATGCCGACATCGGCACTGACGAAGAAGCGAATGCGGTTGAGCGTGTTGCAGTAGTCCTCACCGGACTTGGTGCGCGTTACCACCAGATTCTCGACACGCCCCAGCTCATCGAGCAATGCCTTGCGACCGCTGTACGCGACACTGTTGGTGCTGCCGACAAATGCCAGTTCGATGTCGCGCTCGCGCCGCTGGTCGGTCAGCAGGCGCTCATCATAGCCTTTGGGCACGAATACCGCGTCGAAGCCTTCCTGGCGCAGGCGCTCGCTGACCATATAGCCGGAGCTGATCACCCGCGCCCAGGGCAGCTTGCGGTAATGCGCGCTGAACTTGCCGGTGTACTTGCACGGGATGTAGTTCTGGTAGGCGTCGTGTTCGAGGATGACCAGGTTCGGCACCGTCTGGATGAACGCCACCTGACGGATCTCCTGCTTGAAGCGCAGGAAGAAGACAATACGGTCATAGCGCTCGACCTGCACTTCGCGCTTGAAGTAACGGCGCAGGTTGCGCTGGTCTTCGCTGGTCAGCCAGCGCAGGTCGCACTCACAGTTGGCCGCGACGCCGTCGTACAGGCGATCGAGGATCGCCCGCTGTTCCTTCTGCACCAGAAATAGGACTTTCATTACGTTCCTTGGGCGCTCTGCGCCATCGCGGTCAACCATGGGCGTTATCTAGAGCTCGCGGCGCCAGAACAGTTCATGCCTGCGCACCGCCTTGCGGAAGAATTCGTTCTCCCCGTAAGGCGACGGGCGACGCCCGGCCAGCCAGCGCTGCAACAGGCGGCGCAGGCGGCGCTTGAACGGCGCAGCCGGCTGCAGGTCGTGCATCATGCCCAGGGCCATGGCCTTGTCGTGCTGGGTCGGCAGGTCCAGCACCAGGGTGCATGGCGCCCACGGCTGGTCGGCACTGAGTTGCGGCGCCAACGCCACCCCGTCGCCGCTGTCGCCCATCGGCCAGCGGTCGTTGTCATGCAGGTGGTTGGCATAGCACAACAGTGTTTGCGGCTGCCAATCGAGGCCCTGCAAGGCCTCCATCACTGCCGCCTGAGCACAGATATGGTCAGGGTGCGGGTCGAGCTGCGGGTGCGGCATGACCAGCACCTCGGGCCTGGCCTGCACCAGCAATGCACGCAAGTCGGCCAGCAAGTTGTGCCAGGTTGGCGCACCATCGCCGTCCGCCGGCAGCGGGAACGGATTGAATTGGCGAAACGGGCGGATATCGGCCATGTCGGCCTCGCGCGAAGCGGCCGGCACATCGGGCGCGGCCTGCATGGCGGGCAGTTGCAGGCAGAAGTAGCCCAATTGCACGCAGCGCGACTCCGGCACGCCGGCCCAGCGCGGTACGGCAATGCTGTCCCAGGCGCGCAAACGGCCTTTCAGGCGTGCCGCCTCGGCCTTGCCCAGGCCCATCTGTTGATAATGCTCGGCTTCGATCTCGCCTGCGGTCAGGGTTACCACCCAGGCTTCATCGGCTTGGCGATACAAACCATAAGCCGCCAGTTCGGCATCATCGGCATGCGGCGCGATCACCATCACACGACGGCGTTGCAGCTCGACACCGGGGGTTATCCACAGGCGCGGGGCGCCCTGCAAGCGGCAGTGGCGGCCGCCCATGCGTAGCGTACCGGCCTGCAGCGGTGCGGCCAGGCCGGTCAGGTTCAGGTAGCGGACCCCATCGACACCGCGCTCGAATGTTTGCCGATCACTGAGTTCATCGGCCAGCAGTTCGACCCGCGGGTCGAGAAAACGCCCCAGCCAAGCGCTTTTCAGCCGTACTTCGAGGATCAGGGTTTCATCGCCTTGCAATGGCGTATCGACCTTGAGCACGCCATCACGCCAAGTGACAGGCGCCTCGCGGGTCTGCTCGCCGAAGTTATAGGCGTAATCCTCGCCCGGCGCATAGAACAGATGATCGGCGAACCACGCTTCGTGGGCGGCCCAGAGCAGCGGCAAGAGCAACAGCGGCAGCCACCACGCGGCAACAACGCCAAGCGCGACCAGCGCCACCAGGCCGGCCAGCAGCCCCAAGCGCTTGTTGCGCCGGTGGCGCTTGAGCAACAGCTGCTTGCGGCTCACGCCTGGAACACCGGCACAGGGTTGCACCAACGGTCCTTGTACTCGCGGTCGGCACGGCCGAACGAAAAGCGCAGGGGCTTGTTGCGCGCACGGGCGTCGTCCCACGCCGCCTGGGTATTGAGGAAGCTCAAGACGCTGCCGGGGCTGAAGGCTTTGGTTTGCGGGTCGACGCCGCCGTTGACGTATTCGACGCTGATCCACTCCGGCGCTTCGACGCGGTAGACCAGCTGGATGGCGATGGGCTTGTCGTCGAGCAACAGCACCGAGCCGATCAGCAGTTCACGCAGGCGCGCCAGCACGTCGTCCAGGCGCTCGGCGCCAGTGGCCTGGAAACCCCAGCGGCGCTGGAACAGGTCCCGGTACATGGCGCCGATTTCGCTGGCGCTGAAATCGCTGATCGGGCGCACCACGCCACCCGCCTCTTCCAGCAAACGCAGCTCGCGGCGCTGGTTGTAGCGGAATTTTTTCGACAGGTCTTCATGGGCCCGGGCCATGGCCAGCTGCTCGCTCTGTGCCTTGAGGCCGGCGAAGCGCCCCTGGTTCAGTTCGGACAGGTAGCGCGCGGCGTGGCGCAATGGCGCGGCCGCATCGGCGGCGGCTGGCAGGATGATCTCGGCATTGCCAAGGTCGAACAGGCCTTTTTTGCCGGCACGCTTGAGCACGTCCTTGGACAGCGCCAAGTGACGCCCCCAGGTCGGCACGGCCGCTTTCAACTCACCGGCCTGATGCCAGCCCAGGTAGCGCACAGGGATCTGCGCCAGGTCGGCGAGTTGTTCGACCACCAACGGGTGGGTCGCCACGCTGCCACCGAAACGTGACCACGCTTCGGCGTAGGCTGCTGCGTCGATGACCTGCCAGCCGCGCTCTCGAAAAGCCTGGATATGATTGAGGATCATGCTTGTGCCACCTGCAGCGCACGCACCTGCGGCAGCTGCCAGAAAGCCTCGCGCACCGCCTGGTCGGAGAAGCGTTCGTGCAGGCGCTGCAGCATGTGCATGGCACAGGCTTCACGCTGCCGTGCGTCCAGCACCGACAGGTGCTTCAGGCCCTGAGCCAGCTGCGCGGCATCGCCAAGCGGGAATAGCACGCCCACACCCTCGACCACCTCACGGGCCCCGCCGCAAGCAGTGGCCAGCACCGGCACGCCGGCCACCATGGCCTCGAGCAAGACCATGCCGAATGGCTCATGGTCGGAGCTCAAGGCAAAGACATCGAACGCTTGGAAATAGCGGCGGGCATCCGGCACCTGACCGAGGAAGTCCACGTGCCCGGCGATGCCCAGTTCAGCGGCCAATGCCTTGAGCTTGTCTTCCAGGCGCCCCTTGCCGAGGATCGCCACCCGCGCGCCGGCAGGCAACCCCGGGAGCGCCTCGGCAAAGCCACGCAACAACGTCGCCTGGTCCTTGTCCGGGTGCAGACGGCCAACGTTGCCGACGAGCCATGCCTGTGCATCAAGCCCCAGGGCTTTACGCGCTTCGGCACGCGGCACCAGCGTAGCGCGCAGGGCATCGATGTCGATCCGGTTGTACAGGGTCTGGATGCGCTCGGCCGGCCACTGCGGCAGGCAGCGGCGCATGTCGTCACGCACCGCATCCGACACCCCGAGCAGGCTCAAACGTTTGCTGAACAGGTTGGCGAACAGCCGACGGCCCTTGCGCTGATAGTCACCGAACGCATGGTGCACGCCGATCACCGGCAAACCGGTGGCCAACAGGGCCACATAGATCGGCTTGAAGCGATGCGCGATGCAGAAGCTGAAATTACGCTCGGCCGCGATCTTGCGCAGCGCGCGAATCGCGCCGAGCTTCAGGCCGCGGACGGCCTTGGAGCTGAATTCGAGGAACAGCACCTCGTCCGACGCGCAGCCGGCCGCGACCTGCGGGTCGGCGGCGCCGGTGAGGAACACTGTGGTGACCTTGTAGCCGCTGCCCTGGAACAGGCTGGCGTATTGACGGGCGCAGTCGAGAAACGGCCCGTCATAGCCATGGCAGAACTGCAGGATGCGCGGTTCAGAGCGGCTGGTCATACGCGGCTGCGCCGTCCTTCACCACCAGGATGTCTTCCATGATCAGGTATTGCAGGTCCGAGCCGAAGAACATGTTCAGGGCATCGGTCGGCGAGCAGATCATCGGTTCACCACGGCGGTTCAGCGAAGTGTTCAGCGACACGCCGTTGCCGGTCAGGTCTTCCAGCGCCTTCATCATGTCGTAGTAGCGCGGGTTGTACTCGCGCTTGAGCACCTGGGCACGCGACGTGCCGTCCTCGTGGACCACTTCCGGCACACGGGTCTTCCACTCTTCAGCCACTTCGAAGGTGAAGGTCATGAACGGTGCCGGGTGATCGACCTTGATCATCTGCGGCGCAACAGTGTCGAGCATCGACGGGCAGAAAGGTCTCCAGCGCTCGCGGAACTTGATCTGGTGGTTGATGCGGTCAGCCACGCCTTCGACACTCGGGCAGCCGATGATCGAACGACCACCGAGGGCGCGCGGGCCGAATTCCATGCGCCCCTGGAACCAGGCCACCGGGTTGCCGTCGACCATGATCTGGGCGATCTGCTGCGGCATGTTGTCCAGCTTGCGCCATTTCGGCTGGTCTGGGTGACGGGCGCAAGCGGCGATCACGTCTTCGTTGGAGTAAGACGGGCCGAGGTAGACGTGTTCCATCTTCTCGACCGGCACGCCACGGGCGTGGGAAACATAGGCGGCGGCACCGACGGCGGTGCCGGCGTCGCCGGAGGCCGGCTGGACGAACAGCTCTTTCACGTCCGGGCGGGCGATGATCTTCTGGTTGAGCTTGACGTTCAGCGCGCAACCGCCGGCGAAGGCCAGCTTGCCGGTTTCACGCAGGGTGTCGCCCAGGTAGTGGTCGATCATCTGCAGGGCGAGCTTCTCGAACAATGCCTGCATGCTGGCCGCGTAGTGGATGTACGGCTCGTCGGCGATGTCGCCTTCGCGCTTGGGGCCCAGCCATTCGATCAGCTTCGGCGAGAAGTAGAAGCCTTTGCCCTTCTCTTTATAGCGGCGCAGGCCGATGACGTTGGCGTATTCGGTGTTGATCACCAGTTCGCCGTTTTCAAAGCTGGCCAGGCGCGAGAAGTCATATTTGCTGGCATCGCCGTACGGCGCCATGCCCATGACCTTGAACTCGCCGTCGAGCATTTCGAAACCGAGGAACTCGGTGATCGCGCCGTACAGGCCACCCAGCGAGTCCGGGTCGAAGAATTCCTTGATCTTGTGGATCTTGCCGTTTTCGCCGTAGCCGAAGAAGGTGGTGGCGTACTCACCCTTGCCATCGATGCCGAGGATCGCGGTCTTCTCTTTGAAGCCCGAGCAGTGGTAAGCGCTGGAGGCGTGGGCCAGGTGGTGCTCGACCGGCTCGATCTTGACCTTTTTCGGGTCGAAGCCCAGTTGCTCCAGGCACCAGACGATCTTCTTGCGGTAGCGCTTGTAGCGGCGGTTGCCCATCAGGATCGCGTCGAGGGCGCGGTCCGGGGCGTACCAGTAGCGCTTGGCATAGTGCCAGCGAGCCTTGCCGAACAGGCTGATCGGGGCGAACGGGATGGCGACCACGTCCACATCGGACGGTTTGATGCCAGCCTGTTCCAGGCAGAACTTCGCCGACTCGTAGGGCATGCGGTTCTTCGCATGCTTGTCACGCACGAAGCGCTCTTCTTCGGCGGCGGCAATCAGCTTGCCGTCGATGTACAGGGCCGCGGAAGGGTCATGGCTAAGGGCGCCGGACAGGCCAAGAATCGTCAATGCCAAGGGATTAGCCTCTTCATTCGGTAGAGATGCGCCAGCGGCCTCGTGGGCGGGTGGCGGCTAAAAGGCGGGATTATAACGCAAACAGCAAAGACACACCGCCCCCTTGTGGGGGCGGCGGTGCGGCCATTCTGCAAGGGGCGCGGCGCTGTGTTACTCGGCGATCAGCCAGTCCATGCGGTAGCTGCCGGCGGTCTGCGCCAGCTCATTGGCCAGCCAGGGCAGCAACTCCTTGAGCTCTTCTTCCAGGCCCCACGGCGGGTTGGCAATGGCCAGGCCGGAGCCGTTCAGGCCCTGCGGGCTGTCCTGGTGGTGCACGTACAGCTCCACCCGCAACAGCTTCGGCGCGCCGGTGCTGGTCAGGTCCTGATAGAAACGGGTCAGCGAACGCTGGTCCTTGATCGGGTACCAGATGGCGGCAACGGTCTGGCGCATGCGGCCGATCGCTTCCTTCAACGAGCTGGTGCAACGCTTGAGCTCGTCGGCCTGCTCGAACGGCGGGTCGATCAGCATGATCGCGCGCTTTTCCTGCACCGGCAGCAGCGCCCGCGGCACATGCCAGCCCTCGCCCAGGTGCACCACCACGCGCGGGTCTTTCTTCATGTTCTCTTTGAGCAGCGGCCCGTCTTCCGGGTGCTTCTCGTTGAGCAGCGCGCGGTCCTGCTGACGCATCAGCCGCCGGGCCAGCTCGGGCGAGCCGGGGTAGTAACGCAGCTCGCCATCGGCATTCAGGCGCTTGATCACGCGCAGGTAGTCAGCGGCCATGGCCGGCAGGTCATCGCGGTTCCACAAGCGCGCGACACCTTCAAGGTATTCACCGGTGCGCGTCGCCTGATCACCCTGCAAGTCATACAGGCCGAGGCCGGCGTGGGTATCGATATAGGCGAACGGCTGCTCCTTGCGCGACATCAGGGCGATGAGGCGGGTCAGCACGATGTGCTTGAGAACGTCGGCGTGGTTGCCGGCGTGGAAGGCGTGACGATAGTTCATGGCAACTCCTGCGAAGCCGGCAAGTTTACCTTGCCTTGCGGGCGGAGTCAGGCCTGACTGTCGATCGGTGTCAGGCCCATACGCGGGCGAGCCCGCTCCCACAGAGTTTGGCGCCAGCCGTCAGAACGACACCAAACCTGTGGGAGCGGGCTCGCCCGCGAAAACAGCAACACCGCTTCAGCGAGTGTTACTTGTCAGCGTGATACGCCGCATCAGCAGTCTCGAAGCGTTGCACCATCGCCTGCGACGGGCTACCCAGCTTGCTCACTACGAAGATGGCAAGGCTGGCCAACAGGAAGCCCGGGATGATTTCGTACAGCCCCCAGACATCGATCTGTTTCCACAGGATCACAGTCAGCGCACCCACCACGATACCGGCCAGGGCGCCGTTACGGGTCATACCCTTCCACAGCACCGAGATCAGCACCACCGGACCAAAGGCAGCACCGAAGCCAGCCCAGGCGTAGGACACCAGGCCCAGTACGCGGTTTTCCGGGTTGGCCGCCATGGCGATGGCGATCAGCGCGACAGCCAGTACCATCAGGCGACCGACCCACACCAGCTCGACCTGCGAGGCGTTCTTGCGCAGGAAGGCCTTGTAGAAGTCCTCGGTCAGGGCGCTTGAGCACACCAGCAACTGGCAGCTCAAGGTACTCATCACCGCCGCCAGGATGGCCGACAGCAGCACACCGGCAATCCACGGGTTGAACAGAATCTTCGCCAGCTCGATGAACACACGCTCGTGGTTCTCGGTGACCGGGCCTGCCAGGTCAGGATGCGCGGAGAAGTAGGCGATGCCAAAGAAGCCCACGGCGCAGGTACCGGCCAGGCACAGGATCATCCAGGTCATGGAGATGCGACGAGCGTTGGCGATCGACTTGACCGAATCGGCAGCCATGAAGCGCGCCAGGATGTGCGGCTGGCCGAAGTAGCCCAGGCCCCAGCCCATCAGCGAGATGATGCCAACGAAGGTCGCACCCTTGAGCATGTCGAAGTTCGCCGGGTTCTGCGCTTCGATAGCCAGGAACGTGGTGTCGAAACCGCCGGTGGAAATCAACACGATGACCGGGGTGAGGATCAGCGCGAAGATCATCAGCGAGGCCTGCACGGTATCCGTCCAGCTCACCGCCAGGAAACCGCCCACGAAGGTGTAGGCGATGGTCGCGGCGGCTCCGGCCCACAGCGCGGTCTCGTACGGCATGCCGAAGGTGCTTTCGAACAGGCGCGCACCGGCGACGATGCCGGACGCACAGTAGATGGTGAAGAACACCAGAATGACGATGGCCGAAATGATCCGCAGCAGCCCGCTCTTGTCTTCGAAACGGCTGGAGAAGTAGTCCGGCAGGGTCAGCGCGTCGCCGTTGTGCTCGGTCTGCACGCGCAGACGGCCGGCAACGAACAGCCAGTTGAGGTAGGCGCCGACGGTCAGACCGATGGCGATCCAGGCTTCGGACAGGCCGGAGAAGTAGATGGCGCCCGGCAGGCCCATCAGCAGCCAGCCGCTCATGTCGGAGGCACCCGCGGAAAGCGCGGTAACCACACTGCCCAGGCTGCGACCGCCCAGGATGTAGTCGGAAAGGTTGTTGGTGGAGCGATAGGCTGCGAAGCCGATCAGCACCATTGCCGCGATGTAGATCACGAAGGTGATCGTTAGTGGATTGCCCATGCGTGTGCCCTGGCGTTTGTTTTTATCTCATGCGCAACCGCAGCAAGACGGTTGCACCCAGGCGGCGCATCCTATGCAACAACGCAAAGTGGGTGCAACCATTTTTCATTTGCAAGTTGCACCCGCTCGTGCAATTTCAGCTAAAGCCTCTTTTTTGCTCCCATTAGGAGCAAAAACAGGTTTTTTCAGAATAAAACGCACCGAAAACGCTCTTTTTCAAGGTGTGGATAACCGCGCCGGACGAGTTGCACCTTTTCCACATAAAATTCGGGTTGCACCTGGTTGCACCCGAATTGTCCTACACGCTACTCTTGGCGCCAGCTAAGGCCACAACCGTGGCAATAAAGAGGATAAGAAATGGCGACGACCACCCTTGGGGTCAAACTCGATGACCCTACCCGTGAGCGACTCAAAGCCGCTGCGCAGTCGATTGACCGCACGCCGCATTGGTTGATCAAGCAAGCGATCTTCAATTACCTGGAGAAGCTCGAGGGTGGCGCCACCCTGACCGAACTCAACGGTCACGCAACCCACCTGGCCGATGATGCCGGCGAAGTACAACCGGACCACGCCCACCAGTGCTTCCTGGAATTCGCCGAAAGCATCCTGCCACAGTCCGTGCTGCGTTCTGCCATCACCGCCGCCTACCGCCGCCCCGAGCAGGAAGTGGTTCCGATGCTCCTGGAGCAGGCGCGCCTGAGCGCACCGCTGGCCGAGGCGACCAACAAGCTGGCCGCCGGCATCGCCGAAAAACTGCGCAATCAGAAGAGCGCCGGTGGCCGCGCCGGCATCGTTCAGGGCCTGCTGCAGGAATTCTCGCTGTCGTCGCAGGAAGGCGTGGCACTGATGTGCCTGGCCGAAGCCCTGCTGCGCATCCCCGACAAAGGTACCCGTGACGCCCTGATCCGCGACAAGATCAGCAATGGCAACTGGCAGCCGCACCTGGGCAACAGCCCGTCGCTGTTCGTCAACGCCGCCACCTGGGGCCTGCTGCTGACCGGCAAGCTGGTGTCCACCCACAACGAATCCGGCCTGACCTCCTCGCTCACCCGCATCATCGGCAAGAGCGGCGAGCCGATGATCCGCAAGGGCGTCGACATGGCGATGCGCCTGATGGGCGAGCAGTTCGTCACCGGTGAGACCATTGCCGAAGCGCTGGCCAACGCCAGCCGCTTCGAAGCCAAGGGCTTCCGTTATTCCTACGACATGCTCGGCGAAGCCGCACTGACCGAGCACGACGCGCAGAAATACCTGGCCTCCTACGAGCAGGCGATCCACTCGATCGGCAAGGCCTCGCACGGCCGTGGCATCTATGAAGGCCCAGGCATCTCGATCAAGCTGTCGGCGCTGCACCCGCGCTACAGCCGCGCTCAGTACGAGCGCGTCATGGAAGAGCTGTACCCGCGCCTGCTGTCGCTGACCCTGCTGGCCAAGCAGTACGACATCGGCCTGAACATCGACGCCGAGGAAGCCGACCGCCTGGAGCTGTCGCTCGACCTGCTCGAGCGCCTGTGCTTCGAGCCGTCGCTGGCCGGCTGGAACGGCATCGGTTTCGTCATCCAGGCCTACCAGAAGCGCTGCCCGTACGTGATCGACTACGTCATCGACCTGGCCAAGCGCAGCCGCCACCGCCTGATGATCCGCCTGGTGAAAGGCGCCTATTGGGACAGCGAGATCAAGCGCGCCCAAGTCGAGGGCCTGGAAGGCTACCCGGTCTATACCCGCAAGGTGTACACCGACGTTTCCTACGTCGCCTGCGCCCGCAAGCTGCTGGCAGTGCCGGAAGCCATCTACCCGCAGTTCGCCACCCACAACGCCCATACCCTGTCAGCCATCTACCACATCGCCGGCCAGAACTATTACCCGGGCCAGTACGAATTCCAGTGCCTGCACGGCATGGGCGAACCGCTGTACGAACAGGTTGTAGGTAAAGTCTCTGAAGGCAAGCTGAACCGTCCATGCCGCGTGTACGCGCCGGTCGGCACCCACGAAACCCTGCTGGCCTACCTGGTCCGCCGCCTGCTGGAAAACGGCGCTAACACTTCGTTCGTCAACCGCATCGCCGACCATTCCATTTCCATCCAGGAACTGGTCGCCGACCCGGTCGCCAGCATCGAGCGCATGGGCACCCAGGAAGGCAGCCTTGGCCTGCCGCACCCGCGCATCCCGCTGCCACGTGACCTGTATGGCCGCGAGCGGGCCAACTCGGCCGGCATCGACATGGCCAACGAACACCGCTTGGCCTCGCTGTCCTGCGCCATGCTGGCCACCGCGCACAACGACTGGAAAGCCGCCCCACTGCTGGCTTGCGCCGCCAGCGAGGCCGCTGCCGCGCCGGTGCTGAACCCGGCAGACCAGCGCGACGTGGTCGGCCACGTGCAGGAAGCCACCGTTGCCGACGTCGACAACGCCATCCAGTGCGCGCTCAATGCCGCGCCGATCTGGCAGGCCACCCCGCCGGCCGAACGCGCCGCAATCCTCGAACGCACCGCCGACCTGATGGAAGCCGAGATCCAGCCGCTGATGGGCCTGCTGGTCCGCGAGGCCGGCAAGACCTTCGCCAACGCCATTGCCGAAGTGCGCGAGGCTGTGGACTTCCTGCGCTACTACGCGGTGCAGGCACGCAACGACTTCAGCAACGACGCCCACCGCCCGCTCGGCCCGGTGGTGTGCATCAGCCCGTGGAACTTCCCGCTGGCGATCTTCACCGGCCAGGTGGCCGCAGCCCTGGCTGCCGGGAACCCGGTGCTGGCCAAGCCTGCCGAACAGACCCCGCTGATCGCTGCCCAGGCCGTGCGCCTGCTGCTCGAAGCGGGCATCCCGGAAGGCGTGCTGCAACTGCTGCCAGGCCGCGGCGAAACCGTGGGTGCCGGCCTGGTCGGTGACGAGCGCGTCAAGGGCGTGATGTTCACCGGCTCCACCGAAGTCGCCCGCCTGCTGCAACGCAATGTCGCCGGTCGCCTGGACAACCAGGGCCGCCCAATCCCGCTGATCGCCGAAACCGGCGGCCAGAACGCGATGATCGTCGACTCCTCGGCGCTCACCGAGCAGGTGGTGATCGACGTGGTCTCCTCGGCCTTCGACAGTGCTGGCCAGCGTTGCTCGGCCCTGCGCGTGCTGTGCCTGCAGGAAGACTCCGCCGACCGCGTGATCGAAATGCTCAAGGGGGCCATGGCCGAAAGCCGCCTGGGCAACCCGGACCGCCTGGCGGTGGACATCGGCCCGGTGATCGACGCCGAAGCCAAGGCCGGCATCGAGAAGCACATCCAGGGCATGCGCGAGAAAGGCCGCGCGGTCTATCAAGTGGCCATTGCCGATGCTGCCGAGATCAAGCGCGGCACCTTCGTCATGCCGACCCTCATCGAACTGGACAGCTTCGACGAGCTCAAGCGCGAAATCTTCGGCCCGGTACTGCACGTGGTGCGCTACAACCGCCGCAACCTTGATCAGCTGATCGAGCAGATCAACAACTCCGGCTACGGCCTGACGCTCGGCGTGCACACCCGCATCGACGAGACCATCGCCAAGGTGGTGGAGAACGCCAACGCCGGCAACCTGTACGTCAACCGCAACATCGTCGGTGCAGTGGTGGGCGTGCAGCCGTTCGGTGGTGAAGGCCTGTCCGGCACCGGCCCGAAAGCCGGCGGCCCGCTGTACTTGTATCGCCTGCTGTCGACCCGCCCTACCGACGCCATTGGCCGTCACTTCCAGCAGCAGGATGGCGAAGGCAAGCCGGACCGCACCCTGCACGAACAACTGATCAAGCCGCTGCACAGCCTCAAGACCTGGGCCGAGAGCAACCAGCAGGCCGACCTGGCCGCGCTGTGCAGCCAGTTCGCCGGCCAGTCGCAGAGCGGCATCGCCCGTTTGCTGCCAGGCCCGACCGGTGAGCGCAACAGCTACACCATCCTGCCGCGCGAGCATGTGCTGTGCCTGGCGGACAACGAGGCCGACCTGTTGGCCCAATTGGCTGCAGTGCTGGCAGTAGGTAGCTCGGCGGTGTGGGTAGACGGCGAACCAGGCAAAGGCCTGCGCGGTCGTCTACCGAAGGAGCTGCAGGCCAAGGTGAAGCTGGTGGCGGACTGGAACAAGGATGAAGTGGCGTTCGATGCCGTGATCCACCATGGCGACTCGGACCAGCTGCGTGGCGTTTGCCAGCAAGTGGCCAAGCGGGCAGGTGCGATCGTTGGCGTGCACGGGCTGTCCAGCGGCGATCATCAGATCGCGCTGGAGCGGTTGGTGATCGAGCGGGCTGTCAGTGTGAATACTGCTGCTGCGGGCGGTAACGCCAGCTTGATGACCATTGGCTGAGGCCGAGGGTTGATGATGAAAAGGGAGAGCTTCGGCTCTCCCTTTTCATTTCCAACCATCATGCCAATGCATCACGCTCACCAGATGGGAATACATTTGGGAAATGGACTACAGCGTGAGGTGAACATCTGAGGCTTCCCAGGTTTCATGGGCCGTTACACTGGCAAATCCAGCGAATGAACCTTAAGGTTGATCATGACACATCATCTGTACGGCCCTCTGGAGGTCGACATGACTACAAAGATCCTCAACAAGCCGAAAACGGCTAACCCACATCTTGAGGCTGCACAACGTATTCGCCAACTGGCCCAGATACTTGCCGACAATCCAGCCGAAGCCAAAGCTTTCCGCGCCATGACCGGGGTGTTCACCGCTAAAGGCAAGCTCAGGGCCAGTTACCGATAAATGTATCAACAGCTTCCTTCATTCGTTCTCGGGTTTCATGGCTGTGATCGCAAAATTGGTGAAGCCATACTGGCAGGTGAGCAAATAGCGCCCAGCAAAAATGAATACGACTGGCTAGGTGAAGGCGCCTACCTTTGGGAGAACAGCCCTGAACGTGCTTTGAGCTACGCGCAACTCATCAAGAAATACAAACGTGGCCAAGGGGCAATCAAAGAACCCTACGTCGTAGGTGCAATCATCGACCTTGGGCTCTGCCTGAACCTCACAGAGGAGGGTGCGCTGGTAGAACTTGGAGAGGCTTATCACTTACTGGCTGCAAGCACTACTGCTCTTCCTGAGAACAGACCTGGTTTCAAAGGTGATCATGACAACCTCAAGAGATTCCTGGACTGCGCTGTATTCCAGTCTCTACATTCAGCTCGAGAGCTTATCGGTCTACAGCCCTACGAATCGATTCGGTCTCCGTTTCTGGAGGGAAACGAACTGTATCCAGGCACTTCGTTCCGGCAAGAAACACACATTCAACTCTGCGTCCGCAGCCTCAATTGCATCAAAGGTTACTTCCGACCCTTGAATGCCGACGGTACTCTCTTCCAGATCTGATGCGTTTTAAAGCATGGCTTTGCAGATCTGTGGCTGAACATCATCTGAATCAATCATGGTAGCCAGCCTTGTCGGGCCACTCCTAGACTCGCTCCAAGCCCGCTCAAGGACCGCCCCCATGCCCGAGACCCTGCTCAGCCCCCGCAACCTCGCCTTCGAGCTCTACGAAGTGCTCGACGCCGAAGCCCTGACCCAACGCCCGCGCTTCGCCGAGCACAGCCGCGAGACCTTCGATGCGGCGTTGACCACCGCGCGCACCATCGCCGAAAAGTTCTTCGCCCCGCACAACCGCAAGGCCGACGAGAACGAACCGCGTTACGTGGACGGCCGTGCCGAGCTGATCCCGGAGGTGAAACCTGCGGTCGATGCCTTCCTCGAGGCGGGGTTCCTCAATGCCAACCGCGACTTCGAGGTCGGCGGCATGCAGTTGCCCAGCCTGGTCTCGCAGGCGTGCTTCGCCCACTTCCAAGCCGCCAACGCGGGGACCACGGCCTACCCGTTCCTGACCATGGGCGCGGCCAACCTGATCGAAAGCTTCGGCAGCGACGAGCAGAAGCGGCTGTTCCTGCAACCGATGATCGAAGGCCGCTACTTCGGCACCATGGCACTCACCGAGCCGCACGCCGGCTCATCGCTGGCCGACATCCGCACCCGCGCTGAACCTGCCGGGGATGGCAGCTACCGGATCAGGGGCAACAAGATCTTCATCTCCGGCGGCGACCACGACTTGTCGGAAAACATCGTGCACATGGTGCTGGCCAAGCTGCCGGACGCCCCACCAGGGGTGAAGGGCATCTCGCTGTTCATCGTGCCCAAGTACCTCGTCAACCAGGACGGCAGCCGCGGCGATCGCAACGACGTGCTGCTGGCCGGGCTGTTCCACAAGATGGGCTGGCGCGGTACTACTTCGACGGCGCTGAACTTCGGCGACAACGGTCAGTGCGTCGGCTACCTGGTCGGTCAGCCGCATCAGGGCCTGGCCTGCATGTTCCAGATGATGAACGAGGCGCGCATCGGCGTCGGCATGGGCGCGGTGATGCTTGGCTATGCCGGCTACCTGTATTCGCTGGAGTACGCACGCCAACGGCCGCAGGGCCGGCTGCCGGACAACAAGGACCCGCACAGCCCTGCGGTGCCGATCATCGGCCACACCGACGTCAAACGCATGCTGCTGGCGCAGAAGGCCTACGTGGAAGGCGCCTTCGACCTGGGCCTGTACGCCGCACGGCTGTTCGACGACACCCACACGGCTGATAACGAAGCCACCCGCCAGCAGGCGCAGGCGCTGCTCGACCTGCTGACGCCCATCGTCAAATCCTGGCCGTCGACCTTCTGCCTCAAGGCCAACGAGCTGGCGATCCAGATCCTCGGCGGCCACGGCTACACCCGCGAATACCCGGTGGAGCAGTACTACCGCGACAACCGCCTGAACCCGATCCACGAAGGCACCGAGGGCATCCAGTCGCTCGACCTGCTGGGCCGCAAACTGGCGGAGAACAACGGCGCAGGCCTCAAGCATCTGATCCGTCTGATGGCTGACACCGCCGAGCGCGCCAGCCATCATCCAAACCTGGATGCCTTGCGTCAGCCGCTGGAACAACTGGTCAACCGCCTGCAACGCGTGACCCTGGCCCTGCTTGGCGACCTGGCGCAGGGTAAAGCCGCCGGCGCGCTGGCCAACTCCGCCCTGTACCTCAAGGCCTTCGGCCACTGCGTGATCGGCTGGCGCTGGCTGGAACAGGCGATCCACGCCGAGCTCGGCCTGCTCAAAGGCAGTAGCGCAGACCGCGATTTCTACCTTGGCAAACTGCAGGCGGCGCGTTATTTCCTGACCTGGGAAGTGCCTGGCTGCCATAATGACCTGGCATTGCTCGAGGCACGCGACGACACCTGCCTCGCCATGCAAGACGCGTGGTTCTAGGGGGAGCCACCGTGCACACGGAGGTTTCCGCATGTTCGATTCCAGCGCCCTGCTGCGCCAGCGCTTTGCCGCGCTGCGCAGCACGGCCGAGTTGTTTTCGCTGCGCCATGTAAAGCAGTCGCACCAGGCGCTGTCAGTACGGCGCAATGTGGCCGAGCCGCCCTTCTTCAGCCAGGACGAGGGGGCGATGCTCACCGTACGGGTCAATGGCGTGGAGGCTTACGCGGCCACGGCCGACCTGTCCCAGCAAGGCCTGCAACGTGCGCTGGAGCACGCCGAGGCCCTGGCCCGGCAGATCGCCAGGCACAGCCTGCTCGACCTGCGCGACCAGCCGGTGACCAGCGCACGCCACGACCACATCTCGCCGAACTTCGAGCGCCCGCTGCCTACCCTCGCCGACTGCCTTGGCCTGCTCGCCGCCGAGTCGGCCAGCGTGCCCAAGGACAGCCGCCTGGTGGACTGGCAGGCCAGCCTGGGCCAGAGTACGGTCGAGCAGACCTACCTGAACTCCGCCGGCGCCGAGCTGCGCCACGCGCAGCGCTTCCTGTTCCCGGGCCTTGGCGTGACCGCCAGCGACGGCCAGGACAGCCAGAGCCGTAGCCTGGGCCGGGACAACTTCGGCCAGCAGGGCGGCTTCGAGATCATCGAACGCTGCGGCCTGGTTGGCGCTGCCCGACGGGTCGCCGACGAAGCGCTGCAACTGCTGCTGGCGCCCAACACACCCAGTGGCCAGCGCGACCTGCTGCTGATGCCCGACCAGATGATGCTGCAGATCCACGAGTCGATCGGCCACCCGCTGGAAATGGACCGCATCCTCGGCGACGAGCGCAACTACGCCGGCACCAGCTTCGTCAAAGCCAGCGACTTCGGCCATCTGCAGTACGGCTCGCCACTGCTCAACGTGACCTTCGACCCGACCATCGGCGAAGAGCTGGCCAGCTACAGCTACGACGACGATGGCAGCCCGGCCAGCAAGCAGTTCCTGATCCGTGAGGGCCTGCTGCTGCGGCCGCTGGGCGGTGCCCTGTCGCAGTTCCGCTCCGGCCTCGACGGCGTGGCCAACAGCCGTGCCTGCGGCTGGAACCGCGCCCCGATCGACCGCATGGCCAACCTCAATATCGAACCGGGGGATCAAACCCTGGAGCAACTGATTCAGGGCATCGAGCACGGCATCCTCATGCGCACCAACCGCTCGTGGTCCATCGACGATGCGCGCAACAAGTTCCAGTTCGGCTGCGAGTGGGGGCAACTGATCGAAAATGGCGCGCTCAAGGGCATCGTCAAGAACCCCAATTACCGCGGCATCTCCGCGCAGTTCTGGCGCAATCTTGCAGCGGTTGGCGACCGCAGCACCTTCCAGGTACTGGGCACGCCCAACTGCGGCAAGGGCGAACCCAACCAGGTGGTGCGGGTGGGCCATGCCGCCCCGGCCTGCGTGTTCCGCCAGATCGACGTATTCGGAGGGGACGCCTGATGAGCGCCACGCCACAACAGACTTTCGAGCAACTGGTCAGCGCCCTGCGTGATGCACGGCAGCCAGAAGAACAGTTCACCCTCGGCTACAGCGCCGAACACTCGCAGTTCGTGCGTTTCAACCACGCCAAGGTGCGCCAGGCCGGCGAGGTCAGCCAGGCCAGCGCACAACTGCGGCTGATCCGCGAGGGGCGCCAGGCAGAACAGCAGGTCACCTTGAGCGGGGATGTGCAGCTGGACCGCCAGCGCCTGCACGAGGCCCTCGAACAGCTGCGCCAGACGTTGCCGCTGCTGCCCGTCGACCCTTACCTGCGCCAGGACGAAAACGCCTGGCACAGCCACAGCCTGCAGGAACAGCCGCTGCCGGCGCTGAGCGAAGTGCTGGCGCTGCTCGACCGCGAAGCGGGTGACCTGGACCTGGTCGGCATCTATGCCGCAGGCCCGATCTGCCGGGGTTTCGCCAGTTCATACGGCGCGTTCGGCTGGCACCAGGCCAACAGCTTCAACGTCGACTGGAGCCTGTTCCATAGCAATGGCCAGGCCGTAAAGGCCAACTACGCCGGCCAACTGTGGAACGCGGGGGACTTCACCGCACGGCTGCGCCAGGCCCGGGAACAGCTGGGCTTCCTCGGCCGCCCAGCCGTTACCCTCAAGCCCGGCAGCTACCGCGCCTACCTGGCGCCCGCCGCCATGGACGAAATCGCCGGCATGCTGTGCTGGGGCGGGTTCTCCGCGCAGGCCCTGGCCACTGGTAACAGCGCGTTGCAACGCCTTTACAACGGTGATGCGCGGCTGAGCCCACTGGTCAGTTTCAGCGAGCAGGTCAGCGGCTCATTGAGCCCGGCGTTTTCCGATGAAGGCTCACCGCGCCTGGACGTGCCGCTGATCCGGCAGGGGCAGGCCGTGGACAGGCTGGTCAGCGCCCGCAGCGCCGTCGAGTTCAAGTTGCTTGGCAACGGCGCGGACAGCTACGAGTCGCCCTGCGCGCTGAGCCTGGCAGCGGGCAACCTGCCCAGCGCGGACATTCTGGAACGGCTGGGCACCGGTTTGTACATCAGCAACCTGTGGTACCTGAACTACTCGGACCTGCCCGCGGCGCGCATGACCGGGCTGACCCGCTTCGCCACCTTCTGGGTGGAGAATGGCGAAATCGAGGGGCCGGTAAGCACCATGCGCTTCGATGACAGCCTGTACAGCCTGCTGGGTAGCCAGCTGGAAGACCTGACCCGTGAGCGGGAGATGATCCTGTCGACCAGCACCTACGGCCAACGCAACACCGGGTCGAGCCATTTGCCGGGGGCACTGGTCAAAGGGCTGACCCTGACGTTGTGATAGGCCTTGCTGGCCTCTTCGCGGGACAAGCCCGCGAAGAGGCCGGTACTGACGGAAGAGGAAGCCATGCCCGAACGCACCCCGCTTGACCCTGTCACCGCCCGCTGGATCCCGTGGGTGGTGGCGATCGCCTTCTTCATGCAGTCCCTGGACGGGACCATCCTCAACACCGCCCTGCCGGCCATGGCGCGCTCGCTGGATGAAGACCCGTTGCGCATGCAGGGCGTGATCATCGCCTACATGCTCACCGTGGCCCTGCTGATCCCCGCCTCCGGCTGGATCGCCGACCGCTTCGGCACCAAACGCATCTTCTTCAGCGCCATCCTGCTGTTCAGTTTCGGCTCGCTGCTGTGCGCCATGGCCAACAGCCTGGGCTTTCTGATCCTCGCCCGCATCGTGCAGGGCTTGGGCGGCGCGCTGATGCTGCCGGTCGGGCGATTGGTCGTGCTGCGCGCCTACCCACGTAGCGAGCTGGTGCGGATCATGAGTTTCATCACCATCCCCGGGCTGCTTGGCCCGCTGCTTGGCCCGACCCTGGGCGGCTGGCTGGTCGAGATCCTTACCTGGCACTGGATCTTCCTGCTCAACCTGCCGGTGGGTGCCATCGGCTGCTACGCCGTGTGGAAGTTCATCCCCGACCTGCGCGGCGCCGAACGCACCACCTTCGATGGCCCCGGTTTCATCCTCTTTGGCGCGGCGATGGTGCTGATCACCATTGCCATGGAAGGGTTGGGCGAGCTGCACCTGCCACACTTGCGGGTGATGCTGCTGCTGTTCGCCGGCATGGCCTGCCTGGCCGCCTACTGGCTGCGCGCCGGGCGCGACCCCGAGCCTTTGTTCTCGCCCAGCCTGTTCCGTGTGCGCACCTTCGCCATTGGCATCCTCGGCAATCTGTTCGCGCGCCTGGGCAGTGGCGCCCTGCCCTTCCTCGTGCCGTTGTTGCTGCAGGTGGCGCTGGGCTATTCGCCGGCACAGGCCGGCATGAGCATGATCCCGCTGGCGGCAGCGGCGATGGTCGCCAAGTCCATCGCACGGCCGCTGATCGAGCGGCTCGGCTACCGCATCGTGCTGACCGGCAACACCTTGCTGTTGGGCCTGCTGCTGGCCAGCCTGGGGCTGGTCGACGAGCACACGCCCTATGCCGTGCTGCTGGTGCAACTGGCGCTGCTGGGCGCGGTGAACTCGATGCAGTTCACCGCGATGAACACCGTGACCTTGATCGACCTCGACGATGCCAGCGCCAGCAGCGGCAACAGCCTGCTGTCGGTGGTCGCGCAGCTGTCGCTGAGCCTGGGCGTGGCCTGCGCCGGTGCATTGCTCGGCGGCTTTACTGCGGCCGGCAGCGCGGATGGCGTGGAAACCACCTTGGGCGCGTTCCAGCTGACCTTCGTGACCATCGGCATCATGGCCATGCTGGCGGCGGCGATCTTCCTGCAGCTGGCGCCGACGGACGGAAGGCGTGCCCGTCGTCCGGAACCGCACATGGAGTCGTAGGGCGAATGGCCATGAGGCTGGTAGACTGTGCGGCATTTTTCGCTTCGCAACGCAGGCCCGCCTCGTGACCACCGAAACCACCGCTTTTGCCACCTTGCCGCTGTCCGCCGCCATGCTGGCCAACCTGGACGCCCTCGGCTACGCCGCGATGACGCCGATCCAGGCCCAGAGCCTGCCCGTCATCCTCAGGGGCCAGGACCTGATTGCCCAGGCCAAGACCGGCAGCGGCAAGACCGCCGCCTTCGGCATCGGCCTGCTCAACCCGATCAACCCGCGCTACTTCGGCTGCCAGGCGCTGGTGCTGTGCCCTACCCGCGAGCTTGCCGACCAGGTCGCCAAGGAGCTGCGCCGCCTGGCCCGCGCCGAAGACAACATCAAAATCCTGACCCTGTGCGGCGGCGTCTCGCTGGGCCCGCAGATCGCTTCGCTGGAGCATGGCGCGCACATCATCGTCGGCACCCCGGGGCGCATCCAGCAGCACCTGGACAAAGGCACCCTGGTGCTCGACGGGCTCAACACGCTGGTGCTGGACGAAGCCGACCGCATGCTCGACATGGGCTTCTTCGACGCCATTGCCAGCATCATCGGCAAGACCCCGTCGCGCCGCCAGACCCTGCTGTTCTCGGCCACCTACCCGGCCGGCATCGAGCAACTGGCCGCCGAATTCATGCGCAAGCCGCAGCAGGTCAAGGTCGAGAGCCTGCACACCGACAACCAGATCGAGCAGCGTTTCATCGAGATCGACCCACAGCAGCGCCTGGAGGCCGTCACCCGTGTGCTCGGCCATTACCGCCCGCAGTCCTGCGTGGCGTTCTGCTTCACCAAGCAGCAGTGCGAAGACGTGGTCGCCCACCTGACCGCCAAGGGCATCGTCGCCCAGGCCCTGCACGGCGACCTCGAGCAGCGTGACCGCGACCAGGTGCTGGCGATGTTCGCCAACCGCAGCAGCTCGGTGCTGGTAGCCACTGACGTGGCCGCCCGCGGCCTGGACATCGATGGCCTGGACATGGTCATCAACGTCGAACTGGCGCGTGATGCCGAGATCCACGTGCACCGCGTCGGCCGTACTGGCCGTGCGGGTGAGAAAGGCATCGCCGTCAGCCTGGTCGCCCCTGCCGAAGGCCATCGCGCCCAGGCCATCGAGGCGCTGCAGAAGAGCCCGCTGCGCTGGGACCAATTGGACAGCCTGAAGAACAAGGGTGGCGAGCCACTGCTGCCGGTCATGAGCACCCTGTGCATTGCCGCTGGCCGCAAAGACAAGCTGCGCCCGGGCGACATTCTCGGCGCGCTGACCGGTGATGCCGGCATCCCGGGCAAGCAGGTGGGCAAGATCGCGATCTTCGACTTCCAGGCTTTTGTTGCGGTGGAGCGGGCACTGGCCAAGCAGGCCATGCAGCGTTTGAACAGCGGCAAGATCAAGGGCCGCGCCTTGAAAGTCCGCATTCTCTAAAGTCCAGCAAGGCAACCTGTGGGATCGGCTTGCCCGCTCCCACAGGTTCAGCATTCCACACTCGAATCCAGATAGGTTCAAACCGTGCACACCTCCGACGTGATCATCCTCGGCGCCGGCGCCGCCGGCCTGATGTGCGCCCAGCTCAGCGCCCGCCGTGGCCGCCGGGTGCTGCTGCTCGACCACGCCAACAAGCCAGGCAAGAAAATCCTCATGTCCGGCGGCGGGCGCTGCAACTTCACCAATATGTACACCGAGCCGACCAACTTCCTCTCGCACAACGCCCACTTCTGCAAATCGGCGCTGGCCCGCTACACCCAGTGGGACTTCATCGAGCTGGTGGCCAAACACGGCGTGCCGTATCACGAGAAGAAGCTCGGCCAGCTGTTCTGCGACAACAAGGCCAGCGACATCCTCGACATGCTGCTGGCCGAGTGCGACGACGCCGGTGCCGAGATCCGCATGCAGACCAGCATCGAGCACATCGAGAAGACCGAAACCGGCTACCTGCTGCAAACCAGTGCCGGCCAGTTCGCCTGCCAGTCGCTGGTGATTGCCACCGGCGGCCTGTCGATCCCGACCCTGGGCGCGACTGGCTTCGGTTATCAGGTGGCGCGCCAGTTCGGCCACACCCTGCTGCCGACCCGCGCCGGCCTGGTGCCGTTCACCATCACCGAGCCCCAACTCAAGGCACTGTGCACCGAGCTGTCGGGCACCTCGCTGGACTGCACCGCCAGCTGCAACGGCACGAGCTTTCGCGAGAACCTGTTGTTCACCCACCGCGGCCTGAGCGGCCCGGCGATCTTGCAGATCTCGTCGTTCTGGGAGGCCGGCGACACCGTCGAGATCAACCTGCTGCCCGACCGTGATGCACTGACCTGGCTGCAACAGCAACAGGCCGAGCGCGCCAATGCGGAGCTCAAGACCGTGCTCGGCGAGGTCTTCACCCGCAAGCTGGCCAACCTGCTGGCCGAGCAGTGGTTCGAATCCAGGCCGATGAAGCAGTACACCCCGGCGGAACTCGCGCAGATCGCCGACAAACTGGCGGCGTGGCAACTGGTACCGGCCGGCACCGAGGGCTACCGCACCGCCGAAGTGACCTTGGGTGGCGTGGACACCCGCGAGGTGTCTTCCAAGACCATGGAATCGCTGAAAAGCCCCGGGCTGTATTTCATCGGCGAAGTGCTGGACGTGACCGGCCACCTGGGCGGTTTCAACTTCCAGTGGGCCTGGGCTTCGGCCAACGCGGCAGCGCAGTTCGTGTAGAGTAGAATCCATTCAGCAGCACGGAACGCTTCTTGCTGGTCCGTGCCGCAATGCATTCATTCGATCACTGCCAGCAGGCCATCATGTCATCGAGTTCGTTCCGTCAGTCACTGCGTCGCCTGTGGGGCCAAGACAAGTTCAGCTACAGCATCCGGGTAACCATCGCCCTCACCGGCAGCCTGGCCCTGTGCTGGTTCCAGAACGAGATGGCCCTGTTGATTCCGCTGTTCCTGGGCATCATCGCCAGCGCATTGGCCGAGACCGACGACAGCTGGCAGGGGCGCCTCAGCGCCCTCGCGGTGACCCTGGTCTGCTTCGCCATCGCCGCCCTGGCCGTCGAACTGCTGTTCCCCTACCCGTGGGTCTTCGCCATTGCGCTGGCCCTGGCGGCCTTCGGCCTGACCATGCTCGGCGCCCTGGGCGAGCGCTATGGGGCCATCGCCTCGGCAACACTGATCACAGCGGTGTACACCATGATCGGGGTAGACCAGCGCGGCGGCCAGGTCACCGACTTCTGGCACGAGCCGCTGCTGCTAGTGGCGGGGGCGGCCTGGTATGGCTTGCTCTCGGTGCTCTGGCAGGCACTGTTCTCCAACCAGCCGGTGCAGCAGAGCCTGGCCAAGCTGTTCTTCGAGCTGGGGCGCTACCTCAAGCTCAAGGCCAACCTGTTCGAGCCCATCCGCAACCATGACCTGGAGGCCCGTCGCCTGGAGCTGGCCCAGCAGAATGGCAAGGTGGTCGCGGCACTCAACGCGGCCAAGGAAATCATCCTGCACCGGGTGGGCAACAGCCAGCCCAACTCCAAGGTCAGCCGCTACCTCAAGCTGTACTTCCTGGCCCAGGACATCCACGAGCGCGTCAGTGCCTCGCACTACCCCTACAATGCCTTGGCCGACGCGTTCTTCCACAGCGACGTGATGTTCCGCTGCCAGCGCCTGCTGCGTCACCAGGGCTCGGCCTGCCAGGACCTGGCACGGTCGATCCGCCTGCGCCAGCCGTTTGTCCTCGACAGCCGCTTTGCCGACACCCTGGAAGACCTCAACGCCTCGCTGGAGCACCTGCGCACCCAGAACAACCCGGCCTGGCGCGGGCTGCTGCGCTCGCTGCGCGCTCTGGCCGCCAACCTGGCCACGCTCGACCGCCTGCTGGGTGCCGCCAGCAACCCGGACAGCCTGGCCGATGCCAGCGACAGCAGCCTGCTCGACCGCTCGCCGCGCAACTTCAAAGACGTCTGGACACGGCTGCGCACCCAGCTGACGCCGACCTCGCTGCTGTTCCGTCACGCCCTGCGCCTGCCGCTGGCCTTGTCGATCGGCTATGGCATGGTGCACCTGATCCACCCGACCCAGGGCTACTGGATCATCCTCACCACGCTGTTCGTCTGCCAGCCCAACTATGGCGCGACCCGGCGCAAACTGGTACAGCGGGTATTCGGCACGGCCATCGGCCTGACCGTCGGCTGGGCGTTGTTCGACCTGTTCCCGAACCCGGTCGTGCAGTCGCTGTTCGCCGTGGTCGCGGGGGTGGTGTTCTTCGTCAACCGCACTACCCGCTACACCCTGGCCACGGCGGCGATCACGCTGATGGTGCTGTTCTGCTTCAACCAGATCGGCGATGGCTATGGGCTGTTCCTGCCGCGCCTGTTCGATACCCTGGTGGGCAGCCTGATCGCCATCCTGGCGGTATTCCTGTTCCTCCCCGACTGGCAGGGCCGGCGCCTGAACAAGGCACTGGCCAACACCCTGGCCTGCGCCAGCGTGTACCTGCGCCAGATCATGCAGCAGTACGCCCACGGCAAGCGCGACGACCTCGCCTACCGGCTGGCCCGGCGCAACGCGCACAACGCCGATGCGGCGCTGTCCACGACGCTGGCCAACATGCTCATGGAGCCAGGGCACTTCCGTAAGGAGGCGGATGTCGGCTTCCGTTTCCTGGTGCTGTCGCACACCTTGCTCAGTTACCTGTCAGGGCTTGGTGCGCACCGCGATACGGCGTTGCCGGCCGAGGTTCAGGAGCAGTTGATCGAAGGTGCCGGGCAGAGCCTGGCCAACAGCCTGGACGAAATCGCCAATGGCCTGTCGGCGCGCTTACCGGTGGCGATTCACAGTGATGCAGAAGAAAACCTGGCCAATGCCCTGGAGCAGATGCCCGAGGAGCTGGATGAACATCAGCGCCTGGTGCAGACCCAGCTGGCGTTGATCTGCCGGCAGTTGGGGCCACTGCGGACGCTGGCGGCGCACTTGATCAAGGAAGGTGCACCGGCCTGAGCCTGTGATGATCAAAAGCCGTGCTGACGCATCAGCCGATCATAACTGCCATCGGCCTTCATCGCGGCAATCGCCTTTTCGAAGCGCTCGACAATCTGCCGGTGCTCGGGGTGCTTGAGGCTCACCAGGATATGCAGGGTGTTCTCGCCCAAGGGCGGCTCGACCAACGCCACCGCGTCGCGCACCTGCTCGGGCTCACGCTGCAGGTTGTAGCGCGCCACGAATTCATCCTCCACCGCCAGGTTCACCCGGCCGGCCGCGACCATGCGCACGGCGGAAGAAAAGTTGCGCACCGCCACCTTGTGCAAACGGGGATCACTGTCGAATTCAGGTGAATACGCGTAATCGCGCACCACGGCAATGCTGTAGGGGTACAGATCGGTCTGGCGCTGGTAGCGGAAGCTGTCGCCCTTGCGCTTGAGCAGGCGAATGCGATTGGTCAGATAGGCGTTGGAGAACTGGCCGATGCGGGCGCGCGCGTCGTTGTACCAGGCATTGACCAGCACGTCGTAACGGCCTTCACTGACGCCCAGCAACGCCCGCGCCCAGGGCGCTTCCTCGTACACACTGGGGTAACCGGCGCGGTCCAGCGCGGTGGTGACGATGCTGGTGGCCAGGCCACCACCCGGCATGCCGGTGTCGGTGAACGGCGGCCAGGTGTCGGCCACCAGCCGCAGCTTGCCCTGGCCCAGCACGGGCGCTGCCAGCATCACTCCCAACACTCCCAGAACGCAAAGCAGTGGCCGCATGCTCAAGTCCTTTTGCAATGGGGGGCACACGCTATTGATCGCTAACGCTGGTAGTGAGAGTACACAAAGCTGGCGCGCAGGGCAGCGGCCAATAGTGTCATTTAGCCTCTATTTTGGCCGAAGCGGGCAACGCTCAGGGGTAGCCGAGCACTTCCCTGATCTGGCGCAGGTGCTGGATGATCCACTGCTTGTCGATCGCCCCCCAATCATGGATGCGGTAATGCCCGGCATGGTTGCGCGCACCTTCCTGCTGCTCGAACTCGCAGACGATGTCCAGGTCGGCCAGTGCCGCGATGGTGTCCTGCGCGGTGCGGCGCGGCATGCCGGTGGCCTCCATCAACGCCGGCACGCTGGTTGCGGTCTGGCTGTCGATCAGCCAGGCGACGTACAACCGGCGGTAGAAACTGCTTTTGGTCTTGCTCACATCCATGCTGCGTGATCCTTACAGGTTACCCGGCAGCTCCCGATAGGTCAGGTAGACGCGCAGGTCGAATTCCAGTTGATGGTAATCCGGCTCCATGTGCTGACAGAGCTGGTAAAACGCTTTGCTGTGGTCACGCTCGCGCAGGTGCGCCAGTTCGTGCACCACGATCATGCGCAGGAACTGCGGCGCCGCCTCCTTGAACAGCGAGGCGATGCGGATTTCCTTCTTCGCTTTGAGCTTGCCACCCTGCACCCGCGACACCGCAGTATTGAGCCCCAAGGCACGGTGGGTGAGGTCCAGGCGGTTGTCGAACAGCACCTTGTCCAAGTTGGGGGCGCTGCGCAGGTACTGCTGGCGCAGGTCCTGGGCGTAGCCGTACAGCGCCTTGTCACTCTGCACGTCATGGCGGCCCGGGTAGCGCTGCTGCAGGTAGTCGCCCAGGCGGTCGCTGGCGATCATCTGCTGCACCTGCTCCTGCAGGTGCGGGGGGTAGGCTTGCAAATAGCGTAATACGGTCATGGCACGGCATTCTGCGTAACGAACGCCGATTCTAGCCAATCAGGGCCGTGGCCAGGAAAATATCGCCGGGAAGCCGCTGGCATCCGCGGCGGTCATCGGGTAGGCCACCAGGAAACCTTGCACGTAAGCGCAACCGTTTGCTTTCAGCCACGCAGCCTGGGCCGGTGTTTCCACGCCCTCGGCGATGACCGTGATATCGAAGTCGGCGCACAGGCCGATAACGCTGCGCACCAATGCCGCGTCCGCTGCCGAATCGGGCAGGCGCGCCACCAGGTGGCGGTCCAGTTTCAACGTATCGATCGGCAGGTCGCGCAGCATGCGCAGCGAGCAGTCGCCGGCACCGAAGTCGTCCAGCGCCACGCGCACGCCCAGCTCGCGCAGGCGGTGGATCTGCTTGATTGCCGCGTCGATGTTGTACATCAGCGAGGTCTCGGCGACTTCGACCTCCAGCTGTGCGGGGTTGAGTTGGTAATCCTGGATCACCCGCTGCAACTCATCGACCAGGCCGGGCATGGTGAATTGCGCACGGCTCAGGCTGATGCCCAGCACCAGGTCCGGGGCGAAGCGCTCGCACCAGGCCTGGCGCTGCGCTGCGCCCTGGCGGTAGATCCAGCTGGCCAGGCGGGTGATCAGCCGCGCCTCTTCCAGCAGCGGGATGAACAGCCCCGGCGGTACATCGCCGACGCTGGGGTGGCGCCAACGCAGCAAGGCCTCGAAACCGCGCAGATGGCCATCGGCAAACGCCACCTGGGGCTGGTACACCATGCTGAAGTCCTGCGCCTCGACGGCGTCGCGCACGCTGTCTTCGAGCATCAGCCGCGAGCGTGCCCGGCCATTGAGCTCCTGATCGTAGAAGCGGTACTGATGGCGCCCGGCCTGCTTGGCCGCGTACATCGCCGTATCGGCGGCACGCAGCAGGCCTTCGACATTGGCGCCGCAATCGGGGTAGGTGGCGATGCCGATGCTGACCCCAAGGCACACCTCCAGGCCATCGACTTGCTGCTGGATCGATACCCGCTCGAGCAATTGCTCGGCAAAACGCCCGGCTTGCTCCGGGTACGGCAGGCTGTCGAACAGCGCGGTAAACTCGTCACCACCCATGCGCGCCAGCAGGGCCTCACTGCCCAGGCAGTCCTTGAGCTGTTCACCCACCCAACGCAATACCCGGTCTCCGGCTTCATGGCCGAGTGAGTCGTTGATCCGCTTGAAACCGTCCAGGTCCATGTACATCAGGGCCTGGGCCTTGTCCGAGCGCTCGTTGCGCAGCAATACACCTTCTGCAGCCTGATAGAAGCCACGGCGGTTGAGCAAGCCGGTGAGCGGGTCGGTCACCGCCTGGTATTCGAGCTGCTGGTGCAGGTTGCGCACCACCGACATGTCCAACACCGTCACCACCATTGCCTGCTGATCGGCGGGCAGCGGTGCGCAGGACAACGCCACCGGGACCAGATGGCCCCCTACCGTACGCAAGTGGGCGTCGTGCACGCGGAAAATGCGCCGCGCCTGGTAAGCCTGATGAAATTCCGATTCGCTCCACAGGGTGGCATTGGCCAATTGCACAAGGTCCAGCAGGTACGCCCCCTGCAACTGTTCCACCGGGGCGTCCAGCAACCGCGAGATGGCCGGGTTGGCGAAGCTGATGGTGCCCTGTGCGTCGACCACCAGGATGCCTTCGGCGGCGTTCTCCAGAATCGAGGCATTGAACGCCCTGGCCGCCTCCAGCTCGCGGGTCAGCCGCTGCAGCATGCGCCGGTTGCGCTGCTGGTCGAGTTGCGCCTGCACCTTGGGCTTGAGGATCTGCGGGTCGAACGGTTTGAACAGGTAATCCACCGCACCACTGGCATAGCCCTTGAGCACAGCGGCATCGGACTGCTCGTTGGCGGTGAGGAAGATGATCGGCGTCAGCCGGGTACGTTGGCTCCCGCGCATCAGCCGGGCGACCTCGAAGCCGTCCATTTCCGGCATCTGCACGTCGAGCAGCACCAGGTCGACCTCGTGCTCCAGCAAGGCACTCAAGGCTTCCGTCCCTGAGCTTGCGGTCAGCACCTGCCAATCCGTGCGCGCCAGCAGGGCACGCATGCTTATGAGGTTCTCAGGGTAATCGTCCACCACCAGGAGAACCGAGTTGCCATCCAGTAGTTGAGGGTAAGCGCCATCCATGCTGCTTTCTCTTGTATGACTGACTTCGAATAGCAATTGGATCCGATTAACACTCTAGTCTCGGGGGTGTAACACGCAATGCAATCAGAACGCTATCAGTTGATAAATTGAAGGGTAGTCGACTAACGGTCGTTTGCCGGGCCGCCAGGCATAAAAAAACCCGCATTCCTGCGGGTTTTTCGAAGCTACCAGCGGATCAGTTGACCTTGGCGGCCAACTCACCTTTCAGGTAACGCTGGAACATGCCTTCCAGGGAGATCGGCTTGATCTTCGAGGCATTACCAGCGGTGCCGAAGGCTTCGTAACGGGCGATACACACGTCACGCATGGCTTTTACGGTTTCACCGAAGAACTTGCGCGGGTCGAACTCGCTTGGGTTCTGCGCCATCAGGCGACGCATGGCACCGGTGGACGCCAGGCGCAGGTCGGTGTCGATGTTGACCTTGCGCACGCCGTGCTTGATGCCTTCGACGATTTCTTCGACCGGTACGCCGTAGGTCTCTTTGATGTCGCCACCGTACTGGTTGATGATCGCCAGCCACTCTTGCGGCACCGAGGAAGAACCGTGCATCACCAGGTGGGTGTTAGGGATGCGCTTGTGGATTTCCTTGATGCGGTCGATCGCCAGCACGTCACCGGTAGGCGGCTTGGTGAACTTGTAGGCGCCGTGGCTGGTACCGATGGCGATGGCCAGGGCATCCACTTGGGTCTTCTTCACGAAGTCGGCGGCTTCTTCCGGGTCGGTCAGCATCTGGCTGTGGTCCAGCACGCCTTCGGCGCCGATGCCGTCTTCTTCACCGGCCATGCCGGTTTCCAGCGAACCCAGGCAGCCCAGCTCGCCTTCAACCGAAACGCCGCAGGCGTGCGCCATGGCAACGGTCTGCTGGGTAACGCGGACGTTGTAGTCGTAGTCGGTCGGGGTCTTGCCGTCTTCACCCAGCGAGCCGTCCATCATGACCGAGCTGAAGCCCAGCTGGATGGAGCGCTGGCACACATCAGGGCTGGTGCCGTGGTCCTGGTGCATGCACACCGGGATGTGTGGGAATTCTTCGATGGCGGCCAGGATCAGGTGGCGCAGGAACGGTGCGCCAGCGTATTTGCGGGCACCGGCCGAAGCCTGGACGATCACGGGGGAGTCGGTCTTGTCGGCCGCTTCCATGATGGCGCGCATCTGCTCGAGGTTGTTGACGTTGAAAGCCGGAACGCCGTAACCGAACTCGGCGGCGTGGTCCAGCATCTGGCGCATGCTAATGAGTGCCATTGTGTATCTCTCTCCCGACAAGCGTCGTTTGTTTCGTGCAAGCCTGCCGCAGGGGCGGTTGCTGTTCAAGTAGTGTGGGCCACCAGTGCGGCCCGGCCAGTCACGGTGCCTTGCAGCCCCGCCCAATCAGATCGTTGGTTGCCACCCAATACACCAGGCCTTCTTCGCCCTTGGTGTGGAAGGCCAGCATGCCATCGCTGTACATCGCGCCCGACGCACTCGGCTCGACCTTGAGCCGGTAGACCTGGTCGCCGCCGCCGAGGCGTACGTCGACCGAGTCCTGCTGCGCGTCAGCGAAGCGCCACAGCACTTCGGTCTGGCTGTCGCAGACCCAGCGGGTCCAGTTGTCTGCCGGGGCGGGTTGCGCCGGCTGCAGCAGCGAGCATCCTGCCAGTGTCGCCAGGGCCATCAAGGCCATCAGCGCTTTCATTGCATATCCTCTAGATGACCACACAGTAGTCGCTTGGTTGCCTGGCCCGACGAAGCGCATCGGTTCACGGGCAGCCTGGCGCTTTGCGCTGGTGGTCTTCGTCATACTTTTCCAGGCCTTCCGGGCCTACGCGCTTGCTGATGACCGGCACGGTCTCGGCCTGCCACTCGGACTGGTAGCAACCGCCCTTGGGCGGTTGCGCCGGGTCGTCGCCCGAGGACGGGCTGCCGGAGCAGCCGACCAGCAGGCCGGCCAGGATCATCACAGGCAATTGCTTGACCATCAGGTCGCTCCCTTTGCCAGGCGCCGCCATTGTCAGGCTTTTGCCCGCTCTTCCAGGATCGCCACAGCCGGCAGTACCTTGCCTTCGACGAACTCGAGGAAGGCACCGCCACCGGTAGAAATGTAGGAGATCTCAGCGCTGACGCCATATTTGTCGATGGCGGCCAGGGTGTCACCACCACCGGCGATGGAGAATGCAGCGCTTTGCGCGATGGCCTTGGCCAGCACCTTGGTGCCGTTGCCGAACTGGTCGAACTCGAATACACCCACCGGGCCGTTCCACAGGATAGTCTTCGACGCCTGCAGCAGCTGCGCAAAGTTGGCTGCGGTCTGTGGGCCGATATCCAGGATCATGTCGTCTGCGGCTACGTCGGCGATGGCCTTGACGGTGGCTTCGGCGCTCTCGGCAAATGCCTTGGCAACCACCACATCGACCGGCAGCGGCACACTGACCTTGGCGGCGATGGCCTTGGCGGTTTCGACCAGGTCAGGCTCGTACAGCGACTTGCCTACCGGGTGGCCGGCAGCGGCCAGGAAGGTGTTGGCAATGCCACCACCGACGATCAGCTGGTCGCACACTGCGCTCAGGCTGTTCAACACATCCAGTTTGGTCGACACCTTGGAACCGGCAACGATGGCAGCCATCGGCTTGGCCGGGGCTTTCAGGGCCTTGCCCAGGGCGTCCAGCTCGGCGGCCAGCAGCGGGCCGGCGGCCGCGACCTTGGCGAACTTGGCCACGCCGTGGGTGGAACCCTCGGCACGGTGAGCGGTGCCGAAGGCATCCATGACAAACACGTCGCACAGGGCGGCGTACTGTTGCGCCAGCTCGTCGGCGTTCTTTTTCTCGCCCTTGTTGAAGCGCACGTTCTCGAACAGCACCAGGTCGCCGGCCTTGACCTCGACACCGTCGAGGTAGTCTGCGACCAGCGGCACGTCACGGCCCAGGGCCTTGCTCAGGTAGTCGGCAACCGGCTTGAGGCTGTTCTCGGCCGAGAACTCACCTTCGGTCGGGCGGCCCAGGTGCGAGCAGACCATTAGTGCCGCGCCCTTCTCCAGGGCCAGCTTGATGGTCGGCAGCGCTGCCAGGATACGCGCGTCGCTGGTTACCACACCGTCCTTCACAGGCACGTTGAGGTCTTCGCGGATCAGTACGCGTTTACCTTGCAGGTCGAGGTCGGTCATCTTCAACACGGTCATGAATGCAGTCCTTCAGGGCTGTTTGCTGCGGGTTGGGTGGACGACGTGCAGATAATGTTCGGCAACGTCGAGCATACGGTTGGCAAACCCCCATTCGTTGTCGAACCAGGCCAGCAGGTTCACCAGGCGGGGGCCTGAGACGCGGGTCTGGCTGGCATCGACGATTGCCGAATGCGGGTCATGGTTGAAATCACAGCTGGCATGGGGCAACTCGGTGTAGGCCAGCAAGCCTTTCAGCGGGCCGTCCAGCGCCGCCTCGCGCAGCACCCGGTTGACTTCTGCCGCGCTGGTGTCGCGGGCGGTCTGCAGGGTGATGTCCAGGCACGAGACGTTGACGGTCGGCACGCGTACCGCTTTGGCCTGGATTCGCCCGGCAAGTTCCGGCAGCAGACGCTCGATGCCACGCGCCAGACCAGTGGACACCGGGATCACCGACTGGAAGGCCGAGCGCGTGCGGCGCAGGTCTTCGTGGTGGTAGGCGTCGATCACCGGCTGGTCGTTCATCGCCGAGTGGATGGTGGTGATCTGCACGTACTCGATGCCGAACGCCTGGTCCAGCACCCGCAGCAGCGGCACGCCGCAGTTGGTGGTGCAGGAGGCGTTGGACACCAGCCGCTCGTTACCGGTCAGGCACGCCTGGTTGATGCCGTAGACCACCGTGGCATCGACATCGGCCTCGCTGGCCATGGGCTGCGAGAACAGCACGCGCGGCGCACCGGCATCGAGGAAGCGCTGCCCGTCGGCACGGGTGTGATAGGCGCCGGAGCACTCCAGCACCAGGTCGATGTCCAGGGCCGCCCAGTCGACGCCCTCGGGCGTGGCGCTGCGCATGACCTTCACGCAGTCGCCGTTGATATGCAGACAGTCGCCGTCGACCCGCACTTCGCCGGGGAAGCGGCCGTGGGTGGAGTCGAAGCGTGTCAGGTATTCCACGCTGGCCTGGTCAGCCAGGTCGTTCAGTGCAACGATCTCGAAACCGGCCTTTGCCCCACGCTCGAACAGTGCGCGCAGGACACAGCGGCCGATGCGGCCGTAACCGTTGAGTGCAACTTTGTAGGGACGCGGGTGGGGCATTGGGGGCTCACGGAACCGATCGTTATAGGCTACCTGCAGATTTTGCGGTGCGGCATTCGCGGGCAAGCCCGCTCCCACAGAGATATGCATCTACTGTGGGAGCGGGCTTGCCCGCGAATCAGAACGACACCGTTCGCAGATCCTTGCTTCAGTCTTCCAGCAGCTCTTCGGCGGTGCCCAGAATGTTCTCCAGGGTGAAGCCGAACTCCTCGAACAGTGCGCTGGCCGGAGCCGATTCACCGTAAGTGGTCATGCCGATGATACGACCTTCCAGGCCGACGTACTTGTACCAGAAGTCGGCGTGGGCAGCTTCGATGGCGATGCGCGCACCGACTTCCAGCGGCAACACGGACTGCTTGTAGGCGGCGTCCTGGGCGTCGAACACACTGGTGCTCGGCATCGACACGACGCGCACCTTGCGGCCCTGCTCGGTCAGCTTGGCGAACGCCTGAACAGCCAGGCCCACTTCGGAACCGGTGGCGATCAGGATCAGCTCAGGCTCGCCGGCGCAGTCTTTCAGCACGTAACCGCCACGGGCGATATCGGCGATCTGCTGGTTGTCGCGGTCCTGGTGCTGCAGGTTCTGGCGCGAGAAGATCAGCGCCGACGGGCCGTCCTTGCGCTCCAAAGCGTGCTTCCAGGACACCGCCGATTCAACGGCGTCGGCTGGGCGCCAGGTGTCCAGGTTCGGCGTGCTGCGCAGGCTGCTCAGCTGCTCGATCGGCTGGTGAGTCGGGCCGTCTTCGCCCAGGCCGATGGAGTCGTGGGTGTACACATGGATCACGCGCTGTTTCATCAGGGCGGACATGCGTACGGCGTTGCGGGCGTATTCCATGAACATCAGGAAGGTCGCGCCGTAAGGCACCAGGCCGCCGTGCAGGGCGACGCCGTTCATGATGGCGGTCATGCCGAACTCGCGCACGCCGTAGTACATGTAGTTGCCGTTGGCATCTTCATGGCTGACGCCCTTGCAACCTTTCCACAGGGTCAGGTTGGAACCGGCCAGGTCGGCCGAGCCGCCGAGCAGTTCCGGCAGCAGCGGGCCGAAGGCGTTCAGGGTGTTCTGGCTGGCCTTGCGGCTGGCGATGGTTTCGCCCTTGGCAGCCACTTCAGCGATGTAGGCAGCGGCTTTTTCAGCGAAGTCGGCCGGCAACTCGCCGCCCAGACGGCGCTTGAGCTCACCAGCCAGCTCAGGGAAAGCTGCTGCGTAGGCGTCGAAGCGTTTGTTCCACTCGGCTTCGGCCTTGGCGCCAGCTTCCTTGGCATCCCACTCGGCGTAGATGTCAGCCGGCACTTCGAACGGGCCGTGGTTCCAGTTCAGCTCTTTGCGGGCCAGGGCGATTTCGTCGTTGCCCAGTGGCGCACCGTGGCAGTCTTCCTTGCCCTGCTTGTTCGGCGAGCCGAAACCGATGATGGTCTTGCAGCAGATCAGGGTCGGACGGTCGCTCTTGCGCGCGGTCTCGATGGCGGTGCGGATCTCGTCGGCGTCGTGGCCGTTGACGTTACGGATCACCAGCCAGTTGTACGACTCGAAACGCTTCGGCGTGTCGTCGGTGAACCAGCCTTCGACTTCACCGTCGATGGAGATGCCGTTGTCGTCGTAGAAGGCAACCAGCTTGTTCAGGCCCAGGGTGCCGGCCAGCGAGGCGACTTCGTGCGAGATGCCTTCCATCATGCAGCCGTCGCCGAGGAACACGTAGGTGTTGTGGTCGACGATGTTGTGGCCTTCACGGTTGAACTGGGCGCCCAGTACCTTTTCTGCCAGGGCGAAGCCCACGGCGTTGGCCAGCCCCTGGCCCAGCGGGCCGGTGGTGGTCTCGACGCCTGGGGTGTAGCCGAACTCGGGGTGGCCCGGGGTGCGGCTGTGCAGCTGGCGGAACGACTTGAGGTCGTCGACGGTGACGTCATAGCCAGTCAGGTGCAGCAGCGAGTAGATCAGCATCGAACCGTGGCCGTTGGACAGCACGAAGCGGTCGCGATCGGCGAAGTTCGGGTTGCTCGGGTTGTGCTTCAGATAGTCGCGCCAAAGCACTTCGGCGATATCCGCCATGCCCATGGGGGCACCTGGGTGGCCGCTGTTGGCCTTTTGCACGGCATCCATGCTGAGGGCACGAATGGCGTTGGCACGTTCACGACGGCTGGGCATCGCTTATCTCCTGGGGCTTGAATAGGTGGTGTAACGAAAAAGGCGGCCATTTTCCCCCACTGGGGGGCTGGGGGCAATGTCGGATGGTCACACTTGGGCGTTTTTCCTGTGATTGGCGGCCAATGCGGCGGAAAAACCGCTGAACGCACCCGCCCATCAGTCAATATCAAAACTTTTTGATATTGATCTTGCCAGCGCCACGATGGCTGCCTAGACTGCCGCGTCATGAACCTTCGTGCGCAACCGATCCCTCAGCAAAGCGACACCCTGGCTGCCCTGTGCAAAGCCAGTGGCGACGAGCTGCGCCTGAACGTTTTGCGCGCCCTGGCCAGTGACTCCTTCGGCGTACTGGAGCTGGCGCAGATTTTTGACATCGGCCAGTCGGGCATGAGCCACCACCTCAAGGTGCTGGCCCAGGCCGAGCTGGTGGCCACGCGCCGCGAAGGCAATGCGATCTTCTACCGCCGCGCCCTGCCCGACAGCCACCGCCTGGGCGGCCGCCTGCACACGGCGCTGCTCGAAGAGGTCGACGACCTGACGCTGGCGCAGGACGTACAGGCGCGCATCGCCCAGGTCCAACAGCGCCGCGCCGCCACCAGCCAAGACTTTTTCCTGCGTGTGGAAGAGAAATTCCGCGCCCAGCAGGACCTCATCGCCGGCCTGCCGCAATACCGCGAAAGCCTGCTGGCCCTGCTCGACACCCTGAATTTCGAACCGACCGCCAGCGCGCTGGAAGTCGGCCCCGGCGACGGCGGTTTTCTGCCCGACCTGGCCCGGCGCTTTGCCGCCGTCACGGCCCTGGACAACAGCCCGACCATGCTCGAGCTGGCGCGCCAGGTGTGCGAACGCGAACGCCTGGATAATGTAAACCTGCAGTTGGCCGATGCACTGGGTGCAACGGATGTGGAAGCCGACTGCGTAGTGCTGAACATGGTCCTGCACCATTTCAGCGACCCGGCCCTGGCCCTGCGCCAGTTGGCCAAACGGGTGAAGGCGGGCGGCAGCCTGCTGGTCACCGAACTGTGCAGCCATGACCAGGGGTGGGCGCGGGAAGCCTGCGGCGACCTCTGGCTGGGCTTCGAACAGGACGACCTGGCCCGTTGGGCCAACGCTGCCGGGCTGGCCCCGGGGGACAGCCTCTATGTGGGCTTGCGTAACGGTTTCCAGATCCAGGTCCGCCATTTTCAGCGGACGGCTGGCGACACACAACATCGGTAAATTTTAGGAACCCGTCGAGATGAGCGAATACTCCCTTTTCACCTCCGAGTCCGTGTCCGAAGGGCATCCGGACAAGATCGCCGACCAGATTTCGGACGCGGTCCTGGATGCCATCATCACCCAGGACAAATACGCCCGCGTGGCGTGTGAAACCCTGGTCAAGACCGGTGTCGCCATCATCGCCGGCGAAGTCACCACCTCGGCCTGGGTCGACCTGGAAGAGCTGGTACGTAAAGTCATTATCGACATCGGCTACAACAGCTCCGACGTCGGCTTCGACGGTGCCACCTGCGCCGTGATGAACATCATCGGCAAGCAGTCGGTCGACATCGCCCAAGGCGTCGACCGCTCCAAGCCGGAAGACCAGGGCGCTGGCGACCAGGGCCTGATGTTCGGCTATGCCAGCAACGAAACCGACGTGCTGATGCCAGCGCCGATCTGCTTCTCGCACCGCCTGGTCGAGCGCCAGGCCGAAGCGCGCAAGTCCGGCCTGCTGCCGTGGCTGCGCCCGGACGCCAAGTCGCAGGTCACCTGCCGCTACGAGAACGGCAAGGTTGTCGGCATCGACGCCATCGTGCTGTCGACCCAGCACAACCCTGAAGTGTCGCAAAAAGACCTGCAGGAAGCGGTGATGGAGCTGATCGTCAAGCACACCCTGCCGGCCGAACTGCTGCACAAGGACACCCAGTACCACATCAACCCGACCGGCAACTTCATCATCGGTGGCCCGGTGGGTGACTGTGGCCTGACCGGCCGCAAGATCATCGTCGACTCCTACGGCGGCATGGCCCGTCACGGCGGCGGCGCGTTCTCCGGCAAGGACCCGTCCAAGGTCGACCGTTCCGCCGCCTACGCCGGCCGTTACGTGGCCAAGAACATTGTCGCCGCAGGCCTGGCCGAGCGTTGCGAGATCCAGGTGTCCTACGCCATCGGCGTCGCTCAGCCGACTTCCATCTCGATCAACACCTTCGGCACCGGCAAGGTCTCCGACGACAAGATCATCCAGCTGGTGCGCGAGTGCTTCGACCTGCGTCCTTACGCCATCACCAAGATGCTCGACCTGCTGCACCCGATGTACCAGGAAACCGCTGCCTACGGCCACTTCGGCCGCACCCCGCAGCAGAAGACTGTCGGCGACGACACCTTCACCACCTTCACCTGGGAACGCACCGACCGCGCCCAGTCGCTGCGTGACGCTGCCGGTCTGTAAGTTTTCCTACAGCGGTAAATGAAAGCCCTTGCCGAGTGATCGGCAGGGGCTTTTTTGTGACATATCGGCTGACAACTGCGCCGCGCATGAGCAGCTTCACTTGCCTAGGCTGAGGCTTCCCCCTGCCACGCAAGGATGCTGGCCATGCCGTTCATGCTGCTGATGCTGATGCTGTTACTGCCCGCCACTGCCCGTGCCGCCGAGTGCCCAGCCTGGTCGCCGGCGCGGGCTAACGCGGAGGTCACCCGGCTGCGCGATACCCTTGGCCTATGGGACGACCACTACCATCGCCTGGGCGAGCCCTTGGTCGCCGATGAGCTGTACGATCAAAGCCGCCAGCGCCTGGTGCACCTGCAACGCTGCTTCGGACTCGCAGGCGAACTGGATTCGCTGGCCAGTGCACGCGGCCCCATTACACACCCCATTGCACACACGGGCGTCGAAAAACTGCCTGACGCCAAGGCCGTCACCCACTGGCTGGCTGGCAAGCAAGGCGTGTGGCTGCAGCCGAAGGTCGATGGTGTTGCGGTCACGCTGATCTATCGCCAAGGCCGCTTGGTGCGGCTGCTCAGCCGCGGCAATGGTATCCAGGGGCATGACTGGAGCCGCCATATCCAGGTGCTGGGCAGCATCAACCGGCAATTGCCGAAACCGTTGGACCTGGTGCTGCAAGGGGAGTTGTACCTGCGCCAGGAGGGGCATGTGCAAGCTCAGGCTGGTAGCGCCAATGCCCGTGGAAACGTGGCCGGGCTGCTGGCGCGCAAGCAGCTTGGCCGTGAACAGGGCGCAAGCATTGGGTTGTTCGTCTGGGACTGGCCGCAAGGGCCCGACAATCAAGCCGAACGACTCGCGCAGTTGGCCGCCTTGGGCTTCCCCGACAGCCAGCGCTACAGCACCGCCATCACCTCCTTGGACGAGGCTGCGCACTGGCGTCTGCACTGGTATCGCAAACCGTTGCCCTTCGCCACCGACGGCGTGATCCTGCGCCAGGACAGCCGGCCTGCCGCCGAACGCTGGCAAGCCAACGCCCCCTATTGGATCGTCGCCTGGAAATACCCCTTCGCCCAGGCGTTGGCACACGTGCGTGACGTGCGCTTTCTCATCGGCCGCACCGGCAAGGTCACGCCGTTGCTCAAGCTGCAGCCGGTCACCCTGGACGACCGGCGGATCAGCCAGGTCAGCCTCGGCTCCATCGCGCGCTGGCACGCGCTGGACATTCGCCCCGGCGACCAGGTAGCGATCAGCCTTGCCGGGCTGACCATCCCCCGCTTCGACCAAGTGGTCCACCGCGCCGCCGAACGCCAGCCACTGCCAGTCCCCGAGGCCGGGCGATATGGCCTGCACAGCTGCTGGCAAGCCAGCGAGGGCTGTGAGGAGCAGTTCATTGCCCGCCTGGCCTGGCTTGGCGGCAAGCAGGGGCTGGCCATGCCGGGCGCCGGCCCGGGTACCTGGCGACGGCTGGTTCAAGCGGGGCGGGTAACGACGATGACAGACTGGTTGACGCTCGATGCCGAACATCTGCAAGCAGTGCCCGGCATCAGCGAAGCAACAGCCAGCAAGCTGCTGCGCAGTTTCGCCATTGCCCGCAGCCGGCCCTTCGACCAGTGGCTCAAGGGGCTTGGCGTGCCAGCGCCCAGTAATGTCCCACCGAATGAACACTGGCCTGCACTCGCCAGCCGGTCTGCCAGCGACTGGCAAGCCCTGCCCGGCATCGGTGCAACACGCGCCAGGCAACTCGCAGGTTTCTTTGCCAGCGCTGAAGTACAGGGCATAGCCACACGACTGGGAAACAGTGGGATCGACGGTTTTCAAATGACCGAGCAAGCCCAATCGCAATAGCTGAGGGCAGAACCTGCACGCGGTATTGCTCAATATCAGCCTGAAAAACCGACCAAGGGTTTATAAATCGGCAAAACCAAGGCAGGATTTCCCCACTTTTTGCTGCCCCGCCCCTTCGAGGAGGCTTTTCATGAAACGACTTTCCGCCCTTTTTCTGCTGGCAACGCTCGCGCTGTCGGCGCACGCCGTGCAAGCCGCCGAAGACCAACCTGGCCTGACCGGTTGCGCCGCCAAACGCCAAGCCATCAGCGAGCAGATCGAACAGGCCAAGGCGCACAACAACAGTGAGCAGCAGGCTGGCCTGGATAAGGCCCTGAGCGAAGTGGATGCGAACTGCACCGATGCAAGCTTGCGCAAAGAGCGTGAACAGAAGGTGCTGGAGGCGCGCCACGAGGTCAACCAGCGTACCAAGGACCTGGACAAGGCGATGAAGAAGGGCGACCCAGAGCGCATCAACAAGCGCAAAGACAAACTCGCCGAGGCAAAAAAGGAACTGCAGGAAGCCGTTGACGATCTGGAGCGTTGACAGCGCGGTCCTACTCAACTTGGTTTGTAGGACTTATCTGAAATTACCCGATGAAGGGTTCACTCAATTGTAGGGAAGGGGCAGTATCGCGGCGCTTAAGGCCACATGCCCCTACAAGGAGGCTCCTATGAAATTCGTTTCTTGCACAGTCATGTTTGCCGTTCTCGGCCTGGGCGCATCCGTTGCTCAGGCCGCCCAGCCCACCCCAGGCTTGACCGGTTGCGCCGCCAAGCGCAGCGCCATCGAAAATCAGCTGCAATATGCCAAGGCGCACAATAACTCGGGGCAAATCCGCGGCCTGGAAAAGGCCCTGCAGGAAGCCACCGAGCACTGCACCGATGCAGGCTTGAAGGAAGAGCGCGAGCAAAAAGTGCGCAAGGCCGAAGCGGAAGTCAAAGAGCGTGAAGCGGACCTGAAACAGGCACAGGCAAAAGGCGATTCGAGCAAGGTCGCCAAGCGCGAAAAGAAGCTGACCGAATCGAAGGCAGAGCTTGAAGCCGCGAAAGCGGAACTGAGCCAGTGACCTGAGGCATCAATTACGCACTGCCGCCAGTGGCCCGCGAACCACTGGCTGGCGCCTCAGTGATTTCGAAACTCCGTGTGGCAGGCCTTGCAGGCTGCCTCGACCTTGTCCATGGGTGCCTTGAGCACCGCCGCGTCCAACGGCTGCTTGCGTGTCACCGTCAGCAGCTCGCCTGTCACCCCTTCCAACGCTTGCGCCAAGTCATGAAAGCGCGTCTGGCGCTCCCAGACCTCAGGCCGCGCACTGCTCTCACCGTCATCTTTTACCTGCGGGAAGTGCTGCCAAGGCGCATGGGCCAGGCCATCGAGCGTCTTGGCGCCCTCGGCGAATTTCGCTCCATCGAACGGCAACCGCCCCCGTAGCATGCCACCCATGTCTTCGCTGGTCCTGAGCATCTGCTTGAAGATCGCCTTGCGCTGCCCCAAGGGTGAGTTAGGATCGACACGGTCGCAGGCCACCAGGGTCAGGCTGATCAGCAGTACGGCGGTGAAACATTTGAACATCACGGTCACATTGGCAGCCCAAGGGGGCCACAGTATCCTCGCCTGCTCGACAAAGACCAATACCCTTACGAACACTATGGGCAGCTTTCATCTGCTGCCCCCCAAGGATTCAGCCATGAAATCTGCTCTGCGCCATCTCGCCTGGGCGCTGCCGGCCCTGGCCTTGCTGGCCGGCTGCAACGGCGGCGAAAGCGCCAAGCCCGAACCCCATGCCATCGCCACTTATGCCCCGGCAGCCTGGACCGACCTGCCCAGCGTCAGCGACAGCGACCTGCTGGCGGGTTTCGACGCCTGGCGCGTGGGCTGTGAAAAGCTCAAGCGTGACCCGGTGTGGGCCGCGACATGCGAAGCGGCGCTGCCGATCGCGCTGGAGGCGCCCCAGGTGCGCAGCTTCCTGCAACAGCAACTTCAGGTCTATGGCCTGCGCTCGGCTGAGAACAACGCCACCGGCCTGATCACCGGCTATTACGAGCCGGTCTACCCCGGCAGCCTGAAACGCACCGATGCAGCCCAAGTGCCAGTGTATGGCATCCCGGACGACATGATCGTGGTCGACCTGGCCAGCGTTTACCCCGAACTCAAGGGCAAGCGCCTGCGCGGGCGCCTTGACGGTCGCGTGCTCAAGCCCTACGACACCGCCGAAGTGATCTACCGTGACGGCGCCAAAGCCCCCGTACTGGCATGGCTGACCGACCCCATGGACCTGCAATTCCTGCAGATCCAGGGCTCCGGGCGGGTCGCACTGGAAAATGGCCGGCAACTGCGCCTGGGTTATGCCGACCAGAATGGCCACCCCTACCGGCCAATCGGCCGCTGGCTGATCGAGCAGGGCCAGTTGAAGAAGGAAGACGTGAGCATGGGCGCCATTCATGCCTGGGCCCAGGCCAACCCACAACGGGTACCGGAGCTGCTGGCCAGCAACCCCAGCTATGTATTCTTCAGCACCCGCCCGGACAGCAACGAAGGTCCGCGCGGTTCGCTCAACGTGCCGCTGACCGCGGGCTACAGCGTGGCCATCGACCGCAAGGTGATTCCGCTGGGCAGCTTGCTGTGGCTGTCGACCTCACGCCCGGACGGCACGCCAGTGGTGCGGCCGGTGGGCGCCCAGGACACCGGCGGTGCAATTACCGGCGAGGTGCGCGCCGACCTGTTCTGGGGCACCGGGCCTGAGGCCGGTGAACTGGCGGGCAACATGAAGCAGCAGGGGCAGATCTGGATGCTTTGGCCTAAAGGCAAACCGCTGCCTGAAGTGCCGAAAGTACCCTGATTCTGCTGTGACCCTTTCGCGGGCAAGCCCGCGAAAGGAACCACTCGGCTTCAGACCGAAATGACAAAGAACGCGACGATCAACGCCAACCCGGCAAACCACACCAGCGAGCGCAACGCCGCCCAGTCAGCCAGGTAGCAGATGATGTACAGCAGCCGGCTGGTGATGTACATCACCCCCAGCACATCCTGTGTTACCTGTTCGGCATTGCCGACGATGTCGGCTACCAGCACCGCCGCCGCGAACGCCGGAAACGCCTCATAGCTATTCTGCTGCGCGGCATGCGCGCGACGCGGCAAGCCCGACAGCGTGTCGAGGAAAGCACGCGGATCGTGATTGTCCTTCAGGCCGAAACGGCCACTGCTGACCTTGGCGATCAATGCGCAAAGTGGCGGCAGGAGCAGGGCAAACAGGATGCACCACAGGGCGACGGTCATGGACAGGACTCCTTGTTCAATCGAAAGGTTAGAGCTTCATCACCAGCATGCCTGCCAGCACCAGCCCGCAAGCTAGGAGTCTTGGCCCGCCAAAAGGTTCTTTGAGGTAGCGCATGCCCAGCAGCACCACCAGGATCACGCTCAACTCACGCAGGGCGGCTGCTTCAGCCACCGAACCCAGGTGCATGCCCCACAGCACCAGCGCGTAGCTGAACAACACGCAAAACCCCACGGCCAACCCCAAACGCCATTGCGTGCGCCAGAACAGCACGAACGGCGCCCGCCGTGCCACGCTGGCCAGCAGCGGAAAAGGCCAAGCACTGAGCAGCGTCAGCCACACCAGGTAATCCCAAGGCTTGCCCCACAGCCGCACGGCCTGCCCGTCGAACCAGGTGTAACAGCCAATGCACAGGCCGATCAGCGCCACCACCGGCAGCATCGACCAGGGCAACCGATCCCCCCCACCGCCCTGCCAGAGCAGGCACGCCATGCCACAAGGGATGAGCAGGATGCCGATGATCTGCTGCTGGCTGAGCGACTCGCCGGCGAACGCCAGGGTCAGCCCCAGCACCACCAGCGGCGACAAGCCGCGCATCAGAGGATAGACCAGCCCCAGATCACCGACCCGATACGCCTGGATCAACAGGTAGCGGTACAACTGCTCCGCCAATGCCGAGGCGATCAGCCAAGGCCAGATATCGGCAGGTGGCAGGTCGACGAAGGCCACGGCGAGCACGGCAAACGCCAGCGCCACCAGGTCCATGCTGGCAATCACCAAAAGGCGCTCGCCGCTGAATTTGATCAGGGTGTTCCAGGTCGCGTGCAGCAGGGCGGCGACCAATACCAGGGAAGTTGCCAACACGCCTTCAGGTCCTTGTGACGTTATCAGGCCGAGCATATAGCGTTGCAGGGCCCCTTGCGCGCCCTGAATGACATGGAACGAATCCAGGCAATTCAGTCAAAGGTGTGTCCCGAGCCCCTCGCCAGGTCATCAAAGAACTGCCCGAGCCATTCGGGTTACGACTTGGAAGCCATTTTTACAGGATTTGGGATGCTTGAATTAGTTGCCGCGTTTATCTGCCTGACCACCCTCCTCACCTACGTAAACTACCGTTTCATCGGCCTGCCACCCGCCATCGGCGTGATGGTCACGGCGCTATTGTTCTCGCTGATGCTGCAGGGGCTGAGCCTGATTGGCTTCCCTGGCCTGGAAGAACGCGTCGAAGGGCTGATGAACCAGATCGATTTCAATGACCTGCTGATGCACTGGATGCTGGCGTTCCTGCTGTTCGCCGGCGCGCTGCACGTCAACCTCACCGACCTGCGCAGCTACCGTTGGCCGATCGGGCTGCTGGCGACGATCGGGGTACTGATCGCCACCGTAGTGATCGGCTACCTGTCGCACTGGGTGTTCGCCATGTTCGGCTGGCAGGTGCCACTGATCTATTGCCTGCTGTTCGGCGCACTGATCTCCCCCACCGACCCGATTGCCGTGCTCGGCGCACTGCGCACCGCCAACGCCTCCAAACCGCTGAAGACCACCATTGTCGGCGAGTCGCTGTTCAACGACGGCACTGCAGTGGTGGTGTTCACCGTGCTGCTCGGCATCATCCAGCTGGGTGAAACACCGAGCATCACCGACACGGCCATCCTGTTCGCCCGTGAAGCCATCGGCGGCGTGGTGTTCGGCGGCCTGATCGGCTATGCCACGTACCGCATGATCAAGAGCGTCGAGCAGTACCAGGTTGAGGTCATGCTGACGCTGGCGCTGGTCATCGGCGGCTCGGCGATGTGCTACGAGCTGCATGTTTCGGCACCGATCGCGATGGTCGTGGCCGGCCTGATCATCGGTAACCTGGGGCGCAACCTGGCGATGAACGACATGACCCGTCGCTACATGGACGGGTTCTGGGAGCTGATCGATGACATGCTCAATGCCTTGCTGTTCGCCCTGATCGGCCTGGAGCTGTTACTGCTGCCGTTCAACTGGTTGCACCTGGCCGCAGGCAGTGTGCTGGCACTGGCGGTGCTGCTGTCGCGGCTGTTGACCGTGGCCCCGGCGATCGTGTTGCTGCGCCGCTGGCGCAGCGTGCCCAAGGGCACCATTCGGGTACTGACCTGGGGTGGTTTGCGCGGCGGCGTATCGGTAGCGCTGGCACTGTCGCTGCCGCTGGGTGAGGAACGTGACCTGCTGCTGTCGATCACCTACATCGTGGTGCTTTCGTCGATCCTGGTGCAGGGCTTGAGCGTTGGCCGGGTGGTCCGCAAGGTCAGCGCCCAGCCTTGAAAACAAAGGGGCCGCGATGCGGCCCCAACGTCGTCACTCAACCGCGCTGTCCGGGAACTGGTCCTGAACGTACTTGATCTCGGTGCGCCCATGGGCCGCCGGCTGGCCATCCTCGCCCAGGTTGACGAAGACCATCTTGTCGACGGTCAGGATGCTCTTGCGAGTGATCTTGTTACGCACTTCGCACTTGAGGGTGATCGAGGTGCGGCCGAATTCGGTGGCCGTGATGCCCAGTTCGATGATGTCGCCCTGGCGCGAGGCGCTGACGAAGTTGATCTCCGACATGTACTTGGTCACCACGCGCTGGTTGCCGAGCTGGACGATGGCGTAGATCGCCGCCTCTTCGTCGATCCAGCGCAACAGGCTGCCGCCGAACAGCGTACCGTTGGGGTTGAGGTCTTCGGGTTTAACCCATTTGCGGGTGTGAAAGTTCATCTGTACTCCTGACCTGCTTGGCTAACGTGGAGTAATGATGGCAGAGCGGCCGCCAGCGCTCCATTGAACATCGACTATCGTCGCGATAAATCGACAGAAAGCCTTGGGTGTGTCACACGGCCAAGGCTATAATCGCTGCCGTTTTACATGGCTGCCCACAGCGGCACCATGCCCGCCACCCATCCGAGGGGCGCTGCAGCAGGGTCACCCTGTCAGGCTCGGATGGGGCGTTGTCCGCTCTTGCGGGCGCTTAACGCACAACGGCGCCCATTCGCACACTACGAATGGAGGCTCTCATGAGCGCTGTAAACACGCCTGCAGGTTTTACCGATTTCAAAGTCGCCGACATCTCCCTGGCCGCCTGGGGCCGTCGCGAAACCATCATCGCCGAATCGGAAATGCCTGCGCTGATGGGCCTGCGTCGCAAGTACCTGACTGAGCAGCCGCTCAAGGGTGCGAAGATCCTGGGCTGCATCCACATGACCATTCAGACTGCCGTGCTGATCGAAACCCTGGTTGCCCTGGGTGCCGAGGTGCGCTGGTCGTCCTGCAACATCTTCTCCACCCAGGACCAAGCCGCTGCCTCCATCGCCGCCGCCGGTATCCCGGTCTTCGCCTGGAAAGGTGAAACCGAGGAAGAGTACGAGTGGTGCCTGGAGCAGACCATCCTCAAGGATGGCCAGCCTTGGGACGCCAACATGATCCTCGACGACGGCGGCGACCTGACCGAGCTGCTGCACAAGAAGTACCCGGCCGTGCTGGACCGCGTCCACGGCGTGACCGAAGAGACCACCACGGGCGTGCACCGCCTGCTGGACATGCTGGCCAAAGGCGAGCTGAAAGTCCCGGCGATCAACGTCAACGACTCGGTCACCAAGAGCAAGAACGACAACAAGTACGGCTGCCGTCACAGCCTGAATGACGCCATCAAGCGCGGCACCGACCACCTGCTGTCGGGCAAGCAAGCCCTGGTGATCGGCTACGGTGACGTGGGCAAGGGTTCGGCCCAGTCGCTGCGTCAGGAAGGCATGATCGTCAAGGTCACCGAAGTTGACCCGATCTGCGCCATGCAGGCCTGCATGGACGGCTTCGAGCTGGTCTCGCCGTTCATCGACGGCATCAACGACGGCACCGAAGCCAGCATCGACAAGGCCCTGCTGGGCAAGATCGACCTGATCGTCACCACCACCGGTAACGTCAACGTCTGCGATGCCAACATGCTCAAGGCCCTGAAGAAGCGCGCCGTGGTTTGCAACATCGGCCACTTCGACAACGAGATCGACACCGCCTTCATGCGCAAGCACTGGGCCTGGGAAGAGGTCAAGCCGCAGGTGCACAAGATCCACCGTACCGGCGCTGGCGACTTCGACCCGCAGAACGACGACTACCTGATCCTGCTGGCCGAAGGCCGCCTGGTGAACCTGGGTAACGCCACTGGCCACCCAAGCCGCATCATGGACGGTTCGTTCGCCAACCAGGTACTGGCGCAGATCTTCCTGTTCGAGCAGAAGTACGCCGACCTGTCGGCCGAGAAGAAAGCCGAGCGCCTGACCGTTGAAGTGCTGCCGAAGAAACTCGACGAAGAAGTGGCCCTGGAAATGGTCCGCGGCTTCGGCGGCGTGGTCACCCAGCTGACCAAGCAGCAAGCCGATTACATCGGTGTGACTGTCGAAGGCCCGTTCAAGCCGCACGCCTACCGCTACTAAGCGACAAGCGCCGGGCGGCATGCCGCCTGGCGCTTGTAGTCGTTGAATCTTGATCGATGCCCAAGCCAGGCCGGCCCCCACCGCCCTGGCTTTTACTTGCAGCATGCGGCCCACGGCTTGCAGCTGAGGAAACAGAGATGTCACAAGAACGCCGCTACAGTTTCGAATTCTTCCCGACCAAGACCGATGCCGGTCACGAAAAGCTGATGGGCGTTGCCCGCCAGCTGGCCACCTACAACCCGGACTTCTTCTCCTGCACCTACGGTGCCGGTGGCTCTACCCGGGACCGCACGCTGAACACCGTGCTGCAGCTGGAAAGCGAAGTTAAGGTGCCAGCTGCCCCACACCTGTCGTGCGTCGGCGATACCAAAGAAGAACTGCGCGCGCTGCTGGCGCAGTACCAGGCTGCCGGCATCCGACGCATCGTCGCCCTGCGTGGCGACCTGCCGTCGGGCATGGGCATGGCCAGCGGCGAGCTGCGCTACGCCAGCGACTTGGTCGAGTTCATCCGCCAGGAAACCGGTGACCACTTCCACCTGGAAGTTGCCGCTTATCCGGAAATGCACCCGCAAGCGCGTAACTTCGAGGTCGACCTGGCCAACTTCGTGCACAAGGTCAAGGCCGGTGCCGACAGCGCCATCACCCAGTACTTCTTCAACGCCGACAGCTACTTCTACTTCGTCGAGCGTGCGCAGAAGCTGGGCGTGGATATTCCTGTAGTGCCCGGCATCATGCCGATCACCAACTACAGCAAGCTGGCGCGCTTTTCCGACGCCTGCGGCGCAGAAATCCCGCGCTGGATCCGCAAGCAGCTGGAAGCTTATGGCGACGATACCGCCAGCATCCAGGCCTTCGGTGAAGAAGTGATCACCCGCATGTGCGAACAACTGCTGCAAGGCGGCGCGCCGGGGCTGCACTTCTACACCCTGAACCAGGCAGACGCGAGCCTGGCGATCTGGAACAACCTGAAGCTTCCTCGCTGAAACTTTTTGGTAAAGTCCCGTTCAGAAATACTTAAGGCTTTAGTCATAGACTAAGGCCTTATTTCTTTCTGGTTCAAACAGGTCTTGCCTGCCATGCAGCATCTCTCGCCATCGCGCCCTCAGCTGGTCTACCTGGCCTTCGGCCCGGCCACGTATCACCAGGAAGCCTGTTTCAGCATCGTCAGCGCCCTGGCGCACCTGGACGCGTCTGCCGGCGAGGCTATGGATATCCAGGTCTATACCGATAACGCGGCCCCCTATGAAAGGCTGCCGGTGACCGTCCACCTGCTCGACGAAGCCACGCGCAAGGCCTGGAACGAACCTCACGGTTACCATTTCCGCAGCAAGCACGTGCTGATGCGCCAGGTGCTACAGCACTCTCCACTGGCGGTGCTGATCGATACCGATACGTTCTTTCGCACGTCGCCGCTGAAATTGTTCCAGCGGGTCAAGCCCGGCACCCTGCTGTGCAACGCCGTCGGCGGGCGCTACGGCGAAAACCAGAAGTGCCTGCTGTACAAGAACCTGCTGACCATCCTCCAGTCGCGCGGGTTGGCTGATTGCCAGATGCCCTTGGTCAACTCCGGGGTGATCGGCCTCACTGCCGAAGATGCCGGCATACTCGACCACTCCATCTCCATGATGGACGAGTTCCACCCCCTTGCCCGTGCGGCCTATACGCTGGAAGAGTTCTGCCTGGCCGTGGCGGCCTATCGCACACTGGCGCTGGCCGAATGCACCGATGTGATTCACCACTACTGGAGCCGCAAGGCCCAGTTCCGCGCCAAGATCCAGGCCTGGCTGCGCAAGCACGGCGAGCAACCGCTGAGCGCTGAGGCCCTGGCCGATGTGCTGCTAGTGAACGACCAGTTGCCACGGCCACCTACCTTGCAACGCCTGGGCTACAAGGCCTTGAGCCTGACCATGCCGAGCCGCGAGCGGCAGTTCGCCCGCGAGTTGCTGTATGGCTGCTACCCCTACCCTAACGAATTCGACCGCGCCTGCGCCCCGGCCTGGTGGGACAAGGCGCTGGAAAACCTCAATGAACGTTATGGCCGCATGGAGCCTGAGCAGCTGCGCCAGTGCCTGCGCCATCCGGGGCTGCGCCTGTCGCTCGGGGCCCAGCGCAAGGACATCGAAGCCCATCTGTTGCGGGCGTTTCAATCCTGACTTACGCACACTGGCCTTGCCAAAGCCGAGCGCGTAATCTCGCGCCATGCCGCACATCGTCCGTCTCTACTGCATCCTGCTGCTCGCCTGCCTGAGCCCGTTGGCGCAGGGCGAGCGCCTGCGCCTGGTGACCGACGACTGGGCGCCTTATGTGTTCCGGGACGGCGGCCAAACGAAAGGCATCGATTACGAAGTCACCACTGAAGTCTTTAAACGCCTGGGTGTCGAGGTGGAGTGGCAGTTCCTGCCCTGGAAGCGGTGCCTGGCCATGATCGAACAGGGCCACGCGGACGGGGTGATCGATATTTTCAAGGTCGAATCGCGCAAGGCCTACCTGGTCTACCCACTGGAGCCTATGTCGGACGTCGAGTTCGTGCTTTACCAGTCCAGCCGCCGCCGCCATGCCATCAACCAGCTCAGCGACCTCGCCAACCTGACGGTGGGTACCTCGCCGGGCTATGCCTACGGCAGCGAATTCAATGAAGCATCGGGCTTTCGGCGGGAGTCGGCGCCCAGCCACGAAGCCAACTTCGGTAAATTGGCGCTCGGGCGCATCGACGTGCTGGTCACCGACCGCCGGGTGGGGCGCTACCTGCGCCGGCAACTCGGCCTTGATCAGCAGGTCGAGGAACTGCCGTTGGTGATCAGCCGTCAGGCGCAATACCTGGGCCTGGCGCGCAAACCCGGCCGCGAGGCGCTGGCCCAGGCATTTACCCAGGAACTGCGTCGTTTCAAGCAAGAGCCGGCCTTCCTGGCGATAATCGAACGCTACATCGGCGACACCGAGCATCTTCCTGACGCCGTTGAGCAGCAGGAAAGCAGCACGCCGCGATAGCTCTGTTATACTCGGGCCTTCCCGCCCGGCTCACGCCCGGACGCTCGGCCTCGCAACAGGCATCCCGATCGGCATCGACGCCCCCTTGGCGTCCACCCTCCGTTTTCCGGATGCGCAGTGAAAGCCCAGCTGGACCGGACGCGATCGCATCCCACCGATGCCCGTCGCGCCAGGCAGAACATCCCTACGGGCCCAGCCCACACGAGAACAGGATCGCCCATGTCCTTTGCTTCCCTCGGTCTCTCCGAGGCTCTTGTCCGCGCTATCGAGGCTGCGGGCTATACCCAGCCGACTCCAGTGCAACAGCGGGCGATTCCCGCCGTGTTGCAAGGCCGCGACCTGATGGTTGCCGCACAGACAGGTACTGGTAAAACCGGTGGCTTTGCCCTGCCGATTCTTGAGCGCCTGTTCCCGGCGGGCCACCCGGACAAATCCCAGCGCCATGGCCCACGCCAGCCGCGCGTGCTGGTGCTGACCCCGACCCGCGAACTCGCGGCTCAGGTGCATGACAGCTTCAAGGTGTATGCCCGCGACCTGCCACTGGTCAGCGCCTGCATCTTCGGCGGTGTAGGCATGAACCCGCAGATCCAGGCCATAGCCAAGGGCGTCGACGTCCTGGTGGCCTGCCCGGGCCGCCTGCTCGACCTGGCCGGGCAAGGCAAGGTCGACCTGGCCCATGTGGAGATCCTGGTCCTCGACGAAGCCGACCGCATGCTCGACATGGGCTTCATCCATGACGTCAAGAAGGTCCTCGCCCGCCTGCCGGCCAAGCGCCAGAACCTGCTGTTCTCGGCGACCTTCTCCAAGGACATCACCGACCTGGCCGACAAGCTCCTGCACAACCCGGAGCGCATCGAAGTCACCCCACCGAACACCACCGTCGAACGTATCGAGCAGCGCGTCTACCGCCTGCCTGCCAGCCACAAGCGCGCGCTGCTGGCGCACCTGATCACGCTGGGTGCATGGGAACAGGTACTGGTGTTCACCCGCACCAAGCACGGCGCCAACCGCCTGGCCGAGTACCTGGAAAAGCACGGCCTGAGCGCCGCCGCGATCCACGGCAACAAGAGCCAGAATGCCCGCACCAAGGCCCTGGCTGATTTCAAGGCCAACAGCGTGCGTGTACTGGTCGCCACCGACATTGCCGCCCGTGGCCTGGACATCGACCAGCTGCCGCACGTGGTCAACTTCGAGCTGCCCAACGTCGAGGAAGACTACGTTCACCGTATCGGCCGCACCGGCCGTGCCGGGCGCTCGGGCGAGGCCATTTCGCTGGTCGCGCCAGATGAAGAAAAACTGCTCAAGAGCATCGAGCGGGTCACCAAACAGAAAATCGCCGATGGCGACCTGATGGGCTTCGACGCAAGCCAGGTAGAAGCCGAGAAGCCTGAAGTGCGCGAACGCCCGCAGGGCAACGGACGCGGTGGGCGTAACCAGCAGGCACGCGGTGACGGCGGCAAAGACGCCAACGGTGGCCGTAAAGACAAAGGTAAGGACAAAGGCAAGTCCAAACCGCACGCTGCGGACAAGCCTGCCGACAAGGAGAAGTCCGCCGACAAGCAGCAACAGCCGCGCAAACCGCGCGACAAGAAGCCGCGTCAGCAGCAAGCGGGCCAGAACGGCACGCCAAAGGCGCAAGCCGACCGGGCTCCGGATGAGTTCCTGGACGACGACGTGGATAACTTCGGTAACCGTGCCGACTACGTCAGCCCGTATCAGAACGCCAAGAACCAGGGCCGTAACCGTCGCCCGGGTGCTGCGGGTGCCGGCCAAGGTCAGCAAGGCCAAGCCAACGCTCCGCGCAGCAACGGCGGTGGTGGCCAAGCCCGCAATGGCAGCCAGCCGCGCAGCGCCAGCGGTGAGAAGCGCCCGCCGCGCAACAATAACGGTGGCGGTGCACGTCGTGACAACAATGGCGGCGGTCGCAACCGCCCAGCCGGTCGCGATGATGCCCTGCGCCAGGAGCCGGCAGTACGCAGCTCGCGCGAGCCGCAGAACCAGCCAGTGATCATCCGCAAGGAATCCAAGCTGGACCGTTACCCCACGCCAGAACAGCTGGATGACCTGCCAAGCCGCCCACGCGGTGAGCGCCCTGCGCTGCTGACCCGCAAAGGCTCATAACCGAGCCGGACACAAAAACGCCGCCCAATGGGCGGCGTTTTTTATTGCCGAAGCAATGGTTACTTCTGCTTCACACCTTCGACGCTGATATCCAGGTCCAGGGTCTGCGAGGTTGCACCTGGGCCCTTGATACCGAAGTCATTCAGGTTGAGAGTGGTAGTGGCGTTGAAGCCAGCGCGCTCGCCGCCCCATGGGTCCTTGCCTTCACCGTTGAAGGTGGCCTTGAAGGTGACCGGTTTGGTCACGCCGTGCAGGGTCAGGTCACCGGTTACGTCAGCGGTCTTCTCACCGGTCGATTTGACGGCGGTGGAAACGAACTTGGCCTCTGGGTACTTCTTCACGTCCAGGAAGTCTTTGCTGGCGATGTGCTTGTCACGCTCGGCGTGGTTGGACCACAGGCTGGCGGTTTTCAGGTCGACGCTGATCTTGCTGGCTTCCGGCTTGGCGCTGTCCCAAGTGAAGTTACCGTCGAAGTCCTTGAAGGTCCCGTGGATGAAGCTGTAGCCCAGGTGGCTGATCTTCCAGTCGACGAACGCGTGCTGGCCTTCCTTGTCGATCTTGTAATCGGCGGCCATGGCCTGGCCAGCGGAGAACAGTGCAGTACCGAGCGCCAGAGCGGCAAAAGTCTTTTTCAACATCCTTTCTATTCCTTGCAATTGAGGTTGAGAGTCAAGCTTTGCGGCCCAGCATGCGGGTCAGGGTCGCGTCACGGTCGATGTAATGATGCTTCAGGGCGGCCAAGCCATGCAGCACGGCGAAAATCACCAGGCCCCATGCCAGCCAAAGATGAATCACACCCGCCAGGTCCGCCTGGTCGGGCAGGTCGCTGATCAGCGCGGGCACTTCGAACAGGCCGAATACCGGAATACCGACACCATCGGCGGTCGAGATCAGGTAACCGGCGGCCATCACCGCGAACAGGCCCAGGTACAGCGCCAGGTGCCCCAGCTTGGCGGCCACGCGAGTGAGGGCTCCGTGGTTGGCCGGTGCCGGTGGTGGTGGGCTGATGAAGCGCCACAGCACCCGCAGCAGCATAACGGCCAGCAACACCAGGCCAATGCTCTTGTGCAGGTCCGGGCCAGATTTGCGCCAAGGGCTGTAATAGTCGAGGCCGACCATCCACAGGCCCAGGCCGAACAGGCCGAACACTGCCAGCGCAACGCCCCAGTGCAGGACAATGCTGACCGCGCCATAGCGAGATGATGAGTTGCGCAGTTGCATGATGACGTGTTTCCCCGTGAAAGCTGTGCACAGACTAACGCGTAACGTATCGAATAAAAGCAGAAAAAACTGCTTTGGATGATCAATAAATCCGATAGTAAGTGTGCGAGTTTGCTATTAAGGAAACATTAACGATAGTAGGAGTGTGTACGCTTGTCAGTACCGACCTGCGCGAAGAGGTCGGTACTGACAGACCGTCAGCCAGCTTTGGCCTGAGTATTGGTCACAGCCTTCTTGGCAGGCTCGGACTTGGCAGTGGCCTTCTTCACTTCAACCGGCTTATGCGCCTGCTTCGCCGCCGGCTTATGCGCCGGAGCATGCTTGGCCGGTGCCGCCTTGGTCGCAGCCGGTTTAACAGGCTCTTCCTTGGCTGCCGCTGCCGGTGCAACCGGAGCCGGGGCGGCGACAGGGGCAGCCACCGGCGCAGACGCTTCGGCCTTGGCAATCGGCGCGGTCTTCACCTCGGGCCGGTCTGCAGCACCAAACAGGCGCGAGAAGAACCCTGGCTTGTCCTGCCTGGCCTCTTCAGCCTTCACCGGTTCAGCTTTTACAGGGGCCTTTTCGGCGTTGTCACCCTTGTCGGACGAACCCCCAAACATGTTCGAGAAGAACCCACCCTTGTCCTTCGCCGCCACCGCGCCCGCTGCTGCAGCTGCCGCTATCGGCGCCGCCTTGGCCGGGTCGAACGACTTGCCCGCCAACAAGTCCTGAACCTGGCTGGCGGCGCGCTGGCCGCTGCGCAGGGCGCCTTCCAGGGTGCCCGGGTATAGCGCATCAGTATGCTCACCGGCAAATGCAATGCGCTGCACCGGACGCTCCCACAGGCGCCAGTACTTGCTGATCTGCCCCGGGCCGTAGGCCAGGTAGGCACCGCCCATGCCTGCGTCGGTGCTGTAGCGCTTGACCTCATAACCGGTAAACGCGCCGCGGGCTTGTGGATAAAACGCATGCAGGCGGATCAGCACCTGGTCAACCATCTGTTTGTCGCCGAACGCCTGCAACAGGCGGGCATTATCGCCCGACAGGTTGATCACCACGTTGGCGCCACCCTTGAGCGCGGGCTCGATCCACAGCATGCCCAGGCCTGCGTTGCTGAAGATTTCGCCAGACATCCGCGCGCGGCTTTCCCACACTGGCTGCTTGAACTTGAGCATGAGCTGGTCACGCCAGCCATAGTTGGTACCCCTCAGCGCCGCAACGTGCTGAGTGTCCAGGCCCGGGGTGATCTGGATCTTGGCCAGCGCGCGCAGGGGCACCGCCATGACCAGGTAATCGGCCTGGTAACCTGTACTGCCGACCTTCACCGTCACACCGTCCTTGTCCTGAACGATCGAGGTGACCGGCGAGCTGGTCTTGATGGTTTTCAGCTGCTTGACGAAGGCCTGGGCCAGCACTGGGCTACCGCCGGGCAGGCGCGCTGCGCGCAGGTCACGGTCGCTGACGCCACGGTAAACGCGGTTCTGCTGGGCGAAGTACAGCAACGACAGGCGCGATGGCTCATCGTAGCGGGTGCGGATCTGCTGGTTGATCAGCTGCCGCGCGGTGCTCGGCAGCTGCAGCTTGTCGAGCCAGGTGGACACGTTCATCTGGTCGAGGGCGAACAGCGTGCTGGTGGCCTGCGGCTTGAGCGGGTCATCGATCGAGCGAGCCAGGTCGTCGAGGGTTTTCTCGTAACGCTTGAGCGCCTCGGCAGTGGCCGGCTGTTTGGCCGTCAAATCGGTGGCGCTGAAGTATTCACCATCGATCAGGTAGCCGGGGGTACGCACGAATTCCGGCGCCGGCAGCGTTTCCAGCTTGAAACGGTCAAGGTACTGGTTGAGTACCGGCTGAGCCTTGCTGTTGCCGATCCATTCGCTGGTCGCCAGGCCCGAACGGCCGCCCATGCCCGCCTTGGCTTCCAGCAGCGTCACCTGCCAGCCTTTGCTCTGCAGCTCGTAAGCGGCAGTCAGGCCCGCCAGGCCGCCACCCACCACGATTGCCGAAGGTGTCTTGTCCTTTGCCAGCGCGGCGCCGCTGGACACACCGATCAATACCAACGCGCACAGGCGCACCCAAGCAGCAGCCATGATGGCGAACTCCGAGTTGACGTTACAGAAATGGGAAGAGGCAGGAATGCCCCGAGAGATGATGCGTTAAGAATACGTCAGGTCTGGGCACCCTGCCAGCACAGCCACATCAAGTGCCTTTGGCAACTGGCATTTTTGTCAGTAGCCAAAGCCTGAACTGCTGAGTAAAGCTGTTGCCGTCAGGAGAAAAACCGACAAAAGGAACTGCATATGATCTATGAGGAGCATTTCGCACACGTCCAACATCAGCCGCTGTGGCATAAGCAGGCTTTTCTTATGCCGTCAGGCTTGAGCATCCGCGCTAATGGCACTTCCTGGACGGGGTTCCACGAGGCCTTCAAAGGTGAGGATGGCACCGAGCTGGTGATCGGCGAGCAAAGTGACGTCGAGCTCACCTTCAGCCAGGAAGTCGAGAGCCTGCGCCTGGACTACTACGTGGTCAGCGACCAGCACTTCGACGATGTACAGATGCTGCTGGATACCGATGGCTACGACGTCGACCTGACGGCCCCGACTCCACGCAACTTCTATTGGCTGACGCTCTCGGGCAGCGGCTACACCGAGTTCATGCCCGGCCCCATTTCCACCCAACCCTACCACCAGTACCTCGCCGGGCCGTTTCGGCGCCTGACCATCTCCACGTCGCAAGCTGGCACCGTGCATATCCGCAAGCTCGAATGGACCCGCACCTGTCGCCATTGAGCTGCGGCGGTTGTCCTGCCTCCCGGCATTGCTTAGGCTTACGCGGTCTAACCAAGCCGTAACGCCAGGAGAAGTGCCGATGGGCCTCAATGATCAGTGGATGCAGCGTGACCTCAAGGTCCTGTGGCACCCCTGCACGCAGATGAAAGACCACGAAAAGCTGCCGCTGATCCCGATCAAGCGTGGCGAAGGTGTGTGGCTCGAGGATTTCGACGGCAAACGCTACCTGGATGCGGTCAGCAGCTGGTGGGTCAACGTGTTCGGCCACGCCAACCCACGCATCAACCAGCGCATCAAGGACCAGGTCGACCAGCTTGAGCATGTGATCCTCGCAGGCTTCAGCCACCAGCCGGTGATCGAGCTGTCCGAGCGCCTGGTGGCCATGACCCCGGCCGGGCTGGACCGGGTCTTCTACGCCGACAATGGCTCGTCGTGCATCGAAGTGGCGCTGAAGATGAGCTTCCACTACTGGCAAAACATCGGCCAGCCGGCCAAAAAGCGCTTTGTTACCCTGACCAACAGTTACCACGGCGAGACCATCGCTGCCATGTCGGTGGGCGACGTGCCGCTGTTCACCGAGACCTACAAGGCATTGCTGCTCGATACCATCAAAGTACCTAGCCCGGACTGCTACCTGCGCCCCGAAGGCATGGGCTGGGAAGAACATTCGCGCAACATGTTCCAGGCCATGGAACAGACCCTGGCCGACCACCACGAAACGATCGCGGCAGTGATCATCGAACCCCTGATACAGGGTGCCGGCGGCATGCGCATGTACCACCCGGTCTACCTCAAGCTGCTGCGCGAGGCCTGCGACCGTTTTGGCGTGCACCTGATCCACGATGAAATTGCCGTGGGCTTCGGCCGCACCGGCACGATGTTCGCCTGCGAGCAGGCCGGCATCCGCCCGGACTTCCTGTGCTTGTCCAAAGCACTGACCGGCGGTTACCTGCCGCTGGCCGCCTGCTTGACCACCGACACGGTGTACCAGGCGTTCTACGACGACTACCCGACCCTGCGCGCGTTCCTCCATTCGCACAGCTACACCGGCAACCCGCTGGCCTGTGCGGCGGCCCTGGCGACGCTGGATATCTTCGAGCAGGACAACGTGATCGAGGCCAACAAGGCGCTGTCCGCGCGCATGGCCAGTGCCACCGCGCACCTGGCCGATCACGCGCATGTCGCGGAAATCCGCCAGACCGGCATGGCCCTGGCGATCGAGATGGTCCAGGACAAGGCCGGCAAAGTCGCCTACCCGTGGCAGGAGCGCCGCGGCCTGAAGGTGTTCGAGCATGCCCTGACCCGCGGCGCCCTGCTGCGCCCGCTGGGCAGCGTGGTGTACTTCCTGCCGCCGTACGTGATCACCCCGGAGCAGATCGACTTCCTGGCCGACGTGGCCACTGAAGGGATCGACATCGCGACACGGGACAGCATCAGCGTCGCCGTGCCGGCCAACTTCCACCCCGATTTCCGCGATCCGGGCTGACCCAGTCATTTGCTGCACCACCATTCCTGTGGGAGCGGGCTTGCCCGCTCCCACCGGTAAAGCGCTGTGTTCCTATTTCCCGAGCAGAACCATGAGACTGTCCCGCTTTTTCATCGACGCCCCCCTGAGCCTCGGCGAGCACGACTTGCCCGAAGCCCAGGCCCACTACATCGGCCGCGTACTGCGCATGGCCCCCGGCGATGCCGTGCAGCTGTTCGACGGCAGCGGCCAGGAATACCTTGGCCAATTGCTTGAGGTAGGCAAGAAAACCGTGCGCGTCAGCCTCGACCAGGCCCTCGCCGGCCAGGGCGAATCGCCCCTGCACATCCACCTCGGCCAGGGTTTGTCGCGTGGCGAGCGCATGGACTGGGCGATCCAGAAGGCCACCGAACTGGGCGCCAACGAGATCACCCCGATCGTCAGCGAGCGCTGTGAAGTGCGTTTGAAGGACGAACGCGCCGACAAACGCCTGGCCCACTGGCGCCAGGTGGCGATCAGCGCCTGCGAGCAGTGCGGCCGGTCGACCTTGCCGATCATCCACCCACCCCTGACCCTGGCCGACTGGATCAAGGGCAGCGATGCCGATCTCAAGCTGGTGCTGCACCCGGTCGCCGCGCCGCTGACCAGCCACGACAAACCGGCACGCCTGGCTTTCCTTATCGGCCCAGAGGGCGGCCTGAGCGATGCCGAGGTCGAACAGGCCAAGGGCGCCGGCTTCCTCGCCGCCCGCCTCGGCCCGCGCGTGTTGCGCACCGAGACTGCGCCGGTAGTGGCGCTGTCGGTGGCCCAGCAGTTATGGGGAGATTTCTGATTTAGCGGGCGTTTACTTTCAGAACCAAATAGCAAGTACCGCAGAATCGATCTCTAACGGCTACTGTCATTTCTGCCAGTAGCCCCGATTGGTTCGATCCCCTAAGGTTTTCCCTGTATGAAAACCGATCGGCGGCGCAGCAATGAAAATTTCTACCCTGCTTGGACTTTTTACCGCTCTGCTGGTGGCGAGCCTGCTATTGCTGGACAGGAACACTACAGTCATTCGGCCGGACGACACGGCCGTTTCCAAGCAGGATAAAACCCGCGCATCCTGTATCGCCCAAATGAAGAAGCGGGGGCATGAGGCTGAGCCCAGCATGCAGTTCGGCTTCTGCTACATCGATGCGCTGACGCCGGGGCTTTCTGCAACCATCGCGACAGGGCTCGAACGGTTCCGGCCGCCCGCTGACCTCACCCCCTACCTCGCCCCGTCGCTGAAGGACTACCGGCACAGTCATCCAGACGCCAGCCAGGCTTTGATCGAAGCCCAAAAACAAGCGCTCGCGAGCGAATTTTATGTGCAGTGGTGGGAGCGTCACGCAGAAGGCCTCACCGAACACCGCAACACCCTCAAGCGTGTGTGCGAGGCCCATGCCGACAGCTGCGTGATGGGGAACTACAACTGACCCCTATCACGACACGTACAGCGACACCGCGACGAAGTGCAGCAGACTGCCCACAATCACGAACAAGTGCCAGATGCCGTGGGCATGGCGCAAGCGGCTGTCCAGGGCGAAGAAGATGATGCCCACGGTGTAGAACACTCCGCCAGCCGCCAGCCAGGCGAAGCCTGCGGTGCCCAGGCTGTGCACCAGCGGTTTGACCGCCACCAGGACGATCCAGCCCATCACCGCGTAGATGATGATCGACAGGATCCGCGCCTCGGAGCGCGGTTTGATTTCCTGGAGCATGCCGACCACCGCCAGGCCCCAGACCACACCGAACAGGCTCCAGCCCCAGGGCCCACGTAGGCTCACCAGGCAGAACGGCGTATAGCTGCCAGCGATCAGCAGGTAGATCGACAGGTGATCGAGCTTGCGCATGATCACCTTCGCCCGGCCGCGGGTGCTGTGGTAGAGGGTCGAGATGCTGTAGAGCAGCAGCAGCGTGCCGCCGTAGATGGAGAAACTGACGATCTTCCAGGGGTCGCCCTGCAGGCCCGCCACGACGATCAGCCAGATGGCACCGATGCAGGCCAGGACGGCACCGACCAGGTGGGTCCAGGCGTTGAAGCGTTCACCGTAATACATGCAAACACAGACCTCCTGTGGTGGGCTGGGTTCCTCATTCCGTCAGTGACGGCCCTTTCGCGGGGCGAGCCCGCTCCCACAAGGACCGTAATGTACTTGAGCAGAATGCAGCACCTGTGGGAGCGGGCTTGTCCCGCGAAAGGGCCATCAGCAGCACCCTCCTAACCAAGGACAGATTGCAGTTCCGCGTCACGCACCAGCCGTTCCAGCCCCACCAGGTCCGGCACCCGCGCCACCTGCTCCCCCACCTGTACCGCCGCCAGCTCCAGGCTGCCCAGTGCGACGTCCACATAGTTGAGCTGGCTGTCGAGCTTGCACGAGCGCGGAATGTCCTGCAGCAGCACGGCCAGGTAACGCAGCCCGGTGTCCCCCAGGGCGTTGAGTACGACGATACGCGCCCGCTCGCCACAGGGCGTCTCGCCCCCACAGGCCGCTTCGAAGCCGATCAGCGGCAAATGTTGCTGGCGCCAGTCGATCCACCCCAGGTGCCAGGCCGGCTCACCGCGCTGGCACACCAGGTTGCGCTGGGCAATCAGCTCTGCCACCGCCACATTGGGCAGCACCAGGGTTCGGTCGCCCATCGGCAGCAGCAGCCCGGTCAGGCTGCTGCGCTGGCCTGCGATCAGCTCAAGCATGGGAATGGCTCCAATGGGCGATACTCTGCAGCAGCACCGACTCCTGATACGGCTTGCCCAGGTAGTCGTTGACGCCGATGGCCATGGCCCGGTCGCGGTGTTTCTGCCCGGTGCGCGAGGTGATCATGATGATCGGCAGGTCCTTCAGGCGCTCGTCGCGGCGAATGCGGGTGGCCACTTCGAAGCCGTCCATGCGTGGCATCTCGATGTCCAGCAGCAGCACGTCCGGACGGTGTTCTTCCAGCAAGGCCATGGCGTCGACCCCGTCCTTGGCCGTCAGCACGCTCATGCCATGACGTTCCAGCAGGCGGCTGGTGACCTTGCGCACGGTCACCGAGTCGTCCACCACCATCACCAGCGACGCCTTGCGTGGCGCCGGCCCGAACAGCGTGCGCTGCACCCCGCTACCGCCCGGCAAGCGCGCCAGGCGGCGCTGCTGGCCGCGCAACTGCCCGAGCAAATCGAGAATCAGCACCACCCGGCCATCACCGAGCAAGGTCGCGCCGGACAACCCGGCGACGGCCGCAAACTGCGGGCCGAGGCTTTTGACGACGATCTCGCGGCTGGGCGACAGGCTGTCGACCTGGATGGCAAACGACTGCTCCTGGGAGTGCACCAGCAGCACCGGGAGCGGCACGCTCTGGCCCAGCAGCCCAGGGCGCGGCACCCCTTGCAACAGCTCGCCCAGGTAGCGCAGCTGGTATTCGTGGCCAGCATAGCCGTAGCGCGGCACGTCCAACTGGTAGCAGGCGGCCAGCTCGGCCGGCGGCACACGGACAATGCCTTCGATGGTGTTGAGCGGAATGGCGTACTGCTCCTCGCCCAGGTGGACCATCACGGCGCGGTTGATCGACACGGTGAACGGCAGGCGAATGAGAAAGCGCGCGCCCTTGCCCTGGGCCGACTCGATGCTCATCGAGCCGCCCAGTTGCTTGACCTCTTCGTGCACCACATCCATACCCAGGCCGCGCCCGGATATCTGGGTGATCTTCTCGGCCGTGGAAAACCCCGGGCGCAGGATGAACTGGAGGATCTCGTGATCGCTCAGGTGCGCCTGCGGGTCCAGCAGGCCGCGTTTGATCGCCTTGCGCCGCACGGCTTCCAGCGGCACGCCGGCGCCATCGTCGGTCATCTCGATGACGATGTCGGCACCCTCGTGGAGCAAGTTGAGGTGAATGGTGCCCAGCTCCGGCTTACCGGCGGCCAGCCGCGCTTCGCGTGACTCCAGGCCATGGTCGACGGCATTGCGCAGCATGTGTTCCAGCGGCGCCACCATGCGCTCCAGCACGCTGCGGTCGAGTTCGCCTTCAGCATTGCCGACCACCAGTTCGACCTGCTTGCCCAACTCGCTGGCTACCTGGCGCACCACCCGCTGCAAGCGCGGCACCAGGCGTTCGAACGGCACCATCAAGGTCGCGGTCAGGCCTTCCTGAAGCTGGCTGTTCACCCGCGCCTGCTGCTGCAGCAGGCTGTAGGCTTCCTGCGCACGCTGGGCCAGGGTCTCTTTCAGGTCGAGCAGGTCAGAGGCCGACTCGAACAGGGCCCGTGACAACTGCTGCAGTTGGGAATGGCGGTCCATTTCCAGCGGGTCGAAATCTTCGTAGGCATCGCCTTCGAACGGCTGGCGACTGCTGATACGGCCCTGGGTTTCCATGTCCAGGCGCAACAGCTGGTCGCGCATGCGCTCCAGTGTGGTTTCCATCTCGTTCAGGGCGAACTGGGCATCGTTGACCTGTTGCTCGATACGCCCACGGATCACCGAGTGCTCGCCGGCCAGGTTACCCAGGTCGTCGAGCAGTTCGGCGTCCACCTTGACCATGTCACCAGGCGCCCGCTCCGGCACCGCAGCAGGCACTTCGGCGGGCGTGGCGTCTGCCTGCGCCTGCCCGGCAACACTGTCGGTCAAGGCGGCGCTGCTGAAGTTACGGATATAGTCGATCAGCGCGGTGGCCGCATGCAGCGGCTGGCCCAGGCGCACGGCATCGAGCATGTGCGCCAGGCGATCATGGCAGGTCTGTAGCAAGGCGAACAGCGCAGCACTGGGCGGCAGGCGCCCGGCAGCCAGCAGTTCGTAAAGGAATTCCAGCTCGTGGGCCAGGTCGCCGATGGCCGCGATCTCGACCATGCGCGCACCGCCCTTGAGCGTGTGCAGGTCACGCAGCAGGTTGTCTACCTCGACGCTGCTGCGCGGGTCGGCCTGCCAGCGCGCCAACGCGGCGCCGGCGCTTTCGACGATGTCCGAGCTTTCTTCGAGGAAAACGTCCAGCAGCGCCTTGTCGTCCGGGTTGTCGGCCTCTTCGGCCTGCTCCAGCGGTGCCTCGAGGACAGTGACCGAGCCAGGCGCCACCAGGCCTGTGGCATCGGGCGCCAGTGCGTCGTCGAGCAAACCGCGCAGGCCGTCGATGCAGTCGGGGCGGGCCGTCAGTTCCTGGCCGGCAGCCACCTCGTCGAGCATGTCGAGGAGCACCTCGTGGGCCTGCCGGGCCTGGGCGAAGAAGCGCGCATCCGCAGCCAGGCTGCCTTCTTCCACCGCGCCGTACAAGTCCAGCAGCGCCTCGCAGACGTCGTCCATCTGCCGCAGGTCGGCCAGGTGCGCGCCATGGCACAGCGTGGTCAGTTCATCGAGCAGCGTGTCCAGTGACTGGCGCTGCCCTGGCTGCTCCTGCCAACGCGACAACAGCGACTCGGCATCCAGCAGGATGTCCATGGCCTGTGCCAGGAAACTGGCGATCAATTGCGGATCGCGCTTGCCGCGGCGCGCATGCGTCGGCTCGTCATGCAAACTGGCCAGGCGTGTGTCCACGGCCTCGCCAACGTGCTCGATCAGCTCGGCGGCCCCCGGTATGGCGGCCAACGGCGTGCTGCCCAGTTGCGCCAAACCCAGTTGAAACAAGGCCTGCGCCGCTTCCAGCCATTCGATTTCGGCCACCTGCAACGGGAACTGGTGGCCCCGGTACTCACGCACCAACCGGTCGAATGCGGTGGCCAACTCGGCGATCGGCAGCACGCCGGCCATGGCGGCGCTGCCCTTGAGCGTGTGCAAGGCGCGTTGCAGGCCATCGCTGACTTCAGCGTCCTGGCTGTTGGCCGCCTGCAGAAACGCCTCCAGGCTGGCCAAGTGGCCCTGCGCTTCATTGCGGAATATGTCCAGCAACAGCGGGTCAAGGCCATCGATATCGGCACCTGCCGGCGTATCGTTTTCCGCCAGTGCATGCAGGTGGCTCGCCAACTGCTCGATCTCGGTCACCTGAGGCATCTGGCCGGCAGCGAAATCGGCCAGCAGGTCGGGCAGGTGCACGACCACCTGCTGCAGCGCCACCACCCCCTCCGGGGCCAGCGCCATGCGCCCTTCCAGCACCCGGTTGAGCAGATGCTCGGCGCCCCAGGCCAGTTCGGCCACCGCCTGGGCATGGACCATGCGGCCACTGCCCTTGAGTGTATGCAGGTCACGACGTACTTCCAGCAAGGCATCGCGCAGGGTGTTGTCGGCACGCCAGCGCAGCCAGTGGCGCTCGATTTCCGGCAGCAGCTCGCCGGCCTCTTCGAGGAACACCTCACGCAGTTCGTCATCGATGCCGTCAGTGCTGCCATCCTGCTCAACGCCACCGCCGCCAAGCGAGCACTGCACGCCCAGCGCTGCCAAGCTGGCGCGGGCCATGTCGAGGAAGGGTTGGCCATCGGCCAGAGGGTCGGCAACTCGCCATTGCAGGTAGCACTCGCTGGCACTGAGGGCATCAGCCAGGTGATTCAGCTCATCCGCAGGCGGTTCCACGTCAAGATGCTGCAACCAGCGCTGCACGTAACCCGCACAGCCGGCGAAGACTTCAGCGGCAGGCGGCAACATGAGCATCGACAATGCCCCACGTACCTGCTGCAACAGCCCCGGCAACGGTTGCAGGCGCTGCCGCGGCCAATCGGACTCCAGGCAATCGCCGATCAGATCCTTGGCTTGCTGCAGCACGTTCAACGACTCGTTCAGCACCAGCTGGCGTATCTCGGCCAGGTCCGAGCCGGGCATGCCGCCCTGCCCGCCTTCCTCCAGCGGGCCGACCATGCCGTTGAGGCTGGCTTCCACGTACAGCAGCGCACCTGCCACATCCATGAGCACGGCGTCATCCGCCACGCGCTCACCCTGGCCCACGGCCTGCAGGGCCAACACCTGGTCGATGATCACCCGCCGCGGTTGCTGAAAGCCCAGTACCGCGAGGGTATCGGCAACGTGGCGCAAGGGCGCCAGCAGGCTTTCCAACTGCTCGCTGTGCTGGCGATCACCGCGCACGAACTGGTCCAGGCGCTCCTTGATGCGCATCAGGTCATCGCACAAGGCGCTGATCACCGAACGCAAGGCATCACGGCCTGGCCCCGCCTGCACCTGCTCACGCCAGTTGCCCAGCGACAGGTCGAGGTTGGCCAGGTCGTCGGAACCAGCAAAGCGCTGAGCCGCGCCGCTGATCAGGCTGCCCTGGGCCAATGGCTCGACACCGCGGCAGGCACGCAGCTGGTTGAGCAGCGGCAGCATCACCAACGGCAGGTCGTGGCGCGCACCGCGCAGCCGCTCCAGGTACGAGGGCAATTGTTCCAGGCCACGGAACAGCGGGCCCAGGCAGTCGCCGCGCGGGCTGACCTGGCCCTCGGCCAAGGCCCTGGCCAGCAGCTCCAACTCCTCGGCCAGGCGCGTGGCACCGCGCAGTTCAAGCATGCGCAGGCAACCGTGCACCTGGTGCAAGTTATCCACCACGAACGCCAGCATGGACAAGTCGTCCGTTTCCCCGGCAAAGCGCTCCAGCGCCTGGCGTGCCTGGCCCAGGCAATCGAGGATGGCTGCCCGGGTCCAGGCCAGGGCCACGGTATCGTGACGTTCGGGGCTTACGGCTGCTGCCATGACCACTCCTCAGTGCCGCTCGGCGGGTGCCGGCAGGGTAAAACCGGACACCGAACGGCGCATCTCGCTGGCCATCCGCGCCAGGTGGCGAATGCTGTCGGCGGTGGCGCCGGAGCCGGCGGAGGTCTGCGCGGTTATTTGCTGGATCACGGCCATGGTGTGGGAAATCTGCCCGGCAGAAGACGTCTGTAACTGGGCGGCATCCGAGATGCTGTGGATAAGTTCGGCGAGGTTCTGCGACACCCCTTCGATTTCCGCCAGCGCTACACCGGCGTCCTGCGCCAGGCGTGCACCGCGCACCACTTCGGCGGTGGTCTGCTCCATGGATATGACCGCCTCGTTGGTGTCAGCCTGAATAGTGCGCACCAGCGCCTCGATCTGCCGCGTCGCCGAGGACGAACGTTCGGCCAGGCGCTGGACTTCATCGGCGACCACGGCAAAGCCACGGCCGGCTTCGCCCGCCAGCGAGGCCTGGATGGCCGCGTTGAGGGCGAGGATGTTGGTCTGGTCGGCAATGTCGTCGATCAGGCTGACGATGTCGCCGATTTCCTGGGAAGATTCGCCTAGGCGCTTGATCCGCTTGGCGGTGTCCTGGATCTGCTCGCGAATGTTGTCCATGCCGTTGATGGTGTTGTGCACCACTTCGTTGCCCTTGTTGGCGATCGCCACCGAACGTTCGGCCACCTTGGCCGACTCGTAGGCATGCGCCGAAACTCGGTCGATCGACTCGACCATGTCGCCCACCGCCTCGGACGCCTCGCTGATCTGGTCGGCCTGGTGCTCCGAAGCCTTGGCCAGCTGGCGGGCGGTGTTCTGCGTGTCCTGCACCGCGGCGGCCACCTGCTCGGCGCTGTGGTTGATGGTCGCCACCAGGTCGCGCAACTGGTCGACGGAATAGTTGATCGAGTCGGCGATGGCCCCGGTGAAGTCCTCCGTCACCGACACGGTCACGGTCAGGTCACCGTCGGCGAGCTCTTCGATTTCGTCGAGCAGGCGCATGATCGCCTGCTGGTTGCGCTCGTTCTTCTCGGCCGTTTCGTGCAGTTGGCGGTGGGTGGCGCGCACCATCACCAGGCCGATGAGGATGATCGAAGCCAGCGCCAGCAGGCCCAGCACATAGCCACCGACGGTATCCAGCGTGCGCCCGGCGGCCAGGTTCTCGAAGCCGTTGGCCAGGTGCGAGGCTTCGTCGAGCAGGGTCTGCGACAGGCTGAAAATGTTGCCGGCCGCCTCGCGTACGCGAAACAGCTCGGGCGAGGTTTCCAGGATTTCATCCACGGAACCGGCGACGAACTGGAACAGTTCGGCGATTTCGGCCAGGCGGGCACGGGCGTCGGTATCCTCGACGCGGGTCACGTGAATGGCCGGGTTGCCCGCCAGCATGCCTTCGAGCACCTGGCCAAAGCGGCTGGCATCGCGGCCGAAAGTGTCGGCGGCCTGCGCGGCGGTGTCGTCGCCGGCCAGCACGGTATTGACCGAGCCCAGAATGCGCTCGGCAAGCAGCAGCTGGCGCTGAGCCACCACCACCTGGCTGGCGGGGGCACCGCTCTGCAGCAGAATTTCGACGACTTTTTCGTACTCGACCTGCAACTGCGGCACGGTTTCGGCCAGGGTCGCCGCCACCTGGTGCAGCGACAGCACGGTCTGTTCGCTGGCGAGGATGGTGTCGGTGTTCTTGCGCAGGTTTTCCCAGTCCTGGCGCACCGCCTCCATTTCATCCTTCACCCCGGCCGGTGCCGCGGGCAGGCCGGTAGACTTGTCACCTTCGCGCAGGTAGCTCCAGCGCCGCTCGAAATCGTTGCGTGCATCCGACAGCAGCTTGAACGCCAGGCCCTTGCCCGCCGCCGCCTCGGTGGCGTTCTTGGCGATGCGCTGGGACAGCACGCGCAGCTCGCCGGCATGGCCGATGTACTGTTTGTCGTGGTTGGACTGGGTATTGAGGTAGGCGAAGTTGGCGAACAGCAGGATGATCGACAGGATCAACACCACGAACAGCACGGTGATCTGCGCAATGCTGCGCGTGCGCGGGGTCATGCTGGTGGGAGCAACGGGGGTGGCCGGCTTGTTCACGTTCGAAAGTCCTATAGCGCCACGTCGAGAAAGCCCGGCGCCTGGGCCAGGGCGAAGGGGCTGAAGATCGCCCAGTTGCGTTCACGCGGGAAATGCCCCTGGACGAAACGCGCGGCGGCGCGGATCAGCGGCTGCGGTGGTGCCAGCTCCAGGGTATCCAAGGCAAAGTGCTGCAGGCCGAGCACCTCGTCGACCAGCAGGCCGACGAACAGGTCCTCGTGGTCGAGCACCAGCACCCGCCGCTGTTTACCCGGCGCCGCCGGGCCAAGGCCGAAAAAACTGCTCAAGTCCATCACCGGCAGCAACCGGCCGCGCAGGTTGGCCACCCCGCAGACCCACGGTTGCACACCAGGTACACGGCTGCTGCGCGGCTCGCGCGACACTTCGGCCACCTCACCCATGGGCGCGACAAACCATTGCCCGGCAATGCGAAAGCCAATACCGCTCCACTGCTGCAAGCGGATGTCCTGCGGCGGCTGGTCGGCCACCAGCAGGCGGCAGCGCCGGTCGATGTCCAGCAACAGCTCGAAGGCGGTCAGCGACGCGCCCTGGGGGCGGGTGGTCAAGCGCCCAGCACTTCGTCGAGCTTGGCGATCAAGGCCTGTTCTTCCACCGGTTTGGTGACGAAGCCGCGCGCACCCTGGCGCTGCGCCCAGATGCGGTCTGTTTCCTGGTCCTTGGTGGTGACGATAAGCACCGGAATGGCGCTGGTTTCCGGGTCCTTGCTCAACTGACGGGTGGCCTGGAAGCCGTTCATGCCTGGCATGACGATATCCATCAGCACCGCGTCGGGCTTTTCCTGGCGGGCCAGGGCCACAGCGTCGGCGCCGTTGTTGGCCTTGAGCACTTGATGGCCATGCTTTTCCAGCCATTCGGTCAATCTGTACATCTCTGTCGGCGAGTCGTCGACAATCAGAACTCGGGCCATGCTGTTTCCCCATCAGGAAATAAAGGCCGCGCCACGTCGGGCACGGTCAAGGTGCGGGTTGTTCGTGCGCGGCGAAACCGGGTACATGGGCCCTGATCGCGTCGAGCAGTTCGTCTTTGCTGAATGGTTTGGTCAGGAACTGGTCGGAGCCGACCACCCGCCCGCGGGCCTTGTCGAACAGGCCATCGCGAGACGACAGGAGGATCACCGGGATGTCCTTGAAGGCGCTGTTATGCTTGATCACGGCGCAGGTCTGGTAGCCATCCAGGCGGGGCATCAGCACGTCGACGAAAATGATCTGTGGCTGGTGGTCGACGATCTTGGCCAGGGCATCGAAACCGTCGCTGGCGGTGATCACCTCGCAGCCTGCTTCGCCGAGCAACATCTGCGCAGTGCGGCGGATCGTGCGTGAGTCGTCGATCACCATCACCTTCAGGGGTTGTTCCATAGATGCCTACCAGAGAAAAATGAGCTGCACGTTGCAAGCGTCGAGCGGCAAGAAAAGGCGCACTGGCGAGTGGCCGGCTTTTTCTTGAAGCTTGTAGCTTAAGGCTTGCAGCTCATTTTTAGCACACTCCGGGTGGCCATTCCATCTACCGCGCCCCTTGACCCGCGGCGTTCGCGGCGCCACCCTGAGCCACTTTTCTTTCGATTCGTCGCGGCCACCCGCCGCCAAGAGGAACCACCCCCATGAGCGTTCGCCTCGGCATTGTCATGGACCCGATTGCGTCCATCTCCTACAAGAAGGACAGCTCGCTGGCCATGCTGCTGGCCGCCCAGGCCCGTGGCTGGAGCCTGTTCTACATGGAACAGCGCGACCTGTATCAAGGCGAAGGCAAAGCCCGTGCACGCATGCGCCCGCTTAAGGTGTTCGCCGACCCGGCGCACTGGTTCGAACTGGGCGAAGAGCAGGACAGCCTGTTGTCCGAGCTGGACGTGGTCCTGATGCGCAAGGACCCACCGTTCGACATGGAGTTCGTCTACAGCACCTACCTGCTGGAACAGGCCGAGGCCGAAGGCGTGCTGGTGGTCAACCGCCCGCAGAGCCTGCGCGACTGCAACGAAAAACTGTTCGCCACGCTGTTCCCGCAGTGCACGCCGCCGACCCTGGTCAGCCGCCGCCCGGACATCATTCGCGAATTCGCGGCCAAACACGGCGACGTGATCCTCAAGCCGCTGGACGGCATGGGCGGCACCTCGATCTTCCGCCACCGGGTGGGCGACCCCAACCTCTCGGTGATTCTGGAAACCCTGACCGCGCTAGGCGCCCAGCAAATCATGGCGCAGGCCTACCTGCCGGCGATCAAGGACGGCGACAAGCGCATCCTGATGATCGACGGCGAGCCGGTCGACTACTGCCTGGCGCGCATCCCGGCCAGCGGCGAGACCCGCGGCAACCTGGCTGCCGGTGGCCGGGGCGAAGCGCGCCCACTGAGCGAGCGTGACCGCTGGATCGCCGCCCAGGTCGGCCCGACCCTGCGTGAAAAGGGCCTGCTGTTCGTCGGCCTGGACGTGATTGGCGACTACCTGACCGAAATCAACGTCACCAGCCCGACCTGTATCCGCGAGATCGATGCGGCCTTCAACACCGACATTGGTGGCAAGCTGATGGATGCCATTGATCGCCAGTTGCAGGCGCGCTGACCGCCGACGCGAAGCAAATACGCGCAGTGGGGTATGATGCCAGTCCCATTCGACTGAGCTGCTGCCCCGCCACGCGGTTGCTGGATACCTGATGACGCTGCCCGCCGACATCCCTGCCGACCTGCTGCCACCCCGCGTTCGCCCGGTGGACAGGCTTGGCTTTACCCTGTTTCTGGCTGCTTTGGTGCACCTTGCGCTGATTCTTGGCGTGGGCTTTACCGTGGTCAAACCGGCGGAAATTCGTCAGACCATGGACATCACCCTGGCCACCTTCAAAAGCGAGAAAGCGCCCGAGAAGGCCGATTACCAGGCCCAGGCCAACCAGCAGGGCAGCGGCACCCTGGAAAAAAAGGCGGTGCCCACCACCACCGAGGTGGCGCCGTTCCAGGACAGCAAGATCAACAAGGTCACGCCGCCGCCCGCCGCCAAGCCCGAAGTGGTGCAGCCGCCTGCACCGCAGAAGTCCGCGGTGGTCACCCAGGCACCCAAGGCGCAGAAGGTCGAGCCCAAGCCCAAGGAAAGCAAGCCGCAGCCCAAGCCGGCGGCGGCCACGCCTGATTTCGACAGCTCGCAGCTGTCGAGCCAGATCGCCAGCCTTGAGGCCGAGCTGTCCAACGAGCAGCAGATGTACGCCAAACGCCCGCGTATCCACCGCCTGAACGCGGCGTCGACCATGCGCGACAAGGGTGCCTGGTACAAGGAAGAGTGGCGCAAGAAGGTCGAGCGGGTGGGTAACCTCAACTACCCCGACGAAGCGCGCCGGCAGCAGATCTACGGCAACTTGCGGATGATGGTGTCGATCAACCGCGATGGCTCGCTGTATGAGGTGCTGGTGCTGGAATCGTCCGGGCAGGCCGTGCTGGACCAGGCGGCGCAGCGTATCGTGCGGCTGGCAGCGCCGTTTGCACCGTTTACCGGGGATTTGGCCGAGTATGACCGGCTGGAGATCATCCGCACCTGGCGGTTTGCCCGTGGGGATCGGCTTTCCAGTAACTGATCTGGCGGCTGTACTGGCCCCTTCGCGGGAAAGCCCGCGCCCACAGCTATCACACAGCCCTCAGGCTCGGCGGTGTTCCTGTGGGGCGGGCTTGCCCGCAAAAGGGCCGCCACAAGCGACACACAACCACCTTGTCAGCCTCGCCACCTGGCGCCACACTATCCCCCATGAAAACCCTCGCCCCGAGCTACCTCAAGCATCAGTTCCTGATCGCCATGCCGCACATGGCCGACCCGAACTTCGCCCAGACCCTCACGTATATCGTCGAGCACAACGCCAATGGCGCCATGGGCCTGGTGGTCAATCGACCTCAGGAGCTGAACCTGGCCGACATTCTCGAGCAGTTGCGCCCGGACGAGGAGCCCCCTGCCAGCACCCTGCAAGTGCCCATCTACCAGGGTGGCCCGGTGCAGACCGACCGCGGTTTCGTGCTGCACAGCAGCGAGTGCAGCTTCCAGGCCACCGTGGCGCTGGAAGGGCTATCGCTGTCCACCTCGCAGGACGTACTGCTCGCCATCGCCGCTGGGGTCGGCCCGAAACAAAGCCTTATCACGCTGGGCTACGCCGGCTGGGAAGCGGGCCAACTGGAGGCTGAACTGGCCGACAACGCCTGGCTCAACTGCCCGTTCGACCCGAATATCCTCTTCGGCCTGGCCAGCGAGCAGCGCCTGGGCGCTGCAGCCGCCAGCCTGGGCATCAACCTCAGCCTGCTGACCAGCCAGGCGGGCCACGCCTGATGGCCGAATTGCGCCTGCTGCTGGGCTTCGACTACGGCAGCAAACAGATCGGCGTGGCCGTCGGCCAGGTGGTAACCGGCCAGGCCCGCGAGCTGTGCACGCTCAAGGCCCAGAACGGTGTGCCGGACTGGGCCCAGGTGGAAAAACTGATCACTGAGTGGAAGCCCGACGCCATCGTCGTCGGCCTGCCACTGAACATGGACGGCACGCCCAGCGAAATGAGCGCCCGCGCCGAAAAGTTCGCCCGCCGCCTGAATGGCCGCTTCAACCTGCCGGTGCACACCCACGACGAACGCCTGACCACCTTCGAGGCCAAGGGCGAGCGCATGGCCCGTGGCGGCCAGCGCGGCAGCTACCGTGACAACCCGGTCGATGCCATCGCCGCTGCCCTGCTGCTGCAAGGCTGGCTGGAGGCCAACACCTAATTTTCCGCTTTGCCGTCGGGCCAACCCGGCGCCCTCTCAGGAGCACGCAATGAGCCTACCCAACCCCGCCGACCTGATCCGGCAGATGGCTGTCGACCTTCGCGCCCATCTGGCCCGCCGCGGCATCAGCGAACCGCGCTTCATCGGCATCCGCACCGGCGGTGTCTGGGTAGCCCAGGCCCTGCAGCAGGAAATGGCCGACCAGAGCCCACTGGGCACCCTGGACGTGTCCTTCTACCGCGACGATTTCAGCCAGAACGGCCTGCACCCGCAAGTGCGCCCGTCGGAGCTGCCGTTCGAGGTCGAAGGCCAGCACCTGGTGCTGATCGACGACGTGCTGATGAGCGGCCGCACCATCCGCGCTGCACTCAACGAACTGTTCGACTACGGCCGCCCGGCCAGCGTGACACTGGTCTGCCTGCTCGACCTGGATGCCGGCGAACTGCCGATCCGCCCCAATGTGCTCGGTGCCACCCTGTCGCTGGCCGCCCATGAACGGGTAAAATTGACCGGACCCGCCCCGCTCGCCCTCGAGCGCCAGGACCTCGCCACCGCTTCCGCCCTTTAAGAGTCCACTCGCGATGACGCCAATCGACGCCAAGCGCCCGCTGCAGCTCAATGATCAGGGCCAGCTGCGCCACTTCCTCTCGCTCGACGGTTTGCCCCGCGAACTGCTGACCGAGATCCTCGACACCGCCGACTCGTTCCTCGAAGTCGGCGCCCGGGCCGTCAAGAAAGTCCCGTTGCTGCGCGGCAAGACCGTGTGCAACGTGTTCTTCGAGAACTCCACCCGTACCCGTACCACGTTCGAACTGGCCGCCCAGCGCCTGTCGGCCGACGTGATCAGCCTCAATGTGTCGACCTCCTCGACCAGCAAGGGCGAAACCCTGTTCGACACCCTGCGCAACCTCGAGGCCATGGCCGCCGACATGTTCGTCGTGCGCCATTCCGACTCGGGCGCCGCGCACTTCATCGCCGAGCACGTGTGCCCGGACGTTGCGGTGATCAACGGCGGTGACGGCCGCCATGCGCACCCGACCCAGGGCATGCTCGACATGCTGACCATCCGCCGCCACAAGGGCAGCTTCGAGAACCTCTCGGTAGCGATTGTCGGCGATATCCTGCACTCGCGCGTGGCTCGCTCCGACATGCTCGCGCTCAAGGCGTTGGGCTGCCCGGACATCCGTGTGATCGGGCCGAAAACCCTGATCCCGATCGGTATCGAGCAATATGGCGTGAAGGTCTACACCGACCTCGCCGAAGGCCTGAAGGATGTCGACGTGGTGATCATGCTGCGCCTGCAGCGTGAGCGCATGGCCGGCGGCCTGTTGCCCAGCGAAGGTGAGTTCTATCGCCTGTTCGGCCTGACCACCGCGCGCCTGGCCGGGGCCAAGCCTGACGCCATCGTCATGCACCCGGGGCCGATCAACCGCGGCGTGGAGATCGAATCGGCGGTGGCCGACGGCAAACACTCGGTGATCCTCAACCAGGTCACCTACGGCATCGCCGTGCGCATGGCGGTACTGTCCATGGCCATGAGCGGGCAGAACGCACAACGTCAATTCGAGCAGGAGAACGCCCAGTGACCGTCAGCATTCTTGGCGCGCGGGTCATCGACCCCAAGAGTGGCCTGGACCAGGTCACCGACCTGCACCTGGACGGCGGCCGCATCGCCGCCATCGGCGCGGCGCCGGCCGGCTTCAGCGCCAGCCGCACGGTCCAGGCCGACGGCCTGATCGCCGCGCCCGGCCTGGTCGACCTCGGTGTTTCCCTGCGCGAGCCGGGTTACAGCCGTAAAGGCACCATTGCCAGCGAAACCCGCGCCGCCGTGGCCGGCGGCGTCACCAGCCTGTGCTGCCCGCCGCAGACCAAGCCGGTCCTGGACACCTCGGCGGTGGCCGAGCTGATCCTCGACCGCGCCCGTGAAGCCAGCAACAGCAAGGTCTACCCGATCGGCGCGCTGACCAAGGGCCTGGAAGGCGAGCAACTGGCTGAGCTGGTGGCCCTGCGCGACACGGGTTGCGTGGCCTTCGGCAACGGCCTCAAGGAAATCCCCAACAACCGTACCCTGGCCCGTGCCCTGGAATACGCCGCCACCTTCGACCTGACTGTGGTGTTCCACTCCCAGGACCGCGACCTGGCCCAGGGCGGCCTGGCCCACGAAGGCGCCATGGCCAGCTTCCTCGGCCTGCCGGGTATCCCGGAAAGCGCCGAGACCGTGGCCCTGGCGCGTAACCTGCTGCTGGTCGAGCAAAGCGGCGTGCGCGCGCACTTCTCCCAGATCACCAGTGCCCGCGGTGCCCGCTTGATCGAGCAGGCCCAGCAGCTTGGCTTGCCGGTGACCGCCGATGTGGCGCTGTATCAGCTGATCCTCACCGACCAGTCGCTGCGCGAGTTCTCCAGCCTGTACCACGTGCAGCCGCCGCTGCGCAGCGTCGCCGACCGCGATGGCCTGCGCGAAGCCGTCAAGTCGGGTGTGATCCAGGCGATCGCCAGCCACCACCAGCCGCACGAACGCGATGCCAAGCTGGCCCCGTTCGGCGCCACCGAGCCGGGTATCAGCAGCGTTGAATTGCTGCTGCCGCTGGCCATGACCCTGGTCGACGACGGCCTGCTTGACCTGCCGACCCTGCTGGCTCGCCTGACCAGCGGCCCGGCGTCGGCCATGCGCCTGCCGGCGGGCGAGCTCAAGGTGGGCGGTGCGGCGGACCTGGTGCTGTTCGACGCCAAGGCCTCGACGGTTGCCGGTGAGCAGTGGTTCTCGCGCGGCGACAACTGCCCGTTCATCGGCCACTGCCTGCCTGGGGCGGTGCGTTATACCTTGGTCGATGGGCATGTCTGCCACGAGGGCTGAGTAGGCCTCTCGGTCCTCATCGCCGGGAAGCCGGCTCCCACAGGGATTTGCAGCGCTGCAACCTGTATGGGAGCCGGCTTGCAGGCGATGAGGCCAACACAGACATCCACCCACCATTCATCCCCCCCGGTTGAAATCCTTCCCCCCACCCCCATATGAGTCTGCATCAGGCAATTTTGCCCCGCTGCGTGGAGACTCTCCCCTTGACCACCATCGTTTCTGTCCGCCGTAACGGCAAAGTCGTCATGGGCGGCGACGGCCAGGTATCCCTGGGCAACACCGTGATGAAAGGCAACGCCAAAAAGGTCCGTCGCCTGTATCACGGCCAGGTCATCGCCGGCTTTGCCGGTGCCACCGCCGACGCCTTCACCTTGTTCGAGCGTTTCGAGGGGCAGCTGGAGAAACACCAGGGCCACCTGGTGCGTGCCGCCGTCGAGCTGGCCAAGGAATGGCGCACCGACCGCTCCCTGAGCCGTCTGGAGGCCATGCTGGCCGTGGCCAACAAGGATGCATCCCTGATCATCACCGGCAACGGTGACGTGGTCGAGCCCGAAGACGGCCTGATCGCCATGGGTTCCGGCGGCGCCTACGCCCAGGCGGCAGCCCGCGCCCTGCTGAACAAGACCGACCTCTCGGCCCGTGAAATCGCCGAGACCGCGTTGAACATCGCCGGTGACATCTGCGTGTTCACCAACCACAACCTGACCATCGAGGAGCAGGACCTGGCCGACTGATCAGTTGTTTTGGCGCCCCGCCCGCAGCGGGGCTTTTCCACACTGACTCACTCCGCCCGAGGACCATTTTCATCATGTCCATGACCCCCCGCGAGATCGTCCACGAACTCAACCGCCACATCATCGGCCAGGACGACGCCAAGCGCGCCGTGGCCATCGCCTTGCGCAACCGCTGGCGGCGCATGCAGCTGCCGGCCGAACTGCGTGCCGAGGTGACTCCGAAGAACATCTTGATGATCGGCCCCACCGGCGTCGGCAAGACCGAAATCGCCCGTCGCCTGGCCAAACTGGCCAACGCACCGTTCCTAAAGGTCGAAGCGACCAAGTTCACCGAAGTGGGCTACGTCGGCCGCGATGTCGAGTCGATCATCCGCGACCTGGCCGATGCCGCCATGAAAATGCTGCGTGAGCAGGAAATCATCCGCGTGCGCCACCGCGCCGAAGATGCTGCCGAAGACCGTATCCTCGACGCCCTGCTGCCGCAGGCGCGGGTCACCAGCTTCAGCGAGGAAGCCGCGCAGACCAGCAGCGATTCCAACACCCGTCAGCTGTTCCGCAAGCGCCTGCGTGAAGGCCAGCTGGACGACAAGGAAATCGAGATCGAAGTCGCCGAAAACGCCGGCGTCGAGATCGCCGCGCCGCCTGGCATGGAAGAGATGACCAACCAGCTGCAGAGCCTGTTCGCCAACATGGGCAAAGGCAAGCGCAAGGCGCGCAAGCTCAAGGTCAAGGAAGCGCTGAAGATGGTGCGCGACGAAGAAGCCAGCCGCCTGGTCAACGACGACGACCTCAAGGCCAAGGCCCTGGAAGCGGTCGAGCAGCACGGCATCGTGTTCATCGATGAAATCGACAAGGTGGCCAAGCGCGGCAACGTCGGCGGCGCCGATGTGTCCCGCGAAGGCGTGCAGCGGGACCTGCTGCCGCTGATCGAAGGCTGCACCGTCAACACCAAGCTGGGCATGGTCAAGACCGACCACATCCTGTTCATCGCTTCGGGCGCATTCCACCTGAGCAAGCCGAGCGACCTGGTGCCTGAGCTGCAAGGCCGTCTGCCGATCCGTGTCGAACTCAAGGCACTGACCCCGGAAGACTTCGAGCGCATCCTGCAGGAGCCGCACGCTTCGCTGACCGAACAGTACCGCGAGCTGCTCAAGACCGAGGGGCTGAACATCGAGTTCCAGGCCGACGGCATCAAGCGCCTGGCCGAAATCGCCTACCAGGTCAACGAGAAAACCGAAAACATCGGTGCCCGCCGCCTGCACACCCTGCTCGAGCGTTTGCTCGAAGAGGTGTCGTTCAGTGCCGGTGACTTGGCCAGCGCGCATGATGAAGCGCCGATCCAGATCGATGCGGCGTATGTGAACAGCCACCTGGGTGAGCTGGCGCAGAACGAAGACCTGTCGCGTTACATTCTGTAAGAATATAGGGGCCGCTTCGCGGCCCCTTGCACAAAGGCGGGAATCTCTCGAAGCTAAGCAATATCAGCTCCCGAGAGATTCAGCCCATGGCCCGCCTGCCCATCGCCATCAACCTGCATAAAGCCTCAAAGACCCTCAGCCTCACCTACGGCCCCGACGAGGTCTACCACCTGCCCGCCGAATTCCTTCGCGTGCACTCGCCTTCCGCCGAAGTTCAGGGCCACGGCAATCCCATCCTGCAATTTGGCAAGATCAACGTCGGCATCAAAGGCCTCGAACCCGCCGGCCAGTACGCACTGAAACTGACCTTCGATGACGGCCACGACAGCGGCCTGTTCACCTGGGAATACCTCGAGCAGCTGTGCCTGCGCCAACAACAGCTTTGGGCCGAGTATCTCGATGAATTGCACAAAGCGGGAAAATCCCGCGATCCTGCCGAAACTGTGGTCAAACTGATGCTCTAGCCCAGCCCTTTCAAGAGTTAGAGCGCATTTTCTAATCTCATCTGTTTGAATGCCTGGAGACGGTTCTGAAAAGAGCTGTCTTGCGCATTACATGAAGTCGGGTTACCAATGGGGCTGGCAAGTTCCCTGCATTGTTTTCGAAGCAATCAGGGCCAGGCCGGTTTGCAGAGGTCGCGAGCGAAAGCAGGCAGTCTTCACACGCAGATTCCCCCGCAGCTCATCGCCGAATGCATCCGGCCCGCAGCACCGCTGTTCCTTATCACTGGTCACCCGAGTAGCAGTACCGGGCTGTCGACTGTGCATATGCCACAGCAAACCGGTACTCGTCTCAGGACAACGGAGCGTCGTAGATGAGTAGCAAGAACAACGATGAGTTGCAGCGGCAAGCCTCGGACAACACCCTGGGCCTGAACCCGGTGATCGGCATACGCCGCAAGGACCTGCTGAGTTCAGCCCGCACCGTGCTGCGCCAGGCCGTGCGCCAGCCGCTGCACAGCGCCAAGCACGTGGCGCATTTCGGCCTGGAGCTGAAGAACGTGCTGCTGGGCAAATCGAGCCTGACCCCGGAGGGCGACGACCGTCGCTTCCAGGACCCGGCCTGGAGCAAGAACCCGCTGTACCGCCGCTACCTGCAAACCTACCTGGCCTGGCGCAAGGAGTTGCAGGACTGGATCGGCAACAGCGACCTGTCACCCCAGGACATCAGCCGCGGCCAGTTCGTCATCAACCTGATGACCGAAGCCATGGCACCGACCAACACCCTGTCCAACCCGGCAGCGGTCAAACGCTTCTTCGAAACCGGCGGCAAGAGCCTGCTCGACGGCCTGTCCAACCTGGCCAAGGACGTGGTCAACAACGGCGGCATGCCCAGCCAGGTCAACATGGACGCCTTTGAAGTGGGCAAGAACCTCGGCACCAGCGAAGGCGCCGTCGTGTACCGCAACGACGTGCTGGAACTGATCCAGTACAGCCCCATCACCGAGCAAGTGCATGCCCGCCCGTTGCTGGTAGTGCCGCCGCAGATCAACAAGTTCTACGTCTTCGACCTGAGCCCGGACAAGAGCCTGGCGCGCTTCTGCCTGCGCTCGCAGCAGCAGACCTTCATCATCAGCTGGCGCAACCCGACCAAGGCCCAGCGCGAGTGGGGCCTGTCGACCTACATCGACGCGCTGAAAGAGGCGGTCGACGCGGTGCTGGCGATCACCGGCAGCAAGGACCTGAATATGCTCGGCGCCTGCTCCGGTGGCATCACCTGCACCGCGCTGGTCGGCCACTACGCCGCATTGGGTGAGAAGAAAGTCAACGCCCTGACCCTGCTGGTCAGCGTACTCGACACCACCCTGGACACCCAGGTCGCCCTGTTCGTCGACGAACAGACCCTCGAATCGGCCAAGCGCCACTCCTATCAGGCCGGTGTGCTCGAAGGCAGCGACATGGCCAAGGTGTTCGCCTGGATGCGCCCGAACGACTTGATCTGGAACTACTGGGTGAACAATTACCTGCTAGGCAACGAGCCGCCGGTGTTCGATATTCTGTTCTGGAACAACGACACCACACGCCTCCCGGCGGCCTTCCACGGCGACCTGATCGAGATGTTCAAGAACAACCCACTGACCCGCTCCGATGCACTGGAAGTGTGCGGCACCGCCATCGACCTGAAAAAGGTCCAGTGCGACATCTTCAGCGTCGCCGGCACCAACGACCACATTACCCCGTGGCAATCGTGCTACCGCTCGGCGCACCTGTTCGGCGGCAAGATCGAGTTCGTGCTGTCCAACAGCGGCCATATCCAGAGCATTCTCAACCCACCTGGCAACCCCAAGTCGCGCTACATGACCGGTGCCGACCGGCCTGGCGACCCGCTGGCCTGGCAAGAGAACGCCGACAAGCATGCCGATTCCTGGTGGCTGTACTGGCAGAACTGGCTGGGCGAGCGCGCCGGCGAGCTGAAAAAAGCCCCCGCCCGCCTCGGCAACCGTGCCTATGCCGCCGGTGAAGCTGCACCGGGGACTTACGTTCACGAACGTTGAGTTGTAAACGCCGTGGCCCTTGGAGGGGCCACGGCGCTTCATTCACCACAGAGTCTCGCGCATGCCGCCACCCTACATTTTCAGGACCGTCGAGCTGGACGACCAGTCCATCCGCACCGCGGTGCGCCCGGGCAAGCCGCACCTCACGCCGCTGCTGATTTTCAATGGCATTGGCGCCAACCTGGAACTGGTGTTCCCGTTCATCGAGGCGCTGGACCCGGACCTGGAAGTCATCGCCTTCGATGTGCCGGGCGTGGGTGGCTCATCCACCCCGCGCCACCCTTATCGCTTCCCAGGCCTGGCCAAGCTGACCGCGCGCATGCTCGATTACCTCGACTACGGCCAGGTCAACGTGATCGGCGTGTCCTGGGGTGGGGCCCTGGCCCAGCAGTTCGCCCACGACTACCCGGAGCGCTGCAAGAAGCTGGTGCTGGCCGCCACCGCCGCCGGTGCGGTGATGGTGCCGGGCAAGCCCAAGGTGCTGTGGATGATGGCCAGCCCGCGGCGGTACATCCAGCCCTCGCATGTGATCCGCATCGCCCCGCTGATCTACGGCGGCGCCTTTCGCCGCGACCCCGACCTGGCCATGCACCATGCGTCCAAGGTGCGCTCCGGCGGCAAGCTGGGCTACTACTGGCAGCTATTTGCCGGCTTGGGCTGGACCAGCATCCACTGGCTGCACAAGATCCAGCAACCGACCCTGGTGCTGGCCGGCGACGACGACCCGTTGATCCCACTGGTCAACATGCGCCTGTTGGCCTGGCGAATTCCCAATGCCCAGCTACACATTATCGACGACGGTCATCTGTTTCTGATCACCCGGGCCGAGGCCGTCGCCCCGATCATCATGAAGTTCCTCCAGCAAGAACGTCAGCGTGCAGTCATGCACCCCCGCCCAGCCTCCGGCGGCTAGGGTGTTGCTGTCGTTCTGACCTGACCGTGGCCTGACGAAGGAGTGCTGCCATGAAAGAGAAACCGGCCAAAGGAACGACAACGCTTCCCGCCACCAGCATGAACGCGCAGAACGCCATCCTCGGCCTGCGCGGTCGCGACCTGCTTTCCACGCTGCGCAATGTCGGCCGCCATGGTTTGACCAACCCGCTGCACACCGCTCGCCACCTGCTGGCACTGGGCGGCCAACTTGGCCGCGTGGTACTGGGCGATACACCGCTCCAGCCCAACCCGCGCGACAGCCGCTTCAACGACCCGACCTGGAGCCAGAACCCGTTCTACCGCCGGGGCCTGCAGGCTTACCTGGCCTGGCAGAAGCAGAGCCGTCTGTGGATCGAGGAAAGCCACCTGGACGACGATGACCGGGCCCGTGCGCACTTCCTGTTCAACCTGATCAATGACGCCCTGGCGCCGAGCAATTCGCTGCTCAACCCACTGGCGGTCAAGGAGCTGTTCAACACCGGTGGGCAGAGCCTGGTTCGCGGCATGGCCCACCTGCTGGACGACCTGCGCCATAACGACGGCCTGCCGCGCCAGGTGGACGAGCGCGCTTTCGAAGTGGGCGGCAACCTGGCGTCGACCCCGGGTGCGGTGGTGTTTCGCAACGAGCTGCTGGAGCTGATCCAGTACAAGCCGATGAGCGAAAAGCAGCACGCCCGGCCGTTGCTGGTGGTGCCGCCGCAGATCAACAAGTTCTACATCTTCGACTTGCAGGCGACCAACAGCTTCGTCCAGTACATGCTCAAGAACGGCCTGCAGGTGTTCATGGTCAGCTGGCGCAACCCCGACCCACGCCACCGCGAATGGGGGCTGTCCAGCTACGTGCAGGCGCTGGAAGAAGCGCTCAACGCCTGCCGCAGCATCAGCGGCAACCGCGACCCGAACCTGATGGGTGCTTGCGCCGGCGGCCTGACCATGGCCGCGCTGCAGGGCCACCTGCAGGCCAAGCACCAGCTGCGCCGGGTACGCAGCGCTACCTACCTGGTCAGCCTGCTCGACAGCAAGTTCGACAGCCCCGCCAGCCTGTTCGCCGACGAGCAGACCATCGAGGCGGCCAAGCGCCGCTCTTACCAGCGCGGTGTGCTGGACGGTGGCGAAGTGGCGCGGATCTTCGCCTGGATGCGGCCCAACGACCTGATCTGGAACTACTGGGTCAACAACTACCTGCTTGGCAAGACGCCGCCGGCCTTCGACATCCTCTACTGGAACGCCGACAGCACACGCCTGCCGGCCGCCCTGCATGGCGATCTGCTGGACTTCTTCAAGCACAACCCGCTGACCCACTCCAACGGGCTGGAGGTCTGCGGTACCCCCATCGACCTCAAGCAGGTCGACCTGGACAGTTTCACCGTGGCCGGCAGCAACGACCACATCACCCCCTGGGATGCCGTTTACCGCTCGGCCCTGCTGCTGGGGGGCGAACGGCGTTTCGTGCTGTCCAACAGTGGGCACATCCAGAGCATCATCAACCCGCCCGGCAACCCCAAGGCCTACTACCTGGACAACCCCAAGCTGTCCAGCGACCCCCGCGCCTGGTTCCACGACGCCCAGCGCAACGACGGCAGCTGGTGGCCGCTGTGGCTGGACTGGATCACCCCGCGCTCCGGCCCGCTCAAGGCACCGCGCATGGAGCTGGGCAACGCCACCTATCCACCGCTGGGCCCCGCGCCAGGCACCTATGTCCTGACCCGATGAGCACAACGACTGGATGAAGACTCGCGACCGTATCCTCGAATGCGCCCTGCAGCTGTTCAACCAGCAGGGCGAGCCCAACGTCTCGACACTTGAAATCGCCAACGAGCTGGGCATCAGCCCAGGCAATCTGTATTACCACTTCCACGGCAAGGAGCCGTTGGTCATCGGCCTGTTCGAACGTTTCGAAGAGGCACTGATGCCACTGCTGGACCCGCCACTGGAGGTGCGCCTGGATGCCGAAGACTACTGGCTGTTCCTGCACCTGATCGTCGAGCGCATGGCTCAGTACCGCTTCCTCTTCCAGGACTTGTCAAACCTCACCGGGCGCCTGCCGAAACTGGCGCGTGGCATGCGCAGCCTGATCAATGCACTCAAGCGCACGTTGGCAGCGTTGCTGGCCAGCCTCAAGGGCCAGGGCCAGGTGGTCAGTGAAACGCAGGCGTTGGGGCAGTTGGTGGAGCAGATCACCCTGACACTGATGTTCTCGCTGGACTACCAGCGGGTGCTGGGGCGCGAGGGGGACGTGGGGATCGTGGTGTATCAGGTGATGATGCTGGTGGCGCCGCATCTGCAGGCGCAGGCGCGGGAGGCAGCGGAGCAGCTGGCGGTGCGGTACCTGGAGGGTTAAGCCTGCTGAACCGGCGGTAGCCTCTTCGCGGGTGAACCCGCGAAGAGGGCGACGCGGTATCAGGCCTGGGTAGCCGCGCTCACCGGTGCCGACGGCGCGCTGCTGGCCGGAGCGGCGCTGGGTGCCGGCGCTGCGGTAGCGGCCGGTGCGGCGCTGGCAGCAGGTGCTGCCGGCTTGCCAGCGGCAGGTTTGGCCGGGGCCTTTTTCACTGCAGGCTTTTTCGCCGCAGCGGGTTTGGCTGCCGGCTTGGCGGCAACGGGCTTGGCCGCAGGTTTCGCTGCCGGCTTGGCTGCAGCGGATTTGGCTGCAGGCTTGGCCGCCGCCGTTTTAGCTGCGGGCTTGGCTGCTGCCTTGGCCAGCGGTTTGGCGGCCGTCTTGCTGGCAGCCGGCTTGGCTGCTGCGGTACGCGAAGAGATCGGCGTGACCGAAGCACCGGTCAGTTTCTCGATCTGCTTGGTCAGGCTGTCGACCTGCTGGTGCAGGGCCTTGATCTCGTTGCGGCTCGGCACGCCCAGACGCGAGATGGCGCTGTTCAAGCGCTTGTCGAAGGCCTCTTCAAGCTCGCTCCACTTGCCCAGTGCACGGTCTTTAACACCGGACACACGCGAAGTGGTCGAAGCCTTGGCGCTGTCCGCCACTTCTTCTGCGGTTTTCTTCGCCTGCTTCTCGGCCTTCTCGCCATCCTTCACCAGCGAGTCGAACAGCTTCGGGCCGTCCTGGTCGACTTTCGAATAGATACCCAGCCCTGCCAGCCAGATCTTGCGGGAGTATTTCTCGATCCCGCCGACCCAGGAGCTGCCTTCTTTGTCGGAATTCTTCTTGCCAGCCATCCTGCTCTCCTTATGGTTTGTGCGCGACGCGCTCAAGCAGTTCATGCAGTTGCTCAAGCTTGATGGACAACGCCTCAACGTCATGTTTAGACGGAATGCCGAGGCGATTCAAGGCGCGACCGACCCGTGCGTCGAAAGCCTTTTCGATCTTGTCGAGCTGAACCTCGACCTTACCGCGTACGCGACTGACTTCTTGGGTGGCTTCGTCGATCTGGTTGTTGGCGGCATCGAGCTCTTTGTCGATGCGTTTCTTGCCGCGCTTCTCGACACCCTCACCGGCTTTCACCAGCTCCTGAAAGTAGTCGGAACCTTCCTGGCCAACCCGTGCGTAAGCGCCGATGCCAGCCAGCCAGATCTTGCGCGCGTAGCCGCGCACTTCACCCAGCGTACCCTGGGCGTCATCCTTTATCTTCACATTCACTTTGGCCATGCTCTGTACCTCATGCTCATGAGTGGAGGGGAGGAACCGCCCATGGAGGTTGGGCTTGAGCATAAGGTAGGGGGGGAAATTAGAATTCGCACCCTAAACAGATCTATGCAACACCGACCGCAGGCCAGGCAGCGCTAGCGTCATGCTTCCCGACGACCGCCAAGCGGAGCCTCCCAACCATGCCCCAGCGCAACACGTTCCGACAACTCGTAGCTAACCATTTCGCCAATCGCCCAACCTTACGCCAGGTGATCGCCACCGACGGTTTCGCCGTGCTGCTCGATCGCTATCCTTGGATCGCAACCCATAGCCCGAGCCTCAAATCCCTCGAAGCCTTTACCTTGCTCAACGCAGAGAATGCCAACACGGGCTTGGTCGACCGGCTGCTGCAACACCTTGTGACAGGCGAGCGCTTGTCGCTGGAAAGCCTGGGCCCTTTGAGCATCGCGCCACCCGCCGTGTTTCGCGCTCAAGAGCAGGGGCTGGATGCCACTGCGCAACCGCAGATCGATCTGGACATGCGCAGGCTCGATAGCGGCTTCGACACCCTGCTCTCGGGGCTGAGGGAGAACCTGCAACAGGCCCAGATCAGCTACTGGAACGGCTTCGGCGAGTCGGATGTCACGCGCCTGCGCTGGCTGCAGCAGGTGATCAAGGCCTCACTGCTTGCCAACATCCAGCAACCAGGCCTGGACGAAGATGAACAGCACGCGCTCTACACGATGCTCGTGGGCAGCAGCGACGGGCTGACGGTCAGCGCCCTGCAAGTTTCCCTCAGCGACAACGGAGCCTCCTACCCGCTCGCCATACCGGACTTGATCCTCACGCAAACGCACGGTAATCGTACATCCGTGCTGCGCTGCAGGCCCTCGGGGCACATCAGCAGCCATGCCGACCTTCCCGCGCTGGCTACGTCGCTACAGCATGAACTGGCCGAAAGTTATCGCTTTGAAAGCCTGTCATGGACGCAGCGGGCATTGAGCGAAAACGTCTTCGCCTGGCAGGCAGCCCAGGTGCTCAACAGCATCCTTGATCGCATCAACCGCCTACGCCTGGGCAACCTGACCGAAGCCGGCCAACTGGAAACGGTGTTCAGCACCATCACTGATCCCTCCGGATTTTTTTCCGAGCTTGGCTACCTGAACACTGATATGCCCGATATCGAACTGCCCCAATGGCTGGCCAATGCCTCTGATACCGATCGCTTCAATTACCACGCGGCAATGCTTGAACTTGCAGCCAGTCAAGGGCAATCGAAAGGGCTGACATCCCTTGGCGACATCGACGGCCTGCACCGTTTCGCCAACCGCCGCCTGCGCGAGCAGTGGGTGAGCGAATACCCTGACAAGGCGGTCCACGACCCGGACCAAGTGTTCATCAGTATCGATCAAGCCGTGCCCTCCGGGCCTGCAGGCGGAGGGCAATCGCTGTTCAGCAGGCGCGTCTCCCTGACCGACCTTGCCATTTCCCGCCTGCAAGCCGGCCAGCTGGAGGCAATAACGGCCATCACCGACGCCAGTCATGCTGGCATCAGCGGCACATTGACCATCGAGGAGGTGGAAAGCCTGGTACTCAAGGTCGACATCGGCGGCCACTATTGCCCCTACGTACGGCAGATGATCGACGGCCCCCCCGGGAAAACCGCCCGGATTGCCCGATTCGCCAAAGCATGGCGGAGCAACCTGATGCTCAATGCCCTGCAGGCCACGATCAACAAGAAGCTCAGTGAAGGTGCCTGTCAGGCACTGATCGAATTTAGCCAGACGGCTAAACAATCGCAGGCGACAAGCATGGCCCCATTGGCCTTCTTGTGCGCGCCTGGCGCCTCGTCGAGCGATGCGGTGCAGGGTATGTACCTGATCAGTCTGCCAACCACAACCAACCGCTGGGTCCTGTATCGCCCCCTTTACCCAGAAGACACGATCCTGCAATTCGCCAGCCTGGATGCGTTGATGAACAGCGTCCGCGAAGGCGGCGACCTGCAACAGAGCATGCTCGAATGGCTGGATAAAGACGCCCGACAGCTCTACGAAAACGGTGGGTTTCTCCGCCCACATCTGCACCCTCGCCTTTCCCAGCTGGCCCATTTGGTCAGCCCAGAAAGCGCAGTGGTGGACACGTTGCTGGCAAAGCTAGCACTTCCCGTCGAGGCAACGTTCAAGGCCTGGGCAGGCGATCTTGACGCGCAGATGTTCAAGAGCCGGGTAGACGCCATGCTCTTCATGGCCACACGTAGCAGCGTTTCCAATGCACAAGCGAAATGGGCCCTGGTCGAACAGATTGCCTGGGCAGTTTTCAACACCGGTTCCATGCTGTTAAGCGGCCCTGCAGCAAGCGCAGTATGGCTGCTGCAGGCAGTCGCCACGTTGAAAGACGATATTCCTGCACTGCTGCATGGCTCGGAACAGGAAAAAGCAGTCGCAGTCACTGATTTGTTGACCAACCTGGCGATGTTGCTCGCACACCGCCAAATGCCGCCTCCACAGGCCCGCACACCTGCGCGCCCAGCGCCAGCAGCGCGGTTCGCCGCACCGGCTTCGGCAGGCCTGACACCGTCGATACTCGCAGAAGCGCCGCGGGAGCTGCCCTGGGAACCCACTCAGGATGAACAGGCATTTCCCACCCCCAGGGTCAGCCACTGGCGCGACAGCCAACGGCTGACCAACCTGCCGCAGGAGCAGCGCACCGCGCTGGGCGAGCTGCAAGCCAGGCTTTCCCTGCAAGGGCATGCTCCAATCGCTACAGGCCGCCTGCGCGGCCTCTACGAAGTCGAAGGGCGCCATTACGTCACGCTGCACGACACGCCTTATGAAGTGCAGGAATGCTGGAGCGGTATACAGATCATCGGCCCTGAGCAGAGCCAGGGCGAATGGCAATCCCAATGGGGCGGGGAAGCCGACGGTTACCACATCGTAGGCCGCACGCGCGACAAGGGACCCTGGATCAGCCGGTGGAATGGTGAATGGGCACTTCAACTGAGAATGGCCGGCGGCATGCCTGTGAAATCCACCCCCAAGGTGGATTTCCAGAGGATGAGCAACGCCGTCATCGAACGGATCGAGGCGCTTGAAGCCTACGACGAAACGATTCCCAAGAATCTGCTGACCCTGCAAACGCTCGATGAACAGGTGAAAAACTACGCAGACACTTACAAGGTGCCCGAGCAGGGCGACGCCGAGACAACGCCGTCCCAGCAGCAACTGGACGATCTGCAAGCGTTGAGAGCACTGCGGGTTGAGCTCGGGCACTCCGTGAAAGCAGCCTCAACCCTGCTGGAAGAACGCGCCGCCATCCTCACCGCGACCATAAACGACACTTCCGAACTGTGCGAGCCGGTGTATCAGCAGTTTGGCAACAAACGCTACATAGACAACCTTGGCAACCTTTATCACTTGTCAATTGACAATGACGTCAGCCTCCTCAATCGGTTATTGATGGAGACTGACTACATCCACCTCGACAGCGTGGCGAGGCAACTTCCCCGCCTGCCCAGAACGCCTGAAGAAATACACGCGATTACTCAATACAGAGAAGCGCGCAACACCGCCCTCGACATCAGCAAGCGCTTGCTCAAGGCCAGCGAACGCCTTGATCGCAATCTGACAAAAGCATCAAGTGACCCCCGCATCGCTTTTACAAACAAACAGACAGTACTCGCGAAGGCCACGCAACATCGCCCTTATTCGACAGTCATGCTGTGTGCCCAAACATGCGTGGACTTGGCCTCACTGGCATTCAAAAGGGAAAACCTGACGCCTGAGCGTATCGAGCACATCGACAGCCAGCCTCAACGCCTTTGCGGCCCCGAACTTCGCAAGGCCGTACTGAACCATGACGGCTTGCTGGCCAGTGAACAATCGCTGGACGATCAGATCGAAGTGCTCAGCAGTGTGCGCCAGGCGTACACCGCCTCCCTCAATATTGCCGAGGAACTCCTGGCTCTGGACGATCCGGCGATTGACACGCAGCCCTTGCAGGGCTTCGTCGCACAAGTCACCAAACTGCGTAACCTCGCCGAACGCGCCCTGGACGCCGCCTACACCGAAAGGGACGAGAAGGCTGGACACGCGCAGTCAGTACAAGCCCCCTTTACACCCGGCCCTGCGCACGGGCAAGCGAAGATCCGTACTCAGCCGTTAAGGAAGCTGAAAAGCATCCGTACCGCCCGGCACAAGAAAACCCTGGTTGAACAGACGCTGAAGAACGGTCGAGCAATCCAGTACGACCCTTTGAGCCAAACAACAGTCTCCGAACTCGAACAGCATGGCGACGTATGGCTGGAAGCACCCAAGGTTTCACAACCCGGCAAGAGTCAAAAAAAGTTGCGTAGTGAAGGTACGCGCCTGGTAGCCCAGACGGAGGAAGAGATCCGCAGCGCCGAGCGCTACATGCAGCAACCCCAAACACTGGCTGACCGGCTCGATCAGCACATGGACAAACTCACCAGTATCCACCATGAGTTGAATGCCGAAAGCAGTCCCGCGCTCAAGGACAACCTACTCAAAGCCATCAAGCGCACCCGCGATGCAAAGCACCAATCACTGACCACCGTCTACTTCAACAGCCAATATCCGGAGAGCTGGGTGGTGCGTGCGCTAAAGGACCTCGGCGCTGTCAACGTCAGGCGGGTGGGCACGCGTACTCGTACTGCAGATGGGCATTACCTGGATATCTACCGGATAGACAAGATCCCAACCGCTGAACTGCTCTGGGAAGCACACTTCCACTACCCCAGCGAAAATGCGCCCGCCCATGCCTTTACCCAGGGCCACCTGAAACTGCCGAAGGCCAAGTCCCGCAGCGAGCAACTCATGCGCGCCGCTAACAGGAATGAACGGCTCAAGATCTATGGTGGCGACCTGTTATATGAGCGTGACAAGGACATCATTCCGTTCCCGATGCCTTGAGCTCGACGGGTAGCTGCAGGGCTCGCCGGCCCGCAGGCGGCATCACGTCAGGGCCTTGTCCAGCGCTCGCTCGATCTCGCCCTTGATGGTGCCGCTCATCATCGACAGCATCATGCCCAGCTTCAGTTCGACGCGGATGCTGTCCTCGCCAATGTGCACGCTGCCGTTGGCGCCGCTGCGGGCCACATCGACCCGGTCACCGTTCCAGGTGGCCTTGAGGTCGTATTCACGGCTCAGCTTGTCCACCAGCGCTTCGGCCTTGGCACGGGCGGCCTCGCGGCCGAGGGAGTGTTTGCGTTCGACGCTGATCTGGGTCATGCGGCTGTTCCTGGATATGAAGACATAATCGGCATTATGCCCGCCCCTGCCCCATGGCACACCCCGCCAAGACAAATCCGCCCGTTCGCCCTAGAATGGCGGTAATTTTTTCCGGTGAAGCGATATGAACGACCAGCGCAAAGGCGAACACGCCGAACCCACCACGCATTTTGGCTATCAGGACGTCCCCGAGAGCCAGAAGGCGAAAAAAGTCGCCGAGGTGTTCCACTCGGTGGCCGCCAAATATGACCTGATGAACGACGTGCTTTCCGGCGGCATGCACCGCCTGTGGAAGCGTTTCACCATCGAGCTGTCAGGCGTGCGCAGCGGCAACCGGGTGCTGGACATCGCCGGCGGTACCGGCGACCTGGCCGCCAAGTTCTCGCGCCTGGTTGGCCCGACCGGCCAGGTGGTGCTTGCCGACATCAACGATTCGATGCTCAAGGTCGGCCGTGACCGCCTGCTCGACCGTGGTGTGGCCGGCAACATCGAGTTCGTCCAGGCCGACGCCGAAAAGCTGCCGTTCCCGGACAACCACTTCGACTGCGTGACAATCGCCTTCGGCCTGCGCAACGTCACCCACAAGGACGAAGCGATCCGCTCGATGCTGCGCGTGCTCAAGCCCGGTGGCCGCCTGTTGATCCTGGAGTTCTCCAAGCCGACCAACAAGCTGATGTCCAAGGCCTACGACGCCTATTCGTTCGCCTTCATGCCGCTGGCCGGCAAGCTGATCACCAATGACTCCGAGAGCTACCGTTACCTCGCCGAGTCGATCCGCATGCACCCCGACCAGGAAACGCTGAAGGGCATGATGGTGGATGCCGGCTTCGACCGCGTCACCTACCACAACATGACCAGCGGCATCGTCGCCGTGCACCGGGGAATCAAGCCCTGATGCTGCTGGCAGGGCTGCTCGCCAGCGTCGAACATGGCCTGAACCGCGTCCTGCGCATGGACAGCACGGCGCTGCCGCGGCTGGCCGCGCTGGAAGGCAGGGTCATCGAAATCGACTGCCGCCAGCCGGCCCTGCAGGTGTTCATCCTGCCCGATGAAGAGGGGCTGATGCTCGCCGCGCATTGGGAGGGTGAGGTCGACTGCAGGCTGCGCGCCCCGGCCGGCAGCCTGCTGCAACTGGCCGTTGCCAAGGACAAGAGCGCCATACTGCACAGCCCGCAGGTCGAGCTGCATGGCGACAGCGCCGTGCTGCTCGACCTGTTCGGCGTGCTGCAGGACCTGGAGTTGGACTGGGAGCACGAGCTGCAACGCTGGCTCGGCCCGGTTGCCACGTCGCTGCTCGCCGGCCACGTGCGCCTGCGTGCACGCTGGACCCGTCAGGGCCTGGCACGCTTCAGCCAGAACCTCTCCGAATACCTGGCCGAAGAGTCGCGCACCCTGGTGGGCAAGCGCGAAGCCGAAGCCGCCTTCAGCGAGCTCGATACCTTGAAGGTCGACATAGAACGCCTCGAGGCGCGCCTGCTGCGCCTCTCCCGATCCCTTGATACCAGCGATAACGCATGAAGCTGCTCGCCGTCCGCCGTCTCTTCCGCATCCAGCGCGTGGTCATCCGCTACCGTCTCGATGACCTGCTGTTCGACCTACCACTGCCCTGGTGGCTGCGCAGCCTGCGCCTGCTGATGCCGTGGCGCTGGCTGCCGCGCAAGCCTTCCGAGCTTACCCGCGGTGCGCGCCTGCGCCTGGCACTGCAGGACCTGGGGCCGATCTTCATCAAGTTCGGCCAGTTGCTGTCCACCCGACGCGACCTGCTGCCCACCGACATCGCCGACGAGTTGATGGGCCTGCAGGACCGCGTGCCACCGTTCGACCCGAAACAGGCCGTGGCGCTGATCGAAGGGCAGCTGGGCGCCAAGGTCGGTGAAGTGTTCAGCCGCTTCGACGTCGAACCGCTGGCCTCGGCCTCGGTGGCCCAGGTGCATGCCGCACGCCTGAAAAGCGGCGAAGAGGTGGTGGTCAAAGTGGTGCGCCCGGGCCTCAAGCCGGTGATCGCCCAGGACCTTGCCTGGCTGTTTCTGATCGCCACGGCCGCCGAGCGCGCCTCGGCCGACGCCCGCCGCCTGCACCCGGTGGAAATCGTCGGCGACTACGAAAAGACCATCTACGACGAGCTCGACCTGCTGCGCGAGGCGGCCAACGCCAGCCAGCTGCGGCGCAACTTCGAAGGATCGGAGCTGATGTACGTGCCCCAGGTGTACTGGGACCTGTGCCGCCCCAAGGTGCTGGTGATGGAGCGCATCTACGGCGTGCCGGTGACCGACATGGCCACCCTGGCCGACCAGCGCACCGACATGAAGCTGCTGGCCGAGCGCGGCGTCGAGGTGTTCTTCACCCAGGTGTTCCGCGACAGCTTCTTCCATGCCGACATGCACCCCGGCAACATCTTCGTCAGCACGGTCAAGCCATGGAGCCCGCAGTACATCGCCATCGACTGCGGCATCGTCGGCAGCCTCACCGCCGAGGACCAGGATTACCTGGCGCGCAACCTGATCGCCTTCTTCAAGCGTGACTACCGCCGCGTTGCACAGCTGCACATCGATTCGGGCTGGGTACCGGCGCACACCAAGGTCAACGAGTTCGAAGCGGCGATCCGTACCGTGTGCGAACCGATCTTCGAAAAACCGTTAAAGGATATTTCCTTCGGCCAGGTACTGATGCGCCTGTTCCAGACCGCACGGCGCTTCAACATGGAGGTGCAGCCACAGCTGGTGCTGCTGCAGAAGACCCTGCTCAACATCGAAGGCCTCGGCCGTCAGCTGTACCCCGACCTGGACCTGTGGAGCACCGCCAAACCGTTCCTCGAACGCTGGATGCGCGAGCGCTACAGCCCCAAGGCCATGTTCGGCAACCTGCACAGCCAGGTGGAACAACTGCCGCACCTGGCCGACATGACCCGTGACTTGCTCGAACGCCTGTCGCAGCCTCACCTGCACGACCCGCAACTGCCGGAGCGGCGCCGCCAGGGCGACCGCTGGGCGCTGCGCCTGCTCGGTGCCGGCCTGCTCGGTGGCGGTGCAGTGCTGGCGGCCGGCGCCGCCGAAGCCGCCAGCCTCGCAGCCCCCGCCGCGTGGCCGGCGTGGCTGATGCTGGCCGCCGGGCTGTACCTGATCGTACGCCAATAGCCAGCCGCGCTGCTGGCTGGCACACTAGCGCAAAGGGCCCGGTACAGGAGCGGGCCCGGTTTTGGAGTCGACGATGAAAGACTGGCTGGACGAGATCAAGTGGAACAGCGATGGCCTGGTGCCGGCGATCGCCCAAGACCACAAGACCGGACGCGTGCTGATGATGGCCTGGATGAACCGCGAATCGCTGGCACTCACTGCCACCGAGCAACGCGCCATATACTGGTCACGCTCCCGTGGCAAGCTGTGGCGCAAGGGCGAGGAGTCCGGCCATGTGCAGAAGCTGCACGAGATGCGCCTGGACTGCGATGCCGACGTGATCATCCTGATGGTCGAGCAGCTGGGCCATATCGCCTGCCATACCGGCCGCGAGAGCTGCTTCTACCGCGTCTTCGAAGGCGGCCAGTGGAAATCCGTCGACCCGGTGTTGAAAGACCCGGATGCCATCTACAGCGCAGGACATTGACATGAGCGACACCCTCAACCGCTTGGCCGAAGTGCTCGAAGAACGCAAGCACGCAGCCGCCGACAGCTCCTATGTGGCCAGCCTGTACCACAAGGGCCTGAACAAGATTCTCGAGAAGCTCGGCGAAGAGTCCGTCGAGACCATCATTGCTGCCAAGGACGCCGAGGTCAGCAAGGATTACAGCGATGTCATCTATGAAACTGCCGACCTGTGGTTTCATAGCCTGGTCATGCTCAGCGCACTGGGCCAGCATCCACAAGCCGTGCTCGACGAACTGGAACGCCGTTTCGGCCTTTCCGGGCACGATGAAAAGGCCGCGCGCCAGCCCTCGGCCTGAGCGAATAGCATTCTAGGAGAGCACCATGGGTATTTTTGACTGGAAACACTGGATCGTCCTGCTGGTTGTCGTCGTGCTGGTGTTCGGCACCAAGAAGCTGAAGAACCTCGGCGGTGACCTGGGCGAGTCGATCAAGGGCTTTCGCAAGGCCATGAACGACGAAGAGACCAAGCCGGCCGAGCCGACCACGCCGCCAGCCCAGCCGGTTCCACCGGTACAGGCCACCCAGCAGCAGGCCGCAGCGCCGCAGCAGGGCCACACCATCGAGGGCCAGGCCCAGCCGGTCCAAGAGCCGCAGCGGAAAGACTGACCCATGTTCGGCATCAGCTTCAGCGAGTTGCTGCTCGTCGGCCTGGTAGCCCTGCTGGTGCTCGGCCCCGAGCGCCTGCCTGGCGCCGCGCGTACTGCGGGGCTGTGGATCGGCCGGCTCAAGCGCAGCTTCAACGCGATCAAGATGGAGGTCGAGCGCGAGATCGGCGCCGACGACATCCGCCGCCAGCTGCACAACGAGCACATCCTGCAGATGGAGCAGGAAGCCAAGCGCATCCTCAACCCGCTGACGCCGTCGGCACCGCCGCCCGCCGTCGCGGTGCCCGAGCAGCCTGCCGCGACGCTCACGCCAGCACCTGTTGCGCCGGCCACTACGCCTGAGCAGCCCGACCAGCCTCAACCGCCGCGAGCCCCATGAGCGAAAAACCGCAAGACGACCAGCCCATGCCGCTGGTTTCGCACCTGACCGAACTGCGTACGCGCCTGCTGCGCTGCGTCGCCGCGATCTTCCTGATCTTTGCCGGGCTGTTCTCCTTCGCCCAGCAGATCTACACCCTGGTTTCGGCGCCGTTGCGCGACCACTTGCCGGCAAACGCGACGATGATCGCCACCGACGTGGCCTCGCCGTTCCTGACGCCGTTCAAGCTGACCATGATCGTCTCGCTGTTCCTGGCCATCCCGTTCATCCTCCAGCAGATCTGGGGCTTCATCGCACCGGGGCTATACCGCCACGAAAAGCGCATCGCCATTCCGCTGCTGGTGTCGAGCATCCTGCTGTTCTACGCCGGCATGGCCTTCGCCTACTTCCTGGTGTTCCCATTGATGTTCAAGTTCTTCGCCGCTGCCACCCCGGCAGGCGTGGCGATGATGACCGACATCGCCAACTACCTCGACTTCGTCATGACCCTGTTCTTCGCCTTCGGTGTCGCCTTCGAGATCCCGGTGGCGGTGGTGCTGCTGGTGTGGATCGGCGTGGTCGATGTGAAGTACCTGAAAAAGATCCGCCCCTACGTGATCATCGGCTGCTTCGTGGTCGGCATGATCCTCACCCCGCCGGACATCTTCTCGCAAACGCTGCTCGCCGTGCCCATGTGGCTGCTGTTCGAGATCGGCGTGCTGTGTGGCAGCCTGATCCGCAAGCGCAACCCTGCCGACGATGAAGCGGCGAACGACCACAACGACCAGCCGCCAGCGACCCAACCGTGAACCTGTTGCTTCTTGAAGAGGCCGACTTCGTCTCGGCCGACCGCATCGTCCTTGCCGATCGGCGCTTTACCCACATGCAAGAGATCCACCGCGTGGCGGTGGGTGACAGCCTGCGCGTGGGCCGCATCAATGGGCTGATGGGCAGCGCCACGGTGGTACGCCTGGATCCGCACGAAGCGGAACTTGAAGTCGGCTTCGACCAGCCGCCGCCGGCCAAGCTGCCGCTGACCCTGGTGCTGGCCGTGCCACGCCCGAAGATGCTGCGCCGGCTGTTCCAGACCGTCGCCACCCTGGGTGTGCAGCGGCTGATCCTGGTCAACAGCTACAAGGTCGAGAAAAGCTTTTGGCAAACGCCGTTTCTCAACCCCGAAAGCATCCGCGAGAATCTGATTCTGGGCCTGGAGCAGGCCCGCGATACAGTACTGCCCGAGGTGATCATCGAGAAACGCTTCAAGCCGTTCGTCGAAGACCGCCTGCCCGCCATCGCCGACGGCACCCTTGGCCTGGTCGGCCACCCCGGCCCCTACCCCGCCTGCCCGCGCGCGGTCGAAGGCCCGGTGACCCTGGCCATTGGCCCTGAAGGTGGCTGGATCCCCTACGAAGTCGAACTGCTGGGCAAGGCCGGCCTGGCGCCGGTGCAACTGGGCGAGCGCATCCTGCGCGTCGAAACCGCTGTAACTGCCCTGCTCTCAAGGATTTTCTGACAAACGGGTCAGCTTTTTCCCATCAAGTTTCCCCGGCGCAGGCCGATGGTTATGGCAACACAACAATAAGCCGTGCTGCCACGTTGCCGGGGAGTCGAACATGTACCGATGGTTTGCCCAATCGCTGGGTAATGTAAGCGTCAATCGCAAGTTGGGGCTGGGCTTCGGCCTGGTGCTGTTACTGACCCTGGCCATCACCTTCACGGGCTGGCAGGGCATGGACGGCATCGTCGACCGGGGCGACAAGCTGGGTAACATCTCGGTCATCCATCAATACACCCAGGACCTGCGCATCGCGCGCCAGCATTACCAGCGCCAACGCGACGAAGCGTCGGTCGCCGAGCTAGAGAAGGCCCTGGCCAACCTGGACCGCCAGGTACAGCTGATGCTCGTGCAGATCGAGCAGCCCATCGACCGCCAGCGCCTGGAGCAACAGCGCGAGGCCGTGCGCATCTACCAACAAGCCTTCAGCGACCTCAAACAGGCCGGCCAGCGCCGCGAAGGCAGCCGTGCCGTGCTGGGCGACAGCGCCGACAAGGCTGTAGAGCTGATCAGCCGGGTCCAGCAGCGCCTGCTGCAAGCCGGCGACATCAGCCAGTACCAGCCTACCGTCGAGGTCAACGCCCTGGTTCAGCAAGCACGCTTCCAGGTGCGCGGTTACACCTACAGCGGCAACGCGGACTTCCAGCAAACAGCGCTCAAGGCCATCGACCAGGCACTCGCCGAGCTCAAGGCACTGCCGGCCAGGGTGCCCGCAGAATATGCCGCCAGCCTCGACGATTCCGCCTCCGCCCTGGCCGCCTACCGCGATGCGGTGCGCCAATTCGGCGATGCGCAGAACGCCAGCGAACAGGCGTTGCAGCAAATGGCCGATCAAGGTTCGGTGCTGTTGCAGACCAGCCAGGCGATGACCGTTTCGCAGACCGAAGTACGTGACGCCGGCACCCACCAGGCCAAGGCCATGCTCGCCGGCGCCACGGCACTGGCGATGGTGCTGGGCCTGCTCGCGGCCTGGGTCATTACCCGGCAGATCATCATCCCCTTGCGCCAGACCCTGGCGGCCGCCGAGCGTGTGGCCAGCGGCGACCTGCGCCAAGACCTGCTCAGCACCCGTCGCGACGAGCTGGGGCAGCTACAGGCCAGCATGCAGCGCATGACCCAAGGCCTGCGCGAACTGATCGGCGGCATCGGCGACGGTGTCACGCAGATCGCCAGCGCCGCCGAAGAGCTTTCGGCGGTCACCGAGCAGACCAGCGCCGGGGTCAACAACCAGAAGGTCGAGACCGACCAGGTAGCGACCGCCATGAACGAAATGGCCGCCACTGTGCATGAAGTCGCGCGCAATGCCGAGCAGGCTTCGGAAGCGGCGCTGATGGCCGACCAGCAGGCGCGTGAGGGTGATCGCGTGGTCAGCGAGGCGGTTGCGCAGATCGAACGCCTGGCCAGCGAGGTGGTGCACTCCAGCGAAGCGATGAACCAGCTCAAGGCCGAAAGCGACAAGATCGGCAGCGTGCTCGATGTCATCAAGTCGGTGGCCCAGCAGACCAACCTGCTGGCCCTCAACGCGGCCATCGAAGCGGCCCGTGCCGGTGAAGCAGGCCGTGGCTTTGCTGTGGTGGCCGACGAAGTGCGCAGCCTGGCCCAGCGTACCCAGCAGTCCACCGAAGAAATCGAGGAGCTGATCGCTGGCCTGCAAAGCGGCACGCAAAGGGTCGCCAGCGTCATGGACGCCAGCCGCCAGCTCACCGACAGCAGCGTCGAGCTGACCCGCCGTGCCGGTGGCTCGCTGGAGACGATCACCCGCACCGTGTCGTCGATCCAGGCCATGAATCAGCAGATTGCCACCGCCGCTGAACAGCAAAGCGCGACGGCCGAAGAGATCAACCGCAGCGTGATGAACGTGCGGGACATTTCCGACCAGACTTCCGCAGCCAGCGAGGAGACAGCCAGCTCCAGCGTCGAACTGGCGCGCTTGGGCACGCACCTGCAGGGCTTGGTCGGGCGGTTCAGGCTCTGACAGTGTGTGCTGTGGATAACTTCCTACCAATCAGGCTGAAATTTCCTACCTGATTATCAGGTCAAGTCCTACGCAGCCTCCGCCGATGGGCAGGGGTGTCATGCCAGCAAAGTGCCGGCATGGCTCCCCTACTCAACTGGACGGAGATTTGCCATGTTCGGCTACCTCAACCGCAGGCTCGGCAACATCAGTGTCGGCGCCAAGCTCGCGCTCGGCTTCGCCGTGGTGCTGCTGCTCACCCTGGCCACCACCGTCAGCGGCTGGCGCGCGCTGGACGGTGCCATTACCCGCTCGGAACAGCTCAGCGAAATTGGCCGGATCAACGATCTGGTCAAGGACCTGCGCGCCGAGCGCATCACCTACCGGGTGCTGGCCGACGACGCCAGCAAGGCACAGATCGCCCGTATCCTGCAACAACTCGACGGCATGCTGACCACGCTGCAACAACGTAGCAGCATTGATCAATCTCGCCAGATGCTCACCCAGAAGCTGCAACTACTGCAGCGCCTGCGCGAAAACTTCGACGCCTTGCAGCGCAACGTCGACAGCCGACGCGCCCAGCGCGGGGCCATGCAGGTGCAGGAACAAAAGCTCAACGATGTCATTGATGAACTGCAAACCCAAGCCCTGCTGAAAATGCCCGCCGACAGCCAGCAAGGTGGTGTGCTGGGCCTGATGGACAACCTCAGCCGGCATGTTGACGGCGCCAATCAGCAAAGCCTGGTGCCGGCCTACACCTTCTCGCCGCTGGAAGATTTTGCCAAGGTCGGCGACAGCGCCCTGGACGCCGCCGACTCCAGCCTCGGGCAACTGCTCAAGGCAATTGCCCCTTTGGGGCTGCCTCGCGCGCTGATGGAGCAGCCGGCGGTGGAATTGGGCAAGTACCGCGCCAGCCTCGATCTCTACCGACGCACCGCTTTGAGCGTCGAACAATTGCAAAACGACATGGAGCAGATGGGCAACGAACTGAGGGCGGTTAGCCTGGAGCTGAGCGAACGCAAGGTCGAGCAGCGCGACAGCGAAGCGCTGGCAGCCCGCTCGCTGCTGACCAGCGTCGCCCTGCTGGCGCTGGTAGTGGGCGTGCTGGCCGGCTGGCTGATCACCCGGCAGATCACCCAGCCGCTGCGCCAGACCCTTGCGCTGGCGGCGCGTATCGCCCGCGGCGACCTGAGCCAGGTGGAGCCGGTGCAGCGCCGCGACGAAATGGGCCAGCTGCAGGCCAGCATGCGCGAAATGACCCTGAGCCTGCGCGATTTGATCGGCGGTATCGACCAGGGTGTCGGACAGTTGTCTCAAGCGGCTACCCAACTGGCGACCAGCAGCGAGGACACCAAGCAGCGCATCAACCAGCAGCGCGAGGAAACCGACCAGGTGGCCACCGCCATGCACCAGATGAGCGCCACGGTACAGGAAGTTGCGCAGAATGCCGAACAGGCATCGATGGCCGCGACCAACGCCGACCAACAGGCGCAAATGGGCGATCAGGTGGTGGCCGAAGCCATAGGTCGCATCGAGCAGCTGGCCAGGCAGATGGACGATTGCCTGGCCGCCATGCAGCACCTGGCGGGCGAAAGCCAACGCATCGGCAGCATCCTCGACGTGATCAAGTCGGTGTCCGAACAGACCAACCTGCTGGCGCTCAACGCCGCTATCGAGGCCGCCCGCGCAGGTGAGGCAGGGCGCGGATTTGCCGTTGTCGCCGACGAGGTGCGTGGGCTGGCGCAACGCACGCAGCAGTCCACCGAAGAGATCGAGCAGTTGATCGAGAGCCTGCACAGCGGCACCGATCAGGTCACCAGCCTGCTCGACAACAGCAAGCGCCTGACCGAACAGAGCGTAGAGCTGAGCCGCAAGGCCGGGCATGCCTTGAGCGAGATTACCGATACGGTGTCGAGCATCCAGGGCATGAACCAGCAGATCGCCACGGCCAGCGAGGAGCAGAGCGTAGTGGCTGAGCAGATCAACCGCAGTGTGCTGAGTGTGCGCGATGCGTCGGACCAGACCAGTTCGGCCAGTGAGCAGACGGCGGTCTCGAGTGGGGAGCTGGAGCAGTTGGGGCGGCAGTTGCGCGCGATGGTGGGGCGATTCAGCCTTTGAAATAGCAGGGGCCGCTTTGCGGCCCCTTCGCTTGCCCCGCGAAGGGGGCGCAGCGGTTACAGCACCTGGCGCAGGAACGCCTGCGCCCGCGGATCCTTCGGCGAGGCGAAGAACGCTGCCGGCGACGCGTCCTCCAGCAGCTTGCCATGGTCGAAGAACAGCACGCGGTCCGCCACTTCCCGGGCAAAGCCCATTTCATGGGTCACGCAGACCATGGTCATGCCTTCCTGGGCCAAGGTCTTCATCACGTCCAGGACCTCGCCGACCATTTCCGGGTCGAGTGCAGAGGTGGGCTCATCGAACAGCATCACCTTCGGCTCCATCGCCAGGGCCCGGGCAATCGCCACCCGCTGCTGCTGGCCGCCGGAAAGCCGCGACGGGTATTCGTTGGCCTTTTGCGAAATACCCACTTTTTCCAGCAGCGCCCGCGCCTTGGCCTCGCGCTCGGCCTTGCCGCGCTTGCGCACCACCTTCTGCGCCAGGCACAGGTTTTCCAACACGGTCATGTGCGGGAACAAGTTGAAGTGCTGGAACACCATGCCGACTTCACGGCGGTAAGCATTGATGTCGGTCTTCGGGTCGGCCAGTTGCAAGCCGTTGATGGCCACATGGCCTTCGTCGAAATGCTCCAGGCCGTTCAGGCAGCGCAGGAAGGTCGACTTGCCCGAACCCGACGGGCCCAGCACCACCACCACTTCGCCCTTGGCCACCCGGGTGGAGACGTTGTCCACCGCGCGCACTACCTGGCCACGGGTGTCGAAGACTTTCAAAAGGTCACGGACTTCAATCACTTTGCGCAAGCCTCCGCTCGAGCCGGCTCGCCAAGTGCGACAGCGGCAGGTTGATCAGCAGGTACAGGCCTGCCACGCAGAACCAGATCTCGAAGGTCGAGAACGAGGTGGTGATGGCCTCGCGGCCGCTCTTGGTCAGCTCGGTGATGGCGATCACCGACACCAGCGAGGTGTCCTTGACCAGGCTGATGAACTGCCCGGCCAGCGGTGGCAGCACGCGCTTGAAGGCCTGCGGCAGGATCACATGGCGCATCGACTGGCCGGCGTTCAGGCCAAGCGAGCGGGCGGCTTCGTTCTGGCCCTTGGCGATCGACTGTACGCCGGCCCGCACGATCTCGGCCACGTAGGCACCGGTGAACAGCGCCAGCGCGGCCACCCCGGCGAACTCACGGGACAGGTTGAGCACCGTGCCGATGAAGAAGTAGAAGATGAAGATCTGCACCAGCAGCGGCGTGCCGCGCACCAGTTCGACATAGACGGTCGACAGGTCGCGCAGGGTCGGGTTGTTCGACAGGCGGCACAGCCCGGCGAACAGGCCGATCACCAGGCCCAGCGCCCCGGACACTACCGAAAGCCACAAGGTGGTCCACAGGCCCCAGGCCAGCGGCCCCGCTGCCCAGTGGCGGGTTACGCCGATCTGGTCGCCTTCGGCGACATCGTCACCGCGGCTCAATTGCAGGCTGTCCTTGGCCACGTCGAGCACTTGCTCATCGCCGTTCTCGTCCTTCAGCGTAACGCGGGCGTTATCACCGGAGACGACGATTTCCTGCACCGTGCCGTAGCCGCTGGCGCGCTGTGCTTCCTCTGCCTTGTAGGCGAAGTACTGCGGTACGCGGTTCCAGCGCCACTCGTAGGACATCATCGAGGTGGCCAGGTACAGGCTGATCGCAAGGCCCACCAGGACCAGCGCGGTCAGCGCATGCCAGGGCCACTGGGCTTTCTTGTGTTTGATCACGTGGGTACTTCCGTAAATGCGAACGCGCAGGGTTTACCTGCGCGTCGGGGTCAAAGCCGGGGGCTTGTGGCCTGGGCCTTATTCCATTTCCTTCAGCCAGTCCTTGTTCTTGAACCACTTGTCGTGGATACGATCATAGGTCCCGTCATGCTTGATCTGGTGCAGGAAGTTGTTGATGAAGTTGATGCTGTCGTAGTCGCCCTTCTTCAGGCCGAAGGCCAGTGGTTCGAAGGTGAAGGGTTCGTCGAGGAACAGCAGCTTGCCAGCGCCGGCCTTCTCCACAGCCACCACGTTGTACGGCGCATCGTAGACGAAGGCATCAGCCTTGCCGTTGACCACGTCCATCACCGCTTCCTGCTCGTTGTCGTAGCCGTGGTACTTGGCTTTGGCGATCAGCTTCTTGGAAACCATCTCGCCGGTGGTGCCGAGCTTGGAGGTAAGGCGGTACTTCTCGTTGTTCAGGTCCTTGTACGACTTGATCTCGCCCGCCAGCTCCTTGCGGATCAGCAGGGTCTGGCCCACCACGATGAAGGGTTCGCTGAAGTTCAGGCGCAGGTTGCGTTCCTGGGTCAGGGTCATGCCGCTGCCGATCATGTCGAACTTGTCGGTCAGCAGGGCCGGGATGATCCCGTCGTAGGCAGTGGAAACAGCCTCGAACTTGACGCCCATGGACTTGGCCATGGCCTTGAGGATATCGACTTCGAAGCCGATGATCTCGCCACGCTTGTTGGTCATCTGGAACGGCATGTAGGTCGGGTCCATGCCCACCCGCAGGGTGCCGCGCTTGACCGCGTCGTCGATGGCGCCGGCCTGGGCCGAAGCCACTGCAACCAGCGCGGTGACGCCGACCAGCAGTCGCGAAAGGTATTTCTTCATCATCACCAAGTCCCCTAGCAAAAAAAGTAGCGAATCTTATCGTTGGCACGGCCGTACCGGCCGGCGTGGTTTATCGGAGAGGGATGCTAACGCATGGCGGCCCTGGGACCTAGAGCCGGGGGGGACTTTGTTGGCCAAAAACAGCGTTGTGGCCATTGAAAAGCTTCGCGGGCAAGCCCGCTTCCACAAGTACGGCGCACACCTGATGGCTGCGCTGGACCTGTGGGAGCGGGCTTGCCCGCGAAAGCTGCCTATCAGGCGCCGACGAGTGCCGGTTGGCCTTCGTTCTCTGGATGCAGCGGCAACAACGGCGAATGCGGGTCGTTGTTGATCGAAGCACGCCACACGTCGATCCAGGCGGCATGATGCTCGGCCCAGACCTGTTCATGCAGGCGCGACAGCGCAACCGGGTCGCTGAGCAAGGCAAGACGGGTGTTCAGATCCAGGCCTTTCGGCCCCACTTCGATCGCCTTGGCCACACGCTCGGCGCGCAGTGCTTCGATCGGCGCAGCCTGGCCGTGACGGGCAGTGGCCATGGCACAGGCCAGGGCGTTCTGCCGCGGGTCGACTACAGCACGCACGAAGCCGTCGTGCAGGGCATGCCAGCGGTTTTCGTGGGTGTACTGGTCGGTGGACAGCAGCTCCTGCGGCGTCGCGTACTCCTCAGGGATGAGGAACAGCTTCTCGTCCTTGGCCGCGAGGCCCAGGCGAGTGCGGCTGGAGATCACCGACACCGGGATCGACAACACCAGCGAACCGACGATCGGCGCCAGCCACCACAGGAAGCTCGGGTTCAACCACGCCACCAGTGCGGCCCAGGCAAAGCCCAGCAGGGTTTGCGGGCCATGGCGGCGCACTGCCTCGCTCCACGGGGTGGAGTCGTCGTCACGCTGCGGCGAGTTCCAGGTCGCGGCCCAGCCGAGGAACGCGGCCAGCACGAAACGGGTGTGGAAGATCATCCGTACCGGCGCCAGCAGCATGGAGAACAGCATCTCCATCAGCATCGACAAGGTGACCTTGATGCGTCCGCCAAACTCGACCGCGCCCTTGGCCCAGATCAGGATGATGCTGAGCAGCTTGGGCAGGAACAGCAGCACGATGGTGGTGGAGAACAGCGCGACGGCCTTCTCCGGGTGCCATTGCGGCCACAGCGGATAAAGCTGGTACGGCTCGATGAAGTATTGCGGCTCCATCAACGTATTGGTCGCCAGCAGTGCGGTCGACAGCACCAGGAAGAAGAACCACAGCGGCGCCGACAGGTACGACATCACCCCGGTGAGGAACACCGCACGGTGCACCGGGTGCATGCCCTTGACCAGGAACAGGCGGAAGTTCATCAGGTTGCCGTGGCACCAGCGGCGGTCACGCTTGAGCTCGTCGAGCAAGTTGGGGGGCAATTCTTCGTAGCTTCCCGGGAGATCATAGGCGATCCACACGCCCCAGCCGGCGCGGCGCATCAGCGCGGCTTCGACAAAGTCGTGGGAGAGGATCGCACCGGCGAACGCGCCCTTGCCCGGCAACGGCGCCAGGGCGCAGTGCTCGATGAACGGCTTCATGCGGATGATCGCGTTGTGGCCCCAGTAGTGCGACTCGCCCAACTGCCAGAAGTGCAGGCCGGCGGTGAACAGCGGGCCGTAGACGCGGGTGGCGAACTGCTGCATGCGCGCATACAGGGTGTCCATGCCCGACGCCTTCGGCGCAGTCTGGATGATACCTGCGTCCGGGTTGGCCTCCATCAGGCGCACCAGGCTGCTCAGGCACTCGCCGCTCATGACGCTGTCGGCGTCGAGCACGACCATGTACTTGTACTCGCCACCCCAGCGACGGCAGAAGTCGTCGAGGTTGCCGCTCTTGCGCTTCACGCGGCGACGGCGGCGGCGGTAGAAGATGCGGCCAAAGCCCTTGGTCTCGCGGCACACGTCCAGCCAGGCCTGTTGCTCGGCCACGGCGATGTCGGTGTCGTTGGTGTCGCTGAGCACGAAGAAGTCGAAGCGGTCGAGGTTACCGCTGGCCGCCACCGACTCGAACGTTGCCCGCAGGCCAGCGAACACACGTGGCACGTCTTCGTTGCAGATCGGCATCACCAGCGCGGTACGTGCTTCGGGGGCGATCGGCTCATTACCGGCACTGCTGCCGGAGATACGGTATTTGTCCCGCCCGGTGAGCAGCTCCAGGAAGCCCATCAGCGCGGTCCAGAAGCCCGCCGACACCCAGCAGAAAAGGATACCGAAGAGGATCAGAATGGACGTCTGCAACGCATACGGCCAAACCTGCACCACGGTGTCCCACAGCGGCTGGTTGAGCACTTCGTCAAGGTCGACGAACGACCAGCCCTGGTACGGCAGAATGCCCTTCATGTACCAGCCGGCGACGATGGTCTGGCCGATCATCAGGGTCAGCAGGATGTAGCGGCGGATCGAGCCAACCGTGCGCCAGCGAGCCTTGGGCAGCTCACGCTGCTCCGGCTGCGGCGCGTTGGTGCGACCGGTCATGCGCCGCCACATGCGGATCAGCACGTTGGTGCGCCAGGGTTCGGGCACCACACGGGTACGTTTGATCGGCGGCGCGATCTTCAGGCACAGCCGGCCGCTGCCGTCGACGCCGAGCATCTCGGCCTCTTCCAGCTCGGCAGCGCTGCCCACGGTCAGGCGTGGGCCCACCGAAGCCTGCACGGCCTCGGCGGATTCGGCGGCCGGGTTGGCCGCCAGGCGTTGGTGCAGCTCACTGAACGAGGTACAGCTGGCGAGTTCCGCGCGCTGCTCGTCGCTCAGTGGGAGGTGGGCCAGGTACTCGCCAAGCGATACCGGCCTTGCGCTTGAGTTACTCATCGGCAGGCAACTGATAGCTCCAGGTCTCGGTCAGCACTTTTTCTTCGGTGGTGGCCGCAGTCCCGTTGGTGGAGGCCGCATCGGCGGCAGGTTGTTCGGCCTTGGCTGGCTCCTGCGCCTTGGCGGTTTTTTCGTGCTTGGCGTGCTTGGCGGCCGCCTTGTCCTGCTTGGCTTCTGTGGCAGGCTTGGCCGGCTCGACCGGTACGTCACGCACCAGCGCGGCGCGCATTTCGGTGGCTTTGTTGGCTTCCTTGACCTTCAACCGCAAGGTCAGGCGCCAGCCCTTGGTCTCAGGGTTGTAGCGCAGGTTGTTCTCGACCACCTCGGCGTTGTCGCCAACGCTGATCTGGCTGCGTACCGCGGCGTCTTCCGGCAGGGCCGCCAGGGCTGAACCTGCGAAATCGACCAGGAAAGCAACGCTGCCGTCCGGTTGACGGATCAGGTTGGACTGCTTGACGTCACCGGTGGAGCGCATGGTCTGGGTAACCGAACCCAGTTCCTGGGCCTGGAACTTCGCTTCGTCGATGGTCCAGTGCAGGCGGTAGGCGTACTCGAACGGCTTGCCTGGCTCTGGCAGGGTTTCCGGGCTCCAGAACGCAACGATATTGTCGTTGGTTTCGTCGGCGGTCGGGATCTCGACCAGATCGACGGTGCCTTTGCCCCAGTCACCTTTTGGCTCGATCCAGGCGCTCGGGCGCTTCTGGTAGTTGTCATCGAGGTCTTCGTAGTCCTTGAAATCGCGATGGCGCTGCATCAGGCCGAAACCACGCGGGTTCTCGACGCTAAAGTTGCTCACGGCCAGGTGTTTCGGGTTGTTCAGCGGGCGCCAGATCCACTCGCCGTTGCCGGCGTGGATCGACAGGCCTTCGGAGTCATGCAGGGCCGGGCGGTAGTTCATGACCTTGGACGGCTGGTTAGGGCCGAACAGGTACATGCTGGTCAGCGGCGCGACACCCAGGCGGCTGACGTGGTCACGCAGGAACACGCGCGACTGCACGTCGACCACGGTGTCGTTGCCTGGGCGCAGGATCAGCTTGTAGGCACCGGTGGAGCGCGGCGAATCCAGCAGGGCGTAGATCACCAGGTGTTTGTCGGCGGCCTTGGGCTTCTCGACCCAGAACTCGGTGAAGCGCGGGAACTCCTCGCCCGACGGCAGCGCGGTGTCGATGGCCAGGCCACGGGCCGACAGGCCGTACACGTGGCCCTTGCCGACCACGCGGAAATAGCTGGCCCCCAGCAGGGTCATGATTTCATCCTGCTTGTCGGCCTTGTTGATCGGGTACAGCACACGGAAACCGGCGTAACCCAGGTTCTTGGTGGTTTCCGGGTCGTGCGGCACGTCACCGAACTCGAAGCGGCTCGGGTCGTACTTGATTTCCTCGACCTTGCTGGCGGTGACTTCGTTGATCTTCACCGGCGTGTCGAAGTGCATGCCCTGGTGGTAGAAGGACAGCTTGAATGGTGTCTTGTCCTTGGCCCACTCGGCCTTTTCCTGCAGGAAGTGGATCTTCTGGTAGTCAGCGAACTTCATGTCGCGGAAGACTGCCGGCAGGTTGCTTTTCGGTGCTTCGTACTTCTGGCCGGCCAGATCCTTTGCCTTGGCTGCAACATCGTCAAGATTGAATGCCCACAGCTGGCCCGCGCTCATCAGGCCGACCAGTGCCGCACTGGCCATCAGGGCCTTGCGCAGCCCGGTGCTGGAGATTCTTGATGCTTTTTGGGGACTAACAATCACGAGCAACCCTCGCCGAAAACAGATCATGAAACCAACGGCCAGCGACAAATGCCGGGTTGGCGAGCACTGTTCGGACCCCGTGAGGGCGTAATGATTCCCCAAACGGTTCCAGACAATGCTCGAGTCAGAGTGAAACGAACCTGCGAACGCAGGCCCACGCAGCGCGCGATTATCCAGCAGGTCGCGTTACAACGCATCAGGCTGGACCAACTATTTATCGTACAAAACCCCTTGTTTTCCTACAAACAAAGGATTTTTTACCTCATATTTGTAACAGAAATGTCACTGGGCCATCATTGACCAGGTGCACTTGCATGTCCGCACCAAAACGCCCGCTCGCCACAGGGGCATGTTGGCCCTGAGCCTGCTGCAAAAGATAGTCGAACAATTCGGCGCCCAGTGTCGGCGGGGCTGCCGTCGAAAAGCCTGGGCGCATGCCGCTGCGCGTGTCCGCCGCCAGGGTGAACTGCGACACCAGCAGCAAGCCGCCCCCCACATCCTTCAGTGACAGGTTCATCTTGCCCTGCTCATCGCTGAACACCCGATAGTTGAGCAGCTTGTGCAACAGTTTATCGGCATGCTCGCGGGTATCTTCAGGCTCCACGGCCACCAGCACCAGCAGGCCCTGGTCGACGGCGCCGACGATCTCGCCGGCCACCTCTACCCGCGCGCCACGCACACGCTGCAGCAACCCCCTCATGCTTCTTCCAGGGGCAGGTCGAGCAAGCGCCGGGCCATCTGGTCGGCGGCGCGCACCAGGGCATCGGTGATACCCGGTTCGGACGCCGCATGCCCGGCGTCGCGGATGACCTTGAGTTCGCTGTTCGGCCAGGCCTGGTGCAAGGCCCAGGCGTTGTCCAGCGGGCAGATCACATCATAACGACCATGCACGATCACCGCCGGCAGGTGGGCGATCTTCGGCAGGTCGCGGATCAGCTGGTCCGGTTCAAGGAACGCGTTATTCATGAAGTAGTGGCATTCGATGCGCGCAATCGACAACGCCCGTTGCGGCTCGGAGAAGCGGTCGACCACCAGCGGGTTGGGACGCAACGTGGCCGTGCGACCCTCCCAGGTCGACCAGGCCTTGGCGGCGTGCATCTGGGCGATCTGGTCGTTGCCGGTCAGGCGTTTGTGGAAAGCCTTGACCAGGTCACCACGCTCGTCCGCCGGGATCGGCGCGATGTAGTCCTGCCAATAGTCAGGGAACAAGCGGCTGGCACCCTCCTGATAGAACCACTCGATCTCTTGCGGGCGGCACAGGAAGATACCACGCAGAATCAGGCCATGAACCCGCTCGGGGTGCGTCTGGGCATAGGCCAGCGCCAGGGTCGAGCCCCAGGACCCGCCGAACAGCACCCACTTGTCGATGCCAAGGTGCTCACGGATACGTTCCAGGTCCTCGACCAGGTGCCAGGTGGTGTTGTTCTCCAGGCTTGCATGCGGCGTGGAGCGGCCACAGCCGCGCTGGTCGAAGGTGATGATGCGATACAGATTGGGGTCGAAGTAGCAACGGCTCTGGGCATCGCAACCCGCACCCGGGCCACCGTGGATGAACACCACCGGCAGGCCTTCAGGCGAGCCGCTTTCATCGACATACAGCACATGCGGCGCTTCCACGGCCAGATCGTGCCGGGCGTAGGGTTTGATCTGCGGGTAGAGGGTCTGCATTGCGCACTCCGTGTGAGGATTAAGTCTGCCGTTGGGCATCATAAACCTGAATTGCGCTTTGAGCATGTGTCTGTGGCCAGATCATGTTATGCACAGGGCGCATGCCGCGCTGGATAGCCTCGCCGCTTTATCAAGCGAGGCTCGCAGATGACCGATATCCCCCACCCTCAGGCCCTGATCACTGACAAGATTCCCGCGTGGATGGTCAGTGCCACCGCGCAAACGCATCAACACATGCGCACTGCCCTGGGCTCGCCCGCCCCCTGGTTTACCAAGGCCTGCCAGTGGCAACCAGCTGTTGCCCAAACGCTGGCCAAGGAGTATGCAGCTTATCGCAAGGCCGAAGATGAGGTGGGTGCGCTTTTGGCGCCCCTTCCCGAACTGCAGCCGTTCGCCGAGCGACTGCTGGCCTCGGCTATCCAGCAGCGTTTCGGCCTGGATCTGGATGTTAACCGGACCTACCTGTTCAACGCAGCCAAGGCTGAGGCCTATCAGGCGGGCCTGAATGCAGACCCACTCATCAGTGCACAGCAGGCATTCACACTTGCAACCCAGTCCTTGCTGCACTGTGCCTTGCAGAACTTCGAAGCTGCCGAGGCGCAGCCTGGCGGCTTGGACGGGCACACGTTGCAGTCAGTCGTGCTGGACAGCAATGCATTCCTGGGCTTGCAGCCTGCCGGAAACCCGGTTCAGCTCAATGCCCAGGCATTCGCCTCATTGGTACGCGAGCTGGATATTGGCGGCCAGTATCAGGCGTTGGTTACGGCCGCCTACAACCCCGCTTCCGGCGGCACGCTAAGCAAGGCCGAGCAGTGCGCATTCAGCCTCGAATTGCACAAGGCCCATCTAGGCAGCCTGATCGACCAGCCCCTGTATGAGGCCTTGCTGAAACTCTGCCGCACCGGCGAGGCCGAGTACCTGGGCAGCCCACTGCGCTGTGCTTTCCTGGAACTGTTTGACGCCTCGTTTACCGGCGCGCTGATCATAGGGCTAGTGCCTTCTCCTGAACTGCTGTTGAGCTACGACGTCACGCAGCGTCCGTACAAGGATGTACTGGTCACTTATCTGCCGGGTGCGGCAGTACCGCTGAAAATGCACGCTAGCGTTGGCGAAGTGCAAGCGCACCTGCGTGAGCAGTTGTGGACCCTGCAGGTGCACCACCTGCAGCAGGCCGTGCCTGCCCGCGACAGTTCCACCTTCCTCGAAAAACTGCGCGACTGCCTGCAGCCGATAGACTGGGCATCGTTCACACCGATGCCAGGGCACCAAGGCGGCCAGGCCGAGCGTGTACGTGACCCCGAGGCCTGGGTAGCCGTGACGCTGCAGCCCTTTAACCGGCCACTGATCGACGAACGGGTCAGCCAGAAACGCCAACGGCACCTGGGCGATATCGCATTCCATGCCGTGTCGACCGCCCAGGAGGACCAGAAAAGTGCCGAGAAACGCAAGGCCTACTTTGCCCAGCTGGCGTTCGGCGCACTGAACATTGGTGCATTCGTCGTGCCGGGCCTGGGCCAGCTGATGCTGGGTTTGTCAGTCATTCAGTTGAGTTACGAGGTGTTCGAGGGCATCGAAAGCTGGGCTGACGATGATCGCGGACAAGCACTCGACTACCTGATGGACATCGTCGAGAACGTCGCGCTCACGGCGGCGCTCGCTGCAACCGGCGTGGCCGACGGCACACCAGCCACCGAGCGGATCCCAGTGGAAGCACCTTCGTTCATCGAGGAGCTGGCGCCGGTGGTCATGCCCGATGGCACACACCGCCTTTGGCTACCGGACCTGAAACCGTTCGCCCACGACATCTTATTGCCTGCCGGCCTGCAGCCGGATGAATTCGGTGTCTATCACCATGAGGGAAGCACTTGGCTGGCACTCGATGGCAATACCTATTCGGTCACACAAGCCCCCGATAGCGGCGGATACCGCGTTGTTCATCCAACCAAGCCACTGAGCTATGAACCACCCCTACGGCACAATGGTGCCGGCGCATGGCTACACCCAGCGGACAAGCCCGAGCAGTGGCAGGCACTGATGCTGCTGCGCCGTGCAGGCCACCTCAGCGGGCAATTCGACGATGAAACCGCCCTGCGCATTTTGCATGTCAGCGGCACCCAGGAGGACGTACTGCGCCAAGTGTTCAGAGCAAATCAGCAACTACCAGGGCCACTGCAAGACACCCTGTCGCGCTTCAGCCTCTACCAGGCGCTGCAAGCATTGCCTGAGCTGGCTGAGCCAGGCCAGCTCCACGCTGCATTCGAAAAACACTATCGCCAGCTGCCTGCGCCCCAGGCACCTGGTGCCGCTGCGGTCCAGGACCGCTATCCCCAGCTTCCACCGCCCGTCACAGCAGAGCTGATACGCCACGCCAGCCCAGCCGAACTGGAAGCGCTGAGCAAAGGCAATGTGCCCCTACGCCTCGCTGAAGAAATTCGCCCGCTTCAGCAACAGGTGCGGCTAAACCGTGCTTATGAAGGGCTTTACCTTGAACGAGTACGCAACTGGGATACCGATGTTCTGGTCTTGCACACCCTTGAGCAACTCCCTGGCTGGTCGGCCGACACCCGCATCACCCTTGAGCAGCGTCAGCACTCACCCGCCCAGTTCGAAAGCATCGGCCGCGACGACATGCCAGGCAAATCGATCATCAGCGCACGGGCAGGCTATGCGGTCCTGGACAGCCACAAGCCAGACGAACTGCTTTGCCTTCACGATTCGCTTTATGGGGCGCTGTTCGAGGTATTGACCCCGGCGCAAGGTATGGCGCTGGGGGTCGAGGATCAGCAGGTACTCAAGCGCTTGGTTCAACAAGCACCGCTCTTGCCTCGCGCAACATTGAGGCAGGCGCTGGGTATGCAGAGTGTGCGCCCAGGTTGGCGCTCGCCCATGCGACTGGCCGATGGCCGGCCGGGCTACCCTCTGGGCGGCACCCGCCCCCGCGCCACCAGTTTTTCAAGGCAGACCTTGCTCAACGTGATCCGGCAGATAGGCCAGGATGCCCCTGTCACGAGGCCTGCCGAACACATTCTTACCGCGCTGGAAAACAGAAACCTGACTCGCGCCCAGATCGATGAGATGCTCAGGCACCTGCTGGAGCAGCGCAATCAACTGCGAAGCACGCTGGCTGAGTGGCGACATAACGCGACACTGATGCCTGACCAGACGCCAGATGGTTTCGAGAGGCAGATGACTGCCATTTCGCAATACTGGTACGAGCGCGCATTTCTGCCGCCCGACACTGCCAGCGCGCCGCTTCGGCTTGAACACCTTTCCTTGGCTCAATTCCCCCTGCAACTGCCTGATTTTTTCACAGCCAGCGTCACGGACCTGCAGTTGATCGAAACATCGCCCGCAACCTATCAAGGCTGGAATCTGCACGCGCCGCAACTGCACAGCCTGCTTCGCCAATTCGCCAACCTGAGGTCGCTGGACATCAGCCGCCCCTACCAGCCAGAGGCTTTACCCTCTGCTTTCCAGTTCAGCTTGCCCGCTATTGCTCAGCACTTGCCAGCGCTCGAGTCGCTTGCCCTGACCCATCAGAACATCTCGCTTTCGGCAGTCGATATCGAGAGCTTGGGCCAGCTCACTCGGTTGCGACGGCTGGACCTGAGCGGCAACCGGATTTCCGGCCACTTCCCGCCCCTTTCCAGCGCACTGGGTCTCGATTACCTCGGCCTCGACAACATGGCGCTGGACCACTGGCCGCAATGGCTGGGTGAAGACACGGTGACCCATGTGCGTCACATTACCCTGCGCCACAACCAGATCAGAAACCTGCCGCGCTTTTTGCGGGATAACCGGATCAACATGGCGAACCACGCCCTGATCTCATTGCAGGGCAACCAGATCATCGACACCGATATGCTGAGTGTGTTGCTGGCCGAAGATGGCCGCGCGGCACGCTTCGAAATGGACCTGACGGAAGACTTCAGAGCACGCCTGGCGCTTCAGCTCAACCAACGTCAGCAACTGCGCGACTTCATTGACAACTATGTAAACGCCTCCAGTTCAAGCGCCCCTGTCAGCCATGCAGCGATGGCCAGCAGGACCCGTGTTGCAACCGCTTTGAACGAGTTCTGGCACTTCCAGGAAATTGGCCTGACGCGGGCAGCTCTGCGCCTGAACGATATGGCGCTGGAGCATTTTCCAAGGCGCTTGCCGGCGTTCTTTACTTCACAGGTACATAACCTTGTGCTTGAGAGCGTCAGCGGCTCAACCGCTCAACTCGATGCAGTGCTCAGCCAGTTTGGGCAGGTGACCCGCCTGACTGTCGACGACTACCAGCAGGCAGAACAGACACTGCCTTCTGCCGTGCTCCGCCTGCCGCGGCTTACCGACATGGCGTTGCGCCAATCGGGCCTGCTGATCGACCAGACGCTGATGAATACCCTTGGGCGTTTAACCACCCTCAACTCGCTGGACCTGACGGGTAACCAGATGGGTTCAATCACACAGGCCCCGGCATCCTTGCGCTCGCTGCGACGGCTCGATCTGAACAACATGGCCCTGGACCACTGGCCGGCCTGGGTGGACAGCCTCTTCCCGCTGGAAATGCTGGACCTCAGTGAAAACCGTCTTTCCGAGTTGCCCCCCCATATACTGGCCAACCTGGGGAACGACTTCCCCATCAGCTCCATCCTGTTATTCAGCAATCCACTGAGCGACGCAACCATCATGCGGGCCCGGGCATCCTCAGACAGCCAACGCAGCTTTACCTTCGCGCTTGACCTGTCGGACAGCACGAGCGAAACGACCGAGTCTTCGGAAGAAGGCTTGATGGGCGGCCACTTCCACCTCCCCTTTCTGGACCCGGCTGCTGACGCACCCAATGTGAATGACTGGCTGCTCGCATCGGACGTCGAAAACCAAGCCTTGAAAGATTGCTGGGAGCAACTCCAGGCATCCGGTGGTGCCGAGAGTCTCCTGGCGCTGGTAGGCCGTCTGCGTAACGCCGCCCCTTACCAGAATGGCAAAACCCGCGTGTCGTTCTGCGAACGGGTGCGCAAGGTGCTGGTGGGTGCAATCGTCAATCCGGACGACTTGGCGCTGTTCAATGAACAGGCCAGCGAAGCACTGCCACAGGATAACGGCGACCAGACCTGCCATGACGGCGCGTTGCTGGTGTTCCAGAATATCGAGCTGTTCATCGCCAACCAGCGCTTGCAGATCGATGCGGTAGATACCGAGGCCAACCTCTACCGGGAGCTGCGCCGCCTGTATCGCCTGCAGGCACTGGATGACGTGGCCAAAAGCGAAACTGGCAACAGGGATGAAGCCGAGGTTCGCCTGACCTATCGCCGTGAATTGAACGCCACGCTGGGGCTGGGCCAGCCAGACGACACCCTGCGTTACGCAATCAATGCCAGTATCGGCGAGCTGACATATGCGGAATTCCAGGTGCAGCGTGGTGAACTTGGCGAGGAATTCCTCAACTTTGCAGCCAGCAACACACGGTGGGTACAGCACTTGCGCCAGACCTACACTGAGCGTTTTGCAGAAATCGAGCAAACCTATCAACGGCAGGTGAATGAACTTCCGGATCAGTACCCGGACAGGTCCCTCGATAGGCTCGATGCGGAGTTCGAAGCATTGGAGCGAAGCAAGCAGGCGCGCGAGTTGCGGCTGATTCGTGAACTGACCTCCTTTGCCAACCCTGATCGCAGGCCACGCTCATCGACTGAGTAGGCATAAAAGCGCAACTGCCTGCGCGGCGTCTCATCAGCCGCCGCGCAGGTGTGAGTTTGGCCGCTAACGACCGTACCGCTCACGGCCCCATGCCAGCGCGGTCTCCAGCAGCTTGCGCAACACCCCTTGAGTCGGCTGCGCAAGGTCCTCGCGATAAGCAAAAGGCTCCACTTCCTCCATGTAGGTGCTCTGCGCCAGCTCCAGTTGCACGGCGTGAATGTGCTGCGCCGGGTCGCCATAGTGGCGGGTGATATGGCCACCCTTGAAGCGCCCGTTCAGCACATGGCTGTAGGCCTGCGCTTCGGCACAAACGCCACGCAGCCGTTCGGCCAGTTCCGGATCGCAGCTGGCACCGTTGAATGTGCCCAGGTTGAAGTCCGGCAGTTTGCCGTCGAACAGGTGCGGGATCAGCGAGCGGATCGAGTGGGCATCCCACAGCAGCGCGTAGCCGAACGCGTCGCGCAGGCGTACCAGCTCACGTTTGATAGTTTCGTGATACGGCCGCCAGATCTGCTCCAGGTAGGCCTTGCGCTCATCGGCGGACGGCACCAGGCCTTCCTTGAACAGCGGCTCGCCCTCGAACAGCGTGGCCGGGTACAAACCTGTTGTAGCGCCAGCGTAAAGCGGCTTGTCGTCATCCGGCCGGTTAAGGTCGATGACGAAGCGCGAATACTCCGCCGCCACCACGCTGGCACCCAGCTCACGGGCGAAGTCGTAGAGGTGCGGGATATGCCAGTCGGTGTCGGGCAGGCTACGCGCCGGCTCGACCAGGCCATCGTGTACGGCCGGGGTGAGTTGCAGGCCCGCATGGGGCATGCTGATCAGCAGGGGCAAACGGCCCTGGTGGAAACTCAGTACCTTGTCCATCTTGCCTCGCTCAGTTGGAAATTTCGTGGCCCTTGCGCACCACGCGCTTGGGCAGGTCGCCGCCCAGCCAGTAGGCCAGGTCGGCAGGGCGCTCGATATTCCAGGCAACGAAGTCCGCCACCTTGCCGGCTTCCAGCGTACCGTGGCTGTGGCCCAGGCCCAGCGCCGCGGCAGCATGCGTGGTAACACCGGCCAGGGCTTCTTCCGGAGTCATGCGCAACAGTGTGCACCCCATGTTCAGCATCAACCGCAGCGACAGCCCGGGAGAGGTGCCGGGGTTGAGGTCGCTGGCCAGGGCGATCTTCACGCCGTGACGGCGCAGGGCGTCCATCGGAGGCAGCTGGGTTTCGCGCAGGAAATAAAAGGCGCCCGGCAGCAGCACGGCGACGGTACCGGCCTTGGCCATGGCAATGGCGTCTTCCTCGGCCATGAACTCCAGGTGGTCGGCCGACAGCGCCTGGTAGCGCGCCGCCAGGCTGGAGCCGTGCAGCGACGAGAGCTGTTCGGCGTGCAGCTTGACCGGCAGGCCCAACTCGCGGGCCTTGATGAACACTCGCTCGACCTGGGCCGGGGAAAACGCCAGGTGCTCGCAGAAGGCATCCACGGCGTCTACCAGCCCTTCCTTGGCCAGGGCCGGCAGCATTTCGTCGCAGATGTGCGCAATGTAGTCGTCCGCCCGGCCCGCGTACTCCGGCGGCAGGGCATGGGCAGCCAGGCATGTGGCGCGCACTGCCAGCGGCAGCTCGTCGGCCAGGCGCCGGGCCACGCGCAGCATCTTGCGCTCGTTGGCCAGGTCCAGGCCGTAGCCGGATTTGACCTCGATCGTGGTCACGCCATCGCGCATCAGCGCCTGCACTCGCTGGCGGGCGCTGGCGAACAGTTGGTCTTCACTGGCGGCGCGGGTAGCCCGCACCGTGCTGGCGATACCACCACCCTGCGCGGCAATCTCGGCATAGCTCACGCCCTGCAGCCGCTGTTCAAACTCGCCGCTGCGGTTGCCGCCGAATACCGCATGGGTGTGGCAGTCGATCAACCCAGGGGTGACCCAGGCGCCGCCGAGGTCTACCGTGCGGGTGATGTCCAGCGCCGGCACGTCGGCACGCGGGCCGATCCACTCGATCAACCCGACATTGCTGACGATGGCCGCGTCCTCGATGATCGAGTAGCTGCCCTGGGCCATGGTTGCTGCATGGCAGTGCTGCCAGAGGGTTCTCATACACAGTCTCCGTTACTAGCGATGGAGCTCGGCGCGGTCCCTGGCCAGCTCGCCCTGCCCGGCCCGTGGCTTGCACCACAACCTGTAGGACGCCACCAGGAACGCTACCCAGACCACGCCGACGAGCAAGGCCGCCTGGGTGTCGGGGAAGTAACCGAGCACTCCGAAGATGAACAACATGAAAGCAATGGCCAGGGCCGGCCCGTAGGGCCAGAACGGCACGGGAAATTGCAGGTTGGCGGCCTCCTCGCGGCTCATGCGCTTGCGCATGGCCACCTGTGTGACGAGGATCATCAGCCACACCCAAACAGTGGCAAAGGTGGCGATCGAGGCAATGAGCAAGAACACGTTTTCCGGGATCAGGTAGTTGAGCACCACGCCGATCAGCAGCGCAGCGCCCATCACCAAAACGGTCAGCCATGGCACACCTTGCCTGGACAGCCGGGCGAACCCATGCGGTGCCTGGCCTTGCTGGGCCAGGCCGTACATCATGCGCCCGGCGCCGAAGATGTCGCTGTTGATGGCCGAAACCGCCGCCGAGATCACCACCACGTTGAGCAGCGCGGCTGCCGAGCCGATGCCCAGGTGGCCGAAAATCTGCACGAACGGGCTGCCCTGGCTGCCGATCTGCGGCCAGGGGTACAAGCACATCAGTACGAACAGGGTGAGCACGTAGAACAGCAGGATGCGCAGCGGCACGGCGTTGATCGCCTTGGGGATGACCCGCCGCGGGTCCTTGGCCTCACCGGCGGTGATGCCGATGATCTCGATACCGCCAAAGGCAAACATGACCACCGCGAACGAGGCGATCAGCCCGCCGACACCATTGGGCAGGAAGCCGCCGTGCTCGAACAGGTTGCTGACCCCCACCACGTGATCACCGCCCACCTGGCCCAGGCCGAAGGCCATGATGCCCAGGCCCGCGAGGATCATCGCGACGATGGCGCCAACCTTGAGCAGCGACAGCCAGAACTCCATCTCGCCGAATACCTTGACGTTGCACAGGTTCAGCCCGCCGATCAGGAACACGATACCCAGCACCCAGATCCAGCGCGCAACCTCAGGGAACCAGAACCCCATGTAGATCCCGAATGCCGTGACGTCGGCAATGCAGACGATGATCATCTCGAAGGCGTAGGTCCAACCGAGGATGAACCCGGCCATGGGGCCGAGGTAGGTACTGGCGTATTGGCCGAAAGAGCCGGCCACCGGGTTGTGCACGGCCATCTCGCCCAGCGCGCGCATCACCATGAACACCGCGGCGCCGCCGATCAGGTAAGCCAGCAGCACGGCCGGGCCGGCCATCTGGATGGCCGAGGCAGAGCCGTAGAACAGGCCAGTGCCGATAGCCGAACCGAGGGCCATGAAGCGGATGTGGCGGGCCGTGAGGCCACGATGGAGTCCTTGTGCGGATTGCATGTCGCGTCCTTATTGTTGTTTTGCGGTGCACTCGGGGGCCGCGGTGCGGCCCCGGCTCTCTCACAGGCTCGGCAGTACCCCAGCCGGCAACAAGCCGGTCAGCTTGCCTTCTGCCAGCAATGCACTGGCCATCTCGATATCCGGCGAGAAGAAGCGGTCACGGTCATAGTGCGGCACTTCGCGGCGCAGCACCTGGCGCGCCGTCTCCAGCTTCACCGATGTTTTCAGCCCTTCACGCAGGTCCAGGCCCTGGCACGCGCCCAGCCATTCGATGGCCAACACCCCCCGGGTGTTCTCGGCCATCTCCCACAGCCGCTTGCCCGCTGCCGGGGCCATGGACACATGGTCCTCCTGGTTGGCCGAGGTCGGCAGGCTATCGACGCTGTGCGGGTGCGACAGGGCCTTGTTCTCGCTGGCCAGGGCCGCCGCCGTCACCTGGGCGATCATGAAGCCGGAGTTGACCCCGCCGTTTTCCACCAGGAACGGCGGCAGCTGCGACATGTGCTTGTCCATCATCAGCGAGATACGGCGCTCGCTCAGGGAGCCGATTTCAGCAATGGCCAGGGCCAGGTTGTCGGCAGCCATGGCCACGGGCTCTGCGTGGAAGTTGCCACCCGACACCACATCGCCTTCGGCGGCGAACACCAGCGGGTTGTCCGACACGGCGTTGGACTCGATCGCCAGCACTTCTGCAGCCTGACGCAGCTGGGTCAGGCACGCGCCCATGACCTGTGGCTGGCAACGCAGCGAGTACGGGTCCTGAACCTTGCCGCAATGCTTGTGCGACTGCGACACCTCGCTGGACTCACCCAGCAGGTCGCGGAAGCACGCGGCGGTATCGATCTGGCCGCGCTGGCCGCGCGCGTCATGGATCCGTGCATCGAATGGCGAACGCGACCCCAGCACGGCCTCGACCGTCAGGCCACCGCAGGCGATTGCCGCGGCGTACAAGTCTTCAGCCTGGAACAAGCCACGCAGGGCGTAGGCCGTGGATGCCTGGGTGCCGTTGAGCAGCGCCAGGCCTTCCTTGGCGGCCAGGGTCAGCGGCTCCAGGCCAGCGACCGCCAGGGCCTCGCTGGCCGGCAGCCACTCACCTTTGTAACGCGCCTTGCCTTCGCCCAGCAGCACCAGCGACATGTGCGCCAGCGGCGCCAGGTCCCCGGAAGCCCCCACCGAGCCCTTGAGCGGGATGTGTGGGTAAACCTCGGCATTGACCAGGGCGATCAAGGCATCGATGACCTTGCGGCGGATGCCGGAGAACCCGCGGCCGAGGCTGTTGATCTTCAGCACCATGATCAACCGCACCATGGCGTCGTCCAGCGGCGCGCCGATACCGGCGGCATGTGACAGCACCAGCGAGCGCTGCAGGTTTTCCAGGTCATGGCTGGCGATGCGGGTGGAAGCCAACAGGCCGAACCCGGTGTTGATGCCGTAGGCGGTGCGGTCTTCGGCAATGATCCGTTCGACGACGGCCACGCTGGCATCGATGGCGCTACCCGCGCGGGCATCCAGGCTCAGATGCAGCGGTGCGTTATGGATGCGGCGCAGTTGGGCCAGTGTCAGTTGGCCAGGGATGAGGTTCAGGGCTTCCATGTGCATTCTCCTTTTAATTGTTCAATGCAGGGTCGGCAGCACAGGCTGCGGCCCTTGCGACGTTTTCAGCAGCGCGGCGGCGCGGGCGATGTCCGGAGCCAGCCAGCGGTCTTCCAGGTAGGCCGGCACCTGCTCGCGCAACAGCCGCCAGGCAGCATCGGTACCAGCGCCAAAACGCTGTGCCTTGAGGAACTCGAAGGCCTGGGCGGCCAGCAGGTATTCGATGGCCAGGATCTGGGTGCAGTTCTCCAGCACCTGGTGCAGCTTGAGTGCGGCATTGGTTCCCAGGCTCAGGTGGTCTTCCTGCAGGCCAGAGGTGACGTAGTTGTCGAGCACCGCCGGTTGCGCCAGCTGGCGGTTCTGCGCGCACAGCGAGGCGGCGACGTACTGGGCGATCATCATCCCCGAGTTGACCCCTGGGTTGCTGACCAGAAACGCCGGCAAGCCACTGACATGCGGGTTGACCAGGCGGTCCAGGCGGCGCTCGGCGATCGAGCCGATCTCGGCCATGGCAATCGCCAGCAGGTCGGCGGCCATCGCCACCGACTGGCCGTGGGGGTTGGCCTGGGAGACCACGCGGAAGGCATCCGGGGTGCCCAGCAAAAGCGGGTTGTCATTGGCGCCGTTGAGCTCCGCCTCGATCTGCTTCTCGGCGTGGGCGAACTGGTCGCGGGCCGCGCCGTGCACCTGTGGGATCGAGCGGATGCTCAAGGCGTCCTGGGTGCGAATGCCCTTGCTGGCGGCGATCACTTCGCTGTCCGCGAGCAAGGCGCGCAGGTTTTCGCCCACCCGCTGCATGCCTGGGTGAGGCTTGAGCGCGATGATCTCGGGGTCGAAGGCGGCGACCTGGCCGCGCAACGCCTCGAAGCTCATGGCGCCGATCACGTCGGCCCACTGCAACAGGCGGCAGGCGTCGTCCAACGCCAGGCTGGCCAGGCCGGTCATGCACGGCGTGCCATTGACCAGGCACAGGCCGTCCTTGGCACCCAGCTGTACGGGGGCCAACCCTTCGGCGGCCAGTGCTTCAGCGGCGTCGACGATCTGACCGTGATAGCTGACCTTGCCGATGCCCAGCAGGCACACGCCGACATGGGCCATGTGGGTCAGGTAGCCGACCGAACCCTGCGCCGGCACCTGCGGGGTGATGCCGTGATTGAGCAGCGCCAGCAGCGCCTCGACGACGCCGCGCTGGATACCCGACTTGCCGTGGCTGTAGTTGGCGATGGCGGCGCAGATGATCGCTCGGGTTTGCTCATCGGGCAGCGCCGGGCCAACGCCACAGGCGTGGCTGAGCAAGGTGTTGCGCGACAGCTGGCTGAGCTGCTCGCCCTGCAGCGACACATTGCACAGCGCGCCCAGGCCGGTGTTCACACCGTAGGCACGCTCACCGCTCTCGACGATATGGCGGACGATCGCCTGGGCATTGTCGATGCGCGACCAGACCTGCGGCGCCAGCGCCAGGCGCGCGCCCTGGCGGGCCACCGCAGCGATGTCTTGCCAGCGCAGCGCGGCGCCGGTGAAAGTGACGGTTTCAACGTGCGACATGCTGCCCCTCATACCGCGACCGCGCGGCGCTGGACGAAGCGGTCGACGTATTCGTCGGCCGGGTTGTGGAGGATCTGGTGCGGCGTGCCCACCTGGATCAGCCGGCCGTCCTTGAGGATGGCAATGCGGTTGCCGATGCGCACGGCTTCGTCCAGGTCATGGGTGATGAACACGATGGTCTTGTGCAGGGTCTTCTGCAGCTCCAGCAACTGGTCCTGCATTTCGGCGCGGATCAATGGGTCGAGGGCGCTGAAGGCCTCGTCCATGAGGATGATGTCGGTGTCCGCCGCCAGCGCCCGGGCCAGGCCGACGCGTTGGCGCATGCCTCCCGACAGCTGGTGCGGATACTTCTTCTCGTAGCCCTTCAGGCCCACGGTCTCGATCCAGTGCTGGGCGCGCTCGGCGCACAGTTGCTTGCTCTCGCCGCGCACCTTCAGGCCGTAGGCGACGTTGTCCAGCACATTGCGGTGCGGCAGCAGGCCGAAGCTCTGGAACACCATGCTGATCTTGCGCCGGCGAAACTCGCGCAGGGCCTCCATGTCGTACTGCAGGATGTCCTCGCCATCGACCAGGATCTGCCCGCTGGTGGGGTCGATCAGGCGGTTGAAGTGGCGCACCAGGGTCGACTTGCCCGAGCCGGACAGGCCCATGATGACAAAGATCTCACCGCTGCCGATGGACAGCGACAGGTCGTTGACCCCGACCACACAGCCGGTCTGCGCCAGCACCTGCTCTTTGCCCTGGTTGTTGCGGATCAACCGCAACGCCTCATCGGCACGGTCGCCGAAGATCTTGAAAACGTTCTTCACCTCGATCTTGCTGATCGGCTGCGTGCTCATTTGCTCACCTCATGGCGTGGCCGGCCATAGGCCTGGGTAATGCGGTCGATCACCACCGCGAGAATGACGATGGCCAGGCCCGCTTCGAGGCCGCGGCCGACGTTGAGGGTCTGGATGCCCACCAGCACGTCCTCGCCCAGGCCACGGGCGCCGATCATCGAGGCGATCACCACCATCGACAGGGCCATCATGGTGGTCTGGTTGATGCCGGCCATGATGCTTGGCAGGGCCAACGGCAGTTGCACGCCGAACAGTTGTTGCCAGCGGTTGGCGCCGAAGGCATTGATCGCTTCCATCACTTCGCCATCGACCTGGCGAATCCCCAGGTCGGTCAGGCGGATGAGTGGCGGCGCGGCGTAGATCACCGTGGCGAAGATCGCCGGCACCTTGCCCAGGCCGAACAGCATCAGCACCGGGATCAAGTACACGAAGCTGGGCATGGTCTGCATGATGTCCAGCAATGGCATCAGCACCGCGCGCAGGCGGTTGCTGCGCGCCGACAGGATGCCCAGCGGGATGCCCACCAGCACCGAGATCAGCGTGGCCACCAGCATCAGCGCCAGCGTCTGCATCAGCTTGTCCCACAGGCCGACGGCGCCGACCAGGAACAACAGGCCGGTAATCACCAGCGTGGGCAGGATGCGCCGGGTGGCGTGCCAGGCGATCACCGCCACCACGCCGAGCATCAGCCACCACGGTGTGGCGCGCAGCACGCCTTCGAGGCTGACGATGGCCCACAGCAGGGTGTCGGAGATGTGCCGGAACACATCGCCATAGTTGGTCACCAGGGCGTCGACCCAGCCGTTGACCCAGTCGGCGATGGAGAATGTCAGGTTGTCAGGAAACATAGGTTCCACTCATCAGCTGTGGACGCTCAAAGCGCCGCGTTGATCTTCTTGGCAGCCTCATCGCTGACCCAGGCCTGCCAGACTTCAGGATGTTCCTTGAGGAACACCTTGGCCAGTGCGGGCGACTCGATCCGATCCTTGGTCATGCGCGCCAGGTTCTGGTTCAGCAGGTCGATCGGCAGGTTGACCTTTTCCAGCACGGCGACCAGTTCTGGGGCTTGTTCGTGGAAGGTTTTCGACAGCCCGACCTTGATCGACACGGACTTGTCCACACCGTCTTTTTCCTGCAGCTTGACCAGGTCGACCTGGCCCATCAGCGGGGTCGGTGTCCAGTAGTAGAAGAGAATCGGCTCGCCGCGTTTGTAGCTGGACAACACGGCGGCATCCAGGGCCGGGCCGGTGCCGGGACGGAAGTTGGTGTAGCTGCTTTCCAGGCCGTAGTCCTTGAGCATCTTGCTGTTGTCCAGTTCGCAGGTCCAACCGGCCGGGCAGTTGTAGAAGCGGCCTTTGCTCGGCTCTTCCTGGTCCTTGAACACGCTGGCATATTTAGCCAGGTCCGCCACGTTCTTGAGGTCGGGCGCCTTGACTTCGAGCTTGCGCTTGGCGTCGCCCTCGATCACGTAGCGCGGCACGTACCAGCCTTCCTCCGCGCCCACCACCGGGGCGCCGACGCCTACCACCTTGCCGGCGGCCTCGGCCTTCTTCCAGACCTCGCTGCGGCCGACCCACTCTTCGGCGAACACTTGGATGTCATTGGTGCCCAGGGCGTTTTCCATGGTGATGGAGTTGCCGGGCAGGCTGTCGGTTTCGCAGCCGTAGCCGTTCTTCAGCACGAATTGCATCACGTCGGTCAGCAGCATGCCGCTTTCCCAGTTCAGCCCGGCGAACTTCACCGGCTTGCCAGACTCGCACCAGCCGGCGGCCTGGCTGCTGCCGGCAGCGCCGAGCAGGCCGAGGGCGAACAGCGAGGCAAGCAAGGTCTTGTTGGTTTTCATTGCGTGACGCTCCCAAACTTGAAAATGGAAATCGGCAGTCCTTGCAAGGAAAAATGGCCGAGCGGGGCTGCGCAGCAGCCCCAGAGGCCTGTCAGCCCGTAATCATCGGCAGGTTCAACCCCTGCTCTTTGGCGCAATCGATCGCAATCTGGTAACCCGCATCCGCGTGGCGCATCACCCCGGTGGCCGGGTCGTTGGTCAGCACGCGGGCGATCCGCTCGGCCGCTTCGTCAGTACCGTCGCACACGATCACCATGCCAGAGTGCTGCGAGAAGCCCATGCCTACGCCGCCGCCGTGGTGCAGCGACACCCAGGTGGCACCGCTGGCGGTGTTCAGCAACGCGTTGAGCAGCGGCCAGTCGGACACGGCGTCCGACCCGTCCTGCATGGCTTCGGTCTCGCGGTTGGGGCTGGACACCGAGCCCGAGTCGAGGTGGTCGCGGCCGATGACAATCGGCGCCGACAGCTCACCGTTGCGCACCATTTCGTTGAACGCCAGGCCCAGCTTGGCGCGCAGGCCCAGGCCCACCCAGCAGATACGCGCCGGCAGGCCCTGGAAGCTGATGCGCTCGCGGGCCATGTCCAGCCAGCGATGCAGGTGGGCGTCATCCGGGATCAGCTCCTTGACCTTGGCGTCGGTCTTGTAGATGTCCTCGGCATCGCCGGACAGCGCCGCCCAGCGGAACGGGCCGATGCCACGACAGAACAGCGGGCGGATGTAGGCCGGGACGAAGCCTGGGAAGTCGAAGGCATTGGTGACGCCCTCCTCCTTGGCCATCTGGCGGATGTTGTTGCCGTAGTCGAAGGTCGGCACGCCTTGCTTCTGGAAGTCCAGCATGGCCTGCACATGCACGGCCATGGACTGTTTGGCGGCCTTGACCACGGCGGCCGGCTCGGTCTGCGCGCGGTCGCGGTACTGCTCCCAGGTCCAGCCCGCCGGCAGGTAGCCGTTGAGCGGGTCGTGAGCGCTGGTCTGGTCGGTGACCATGTCCGGGCACACGCCACGCTTGACCAGCGCCGGCAGGATCTCGGCCGCGTTGCCATGCAGGGCGATGGAGATGGCTTTGCCTTCGGCGGTGTACTTGGCGATGCGCGCCAGGGCGTCGTCGAGGTCCTTGGCTTGTTCGTCGACATAGCGGGTGTCGAGGCGGAAGTCGATGCGGCTCTGCTGGCATTCGATGTTCAGCGAACAGGCACCGGCCAGGGTCGCCGCCAGTGGCTGGGCGCCGCCCATGCCGCCCAGGCCAGCCGTCAGTACCCACTTGCCCTTGAGGCTGCCGCCGTAGTGCTGGCGGCCAGCCTCGACGAAGGTTTCATAGGTGCCCTGGACGATGCCCTGGCTGCCGATGTAGATCCAGCTGCCGGCGGTCATCTGGCCGTACATGGCCAGGCCCTTGGCGTCCAGTTCGTTGAAGTGTTCCCAGTTGGCCCAGTGCGGCACCAGGTTGGAGTTGGCGATCAGTACGCGCGGGGCATTGGCGTGGGTCTTGAACACGCCGACCGGCTTGCCCGACTGCACCAGCAGGGTTTCATCGTCATTGAGGTGGGTCAGGCTCTCGACGATCTTGTCATAGCAGGCCCAGTTGCGCGCGGCGCGGCCAATGCCGCCATACACCACCAGCTCTTTCGGGTTTTCGGCAACCTGCGGGTCGAGGTTGTTCATCAGCATGCGCAGCGGCGCTTCGGTCAGCCAGCTTTTGGCCGTCAGCTTGTTGCCACGCGGGGCGCGGATCTCGACGTCACGGAATTTGTTGAGTTTGTTGTCAGTCACGAAAAGTGCTCCTCGGGTGCGTACAGCGCGAAGGGGGACGGCCTATCCACTTTCGCGCACTTGGCTTTACTTGTACATACAAGCATATGCAATTGGATTGCCAAGTTGTGTGAGGGTGTTTTTTTCAGGCGCAGCAAGGTAGGTGGAGCCCTTGTGGATCAAGGGGTGCAGAAAATGGGGAAACGCTGGGAGGGGATTGCAGAGGGGGCTGAGCAGCTAGACGGCATTGCGCCATCTTGGGGCGATCGGTAACAGCGTGGCCGGTTTTGAAGCGTTACCGGGTAACTTTTATGTTGGCTGTACAGGCCTCTTCGCCGGCTTGCCGGCGAGAGGCCTGCGGCATTACTAGAAAACCTGGGTCAGCTCGATGACACAGCAGCGACCCAGCACGTCCATCTCCAGCAGACGGTCGTTACCGCTCAACTGCAAGCAGTCATACAGCCCCAGCGCCGGCTGCGCCTGCCCATCGATACTCACCTGAAGTTCGGCCTGAGCACTGAACACAAGCACGTTGCTGGCAGCACTGAACAGCCGACTCCCCCCGTTGAACCACTGCAGCCTTGCCCGGTAACGCCCCGGGGCATAAATCAGGTTGAAGTCACGAATCGGCCCACCCAGCAAGGTGCAGTTCACCTGGCTCTCGCCACTGAATGCATAGGCATCGAACGGCAGAAGCGGCCGGCTGTGTTCGCCGTCCACCGTCAGGCGCATGCCATCGCCCTGCAACACGGTGATGATGCGCTGGTAACCGGTAAAGCTGGAAAAGCCACCGGACGCCTCGATGTCGGCAATCGACAGGCGCCAGCCGAAGCCGTCCAGCCCGTCGCCCGCATCGCGGGTGATCTCTGCGGTAAAACCACCGCCGTTCTTCCACGGCATGCGCGGGTAGTCATTGGCGCGCAACCACTGCAGCTGGCTCATTTGCTGAAACGTCCTTCCAGGCGATGACGGGAACCGGGGTGGATCAACCGTGCAGCGGTCACCGGCTGGCGGCCCGACCAGGTGCGACGCCGGATCAAAAGGCACGGCTCGCCAGGCTCGATCTGCAGCAATTGACACTCGTCGGGCTCGGCGAGGATGGCTTCGACCACGTGCTCGCCCTCGGTCAGCGGTGCCACCTGGGACAGATAGGCGTAGGGCGTCTGCCGGGTGAAGTCCTGCTTGAGGTAGTCCGGAGCGATCTGCGCGTTGACGTAGCGGTCTTCGATCTGCACCGGCACGCCGTTTTCGTAATGCACGATCAACGAATGGAACACCCGCTGGCCTTCGCGCATGTCCAGGGCCAGGGCGCGTTCGGAGCCGGCCGCTTCCTCGGTCAGGGTGATCACCTGGCAGCTATGCTGGTGGCCACGCGCGGCGATCTCATCAGCGATGTTGTTGACCTCGAACAATGCCGAACGGGACTTGGGCTCGGCAACGAAAGTGCCGACGCCCTGCATGCGTACCAGCAGCCCCTCAGCGGTGAGTTCACGCAACGCACGGTTGATGGTCATGCGGCTGAAACCCAGCTGGCTGACCAGCTCGCTCTCTGACGGCACCCGGTGGTGGGGCGGCCAGGTGCCATTCTCGATCTGCTGGACGATCATCTGTTTGACCCGGGCGTACAGCGGCGCCGGGCCCTCGCCCATCTGGGCTACCAGCGCGGAGACAGGAGGTGTCGGCACGGCGTTTGATCCTTGTGCGAATGGAGTGAGCGGTAGCTTGCCGGAGTTTACCCGGCAGGCAAACGGCTGTATATGTATATACAAGTCAAAAAAAACAGGAAAGCGCAATGCCCGCCTATTACGCCGAACGTGCCCTCCTGCCCAACGGTTGGGCCCACAATGTCCGCTTCGAGGTGGCCAATGATGGCTACCTGGCTGCGGTCGAGGCCGATGCCACCCCTGAGGGCGCCGAGCGCTTGCACGGGCCTGTGATGCCGGGCATGCCAAACCTGCACTCGCATGCGTTTCAACGCGCCATGGCGGGCCTGGCGGAAGTGGCGGGCAACCCCAACGACAGCTTCTGGACCTGGCGCGAGCTGATGTACCGCCTGGTTGGCAAGATCACCCCGGAACAGCTGCAGGTCATCGCCCAACAGCTGTACATCGAGATGCTCAAGGCCGGCTACACCTCGGTCGCCGAGTTTCACTATGTGCACCATGACCAGGCGGGCAAGCCCTACTCCGACCCAGCTGAGCTGTCGCGCCGCATCAGCGCCGCTGCGGCCAGCAGTGGCATCGGCCTGACCCTGCTGCCAGTGCTCTACAGCCACGCCGGTTTCGGCGGCCAGGCGCCCAACGAAGGGCAACGGCGCTTCATCAATTCCACCGAGCAGTACCTGCAGCTGCAAGCGCAGCTGGCCCCGATGCTGGCGGCGCAACCCGCGCAGCAGCTTGGGTTGTGCTTCCACTCGTTGCGCGCGGTCACGCCCAGGCAGATCCACGAGGTACTGGCTGCCGGCAATCAACAGTGCCCGATCCATATTCATATCGCCGAACAACAGAAGGAAGTCGACGACTGCCTGGCCTGGAGCGGCCTGCGCCCCCTGCAATGGCTGTATGAGCATGTGCCGGTGGATGCGCGCTGGTGCCTGGTGCATGCCACCCATGCACACACCGACGAAGTCGCAGCCATGGCCCGCAGTGGCGCCGTGGCCGGGCTGTGCTTGACCACCGAGGCCAACCTGGGTGACGGGATCTTCCCGGCAGTCGACTACCTGGCCCAGGGTGGGCGCATGGGTATTGGCTCCGACAGCCATGTGTCACTGAGCGTGGTCGAGGAGCTGCGCTGGCTGGAATACGGCCAGCGCCTGCGCGACCAGCGCCGCAACAGGCTGTACCGGGAGAATCAGCCGATGGTCGGGCGTACCTTGTATGACGCGGCACTGGCTGGGGGTGCGCAGGCGTTGGGCCAACCCATTGGCGAACTGGCGGTGGGCAAACGTGCCGACTGGCTGGTGCTCGATGGCCAGGACCCGTATATCGCCATGGCCGATGGTGATGCCATCCTCAATCGCTGGCTGTTCGCCGGGGGCGATCGCCAGGTACGTGATGTGATGGTCAATGGGCAGTGGGTGGTGCGCCAGGGGCGGCACGGGCAAGAAGCGCAAAGCGCCCAAGCGTTTGTTGAGGTATTGCGGCAATTGCTGGGCTAGCGGTTGCTTGTACCGGCCTCATCGTTGGCAAGCCGGCTCCACAGGAATAGCACGCCCTGAAGAACGGCGTTGTACCCGCGGGGGCCGGCTTGCCGGCGATGAGGCCGGTACTGACAGTTCAATGCATCTGCACGATCTGCTTGTCCGCCATTCGCCAGATCAGGCGGCTGGTGTCGTAGCCCTGCTGGCGGGCCTTGGCCAGCAGGTTCTCGCGCTCCCACGCCGGCAATGACGGCGTGCGCGACAATATCCACAGGTACTTGCGGTCCGGACTGCCGACGATGGCCGTGCGGTAACGATCGTCCACGTACAGGATCCAGTATTCGCCCTTGGTCAGGCCCGGTACCAGGCGGCTGAACCAGTTGTCGAACTCGACCCACAGCCTGTCGGTATGCCCCGGCTCCTGGATGTTGGCGTGGCCTTCGGCACGCAGCCATTCGTCACCCATCGTCCGGCAGCGGTTCAATACCCCGTACGAGCCGTCAGGCTTGAGGTTGTAATGCGCCTCGGACTGAGCACATTCGCTTTGGTAAGGCATCGGCAATCGTGCCAGTTCGTACCATTTGCCCTGGTACCGCTTGAGGTCGACGTTACCGGCAGTCTTCGGCGCCAGCGGGTCGTTGGCCGAAGTGGCGCAGCCACCCAACAGCATCACCAGGCACAACCCCAGCAGCAGGTGCAGACGCGTCATTTGAGGCCCTGCCCTGAGTACATCAATACCTTGTCAGCCGCGTACTGCACGCTGATGAAGCTCTTCTCGTCCCCCCAGGTGCAGCTGCTCATGCCCAGTGCGCCAGAGCACTCGGTGGGCGTGCCGAGCAGTTGCTCGACCTCGGCCTTGTTCATGCCGGCCTTGAGCTTGGAGTAGTTTTCCTGATTGATCTTGCTGCACGCAGTCAGGACGACGCACAAAGACAACAGGGCGAGGGAACGCAACGACATGAAGGGACACTCCTGGAAGGTGGATGCAGGCGAGTGGCCTGCAGTGACCTTCGACGGGAAAATCCCTCCCTGGTTCCCTTGCAACCCCCTTTTCGTTCTACACCGTTGGTCGGTTGGCGCTGCGCAAACGATTAATGTTTTGCCGGGCCGCGTCGACACAGCGAGCACGCTGTGACGCGTGGTCGCAGCCCCTCCTCCGCCTTGCCTTGTGCAGATCACAAAAAATGACCAAGAACCTGAAGTTCAGCCACAAGATCCTGCTGGCCGCCGCCCTGGTGGTGGCCGTCGCGTTTACCTGTTTCGTGCTGTTCAACGACTACCGCCAACGCCAGTCCCTGCGCAGCGATACCCAGACCAACCTGCAGGACCTCGGCAGCCTAACCGCCGGCAACATCCGCAACTGGCTCGACAGCCGCATCCAGCTGCTCGACTCGCTGGCGCAACAGATTGCCGTCGACGGCCCCGGCAAGCCCAGCCTGGACCGCAGCCTGGCGCTGCCGGTGTATGCCGGCAACTTCCAGCTCACCTATTTCGGCGGCCAGGACGGCAGCATGCAATCGGTACCGGTCGGCAACCGCGCCGCCGACTACGACCCCCGCACCCGCGGCTGGTACAAGGCAGCCAGCGCCGCCAACCGCACCATCGTGACCGAGCCGTACATCTCGGCTTCAGCCGGCAGACTGGTAATCACCCTGGCCACCCCGGTGCATCAAGCGGGCCGAGTGATTGGCGTCAGCGGCGTCGACACCGACCTGCAAACCATCAGCAACCTGATCAACACCCTCGACTTCGATGGCCACGGCCACGCGTTCATCGTTAACGGCGAAGGCAAGATTCTCATCCACCCCAAGGCTGACCTGGCGCTCAAGACCCTGGGTGACGTCTACCCTGCCGGTACGCCACGCATCGGCAATGGCCTGAAGGAAGTGGAACTGGACGGGCGCAAGCAGTTCATCAGCTTCACCCACGTCGACGGCGTGCCTTCAGCAGACTGGTACGTCGCCCTGGTGGTCGACCAGGACGCCGCGTTCGCCATGCTCAGCGAGCTGCGCACCTCGGCCCTGGTTGCGACGCTGATCGCAGTGCTGGTGATCATCGCCCTGCTCGGCCTGCTGATCCGTGTGCTGATGGAACCCCTGCACCTGATGGGCCGCGCCATGCATGACATCGCCGAAGGCGAAGGCGACCTGACCCGGCGCCTGACCATTCATGCCCAGGATGAGTTCGGCAGCCTTGGCCAGTCGTTCAACCGTTTTGTCGAGCGTATTCACGAGTCGATCCGCGAAGTGGCCTCGGCCACCGGCCAGGTCAACGCGGTAGCGACCCAGGTGGTAAGCGCTTCGAATGCCTCGATCACCAATGCCGACCAGCAGTCCAGCCGCACCAGCAGCGTGGCTGCGGCCATCAACCAGCTCGGCGCCGCCGCGCAGGAGATCGCCCAGAATGCGGCGCTGGCCTCGCAGCACTCCAGTGAGGCCCGCGGCCTGGCCGAAGATGGCCAGCAGGTGGTGGGGCGCACCATCGATGTGATGAACCAGTTGTCGGCGCGCATCAGCGATTCGTGCGGCAACATCGAGACGCTCAATGCTCACACCGCCAACATCGGCCAGATTCTCGATGTGATCACTGGTATTTCCCAGCAAACCAACCTGCTGGCGCTGAACGCTGCGATCGAAGCGGCCCGTGCCGGTGAGGCCGGGCGTGGTTTCGCGGTGGTCGCCGACGAGGTGCGCAACCTGGCCCACCGTACCCAGGAGTCGGCGCAGCAGGTGCAGCGCCTGATCGAAGAGCTGCAGGCCGGTGCCCAGGTGGCGGTCAGCACCATGAACCAGAGCCGCCAGCACAGCGACCACAGCGTGGGGATCGCCAACCAGGCGGGCGAGCGGCTGGGCAGCGTGACCCAGCGCATTGGCGAGATCGACGGGATGAACCAGTCGGTCGCGACCGCCACGGAAGAACAGACGGCCGTGGTCGAGTCGATCAATGTCGACATCACCGAGATCAATACGTTGAATCAGGAAGGGGTGCAGAACCTGCAGAGCACCTTGCGTGCCTGCACCGACCTGGAGCGCCAAGTCGAGCGGTTGAAGCACCTGGTGGGGAGCTTCAGGATCTGAAACCAATGGGGCCGCTAATGCGGCCCCATTCATTACTCAGAACCTGGAACCAGGCTCCAGCAAAAAGTCCATCTCTTCACTGGTGCTCGGCCGCTCCAGCATCAGGTTGCGATGCGGGAAGCGCCCGAACCGGGCAATCACCCGCTGGTGCTGCTCGGCGTAATCGAGGAAGCCTTCGAACAAGCGCCGATGGGCTTCAGGCTGCTCATCGAGCAGCACCTGATAGCGCTCGACGCTCAGGTTCTGCCAGTCCAGCACCTCGGCATGCTCCAGCACCAGCAGCACGAATACCCGCTGAATCGGCAGCAGCTGGTAGTCCCAGCCCTTTTGCAAACCCTGCAGCGCCACCACCTGGGCACGCCGGTCGCCTTCAAAGGCGCGCGGCGTATCGCGGTAGATCATGCGCGGTAGCTGGTCCAGCAGGATCAGCAGGCCAAGCCAGCCCTGGGGGCTCTGCTGCCACTCGTCGAGCCCGCCCGCCAGGGCATGCTCGACCAGCTCGCCGAACACCGCCTGGGCTTCGGCATCGTGATGCTTGCCGAACCACAGCGTGCTCTTCTCGTCAGCCACGGCCTGGGGACTGGTCCCCCAACCGAACCACCACTCCAGCAACGGCTGCCAAGGTGCGAGCATGACTTACTCCTTGTGATAGGCGGTGACGCGCTCGACCTCTTCCTTCGAGCCGAGGATGACCGACACGCGCTGGTGCAGGCTCTCTGGCTTGATGTCGAGGATGCGATCGTAACCGTTGGTGGAGGCGCCGCCAGCCTGCTCGATGATGAACGACATCGGGTTGGCTTCGTACATCAGGCGCAGCTTGCCCGGCTTGCTCGGCTCGCGGGCGTCGCGCGGGTACATGAACAGGCCGCCACGGGTGAGGATGCGGTGCACGTCAGCCACCATCGAGGCGATCCAGCGCATGTTGTAGTTCTTTTTCAGCGGCCCGGTCTCACCGGCCAGCAGCTCGCCCACGTAGCGCTGTACCGGGGCTTCCCAGTGGCGCTGGTTGGACATGTTGATGGCGAACTCGGCGGTGGTTGCCGGGACCTGGATGTTCTCGTGGGTCAGGACGAAGCTGCCCAGTTCACGGTCCAGGGTGAAGCCCTTGACGCCGTTGCCCAGGGTCAGGATCAGCATGGTCTGCGGGCCGTAGATGGCGTAACCGGCGGCGACCTGCTCGGTGCCTGGCTGCAGGAAGGCTTCTTCGTTGAGGCTCTCGTTCTGGCTCAGGTACTGGTTAGGGCAACGCAGTACCGAGAAGATGGTGCCGACCGAAACGTTGACGTCGATGTTCGACGAGCCGTCCAGCGGGTCGAAGACCAGCAGGTAGGCACCTTTCGGGTATTTGCCCGGGATCTGGTAGGCGTTGTCCATTTCTTCGGACGCCATGCCAGCCAGGTGGCCGCCCCACTCGTTGGCTTCGAGCAAGATGTCGTTGGAGATCACGTCCAGCTTCTTCTGCACTTCGCCCTGCACGTTCTCGGTGCCCATGCTGCCCAGCACGCCACCGAGGGCGCCCTTGGACACATGGTGGCTGATTTCCTTGCACGCACGCGCCACCACTTCGATCAGGAAGCGCAGATCGGCAGGAGTATTGTTGCTGCGGGTCTGCTCAATCAGATAGCGACTCAGGGTAACGCGGGACATGTATGGCTCCGAACGGATTGGGGGGAGAAAACCCCCGCAGTTTACAGGGAGAGTTGAATGCTAGCGAGCAAAGAGACTCGCTGGGCAGTCAGACGGCACTTTAGGTCGGTAGTTCAGCCATGGCCTGGCCGGTGGTCAGTTGGGGCTGCCATGCAGCCCAATCGCCGGCACGCCGGCTCCCACAGACTCTACTGAGCTACGATGTGGTGGGAGCCGGCTTGCCGGCGAATGGGCCGCTGCGCGGCCCCAGCACTCAATCCAGCGCCTTCCAGATATCAGTCGCGTACTCGCGAATGGTACGGTCCGAAGAGAACCAGCCCATCCGCGCCGTGTTCAGCACTGCAATGCGCCACCACTCCTGCGGTGTATGCCACAGCTCCTCGACCCGTCGCTGGGCATCCCAGTAGGCATCGAAGTCTGCACAGACAAGGAAGCGGTCATAGGCCACCAGGCCATCGATCAACCCCATATAGCGCCCAGGGTCGTCCGGTGAAAACACACCACTGCGGATCGCCTGCAGCACATCGTTCAAGCGGTTGGAGGCGGCTATCGCGGCACTGGCCCCAAAATCACCGGCACGCTTGCGCGCCTCGACCTGCTGCGCGGTCAGGCCGAAAATGAACATGTTGTCGGCGCCCACCTGTTCGCACATCTCCACGTTGGCACCGTCCAACGTACCGATGGTCAACGCACCGTTGAGGCCGAACTTCATGTTGCTGGTGCCCGAGGCCTCGTAGCCGGCCGTGGAGATCTGCTCCGACAGGTCCGCCGCCGGGATGATGCTCTCGGCCAGGCTGACGTTGTAGTTGGGCAGGAACACCACCTTGAGCAGGCCGCGCACCGTGGGGTCGTTGTTGACCACCCGGGCGATGTCGTTGGCCAGCTTGATGATCAGCTTGGCCTGGTGGTAGCTGGCCGCGGCCTTGCCGGCAAAGATCTTCACCCGCGGGACCCAGTTGGTGCCCGGATCGTTACGGATGGCCTGGTACAGCGCCACGGTATGCAGCAGGTTGAGCAGCTGGCGCTTGTACTCGTGGATGCGCTTGACCTGCACGTCGAACAGCGCCTCGGGGTTGACCGTGACGCCCACGCGTTCCTGGATGATGCTGGCCAGGGCACGCTTGCTGTGCAAACGCTGCGCGGCGAACGCTTTGCGAAAGCCACTCTTGTCGGCGAACGGCACCAACTCGGCCAAGCGCCCTTCGGGGTCGTCCAGCAGCTCCGGGCCCAGGGCCTCCACCAGCATCGCCGTCAGTTGCGGGTTGGCCTGATACAGCCAGCGGCGGAAGGTGATGCCGTTGGTCTTGTTGTTGATCCGTTGCGGGTAAAGCTTGTGCAGCTCGGCGAACACCGAGCTTTTCATCAGTTTGCTGTGCAGCGCCGATACCCCGTTGACGCTGTGCGAGCCAAGGAACGCCAGGTTGCCCATGCGTACCCGGCGGCCGTTGTCTTCCTCGATCAGCGACACTGCGCGCAACACGTCGAAGTCATGCAGGCCTTTGGCGCGCAGGGCATCGATATGGAAGGCGTTGATCAGGTAGATGATCTGCATGTGCCGCGGCAGCATGCGCTCCATCAACGCCACCGGCCAGGTTTCCAGCGCCTCTGGCAACAGCGTGTGGTTGGTGTAGGCCAAGGTGCCGACGGTCAGCTCCCAGGCCTTATCCCACGGAATTTCATGCTGGTCGACCAACAGCCGCATCAGCTCGGCCACGGCAATCGACGGGTGCGTGTCGTTGAGCTGGATAGCCGCGGCATCCGGCAGGTTGAGCAGGTCCTTGTGCATGTTCAGGTGACGCCGCAGCAGGTCTTGCAGCGACGCCGACACGAAGAAGTATTCCTGACGCAGGCGCAGCTCCTGGCCGGCCTCGGTGCTGTCGGCCGGGTAAAGCACCCGCGAGATGCTCTCGGCCCGCGCCACTTCGGCCACCGCGCCCAGGTGATCACCGGCGTTGAAACGCTCCAGGTGCAGTTCTTCCAGCGCCCGCGCACGCCACAGCCGCAGGGTATTGACGCAGGACCCGCGCCAGCCGACCACTGGCGTGTCGTAGGCTACCGCCCGCACCGTCTCGCCCGGCGACCACACCTGACGCTGCGCGCCGTTGGCGCCCTGCAGCGTTTCGACGCTGCCGCCAAAGCTGATTGGGTAGATTACCTCGGCGCGCTCGAACTCCCACGGGTTGCCGAAATCCAGCCAGTTTTCGGTCTGCTCCTGCTGCCAGCCATCGACCACGGCCTGGCGGAACAGCCCGTGTTCATAGCGGATGCCGTAACCGTGGGCGGCGATGCCCAAGGTCGACATGCTCTCCATGAAGCACGCCGCCAGGCGGCCCAGGCCGCCATTGCCCAACGCCGCATCGGGTTCGAGCAGGCGTATGCGCTCCAGGTCCACATCCAGCCCTTCCAGAGCATCGCGGGCGATATCCAGCAAGCCCAGGTTGCTCAGGCTGTCGTAAAGCAGGCGTCCGATCAGGAATTCCAGCGAGAGGTAATAAACCCGCTTCTGGCTGCGTCGGTAAGCCTGACGGGTGTGATCCATCCAGTGATCGACCATGTGATCGCGGGCGGCCAGGGCAATGGCCTCGAACCAGTCGTGGTCGAAGGCGTGCTCCGGGTCCTTGCCGACCGCGTAGGTCAGCTTGTCCAGTACCGCGGCGCGAAAATCGGCCACCTCGGCATCACGTGCGTTGGGTTCCTGGGACATGCGGCATCCTCGGGCAAATTGACGAAAGCGCAGAGAGAGTGTTGAGACTAGTCCCTTCGACAGGGAGTGACAGTCTCGGTTCGCAGTTTTCATGCCCACTTTGCCAATCCGGCAAAAGGTTGTTCACAAATTGAACAACTCCGGTATCATCGCGCGCCCCAAGACCGTGATCCACCACCTATAACGATGAAAACGACCCTGATTGCCGCGGCCGAAGTCGACCGCCTGGAAACCTGGCAACGCTATGCCAGCCACATGTGCGGAGGCTGCCATTCGACCTGCTGCACGCTGCCCGTGGAAGTGAAGATCAAAGACCTGATCCGCATCGGCGTGGTGGACGAGTTCGAAAAGGACGAGCCGCCGAAGAACGTGGCTAAACGCCTGCAGAAGGAAGGCATCATCGAACGCTTCAACCAGAAGTCGGGGATCTTCACCCTGACCCGGATGAGCAACAACGACTGCATGTATCTGGATCGTAAGAGCCGCCTGTGCACCATTTATGACAAGCGCCCGGATACCTGCCGCAATCACCCGAAGATCGGGCCGCGGCCGGGTTACTGTGCATACAAGCCCAAGGCAGCCGCGCGCTGATCGTTAGCCTGTACTGGCCTCTTCGCGCGTAAAGCTGCTACAGCAAGCGCAGACAAACAAAAACGCCCCCGGCCTTTCGACCGGGGGCGTTTTCATTCAGCCACAGCTAACTCAGCTGTTCTTGGCTTTCTTCGCAGCGCGGGTACGCTCGCTTTCGTCCAGGATCTTCTTGCGAAGACGGATGGACTTCGGCGTGACTTCGCACAGCTCGTCTTCCTGGATGTATTCCAGAGCCTGTTCCAGGGTGAAGCGAACAGGCGGAACCAGTGCGATGACTTCGTCTTTACCCGAAGCACGCATGTTGTCGAGCTTCTTGCCCTTGGTAGGGTTGACGCCCAGGTCGTTGTCGCGGCTGTTCTGGCCGACGATTTGACCGTTGTAGATCTCTTGACCGTGCTCGACAAACAGCTTGCCACGCGCCTGCAGGGTTTCCAGCGAGTAGGTCAGCGCCTTGCCGGTTTCGACCGAAACCAGTACGCCGTTCTGACGGCCGGACATGTGGCCGGACTTCACGGTGTCGTAGCGATCAAAGATCGAAGTCAGGATGCCTGCACCGTTGGTCAGGGTCAGGAACTGGTTACGGAAACCGATCAGACCACGAGCCGGGATGTTGTACTCCAGGCGTACACGGCCCTTGCCATCCGGGACCATGTTGGTCAGGTCGCCTTTACGCAGACCCATCTCTTCCATGACCTTGCCCTGAGATTCTTCAGGGATGTCGATGGTGACGTTTTCGAACGGTTCCTGCTTCACGCCGTCCACTTCACGGATGATCACTTCCGGACGGCCCAGGGCCAGCTCGAAGCCTTCGCGACGCATGGTTTCGATCAGTACCGAGAGGTGCAGCTCGCCACGGCCCGAGACCTTGAACTTGTCTGGGGAGTCGGTTTCCTCAACGCGCAGGGCAACGTTGTACAGCAGTTCCTTGTCCAGACGGTCCTTGATGTTACGGCTGGTGACGAACTTGCCTTCCTTGCCGCAGAACGGCGAGTCGTTGACCTGGAAGGTCATCGAAACGGTAGGCTCGTCAACGGTCAGCGGCTTCATCGCCTCAACGGCAGTCGGGTCGCACAGGGTGTCGGAGATGAACAGCTCGTCGAAACCGCTGATGCAGACGATGTCGCCAGCTTGGGCTTCTTCGACATCGACGCGGTGCAGGCCGTGGTGGCCCATCAGCTTGAGGATACGGCCGTTACGCTTCTTGCCGTCAGCGTCGATGGCGACAACCGGGGTGTTCGGCTTGACGCGACCACGGGCAATACGGCCAACACCGATCACGCCCAGGAAGCTGTTGTAGTCCAGTGCGGAGATCTGCATCTGGAACGGGCCGTCACGGTCAACAGCTGGCGCTGGAACGTGGTCGATGACAGCCTGGTACAGGGCAGTCATGTCTTCGCCCATTTCGGTGTGGTCCAGGCCGGCAATGCCGTTCAGGGCCGAGGCGTAGACGACTTTGAAGTCCAGCTGTTCGTCGGTGGCGCCGAGGTTGTCGAACAGGTCGAAGATCTGGTCCAGAACCCAGTCAGGACGCGCGCCCGGACGGTCGACCTTGTTGATCACGACGATCGGCTTCAGGCCAGCTTCGAAAGCCTTTTTGGTCACGAAGCGGGTTTGCGGCATCGGGCCGTCTTGGGCGTCGACCAGCAGCAGCACGGAGTCGACCATCGACATTACACGCTCAACCTCGCCACCGAAGTCGGCGTGGCCGGGGGTGTCGACGATGTTGATGTGGTAGCCGTTCCAGTTGATGGCGGTGTTTTTCGCCAGAATGGTAATGCCGCGCTCTTTTTCCTGGTCGTTGGAGTCCATGACGCGCTCGTCGTTGAGCTCGTTACGCTCCAGGGTGCCGGACTGGCGCAGGAGTTTGTCGACCAGGGTGGTTTTACCATGGTCAACGTGGGCGATGATGGCGATGTTACGCAGATTTTCGATCACAACTGTATCTCGATCAGAGGATTCGGTTGCCGCCAGTCTAGGCGGCCAATATGAAGTTAAAAGGCTCAGCGGGCCCGGCGGTCGGGAGGGCGATGGCGGATGCTGCCGCCATACAGCCCTGGCGTCTTATGTCGGACGATAAACACGCACATTGGCATGTCCCTCACTGAGCAGGTGGTGTGCGTGCAAACGGCTCATCACACCCTTGTCGCAATAGAGCAAGTACTGGCGGCTTTCATCCAGCTGCTTGAACTTGCTGTTGATCGCGTAGAACGGCATCACCTGGACTTCGATGCCTTCGAGCTCCAATGGCTCGTCTTCCTGGGCGTCGGGGTGACGGATGTCGATGACGATCTGGCCTGGCAGCGCTTCGCTGACTTCTTCAACCTCGATGTCCTTGCCCAGCTCGTCGATCACGTGGTCGATCGAGATGAACTTGGCGCGTTCGAGGGCGCGCTCCAGCACGGCCATGTCGAATTGCTTCTCTTCATGCTCCATGCGGTGACGCTTGGCGTGAGTGGTCGGGTTTACCGAGATCACACCGCAATACTCAGGCATGTGCTTGGCGAAGTCGGCGGTGCCGATTTCGTTGGCCTGGTCAATGATGTCCTGCTTGTGGCTCGCCAGCAATGGGCGCAGCACCAGCTTGTCGGTGGCCGAATCGATGATCGACAGGTTCGGCAGCGTCTGGCTCGATACCTGAGAGATCGCCTCGCCGGTCACCAGCGCGTCGATTTGCAGACGGTCGGCCATATGCGCCGCGCCGCGCAGCATCATGCGCTTGAGGGTCACGCCCATGTAGCTGTTGTCGACCTTGTTGAGGATCTCGCCGACCACTTCTTCGAACGGCACGCTGATGAACAGCACGCGCTGGCTGCTGCCGTACTTTTTCCACAGGAAGTGGGCCACTTCCATCACGCCCAGTTCGTGGGCACGGCCGCCGAGGTTGAAGAAGCAGAAGTGGGTCATCAGGCCACGGCGCATCATCTGGTAGGCCGCCACGGTGGAGTCGAAGCCACCGGACATCAATACCAGGGTCTGCTCCAGGGCGCCCAGCGGGTAGCCGCCGATGCCCTGGTGCTGGTTGTGGATCACGTACAGGCGCTGGTTGCGGATTTCGATGCGCACCAGCACTTCCGGCTTCTTCAGCTCGATGCCGGCCGCGCCGCACTGCTGGCGCAACTGGCTACCGACGTAGCGGTCGACATCCATCGAGGTGAAGTCATGGTGGCCGCCGCGCTTGCAGCGCACGGCGAAGTGCTTGCCGGCCAGCAGGTGGCCGAAGTGCTGCTTGCACTTGGCGACGATATCGTCGAAGTCGCCCAGCGGGTATTCCTCGACCTGCAGGAAGTGGGTGATACCCGGCGTGCAGGACAGGCGCTCGATCATCTCGCGCTGGACCTTCTCGTCCTCGACGCGGGTGACCACTTCGAGATTGTCCCAGACACCATCGACCGCGAGCTCAGGATCGAGGTCCTTGAGCACGTTGCGGATGTTCTTGCTGAGCTGGCGGATGAAGCGCTTGCGCACCGGCCGGCTCTTGATGGTGATCTCTGGGAAGACTTTGACGATAAGTTTCATTGGTTTAACAGCGCGCGCAGGGCCTGCCGAAAATGAGGGGCGCGAATTATAGCGGAAATTGCTCAGGATTTGACCAACTTTTGATCAGGCGGTTTGAGATAAATGCAGGAGGCGGGATTTGCGGCCCCTGTGCCGGCCTCATGGCGGATAAAACCGCCTCTGCACGGGCCGCAGACCTTTTCGGCGTCGCGCACTCCTTGCAGGAACGGCGCTATCCGCCATGAGGCCCTCAAAAAAAGCACGCCTTTAAAGCTGTGCACTCATTTGGTGCCCTGCACTCCATTTCTGCCTCCTAAAGGTGCGCTTTTGCCCGTCACCGACGCAGCAAATGCCCGCAAACGCCCCCTTTTATCCCGGCCTCGCCATTTTCGGGCACTGGCATGCAATTTGCTCCCTTGTGAGGCAGGTAAGCTTGGCCGACTATCCGCGCCCGGCAACACCCTTTTTACAGGGCAGCGGCCCACCGCGCTCTAGACCCTCCGGAGGACAACATGTCGAAGTCGGTTCAACTCATCAAAGATCATGACGTCAAGTGGATTGATCTGCGTTTCACGGACACCAAGGGCATTCAGCATCACGTGACCATGCCAGCGCGTGATGGCCTGGACGAAGACTTCTTCGAAGTCGGCAAAATGTTCGACGGTTCCTCCATCGCAGGCTGGAAAGGCATCGAAGCTTCCGACATGATCCTGATGCCGGTCGACGACACTGCCGTACTGGACCCGTTCACCGAAGAACCGACCCTGATCATCACCTGCGACATCGTCGACCCGTCGAGCATGCAGGGCTACGATCGCGACCCACGTGCAATCGCCAAGCGCGCCGAAGAGTACCTGAAGAGCACCGGCATCGGTGACACCGTATTCGCCGGCCCAGAGCCTGAGTTCTTCATCTTCGACGAAGTGAAGTTCCAGTCGGACATCTCCGGCTCGATGTTCAAGATCTTCTCCGAGCAGGGCTCGTGGATGACTGGCGCAGACGTGGAAGGCGGCAACAAAGGCCACCGTCCAGGCGTGAAAGGCGGCTACTTCCCGGTTCCGCCGTTCGACCACGACCACGAAATCCGTACTGCCATGTGCAACGCACTGGAAGAAATGGGCCAGATCGTCGAAGTTCACCACCACGAAGTGGCGACTGCCGGCCAGAACGAAATCGGCGTCAAGTTCAACACCCTGGTGAAGAAAGCTGACGAAGTACAGGCCCTGAAATACGTCGTGCACAACGTTGCCGACGCTTACGGCCGTACCGCTACCTTCATGCCGAAGCCACTGTACGGCGACAACGGCTCGGGCATGCACGTGCACATGTCGATCTGGAAAGAAGGCAAGAACACCTTCTCGGGCGAAGGCTATGCCGGCCTGTCCGACACCGCCCTGTACTTCATCGGCGGCATCATCAAGCACGGTAAGGCCCTGAACGGCTTCACCAACCCGTCGACCAACTCCTACAAGCGTCTGGTCCCAGGCTTCGAAGCACCGGTAATGCTGGCCTACTCGGCGCGCAACCGTTCCGCCTCGATCCGCATTCCTTACGTTGGCAGCCCGAAAGCCCGCCGTATCGAAGCGCGCTTCCCGGACCCATCGGCCAACCCGTACCTGGCCTTCGCGGCCCTGCTGATGGCTGGCCTGGACGGCATCCAGAACAAGATTCACCCAGGCGATGCTGCCGACAAGAACCTGTACGATCTGCCGCCTGAAGAGGCTAAAGACATCCCGCAAGTCTGCGGCAGCCTGAAAGAAGCCCTGGAAGAGCTGGATAAAGGCCGTGCGTTCCTGACCAAGGGCGGCGTGTTCTCCGACGACTTCATCGATGCCTTCATCGAGCTGAAATCGGAAGAAGAAATCAAGGTCCGCACCTTCGTGCACCCGCTGGAATACGAGCTGTACTACAGCTGCTGATCTGATCGACGCCTGGCGTCGATCAAGTCACCGCAAACGGCCTTCTTCTGAAGGCCGTTTTTGTTTTTCATTCACCCAGATCGGGCGCGCCCTACAAGCGGGAATTGCCCGGCTGTCCACAATCAGGTCTCCATGCACAAGGAGATCACCATGCCCCTAGGCCAATCGCACTCGGCCTGCTCGGCTGCCACGCACCCGCACCTTTGCATCCTGAGTTTCTTCCATTACTGGATAGCATTGACCAGCACCTCGACCTTGCCAGCTGTCACGCCATCAGGCATTGGTCCGCGCCACCCGCAACTGTGCGTCAATCGCTAAGCGCATCGATGCTCTATATTGGTGCATGGCAGCATGCGACGGGTCGCTATGCACCCCAAAACAGGTCACGTGAAACGGTAAACCAGAACATTCTGGTCCGAATAAGCGCAAATTCAGGTCTTTCTGAAGCAATCCCGCTTCTTTTCGGAGCCTTGGTTTGTTTCTTGCATTTTCTAAGTGAAGAGAGACTGGCATCAGCGGATACACTGCGCGCCGGCCATGCTCACCGCCATGCCCGGCAAGCGCCAAAAGAGGTCAACGACGCCTTATGACCATCAGCGATGCACAGCACCGTCTGCTTCTGGACAACCTGACCACGGCCACGCTCCTGCTCAACGCCGAGCTGCGCCTGGACTACATGAACCCGGCTGCGGAGATGCTGCTGGCCGTCAGCGGGCAGCGCAGCCACGGGCAGTTCATCAGTGAGCTGTTTACCGAGTCGACCGAGGCGCTCAACTCGCTGCGTCAGGCCGTCGAACAGGCGCACCCGTTCACCAAGCGCGAAGCGCAACTGACTTCGCTGACCGGGCAGGCCATCACCGTCGACTACGCCGTGACACCGATCCTGCACCAGGGCAACACCTTGCTGCTGCTGGAGGTGCACCCGCGTGACCGCCTGCTGCGCATCACCAAGGAAGAAGCCCAGTTGAGCAAGCAGGAAACCACCAAGATGCTGGTGCGCGGCTTGGCCCACGAAATCAAGAACCCGCTCGGCGGCATTCGTGGCGCCGCGCAGTTGCTGGCCCGCGAGCTGCCCGAAGACGGCCTGCGCGACTACACCAACGTGATCATCGAAGAGGCCGACCGCCTGCGTAACCTGGTCGACCGCATGCTCGGTTCGAACAAGCTGCCGTCGCTGGCCATGACCAACATCCACGAAGTGCTGGAGCGGGTCTGCAGCCTGGTCGAGGCGGAAAGTCAGGGCTGCATCACATTGGTGCGCGATTACGACCCAAGCCTGCCGGACGTGCTGATCGACCGCGAGCAGATGATCCAGGCGGTGCTGAACATCGTGCGCAACGCCATGCAGGCGATCAGCTCGCAGAACGAGCTGCGCCTGGGCCGCATCACCCTGCGCAGCCGCGCGATGCGCCAGTTCACCATCGGCCATGTGCGCCACCGCCTGGTGGCCCGCGTCGAGATCATCGACAACGGCCCGGGCATCCCCAGTGAACTGCAGGACACCCTTTTCTATCCCATGGTCAGTGGCCGCCCGGACGGTACCGGGCTTGGCCTGGCCATCACCCAGAACATCATCAGCCAGCACCAGGGCCTGATCGAGTGTGAAAGCCACGCAGGGCATACCGCCTTCTCGATCTTCCTGCCCCTGGAACAAGGAGCCACTGCCTCATGAGCCGAAGTGAAACCGTATGGATCGTCGACGATGATCGCTCCATCCGCTGGGTCCTGGAAAAAGCCCTGCAACAGGAAGGCATGACCACCCAGAGCTTCGACAGCGCCGATGGCGTCATGGGCCGCCTGGCCCGGCAGCAGCCGGATGTGATCATTTCCGATATCCGTATGCCCGGCGCCAGCGGCCTCGACCTGCTGGCCCAGATCCGCGAGCAGCACCCGCGACTGCCGGTCATCATCATGACCGCCCATTCCGACCTGGACAGCGCAGTGGCGTCGTATCAGGGGGGCGCCTTCGAGTACCTGCCCAAGCCATTCGACGTCGACGAGGCCGTATCGCTGGTCAAGCGCGCCAATCAGCACGCCCAGGAACAGCAAGGCCTGGACGTGCCCCAGGCTCTGGCCCGCACACCGGAAATCATTGGTGAAGCACCGGCGATGCAGGAGGTGTTCCGCGCCATCGGCCGGCTGAGCCACTCCAACATCACCGTGCTGATCAATGGCGAGTCCGGTACCGGCAAGGAGCTGGTGGCGCACGCCCTGCACCGCCACAGCCCGCGTGCGGCCTCGCCGTTCATTGCCTTGAACATGGCCGCGATCCCCAAGGACCTGATGGAGTCGGAGCTGTTCGGCCACGAGAAAGGCGCTTTCACCGGCGCTGCCAACCTGCGCCGTGGCCGCTTCGAGCAGGCCGATGGCGGCACGCTGTTCCTCGACGAAATCGGTGACATGCCGGCCGATACCCAAACCCGCCTGCTGCGGGTGCTGGCCGATGGCGAGTTCTATCGCGTGGGCGGCCACGTGCCGGTGAAGGTGGACGTGCGCATCATCGCCGCGACGCACCAGAACCTCGAGTCACTGGTGCAGGCCGGCAAGTTCCGTGAGGACTTGTTCCACCGCCTCAACGTGATCCGTATTCACATCCCGCGCCTTGCCGACCGTCGCGAAGACATCCCCGCCCTCGCCCGGCACTTCCTCGGCCGCGCCGCGCAGGAGCTGGCCGTCGAGCCGAAACTGCTCAAGCCGGAAACCGAAGAATTCATCCGCAACCTGCCTTGGCCAGGCAACGTACGCCAGCTCGAAAACACCTGCCGCTGGATCACCGTGATGGCTTCCAGCCGCGAAGTGCTGATCGGCGACCTGCCACCCGAGCTGCTCAACCTGCCGCAAGACGCCGCGCCCGTGACCAACTGGGAGCAGGCCCTGCGCCAGTGGGCCGACCAGGCCCTGGCACGCGGGCAGTCGAATTTGCTCGACAGCGCCGTGCCCAGCTTTGAACGGATAATGATCGAGACGGCACTCAAGCACACCGCCGGGCGTCGGCGTGATGCGGCAGTACTGCTGGGCTGGGGACGCAATACCCTGACCCGCAAGATCAAGGAGCTGGGGATGAATGTGGATGGCGGCGATGATGATGAGGGTGATGAACACTAAGACCGGGTAGGTCAGCATTACCACTGGGGCCGCTTTTGCGGCCCCACTCGTTTCAGGCCCATGCACCGAAGCTGTGCCGCCTGCACCGCCCCAAGGCACAAACCCCCTCAAAACCCGGCCAAATCGCCCTGAAAACCCAGTATCAACGGGCTTTTCAAAACTGGCACGCCCCCTGCAATTAGAGAATACATACCCAGTTTCGGGGGCCCTGGTACAGGCAGGCCGGGTGAACCCCTCTTTTATTCGCAGTCGCACACGCTTTTGGGGACCTCGGTACAGGCAGGCCGGGAAATCCCCTCTTTTACACGCAGTCGCTCCAACTTTCGGGGACCCTGGTACAGGCAGGCCGGGACATCCCCTCTTTTATTCGCGCAGCCTCACCTGCACCCGCCAACGCCCAGCGTCCTCTGCACCGGCCCACTCGCCCTGCAGGGGGCGCGCGGCAACCACGGTCAGCAGCAACCCTTCCTCGCTCTTCTGCAAACGCCAGCCCACCGGCTTGCCCTGCAAGCTCAATTGCCCACGCTGGGCCTTGCCCTCGGCCTGAAACAGCAGCGCAACCGTACCTTCGACATTCTCACCGTGGAGCTTCGGCTCGTCGTTGAACCAGAGGTCCAGGCCGCCCTGTACCACCTCCACTCGCTCAAGCACACGCTCTTCGGGTGCGGTCAGCCGGCCGATCATCAACCCTACCATCACGCCGACAATGGCCAGCGAAATCATCACACGTGGCAAGCCCTTCGAACGCGGCTCGGGTTCGGGGGTAGAATGTTCGCCATCTTCATGCTTGGAGCCGTGCATGTTTCACGTCATCCTCTTTCAACCTGAAATTCCGCCGAATACCGGCAACATCATTCGCCTCTGCGCCAACAGCGGTTGCGACCTGCACTTGATCGAACCGATCAGCTTCGAGCTGGACGACAAACGGTTGCGTCGCGCGGGGCTGGATTACCACGAGTATGCCACGCTCAAGCGCCACGAAAGCCTGGCCGGATGCCTGGAAAGCCTCGGCAACCCGCGGTTGTTCGCCTTTACCACCAAGGGCTCGCACCCCTTTCATGAAGTCGCCTACCAGCCGGGCGACGCGTTCCTGTTCGGGCCCGAGAGCCGCGGCCTGCCGACCGAGGTACTGGACAGCCTGCCGGCCGAGCAGCGCCTGCGCCTGCCGATGCGGCCAGGCTGCCGCAGCCTGAACCTGTCCAACACCGTGGCGGTGACGGTGTATGAGGCGTGGCGCCAGCAAGGGTTTGCCGGGAGCTGATGCAGGGCCTGCACTGGACCTATCCGCAAGCCGGCGATGAGGCCGGAGCAGGCAACAAAAAAGCGCCCCGAGAGGCGCTTTCTTGATACCGGCAGGGTTTACTGCACGGTCGGTGCTTCGCCAGCTTCCTGCATGCGCTGCATCTCTTGCGCGTACAGGGCGTCGAAGTTGACCGGCGACAGCATCAGGGCCGGGAACGAACCACGGGTCACCAGGCTGTCCAGGGTCTCACGGGCGTACGGGAACAGGATGTTCGGGCAGAACGCGCCGAGGGTGTGGCTCATCGAAGCCGCGTCGAGGTTCTTGATCAGGAAGATGCCGGCCTGCTGAACTTCGGCGATGAAGGCAACTTCGTCACCGTTCTTGACGGTAACCGACAGGGTCAGCACCACTTCGTGGAAATCACCTTCCAGGGCTTTCTGCTTGGTGTTCAGGTCCAGGCCAACGCTCGGCTCCCAGGTCTGGCGGAAGATCTGAGGGCTTTTCGGGGCCTCGAACGACAGATCGCGCACATAGATGCGCTGCATGGAGAACTGAGGGCTGGTGTCTTCGGCAGCGGCGCCGTTGGTCTGTTGGTCAGTCATGGCAGATCCTTATCCTAATGTTTTTGAATGCAGTGCAAATCAGGCCGCCAGCAGCGCGTCGAGCTTGCCGGCGCGCTCCAGGGCATAGAGGTCATCGCAGCCACCGACATGGGTACCGCCAATCCAGATCTGCGGCACCGAAGTACGGCCGGCTTTCTGGCTCATCTCGGCGCGCAGCTGCGGTTTGCCGTCGACCTTGATTTCTTCGAAGGCCACGCCTTTGCTCTCGAGCAGGTACTTGGCGCGCATGCAGTAGGGGCAGTAGTCGCTGGAGTAGACGATGACGGACTTCATATCACTTCACCAGGGGCAGGTTATCGGCTTTCCAGCTGGAAACGCCACCGCTCAGCTTGGCGGCGGTGTAGCCGGCCTTGAGCAGTTCGCGGCAGTGGGTGCCGGACTGCTGACCCATTGCGTCGACGACGATCAGGGTCTTCTCTTTGTGCTTGTCCAGCTCGCTCATGCGCGCGGCCAGCTTGTCCTGCGGAATGTTGATCGCACCGACGATGTGGCCGGCGGCGTATTCCTTGGCAGTACGGATGTCGATGACCAGGCCCTTGTCGGCATTGACCAGGGCGGTCAGTTGGCCATTGCTCAGGCTCTGGCCGCCACGGCGGATTTCATTGAGCAGCAGCAGGACCAGCAGAACAACGAAGATCGCAACCAGGATGTAGTGATCTGTCGCGAATTGAATCAGGTGAGCAACCATCAGCGGTGTTCCAGGCGATTGAAAATGCCGGCCAGTATACACAGCCCCCCATTGCCACCAAAGCCCGACGGGCCGGCCGGAACGGTACCTTCATGTTGCATGGATGGCCGCGCTGGTCAGGGAACAGGACGAATATTCGCCGCCCATGGCGCATTTGCCCTAAAATGCGTGTCTTTATCATCTTTGAACAACCGTGAGTTTGATTGATGACGAGTACGCCCAAACCCCTGGTCCTGATCATCCTGGATGGATTCGGCCACAGCGAAAGCCCCGAATACAACGCCATCTATGCCGCCAACACACCGGTCTATGATCGCCTGCGCGCCACCCAGCCGCATGGCTTGATCTCTGGCTCAGGGATGGATGTCGGCCTGCCGGACGGGCAGATGGGCAACTCCGAAGTCGGCCACATGAACCTCGGCGCCGGCCGTGTCGTGTACCAGGACTTCACCCGCGTCACCAAGGCCATTCGCGATGGCGACTTCTTCACCAACCCGGTGCTGACCGGCGCAGTGGACAAAGCCGCCGGTGCCGGCAAGGCCGTGCATATCCTCGGCCTGCTGTCCGACGGTGGCGTGCACAGCCATCAGGACCACCTGGTCGCCATGGCCGAACTCGCCGCACAGCGTGGCGCCGAAAAAATCTACCTGCACGCGTTCCTCGACGGCCGTGACACCCCGCCGCGCAGTGCGCAATCGTCGATCGAGCTGCTCGATTCGACCTTTGCCAAGCTGGGCAAAGGCCGTATCGCCAGCATCATCGGCCGCTACTTCGCCATGGACCGCGACAACCGCTGGGACCGCGTCAGCGCCGCCTACAACCTGATCGTCGACAGCGTTGCCGAATACACCGCCGACAGCGCCGTGGCCGGCCTTGAAGCGGCCTACGCCCGCGACGAGAGCGACGAGTTCGTCAAAGCCACGCGCATCGGCGACGCGGTCAAGGTGGAAGATGGCGATGCCGTGATCTTCATGAATTTCCGCGCCGACCGCGCGCGCGAGCTGTCGCGCGTGTTCGTCGAAGCCGACTTCAACGAATTTCCGCGCGCGCGCCTGCCCAAGCTGGCCGCCTACATCGGCCTGACCCAGTACTCGGCGAAAATCGCTGCCCCTGCCGCGTTCGCCCCAGCCAGCCTGGACAACGTGCTGGGCGAGTACCTGGCCAAGAACGGCAAGACCCAGTTGCGTATCGCCGAGACCGAGAAGTATGCCCACGTCACCTTCTTCTTCTCCGGCGGGCGTGAAGAGCCGTTCGAAGGCGAAGAGCGCATCCTGATCCCGTCGCCGAAAGTCGCCACCTACGACCTGCAGCCGGAGATGAACGCGCCGGAAGTCACCGACCGCATCGTCGAAGCCATCGAGCAGCAGCGCTTTGACGTGATCGTGGTCAACTATGCCAACGGCGACATGGTCGGCCACACCGGCGTGTTCGAGGCTGCGGTGAAGGCCGTCGAAGCCCTGGACACCTGCGTCGGGCGCATCGTCGAGGCGCTGGAAAAGGTCGGCGGCGAAGCCCTGATCACCGCCGACCACGGCAACGTCGAGCAGATGGAAGACGAATGTACCGGCCAGGCGCACACTGCGCACACCACCGAGCCGGTGCCGTTCATCTATGTCGGCAAGCGCCCGGTCAAAGTCCGCGATGGCGGTGTATTGGCCGATGTGGCACCGACCATGCTCAAACTGCTGGGCCTGGAAAAGCCTGCGGAAATGACCGGTACGTCGATCCTGATCGACGCCTGAGGCAAAGGGGCAGCCCTGCTGCCCAATCGCCGGCAAGCCGGCTCCCACAGGGTCCACCGCAGTTTTGGTGGGAGCCGGCTTGCCGGCGATTGGGGTGCAGAACGGCCCCTGTACACAGCAATTCCAGACAAACGCCTCACCGCATCTGCGGTGGGGCGTTTTTTTTGCAGGCCCAGGCGGGCATACTAGGCCAGTCTCCATCCTTGGTACGCCCAACCTCATGCTTCGCGCCCTGATCCTCCTAGCCCTGTCTTGCCTGCTCAGCCCGGCCTTCGCCGACGAGCGCGTGCAGACCCAGCAACAACTGGACGCCACCCGCCAGGACATCGCCGAGCTCAAAAAGACGCTGGGCAAGCTCCAGGAAGAAAAGGCCGGCGTGCAAAAAGATCTCAAAGCCACCGAGACCGACATCGGCAACCTCGAGAAGCAGGTGGAGGCCCTGCAACAAGAACTAAAAAAGACCGAGGGCGATCTGGAGCGCCTTGATACCGAGAAAAAAAAACTCCAGAGCTCCCGCGTTGAACAACAGCGACTGATCGCCATCCAGGCGCGCTCGGCCTACCAGAACAACGGCCGGGAGGAATACCTCAAGCTGTTGCTCAACCAGCAGAACCCCGAGAAGTTCGCCCGCACCCTCAGCTACTACGACTACCTGAGCAAGGCGCGCATGGAGCAATTGCGCGCCTTCAACGAGACGCTGCGCCAATTGGCCAACGTGGAACAGGACATCTCCCGCCAGCAAGAACAGTTGCTGGCCCAGCGCGCCGACCTCGACAGCCGCCGCCAAGCCCTCGAAGCCGAACGCGGCAAGCGCCAGCAAGTGCTGGCCAAGCTCAATACCGACATGAAGGACGGCGGCCAGAAGCTGCAGGCCCGCGAGCAGGACCAGGCGGACCTGGCCAAGGTGCTCAAGACCATCGAGGAAACCTTGGCCCGCCAGGCCCGCGAAGCCGAAGAGGTACGCCAGAAAGCCCTGCTGGCCCAGCAGGAGGCCGAAAAGCGCCGCCAGCAGGAAGCCCTGGCCAAACGCGAAGACATCACCGAGCCGCCAAAAAAGGCGCGTACCACCCTTGGCCCGCTGGTTTCCAGCGACAGCGTCAGCTATGGCGGCGCATTTTCTTCCGCACGGGGAAAACTTCCCTGGCCGGTCAATGGTCGACTGCTGGCACGCTTCGGCGATGCCCGTGGCAGCGATGCCCGCGCCAAGTGGGACGGGGTGATGATCAGCGCCAACCCCGGCACCCAGGTACGCGCCGTGCACGGCGGGCGCGTGGTGTTCGCCGACTGGTTGCGCGGTGCTGGACTTCTGGTCATTCTCGACCATGGTAATGGTTACCTGAGCCTCTACGGCCATAACCAGAGCCTGCTCAAGAGCGCCGGGGACATCGTCAAGGCCGGCGAGGCCATTTCCACCGTTGGCGACAGCGGCGGCCAGGATGCCGCAGGCTTGTATTTCGCCATCCGCCAGCAGGGCCGGCCTACCGACCCTGCACAATGGTGCCGAGGTTAGTTCACTTTTTACGGCGTAGCGCCCGGCGCTGCACCGATGCTCCTTTGGGAGCGCCTACAGGATCAGGAGTTCGTTCGACATGCTGCACTCGCCTCGTCTCACCCAGCTGGCCCTGACCATCGCTCTGGCGGTCGGCGCGCCCTTGGCCCTCGCTGCCGAGCCGGCGCCTGCCAAGCCCGCCGCGGTGCCCGCCACCGAGGTGACCGCCAAGGCGCCGCTGCCGCTCGAAGAGCTGCGCACCTTCGCCGAGGTCATGGACCGCATCAAGGCAGCCTATGTAGAGCCGGTCGACGACAAGACCCTGCTGGAAAACGCCATCAAGGGCATGCTCAGCAACCTCGACCCCCATTCGGCCTACCTCGGCCCCGAGGACTTCCAGGAGCTGCAGGAAAGCACCAGTGGCGAATTCGGCGGCCTGGGCATCGAAGTCGGCCAGGAAGACGGTTTCATCAAGGTCGTCTCGCCCATCGATGACACCCCGGCTTCACGTGCCGGTGTGCAGGCCGGCGACCTGATCGTCAAGATCAACGGCGCCCCGACCCGTGGCCAGACCATGACCGAAGCCGTGGACAAGATGCGTGGCAAGGTCGGCGAGAAGATCACCCTGACCCTGGTGCGTGACGGCGGCAACCCGTTCGACGTGACCCTCGCCCGCGCGGTGATTCAGGTCAAGAGCGTGAAGAGCCAGCTGCTGGAAAACGACTACGGCTACATCCGCATCACCCAGTTCCAGGTCAAGACGGGTGAGGAAGTGGGCAAAGCATTGGCCAAGCTGCGCAAGGACAATGGCAAGAAGCTGCGCGGCGTGGTCCTGGACCTGCGCAACAACCCCGGCGGCGTGCTGCAGTCGGCGGTGGAAGTGGCCGACCACTTCCTGACCAAGGGCCTGATCGTCTACACCAAGGGCCGCATCGCCAACTCCGAGTTGCGCTTCTCCGCCGACCCGGCCGACGCCAGCGAAGGCGTGCCACTGGTGGTACTGATCAACGGCGGCAGCGCCTCGGCCTCGGAAATCGTCGCCGGCGCCCTGCAAGACCAGAAACGCGCCGTGCTGATGGGCACCGACAGCTTCGGCAAAGGCTCGGTGCAGACCGTGCTGCCACTGGCCAACGATCGCGCACTGAAGCTCACTACCGCGCTGTACTTCACCCCCAATGGTCGCTCGATCCAGGCCCAGGGCATCGTGCCAGACATCGAAGTACGCCCGGCCAAGCTGACCGCCGAAGTGGATACCGACAACTTCAAGGAAGCCGACCTGCAAGGTCACCTGGGCAACGGCAACGGCGGCGCCGACCGCCCGACCGGCAGCAGCAAGCGCAAGGAACGCCCACAGGACGATGACTTCCAGCTGAGCCAGGCCCTGAGCCTGCTCAAAGGGCTGAACATCACCTCGGGCAAATGATCCCCCCCATGCGCTTCCTGCCGTGCCTGCTGTTCTGCCTGTCGGCCGGCGTCGCCCAAGCGGCGCCGGCCAGCAAGGCCTACATGAGCATCATCATCGACGACCTGGGCCAGAGCACCGAGCGCGACAGCCGCACCTTGGCCCTGCCCGGGCCGGTCACGATGGCGGTCATGCCCGACACCCCGCACGCCAGTGACTTTGCCCGCCAGGCGCACAAGGCCGGCAAGACGGTGATCCTGCACATGCCCATGGACCCGGCCACCGGCCCCTATGCCTGGCACCCTGGCACGCCGATCGAGGAGCTGGCCCGGCGCCTGGACACGGCGCTGGCCAAGGTGCCGTATGCCGCCGGCATCAACAACCACATGGGCAGCCGCATGACCGCCCAGCGCGAGCCGATGGCCTGGTTGATGGGCGAGCTGCAACGGCGTCACCTGTTGTTTGTCGATAGCCGCACCAGTGCCGCCACCGTGGCGGCGGCTGAAGCGCAGGCGCAGGGCCTGGCGCATGTGTCACGGGATGTGTTCCTCGACGACGTGCGCACCACCGAGGCAATCCTCGGGCAGTTGCAGCAAGGCATCACCCTGGCACACAAGCAGGGTTCGGCGGTACTCATCGGCCACCCTTACCCACAGACGCTTGAAGTGCTTCAGCGGGAGCTGCCGCGCCTGAAGAGCCAGGGCATCGAACTTATCCCCATCAAGCAGATGATCGCCGAACGCGGCAACCAGGCGATGCCGGGGCATGGCAAGAACGGGCGCTACACCAACCGCTGACCCCATAAAAAAACCCGCTCATATGAGCGGGTTTTCTTTTGCATCAACAGCAATCAGCTATACACACGCCCCAGCAACTGGCGGTGGCTTTCGAACTGATCCAGCACGTCACGCACGATCTGCTCCGGCGCGAAGCCCATCAGGTCGTACTCCTGGCTGCCGTCATGCAGGTACACCTCGGCGCGGTAGAAGCGCTGGCGCACTTCCGGCTCACCCTCCACCGGTGCTTCGCTCGGCGCGGCCATGTAGCCATCCAGGCTCACTTCGTAGACGAAGGGGTTGCCCTCTTCCATCATCACCCGCAGGCCCATGGTGTTGCGCGACTGGCCAACGCGGCTTTCGACCTCGAAGCCCAAGGTACGCAACTGCTCGGCAGCTTCTTTCAACGCCGGGCTCACCTGCTTGTCCATGAAGCGTTGCACCACTGCCTGGGTAGGCTGCAGGTCCAACTGGCTCAGGCGCTCACTGAAACCGCGACGGCCACGGGCGGCCAGCTCGGCGCGCTCCTGTTCCACCGCAACGTCCTGCTTCATGGCCTTGTACAGGCCGAACATGAACAGGACCAGCACCACCGAGAATGGCAGGCCGGCCAGCACCACCATGGTCTGCATGGCCTCGAAGTTACCGGCGAACAGAAGCCCGATGGTGACCAGGGTGATGATCACCGACCAGAACACCACCATCCAGTGCGGCGCGTCTTCGTCCACCTTGCCGCCTTTGCACGACAGGTTGGCCATCATCACCGCGCCGGAATCGGCCGGGGTGAGGAACAGCACGAAGCCGACGAACACCGCTACACCGATCACGATCTTGGCGGCCGGGAAGTATTCCAGCAGCTGGTAGATCGACATCGACGGCTGCTCAAGGGCGGTCTTGCCTAGCTCCACGGCGCCCTGGTTGATCACCAGGTCAAGCGCGGTGTTACCGAAGATCGACAGCCAGGCCAGGGTGAAGCCAAGCGGGATCAGCAGCACGCCGCTGACCAATTGGCGCACGGTGCGGCCTTTGGAGATACGGGCAATGAACATGCCGACGAACGGGCCCCAGGAGATCCACCAGGCCCAGTAGAACACGGTCCACAAGCCCAGCCAGCGCTCGGACTTGCCGGCTTCGCCTTCGTAGACATACAGGTCGAAGGTCTTCAGCACGATGCCGTTGAGGTAGTCGCCGACGTTCTGCACCAGGCCGTTGAGCAGGTGCAGGGTTTCCCCCCCCAGCAGCACGAAGATCAGCAGGCCGCTGAACAGCATGATGTTCAGGTTGGACAGGCGGCGGATGCCGTTCTCCACACCCGACACCGCCGCCACGGTGGCCACACCGGCCATGACCAGGATCACCACCAGCAGGTTGGTCTTGCTGTGGTCCATGCCGAACAGGTATTCCAGGCCCGAAGACACCTGCATCGAGCCAATGCCCAGGTTGGTCACCAGGCCCAGCAAGGTGACGAACATGCCGAAGATGTCCACGGCATTGCCGGCAGCGCCCTTGACCCAACGCTCACCCACCAGCGGGTACAACGCCGAGCGCAGTGCCAGCGGCTGGTTGTGGCGGTAGGCGAAGTAACCCACGGCCAGGCCGACCAAGGCGTAGATCGCCCAGCCGTGCAGGCCCCAGTGCAGGAAGGTCAGCTGCAGGCCCTGGCGCGCAGCCTCGAGGCTGGCGGGCGTGCCCTCCGGCGGGTTGAAGTAGTGGTCCAGCGGCTCGGAGGCGCCGAAATACAGCAGCGAAATGCCGATACCGGAGGAGAACAGCATGCCGGCCCAGGCGCCGTAGCTGAAGTCAGGCTGGTCATCCTTGCCGCCAAGCTTGAGCTTGCCGTAGTCGGAGAACGCCAGGTAGACGACGAACAGCAGGTAACTGCAGATCACCAGCATGTAGTACCAGCCGAAAGTGCGCGTCAGCCACTTCTGGGCCACGCCCAGCACTTGGCCGGCGGTGTCGGGTACAGCGATCAACAAGGCAGTCAGAACGAGGATCATCAGCGCGGAGGTGAAGAACACCACGCGGTTGACCCGTACCCTCTCGGCGGGGGGTTTGGTTAGGGAGGCAGAACTCATTGCACGAATGCTCCGGGCAGTACGGCGGTGGAGGCTAATCAGTCTTTCCCGAGCAATTGGTGCAATAGCCCCACTGCTACAGGTGTTATAAAAGCACCCTGGAAACCGTGATCCCGAATCGATACGTTGCAAAAAACAGACAGGTGGCCTGCTGTAAATGCGTAACCCACTGCGTAGGTGCGCGCATTCGTCACAGAGCACCCCGCCCGCTCCAAGGGCCTGCCGCAGGTCGATGACCGTTCGGCAGAATCTGCATTTCGCATCGCTCATGCCCGTCAACGCCTTGTATTCCGGGGGTTACGCGATTTCCTGGGGTGTCAAGATGTGCTTCCTGAAACAGCTCAAGAACTGTCAATGGCACAAATTGTCGCAGAGCTTATTCTTTATTGATTGAACGTTCAATCAAAACAAAATAGACTGGCCTTCGCCGAGTCAGCCGCCTGTCGTCTGCTCGCAGGGCCTGAGGAGATAGCAAGATGCCCAAGGTCGGTATGCAACCCATCCGCCGCCAGCAGTTGATCGAAGCCACATTGCAGGCCGTCGATCAGGTCGGCCTGGGGGACGCCAGCATTGCGCTCATTGCCCGTTTGGCCGGCGTGTCTAACGGGATCATCAGTCACTACTTTCGGGACAAGAACGGCCTGATCGCAGCGACGATGGGTTACATCATGAACATGCTCAACGAAGGCGTTAGAGCACGTCGCCAGGCCCTGACGGACGACAGCCCGCGCGCCCACCTGAAGGTGATCATCGAGGGTAACTTCGATGCCAGCCAAGTGAACGGCCCGGCGATGAAAACCTGGTTGGCCTTCTGGGCTTCCAGCATGCACCAGCCCGATTTGCACAGGTTGCAGCGGATCAACGATCACCGCCTGTATTCCAACCTGTGCTGCCAGTTCCGCCGCGTCTTGCCGCTTTACCATGCGCGCAAAGCCGCCCGCGGCCTGGCGGCCCTGATCGACGGCCTGTGGCTGCGTGGCGCCCTGTCGGGGGATGCATTCGACACCGACCAGGCGATACGGATTGCATACGAATACATGGATCTACAACTGGCTAAACAGCACACCCTGGACACATCGGACCAGGCCGCTGAACACGCACGCACGGCACTTGCCAACACGGCAGGAGCGTGACGCGCAAGCCAACCACACACTGCACTTGCGAGGACACTATGGCCCGTTTCGGAACGCAAAAACTCTACATTGATGGCGGTTATGTCGACGCTGGCAGCGATGCCACCTTCGAAGCCATCAACCCGGCTACCGGCGAAGTCCTCGCCCACGTGCAGCGCGCCACCGAGGCTGACGTCGAGAAAGCCGTCGAAAGCGCCGAACGTGGCCAGAAAGTCTGGGCTGCGATGACCGCCATGCAGCGTTCGCGCATCCTGCGCCGTGCCGTCGACATCCTGCGTGAGCGCAACGACGAGCTGGCTCAACTGGAAACCCTGGACACCGGCAAGTCGTACTCGGAAACCCGCTACGTCGACATCGTCACCGGCGCCGACGTGCTGGAATACTACGCAGGCCTGGTACCGGCCATCGAAGGCGAGCAGATCCCGCTGCGTGAAAGCTCCTTCGTCTACACCCGCCGCGAGCCGCTGGGCGTCACCGTCGGTATCGGCGCGTGGAACTACCCGATCCAGATCGCCCTGTGGAAATCCGCCCCGGCCCTGGCCGCCGGCAACGCGATGATCTTCAAGCCGTCCGAAGTCACCTCGCTGACCACCCTGAAACTGGCCGAGATCTACACCGAAGCCGGCCTGCCGGACGGCGTGTTCAACGTCCTGACCGGCAGCGGCCGCGAAGTCGGCACCTGGCTGACCGAGCACCCGCGCATCGAAAAAGTCTCCTTCACCGGCGGCACCACCACCGGCAAGAAAGTCATGGCCAGCGCCTCGAGCTCCTCGCTCAAGGAAGTCACCATGGAACTGGGCGGCAAGTCGCCACTGATCATCTGCGCCGACGCCGACCTGGACAAGGCCGCCGACATCGCCATGATGGCCAACTTCTACAGCTCCGGTCAGGTCTGCACCAACGGCACCCGCGTGTTCATCCCTGCCGAGCTGAAAGCCGCCTTCGAAGCCAAGATCGCCGAGCGCGTTGCGCGCATCCGTGCCGGCAACCCGGAAGACGAAAACACCAACTTCGGCCCGCTGGTCAGCTTCCAGCACATGGAAAGCGTGCTCGGCTACATCGCCAAAGGTAAAGAAGAAGGTGCCCGCGTGCTGTGCGGTGGCGAGCGCCTGACCGAAGGCGATTTCGCCAAGGGCGCCTTCGTGGCCCCGACCGTGTTCACCGATTGCACCGACGACATGACCATCGTCAAGGAAGAAATCTTCGGCCCAGTGATGAGCATCCTCAGCTACGAGACCGAAGAAGAAGTCATCCGCCGCGCCAACGACACCGAATACGGCCTGGCCGCTGGCGTGTGCACCAACGACATCAGCCGTGCCCACCGCATCATCCACAAGCTCGAAGCCGGCATCTGCTGGATCAACGCCTGGGGCGAATCGCCGGCCGAAATGCCGGTCGGTGGCTACAAGCAGTCGGGCGTGGGCCGTGAAAACGGCGTCAGCTCGCTGGCTCAATACACTCGCATCAAGTCGGTCCAGGTCGAGCTGGGCGGCTACACCTCGGTTTTCTAAACCGCATGTAGTCACGCCCGTGCCAGCGCGCACGGGCGTTCCCGCTCCCTGATCACCGCCAAACGAGGGTACTCACATGTCCCAAGAATTCGATTACATCATCGTCGGAGCAGGTTCCGCCGGTAACACCCTGGCCACCCGCCTGACCGAAGACGCCAGCGTCACGGTATTGCTGCTGGAAGCCGGTGGCCCCGACTACCGCTTCGACTTCCGCACCCAGATGCCAGCCGCCCTGGCCTTCCCGCTGCAAGGCCGCCGCTACAACTGGGCCTACGAGACCGACCCGGAGCCGCACATGGACGGCCGCCGTATGGAATGTGGCCGCGGCAAAGGCCTGGGTGGTTCCTCGCTGATCAACGGCATGTGCTACATCCGCGGTAACGCCATGGACTTCGACGGCTGGGCAGAACTGCCAGGCCTGGAAGACTGGACCTACCTGGACTGCCTGCCGTACTTCCGTAAAGCGGAAACCCGTGATATCGGCCCCAACGACTACCACGGCGGCGAAGGCCCGGTCAGCGTTGCGACCCCGAAGGCCGGCAACAACCCGCTGTTCCACGCCATGGTCGAGGCCGGCGTGCAGGCCGGTTACCCGCGCACCGAAGACCTCAACGGCTACCAGCAGGAAGGTTTCGGCCCGATGGACCGCTCGGTGACCAAGAAAGGTCGCCGCTCCAGCACCGCACGCGGTTACCTGGACCAGGCCAAGAAGCGCCCTAACCTGACCATCGTCACCCACGCCCTGAGCGATCGCGTGCTGTTCGACGGCAAGCGCGCCGTTGGCGTGACCTACCTGGTTGGCGACAGCGAAGAGCGTGTCGAAGCCCGCGCCCGCAAGGAAGTCATCGTCAGCTCCGGCGCCATCGCCTCGCCGCAGCTGCTGCAGCGCTCTGGCGTGGGCCCGCGCGCCCTGCTGGAAAGCCTCGACATTCCGGTGGTGCACGACCTGCCGGGCGTCGGTGAAAATCTGCAGGACCACCTTGAGCTGTACCTGCAGTACGCCTGCACTCAGCCTGTGTCGCTGTACCCGTCGCTGCTGTGGTGGAACCAGCCGGCCATCGGCGCCGAGTGGCTGTTCAACGGCACTGGCATCGGCGCCAGCAACCAGTTCGAGGCCGGTGGTTTCATCCGTACCCGCCCTGAATTCGAGTGGCCGAACATCCAGTACCACTTCCTGCCGGTGGCGATCAATTACAACGGCTCCAATGGCGTGAAGGAACACGGCTTCCAGGCGCACATGGGCTCGATGCGTTCACCAAGCCGTGGCCGCATCCAGGCCAAGTCGAAGGACCCGCGCCAGCACCCGAGCATCCTGTTCAACTACATGGCCACCGAGCAGGACTGGCAGGAATTCCGTGACGGTATCCGCCTGACCCGCGAAATCATGGCGCAGCCAGCGCTGGACCCATATCGTGGCCGCGAGATCAGCCCGGGCGCCGACGTACAAACCGACGAGCAGCTGGACAAGTTCATCCGCGAGCACGCCGAAACCGCCTTCCACCCGTCCTGCTCGTGCAAGATGGGCACCGACGACATGGCCGTGGTCGATGGCGAAGGCCGCGTGCATGGCATGCAGGGCCTGCGTGTGGTTGATGCGTCGATCATGCCGATCATCATCACCGGCAACCTGAACGCCACCACCATCATGATCGCCGAAAAAATCTCGGACAAGATCCGCAACCGCAAGCCGCTGCCGCGTAGCACTGCCAAGTACTACGTGGCCAACGGTGCACCGGTCAAAGGCAAGCCGATGCGTGAAGTGAAACAGGGCTGATCAGCACCGGCCTCATCGCCGGTAAGCCGGCTCCCACACTTACAGCGCCGCCTCCAGGCCTGCGATCATCCTGGGGGAGCCGGCTTGCCGGCGATGAGGCCCGCACATGCAACACAGACAAGGCACCCACTGCGGTGCCTTTTCTACATCTGCAGAAACGCTTTACATGCTGCCAATTCATCAGGTTAGAATCGATTGGCACGCGACCTGCTAGATCTTTCCGGCAAGTCCCTTTTTTCGCGCTGTCCCGGAGTACCTGCCTTTGGATGCAAGCACCATCAACAGCCTGTTCTTGATCGGCGCATTGCTGGTGGGCGCAAGTATCCTGGTCAGTTCTCTGTCGTCACGCCTGGGCATCCCTATTCTGGTCATCATCCTCGCTGTCGGCATGGTCGCCGGCGTGGACGGTGGCGGCATCATCTTCAACAACTACCCGACCGCCTACCTGGTGGGCAACCTGGCACTGGCAGTGATCTTGCTCGACGGCGGCCTGCGCACGCGAGTGGCGAGCTTCCGCGTGGCCTTGTGGCCGGCGCTGTCGCTGGCCACGGTCGGCGTGATGATCACCACTGCCCTTACCGGCCTGGTCGCCGCCTGGCTGTTCAACCTGAGCCTGATCCAGGGCCTGCTGATCGGCGCCATCGTTGGCTCTACCGACGCTGCGGCGGTGTTCTCGCTGCTCGGCGGCAAGGGCCTGAACGAGCGGGTCACCGCCACCCTGGAGATCGAGTCGGGCAGCAACGACCCCATGGCAGTGTTCCTCACTGTCACCCTGATCGACATGATTGCCAGCGGCCAGACCGGCTTGCACTGGAGCCTGCTGACCCACTTGCTGCGCGAATTCGGCATCGGTGGTTTGCTCGGCCTGGGCGGCGGCTGGCTGATGCTGCAACTGGTCAACCGCATCAACCTGGCCGGCGGCCTGTACCCGATCCTGGTGGTCGCCGGCGGGCTGGTGGTGTTCTCGCTGACCAACGCCCTGCACGGCAGTGGTTTCCTCGCCGTCTACCTGTGCGGCCTGGTGCTGGGCAACAAGCCGATCCGCAGCCGCCACGGCATCCTGCACATGCTCGACGGCATGGCCTGGCTGGCGCAGATCGGCATGTTCCTGGTGCTGGGGCTGCTGGTTACTCCGCACGACCTGCTGCCGATCGCCTTACCGGCGCTGGGCCTGGCGCTGTGGATGATCCTGATCGCCCGGCCGTTGTCGGTGGTTGCCGCCCTGCTGCCGTTCAAAGCCTTCCACGGCCGCGAGAAAGGTTTCATTTCGTGGGTCGGCCTGCGCGGCGCAGTGCCGATCATCCTGGCGGTATTCCCACTGATGGCGGGGCTGCCGGATGCACAACTGTTCTTCAACCTGGCGTTCTTCATCGTGCTGGTATCGCTGCTGGTGCAAGGCACCAGCCTGCCGTGGATGGCCAAGCTGCTGAAGGTCACGGTACCGCCGGACCCGGCGCCTATTTCACGTTCCGCGCTGGAGGTGCACATCACCAGCGAGTGGGAGCTGTTCGTCTACCGCCTGGGTGCGGAAAAGTGGTGCATCGGCGCTGCCCTGCGCGAGCTGAAGATGCCCGAAGGCACCCGTATCGCTGCGCTGTTCCGTGACGAGCAGTTGCTGCACCCGTCGGGCAGTACCGTGCTGGAGGTCGGCGACATGCTTTGCGTGATCGGCCACGAACATAACCTGCCAGCACTGGGCAAGCTGTTCAGCCAAGCGCCACAGCGCGGCCTGGACCTGCGTTTCTTCGGCGATTTCGTGCTCGAAGGCGATGCCGAACTGGGCGCGGTGGCCGCGCTGTACGGCCTGAAACTCGACGGCCTGGACGCGAAAATGCCACTGGCGCAGTTCATCCGACAGAAGGTCGGAGGCGCTCCAGTAGTAGGCGACCAGGTCGAATGGCACGGCACGATCTGGACCGTGGCGACCATGGACGGGAACAAGATCCAGAAAGTGGGCGTCAGATTCCCCGAAGGAACGCGACCCGGACCAGGATTGTTCCTCTAACTGGAGCAGAATTGTTCCTCTAAACTCCGTTACCGCCTGATCCACAAGTAGTCTGCCTATGTCCCTGCGCGTGTACCTTCGCACAGCCCTGTTCGGGCTGTGCCTGTCCCTTTCGTTCGCGGCTGCCGCGGCCGAGGCCCCGACCGCCACCAGCATTCAGCACAGCCTCGACAAGATCGCCGAGCGCAAGCTGCCCGAGGCTGACCAGAAGGCCCTGCAGCAGGTGCTGGAGCAGACCCTGAGCCTGCTCGGCAACAAGGAAGACAGCGAGAAGAAGCTGGCTGCGCTCAAGCAGCAGCTGGCCGGCGCGCCGAAAGAGGCCAGCGACAGCCAGAAGGAGCTGGCCAAGCTCAAGGACAGCAAAGCGCAACCCGTCGCCCAGCGCTACGCAAGCCTCAGCGTGCCGCAACTGGAGCAACTGCTCAGCGAGCGCAACACCCTGCAAGGTGAGTTGCAGAAAGCCTTGTCCGAAGCCAACAGCCTGATCATCAATTCGCAGACCCGCCCCGAGCGCGCTCAAGCCGAGATCAGCAACAACCAGACCCGCACCCAGCAGATCAACAACATCCTCAAAAGCGGCAAGGACGGCGGCAAGGCGATCAACGCCGACCAGCGCAACCAGCTCGCTGCCGAACTGGCCTCGCTCAACGCCGTCACCCTGCTGCGCCGCCAGGAGCTGGCCGGCAACGGCCTGCTGCAAGACCTCGGCAATGCCCGGCATGATCTGCTGATCGAGCGCGCCGCCCGCCTGGAACAGGAAATCCAGGACCTGCAGACGCTGATCAACGAAAAGCGCCTGGCGCAATCCCAGCAAACCGTCACCCAGCAGTCGATCGAGGCGCAAAAGGCCGGCGGCAGCAGCTTGCTGGCCAGCGAAAGCGCGGCCAACCTCAAGCTCTCCGACTACCTGCTCAAGAGCACCGACCGCCTCAACGAGCTGACCCAGCAGAACCTGCGCACCAAGCAGCAACTGGACAGCCTGACCCAGGCCGACCAGGCCCTGGACGAGCAGATCAGCGTGCTCAAGGGCAGCCTGCTGCTGTCGAAGATCCTCTACAAGCAAAAGCAGGCGCTGCCGCACCTGAAGCTCGACCGCGACCTGGCCGACCAGATTGCCGACATCCGCCTGTACCAGTTCGAGATCAACCAGCAGCGCGAGCAGATGAGCAGCCCGGTGACCTACGTCGACAAGCTGCTGGCGAATCAGCCGCAGGAAGACGTCACCCCGGCCCTGCGCAAGGCGCTGCTGGAAGTCGCCATCACCCGCAGCGACCTGCTCGAACGCCTGAACCGTGAACTGTCGGCGCTGCTCAACGAATCGATCACCCTGCAGCTCAACCAGAAGCAGCTGCTCGGTACCGCGCAGGGCCTGCGCACTACACTCGACGAACAAATGTTCTGGATCCCCAGCAACAAGCCGCTGGATTGGGACTGGCTGAAATTCGTCCCAGAACGTTTCGCCAAGCAGGTCGCCGACCTGCCCTGGGGCTCTGGCCTCAAGGAACTGGGCGATGGCCTGAGCCAGCGCCCGCTGCTGTTCCTACCGTTGCTGCTGGTGATCGGCGCCCTGCTGTGGCGCCGCAAATACCTGTACCAGCGGCTGAGCAAAGTGCACCAGGACATCGGCCATTTCCGCCGTGACAGCCAGTGGCACACGCCGCAGGCGATCCTGATCAACATACTCCTGGCGATGCCGGTGAGCCTGGGCCTGGCCCTGTGCAGCTATGCCCTGCAGATCGACGCCCGCGGGCAGAACGCCAACCTGGGCGCGGCGCTGTGGCAACTGGCGCAGGCCTGGCTGGTGTTCTATACCGCCTACCGCATCCTCGCCCCCGGCGGCGTGGCGGAAATCCACTTCCGCTGGCACAAGCCACAGGTCGAGTTCCTGCGCGGCTGGGTACGCCGGCTGGGCACCGTGGTGCTGGCCCTGGTCGGCGTGGTGGCAGTGGCTGAACATCAGCCATCGGCGCTGGCCGACGACGTGCTGGGCATCGGTGTGGTGCTGACCTGCTATGCGCTGATGGCCTGGCTGCTCAGCCGCCTGCTGGCCAGCAGCCCGGCGCACCGCGACACCTCGCTGTTCCGCCGGGCCGTCGGGGTAGCATTCACCGCCTTGCCAATCGCCTTGTTCGTGGCGGTGTGCTTTGGCTACTACTACACCGCCCTCAAGCTCACCGACCGCCTTATCTACACCCTGTACCTGCTGATGTTCTGGCTGGTGATCGAGGCCGCCTTCGTGCGTGGCCTGTCGGTGGCCGCGCGACGCCTGGCCTACCAACGCGCCCTGAGCAAGCGTGCGGCGGCCAAGGAAGGGCTGGATGGCGAAGTCATCACCGAAGAGCCGACGCTGGACATCGAACAGGTCAACCAGCAGTCGCTGCGCCTGATCCGCCTGGCCTTGCTCGGCGGCTTCATTGCCGGCCTGTACTGGGTGTGGTCGGACCTGATCTCGGTATTCGCCTACCTCAACAACTTCACCCTGTACGAATACACCAGCGGCACCGGCACCGCTGCCAGCATGGTGCCGATCAGCCTCGGCGACCTGCTCGGCGCGCTGGTGATCGTCGGCATCACCTTCGCCCTGGCCGGCAACTTGCCGGGCCTGCTGGAGGTGCTGGTGCTGTCGCGCCTGAACCTGGCCCAGGGCAGCGCCTACGCCACCACCACGCTGCTGTCGTACACGATCGTCGGCATCGGCATCGTCAGCACCCTGTCGACCCTCGGGGTGAGCTGGGACAAGCTGCAGTGGCTGGTGGCGGCACTGTCGGTAGGCCTGGGCTTTGGCATGCAGGAGATCTTCGCCAACTTCATCTCCGGCATCATGATCCTGTTCGAGCGCCCGGTGCGCATCGGCGACACCATCACCATCGGCAACCTGTCCGGCACGGTGAGCAAGATCCGCATCCGCGCCACCACTATCACCGACTTCGACCGCAAGGACATCATCGTCCCCAACAAGACCTTCATCACCGGCCAGTTGATCAACTGGTCGCTGACCGACACGGTCACCCGGGTGACGCTGAAGCTGGGCATCGACTACGGTTCCGACCTGGACCTGGTGCGCGACTTGCTGCTCAAGGGCGCCCACGAGAACCCGCGGGTGCTCAAGGACCCGGAGCCGATCGTGTACTTCCTCAACTTCGGCGAGAGCTCGCTGGACCATGAGCTGCGCATGCACGTGCGCGACCTGGGCGACCGCAACCCCACCCTGGACGAGATCAACCGCTACATCAACCGCGAGTTCAAGGCGCACAACATCAAGATCTCGGTCCGCCAGGTCGAGGTGTTCCTGATGGACACCAAGGGCGGCAAGCAGCAGTTGATTCCCGTGGAACAGCCCAAACCGGATGGCACTGCACAGGGCTGATCGGGCTCGAATGCTTTATTCTGTGCTGAACCCCAGGAGCAGCCCGTGAAAGCCCTCGACCAACTCACCTTCGACAACCGCTTCGCCCGCCTGGGCGACGCGTTCTCCACCCAGGTCCTGCCCGAGCCTATCGCAGCACCGCGCCTGGTGGTGGCAAGCGAGTCGGCCATGGCCTTGCTCGACCTCGACCCGGCCCAGGCAGAAGCGCCTGTGTTTGCCGAGCTGTTCAGCGGCCACAAGCTCTGGGAACAGGCCGACCCGCGGGCAATGGTCTATTCCGGCCACCAGTTCGGTTCGTACAACCCGCGCCTGGGCGATGGCCGTGGCCTGCTGCTGGCCGAAGTGCTCAACGACGCAGGCGAGCACTGGGACCTGCACCTGAAGGGCGCCGGCCAGACGCCCTATTCGCGTATGGGCGACGGCCGCGCCGTGCTGCGCTCGTCGATTCGCGAGTTTCTCGCCTCCGAAGCCTTGCACGCCTTGGGCATCCCCAGCAGCCGGGCGCTGTGCGTAATCGGCTCGAGCACTTCGGTCTGGCGCGAAACCCAGGAGAGCGCCGCCATGCTCACCCGCCTGGCGCAGAGCCACGTGCGTTTCGGCCATTTCGAATATTTCTATTACACCAAGCAGCCGGAACAGCAGCGTGTACTGATCGACCACGTGCTGGAACAGCACTATCCCGAGTGCCGCGAGGCCGAGCAGCCTTACCTGGCCATGTTCCGCACCATTGTCGAACGCAACGCCGAACTGATCGCACGCTGGCAAGCCTATGGTTTCTGCCACGGGGTGATGAACACCGACAACATGTCGATCCTGGGCATCACCTTCGATTTTGGCCCGTTCGCCTTCCTCGACGACTTCGACGCCAACTTCATCTGCAACCATTCCGATGACCGTGGCCGCTACAGCTACGCCAACCAGGTGCCGATCGCCCACTGGAACCTCAGCGCCCTGGCCCAGGCATTGACCACGGTGATCGAGGTCGAGCCATTGAAGGAGGCGCTGGGGTTGTTCCTGCCGCTGTACCAAGCGCACTACCTGGACCTGATGCGCCGACGCCTGGGGCTTACCACCGCCGAGGACGACGACATGGCGCTGGTCGAGCGCCTGCTGCAGCGCATGCAGAGTGGCGGCGTGGACTACAACCTGTTCTTCCGCACGTTGGGCGAGCAGCCGGTGCCTGAGGCGCTGAATGCTGTACGCGACGATTTCATCGACCTGGCCGGTTTCGATGCCTGGGGCGCGGACTACCTGGCCCGCTGCGAGCGCGAACCGGGCAACGCAGAAGGCCGCCGTGAGCGGATGCATGCGGTGAACCCGCTGTATGTGCTGCGTAACTATCTGGCGCAGAAGGCCATCGAGGCAGCGGAGGCTGGCGACTACAGTGAGGTGCGGCGGCTGCACCAGGTGTTGACCCAACCATTCGAGGAACAAACCGGCATGCAGGCCTATGCCGAGCGGCCGCCAGAATGGGGCAAGCACTTGGAAATCAGCTGTTCCTCGTGACCCACGCCAGCCCCTGTGCAAACCTGTAAGGAATGACATGACCGACCCACTGCTGATCCCCTGCCCTCACTGCAACGGCCTCAACCGCCTGCCCGCCGCGCGCCTGGGCGATGCGCCAAAATGCGGCCGCTGCAAACAGGATGTGCTGTTGAGCCAGCCGTTCGAACTCAGCGAAGCCAACTATGCCAGCCAGATCAAAGGCGACCTGCCGCTGCTGATCGATGTCTGGGCCGACTGGTGCGGCCCGTGCAAATCCTTCGCCCCCACCTTCGAACAGGCCGCCCGCCAGCTCAGCGGCCACTGCCGCCTGGCCAAGCTCGACAGCGAAGCCCACCGCAACCTGGCCGGGCAACTGGGCATCCGCTCGATCCCCAGCCTGATCCTGTTCAAGAACGGCCGCGAAGTCAGCCGCCAGGCTGGCGCGTTTCCACTGCAGTCGTTGCTGGAGTGGTTGCGCAGCCAGGGGGTTTGATTTTCAAGCGCTGGCTAGAAACGATTCGTAATATGACGGCTATTCGCTGCGCTCAAGCATATCGTGTAACTCGACAAACTGCTGCGTCAGCTTGTGCCGTGGCTCCAAGTGAATCAGCGGCAAGCTGGCATGATGCGATTCGCGCATCTTCACCGAGCTGTTGAGGTAGACCGGTAGCACCGGCAGGCCTTCGGCCAGCAGCTCATCCAGCATCTGCTGCGGCAGGCTGGCGCGGGACTGGAACTGGTTGACGACGATGCCTTCGACCATCAGGTCTTCATTGTGGTCGTCCTTCAACTCTTCGATCTCGGCCAGCAGGCCGTAGAGGGCCTGACGCGAGAAACTGTCGCAGTCGAAGGGAATGAGTACGCGATCTGCTGCAATCAACGCAGAAACCGCATAGAAGTTGAGCGCAGGCGGGGTATCGATGTAGATGCGATCGTAATCCTCGTCCAGCTCGTCGAGCAACTTACGCAGCTTGTTGATCTTGTGCTTGGCTTCGAGCTTGGGTTGCAAGTCGGCCAGCTCGGGGGTGGCAGTGACCACGTGCAGGTTGTCGAACGGGGTTTCGTAGATATCGACCTTGTTCTTCTTGCTGAACGGCCCGCTGGACAGGCTTTGCTTGAAGAAGTCGGCGATGCCCATGGGGATGTCATCGCCGGTCAGGCCGGTCAGGTACTGCGTCGAGTTGGCCTGGGCATCCAGGTCGATCAACAGGGTCCGATAGCCTTCGCTGGCACTCACTGCCGCCAGGTTGCAAGCGATGCTCGACTTGCCCACACCGCCTTTCTGATTGAACACCACGCGCCGCATGAGAGACCTCCGTGTATCAACGAATGCCCGAGTATGTGGCGGCGCAACGGCAATGGCCAGCACCTCTTGGCCCAACCGGCACAAACGGCGACCAACAACCGCCCCGCACCGTCCATCGGAAATCACTTACAGCAGTTACCGACATCGGCGCATTCCCACATAGCCATTGTCTGATGGCAAATCATGTAACCTGTATTTGCTACACACCCCCGGCACCGGGATAATCGCGCGCCGTTCATCGAATGCGCCAACCCGGTTTCGTGTTACTCCCTGCGCAAGCAAACCCCACAGGGCGGGAAGTCTGAAAACATCGTGATCACCTTCGATATCAGCCAATGGCGCGCCTGGGCTCCCGGCCTGGACACGCCTGCCGACTGGCAGGCCTGGGCGCTGGGCAGCTTGAGCCCGCAGCGCGACGGGCCTGCGCCGGACGTGTCGTTCCTGCCTGCCCTGCAGCGCCGTCGCCTCAGCCACTTGGCGCGCATGGCGTTCGCCGTTGGCTGGCCATTGGCCGAAGGGCGGGGGGCATTGCCGCTGGTCTTCGTCTCGCGTCACGGCGAAACCCCGAAAACCTTCTCGATGCTCAGCGAACTGGCCACACAGCAACCGCTGTCGCCTACCCAGTTCAGCCTCTCGGTACACAACGCGGTGGTCGGCCTGTGGTCGATCCTGCGCGGCGAAACCAGCGAAATGACTGCCCTTGCCGCTGCCGGCGACGGTTTCGAACACGGTGTGCTGGAAGCTGCCGCACTACTGGCCGAAGGCGCGGCTGCGGTGCTGCTGATCGTGACCGAAGAGCTGCCGGCAGAAGCCTATCGCCCGTGGATCGACGATGTGCCATTCGCCTATGCCGTGGGCCTGTTGCTGACCCCTGGCCAGCAATGGCGGCTGACCGCGCAGCCTGCGTCGTCAGCCCGACCTGCCCAACTGCCCCACGCCCTGAGCTGGTTGCAAGCCACGCTGCAAGGGCGTGAAACCCTCACTCACTCGTGGAAGCGCCGCGCATGGAACTGGCAACGACAGCCGTGAGCAGGTTCCGCGATGCCTATTACTGGCGCCTGCTGGCCACTGCGGCGAGCTTTGCCGTGTTCGGCCTGGGCAGCCTGTGCCTCGGGCTGCTGGTGTTCCCCCTGCTGGCCTGCCTGCCAGGCGGCCCGGTGCGCCATCGCCAGCGTGCCCGCCATACCATCAGCTGGCTGTTCTGGCGGTTCATTCGCCTGATGCGCGGGCTGGGCGTGCTGACGTACCAGATCGACGGCGCCGAGCGCCTGGGCCGCCCTGGCCAGCTGATCATCGCCAACCACCCTTCGCTGATCGACGTGGTGTTCCTGATCGGCTTGGTGCGCGAGGCCAATTGCGTGGTCAAGCACAGCCTGTTCGGCAATCCCTTTACCCGCGGCCCGATCAAGGAAGCCCAGTACATCGGCAATGACGGCAGCATCGACATGCTCGACAATGCGGTCACGGCACTGCGCCAGGGCCAGCCGCTGATCATCTTCCCGGAAGGCACGCGCACGCCGCCCGGCCAGGCGCCAGCCTTTCATCGCGGCGCCGCGGCGATCGCCTTGCGCGGTGCGAAAATCATCACGCCGGTGACGATCAAGGTCAGCCCTACCACCCTGACCAAGAACGAACCCTGGTACCGCATCCCCGGCCGCCGCGTGCACTTTACCCTCGCCGTCGGCGCCGATATCGACCCCCAGGCGTTTGCCACCCAGGGGCCTGCGCCGCAAGCGTCGCGCAAACTCAACGATTACCTGCACCAGTACTACATCAAGGAGCTCGCCACCGATGAGCGTGCCACTACAAGACCTCAACCGTGACCTAAAACAACTGATCATCGACGCACTGGGCCTCGAAGACATCAGCGTGCAAGACATCGACGACCAGCAACCGCTGTTTGGAGAAGGCCTGGGCCTGGACTCGGTCGATGCCCTGGAGCTGGGCCTGGCCCTGCAGAAGCGCTACGGCATCAAGATCGACGCCGATGCCAAGGACACCCGTAACCACTTCAGCAACGTCGCCGCCCTGGCCGCGTTCGTCACTGCCCGTCAGGCCGCCTGAGACCGCACCATGCAAACCCGCGAAGACATCTACAACATCCTCAGCGACGCCCTGGTCGAACTGTTCGAGCTCGACCCCGCGGCCATCAGCCTGCAAGCCAACCTGTACCAGGACCTGGAAATCGACAGCATCGACGCCATCGACCTGCTCGACCACATCAAGCGCCAGACCGGCAAGAAAATCGCCGCCGACGACTTCAAGTCGGTACGCACCGTCAATGACGTGGTCGAAGCCGTGTTCCGTCTGGTCAACCCGGCGGCATGAAGCGCCTGGTCGGCCTCGGCCTGCTGCTGGCCGGTGTGCTGTATCCGTTTGCCGTGTACTTCGGCATGGCCCACTTCGCCCCCTGGCAGTTCGGTTTGCTGCTGGGTGCGCTGTGGCTGGGCCGCGCACTCAGCACCCGGCGGCCGGGCAACGTGTGGATGACCGTTGCGGCGCTGGGCTTCTGCGCGCTGCTGGGGCTGTCCGACAGCGCGCAGCTGTTGCGCTGGTATCCGGTGTTGATCAACAGCTTCCTGCTGGCCCTGTTCGGCACCAGCCTGCTGCGCGGCATGCCGATGGCCGAACGGCTGGCACGCCTGCGTGAACCCCAGCTGCCGCCCAGGGCGGTGCGCTACACGCGGCGCGTGACCCAGGTGTGGTGTGTGTTCTTTCTGGTCAACGGCCTGATCGCCGCCGGCCTTACCCTGTGGGCGCCACTGAGCTGGTGGACCCTGTACAACGGCCTGATTGCGTATGCCGCCATGGGCCTGCTGTTCGCCGTCGAATGGCGAATCAGACAACGTGTGCGAGCGCGCTCATGAACTGGATCAACCTCGAACACCTTCTGCAGCCCCTCGCGGCGCCGCGCCCAGTTACCCAGGCCCCCGCGCTGGCCCATGCCGAACTGTGCGAGCAGGCCCTACGCCTGGCGGGCGGCCTGCAAAAACGTGGCGTGCAGCGCCTGGCCGTGCACCTGGACGATGCTGCGCAACTGGCTATCGCCCTGCTCGGCGCCTGGCGCGCGGGCGTCGAGGTGCTGTTGCCAGCCGACCTGCAGCCGGGCACCCGCACACGCTGGAGCCCGCAGGTCGACCTGTGGCTCAGCGACCTGCCCGGCGACATCACGATTGCCGACCTGCAAGGCGCGCCGCTGGCGCCTGCCGAGCTCGACCTCGAGCAATGCCGCATCAGCCTGTGCACCTCGGGTTCCAGTGGCGAGCCCAAGCGTATCGACAAGCAACTGCGCCAGCTGGCCAACGAGGTCTTGGCCCTGGAGCGGTTGTGGGGCGAAGCGCTGGGCCAGGCCTGGATCGTCGGCAGTGTCGCCACCCAGCATATCTACGGCCTGTTGTTCCGCGTGCTCTGGCCATTGTGTGCCGGGCGCGGTTTCGAACGCCGCCAACTGCCCTTCCCCGAAGACCTGCAACGCGCAAGCCTGCCGCACCCGGCCTTCGCCTGGGTGGCCAGCCCGGCGCTGCTCAAGCGCATGGGCGATAACCTCGATTGGCCGGCCCTGAGCCAGGTGCGCCGGGTATTCTCCTCGGGCGGCGAACTGCCTGCCGACGCCGCACACAGGCTGCACCAGCGGCTGGGCCAATGGCCCACGGAGATCCTCGGCAGCTCCGAAACCGGTGGCATCGCCTGGCGCCAGGGTGGAAGGCTGTGGCAGCCGTTTGCCGATGTGCAACTGAGCCAGGATGAGCACGGCGCCTTGTGCATCGCCTCGCCGTACTTGCCGGCCGGGCATGTCGAACGCAGTGCCGATGCCGCCGAAATGGCTGCCGATGGCCGTTTTCAGTTGCTCGGCCGCCTCGACCGCATCGTCAAGCTGGAAGAAAAACGCATTTCACTGCCGATGTTCGAACAACTGCTGTGCGACCACGCCTGGGTCAGCGAGGCGCGCCTGGGCGTGATCGAGCAGGGCCGTGCCTACCTCGGCGCACTGCTGGTGCTGTCGCCCGCCGGCCTGCATGCCTTGCGCAACCAAGGCCGACGCGCCGTGATCGGCAGCTTGCGCGACCATCTGGGCGGGCACTGCGAAGCCATGGCCCTGCCACGGCGCTGGCGCCTGCTGCGCCAGCTGCCGCTCAACACCCAGGGCAAGCTGCCCCAGGCAGAGGTGCAGGCGCTGCTGCTGGCCGCACGCAGCATGGCCCCTGAAGTGCTGGGCCAAACGGTGCTGGGCGATGAACTGCAGCTGCGCCTGGCCGTGCCGCCGGACCTCGCCTGCTTCCCCGGCCATTTCCCGCAGACCCCGGTGTTACCCGGGGTGGTGCAGATCGACTGGGCCATCGCCCTGGCCGGGGAGCGGCTCGCGCCCAAGCAGCGCTTCGTCGGCATGGAGGTGCTGAAGTTCCAGAACGTGGTGCGCCCTGGCGATGAACTGACGCTGACCCTGCGCTTTGACGCTGAACGCGGCAAGCTGTACTTCAATTTCGACTGCGCCGGGCAGGTCTGCTCCAGCGGCCGTATCCTGCTGGAGGCTGAGCGTGCATAAACCCTGCGCGGTGATCCCGGTGTACGACCACGAGCAGGCGGTGCCGGCCGTGGTCGCCGACCTGCTGCGTGCCGGCCTGCCCTGCGTGCTGGTCGACGACGCCAGCCATGCGCCTTGCGCCCAGGTGTTGCAGCAGTTGGCTGACCAGCAGCAGGTCTACCTGGTTACGCTCCCGGTCAATCAGGGCAAGGGCGGCGCGGTCATGGCCGGGTTGCGCGAAGCGGCGCGGCTGGGTTTCAGCCATGCCTTGCAGGTGGACGCCGATGGCCAGCACGACCTGGCCGACGTCACGCTATTCCTGGCCCAGTCGCAGGCTTATCCACAAGCGCTGGTGTGCGGTTATCCACAATACGATGCCAGCGTGCCCAAGGGGCGCTTGTATGCACGCTACCTCACCCACGTGTGGGTGTGGATCAACAGCCTGTCGCTGCAGATCCCCGATTCGATGTGCGGCTTTCGGGTCTATCCGCTGCCCGCCACCCTGGCGCTGATCGGCAGCGTAAAGCTGGGCCGGCGCATGGACTTCGACCCCGAGATCCTGGTGCGCCTGGCATGGCGCGAGCAGCCCATGCGCTGGCTGCCGACCCGGGTGCATTACCCGCAGGATGGCCGTTCGCACTTTCGCCTGGTGCACGACAACGCGCTGATCTCGAAAATGCACGCCAAGCTGTTTTTCGGCATGCTCGTGCGCGCGCCGCTGATCCTGTGGCGCAGGTGGCGCCGATGAGCGAACGGCACTGGGCCAGACAACAGGAACGCGGCAGCTTCTGGCTGATGAAGCTGACCGCCGCACTGCTGCGCCTGCTCGGCCGCCGTGCGCTGAGCCCGCTGATCCACCTGATCGTCGCCTACTTCTTCCTGTTCGGCCGCCGCGCCCGGCGCAGCGCCTGGCAGTACCAGCAACGCCTGCACCAGTGGAGCGGCGGGCAGACCGCGCGCCCCAGCCACTGGCAGGTGTTCCGCCAGTTCATGGCCTTCGCCGACGCCCTGCTGGACAAGCTCGACGTGTGGCATGGCAAGCTGAGCCTGGCCGACATCGACATCGACGACCCGGCCCAACTGCGCCCGCAACTGCGGGGCACACGTGGGCAGATGCTGGTAGGCGCACACCTGGGCAACCTGGAGGTGTGCCGCGCCCTGGCCGAACTCGGCGAGCGAGTCCCCATGAACGTGCTGGTGCATACGCGCCACGCCGAGCGCTTCAACCGCCTGTTGGGCGAAGCCGGAGCGAGCAATGTACGGCTGATCCAAGTCAGTGAACTGGACCCGGCGATCATGCTGCAACTGGCCGAACGCCTGGAGCGTGGCGAATGGCTGGCCATCGCCGGCGACCGGGTACCGCTGCAGGGTGCGCGCACGGTCGAGGTGGACTTCCTCGGCCAGCCGGCGGCCTTCCCGCAAGGCCCGTGGTTGTTGGCCGGCATGCTCGAATGCCCACTCAACCTGCTGTTCTGCATCAAACACCAGGGCCGCTACCGCATTACCCTCGAACCCTTTGCCGAGCGCCTGCAGTGGCGCCGCGGCCAGCGCGATCAGCTGATCGCCGAGTGGACCACGCGCTATGCCGAACGCCTGGGCCATTACTGTGCCCAGGCGCCCTTGCAGTGGTTCAATTTCTACCCCTTCTGGAAGACCGATGACGATGCATCCGCATGAGCCTGTCACGTTCGGCGAGTCGCCGCTGGCAATCGAAGATGTCCTGGCCCTGGCCGAAGGCCGTGCAGCGGTGCGCCTGCAGGATGACGCCACCTACCGCGAACGCATTGCCCACGGCGCGCGCTTTCTCGACACCCTGCTCGACAAGGAAGGTGTGATCTACGGCGTGACCACCGGCTATGGCGACTCGTGCGTGGTGGCCGTACCGCTGGAGCACGTCGAAGCCCTGCCTCGGCACCTGTACACCTTCCATGGCTGCGGCCTGGGCAAACTGCTCGACGCCCCCGCCACCCGCGCCGTGCTGGCTGCCCGCCTGCGCTCGCTGAGCCATGGCGTTTCGGGCGTACGCGTGGTGCTGCTGGAGCGCCTGTGCGACTTTCTCAACCACGACATACTGCCGCTGATCCCTGAAGAGGGTTCGGTGGGTGCCAGTGGTGACCTGACGCCGCTGTCGTATGTTGCGGCGACATTGTCCGGCGAACGCGAGGTGATGTACCGGGGCCAGCGCCGCAGCAGTGCCGACGTGCACCGCGAACTGGGCTGGCAGCCGCTGGTGCTGCGGCCCAAGGAAGCGTTGGCCTTGATGAACGGCACGGCGGTGATGACCGGCCTGGCCTGCCTGGCCTTCGCACGCGCCCACTACCTGCTGCAACTGGCCACGCGCATCACTGCACTCAATGTCATCGGCCTGCAGGGCAACCCGGAACACTTCGACGAGCGCCTGTTCGCCGCCAAACCGCACCCCGGCCAGACGCAGGTCGCCGCCTGGCTGCGCCAGGACCTGGCCATCGACGCCCCGCTGCCGCCGCTGCATCGCTTGCAGGACCGCTACTCGCTGCGCTGCGCACCGCACGTGCTGGGCGTGCTGGCCGACAGCCTGGGCTGGTTGCGCGGCTTCATCGAAACCGAACTGAACAGCGCCAACGACAACCCGATCATCGACGGCGACGCTGAGCGGGTGCTGCATGGTGGGCACTTTTATGGCGGCCATATCGCCTTCGCCATGGACAGCCTGAAGACCCTGGTGGCCAATGTCGCCGACCTGCTCGACCGCCAGCTCGCGCTGCTGGTCGATACCCGCTACAACCATGGCCTGCCGAGCAACCTGTCCGGCGCCGAGGCCGACCGGGCGATGCTCAACCACGGCTTCAAGGCCGTACAGATCGGCGCCAGCGCCTGGACCGCCGAAGCCCTCAAGCAGACCATGCCGGCCAGCGTGTTCTCGCGCTCCACCGAGTGCCACAACCAGGACAAGGTGAGCATGGGCACCATCGCCGCACGCGATGCGCTGCGCGTGCTGGAGTTGACCGAGCAGGTTGCCGCCGCTTCGCTGCTGGCCGCCAACCAGGCGGTCTGGCTACGGACCCGCCACGACCAGGGCTACGGCCTGCCACCAGCCCTGGCACAGATGCACGAGGCGCTGCTGGCGGAGTTTGCCCCGGTGATCGAAGACCGTGCCCTGGAAGGCGACCTGCGCCTGTGCCTGCAGCGTATCGGCGAACGCCACTGGAGGCTGCATGCGTAACCCCGGCGTGTTCCACGTGGACAGCGAGATCATCGTGCCCTTCTTTGATGTCGACAGCATGCACATCGTCTGGCACGGGCATTACGTCAAGTACCTGGAAGTGGCGCGCTGCGCGCTGCTCGACCGCCTGGCGCACAATTACCTGCAGATGCAGGCCAGCGGTTACGCCTGGCCGGTGATCGACCTGCAGCTGCGGTACATCCGTGGCGCCACCTTCGGCCAGCGCCTGCGCGTGCGCGCCAGCCTGGTGGAATGGGAGAACCGCCTGAAGGTCCATTACCTGATCAGCGATGCCGATACCGGCGAGCGCATGACCCGCGCCAGCACCGTGCAGGTGGCCGTGCACATCGAAAGCGGCGAAATGCAGCTGGCGTCGCCGCAGGTGATGCTCGACGCCGTGCAGCAGGTGCTGGCATGAAGCGCCTTTTGGCCGTGTTCGGCCTGCTGCTCGTCAGCCCGCTTGCCTTGGCCTTCGGCCTCGACGACCTGCAGAAGCAGCTGAGCGAGCCGGCCGTGGTGAGCGGCCCGTTCGTGCAGGAAAAACACCTGCGCGCCCTGCCGCAGCCACTGCTGAGCAAGGGCCGCTTCGTGCTCGCCCGCGACCATGGCCTGCTGTGGCTGCTGCAAACGCCGCTGCGCCAGGATTACCGCATCGACGCCAACGGCATCGCCCGGCGTGACCCCAGCGGCTGGCAGACCCTGCCCAACCGCAGCGCCGGGGCCGAGCAGAACCGACTGTTCTTCGCCGTGCTGCAAGGCGACAGCAGCGGCCTGCAACGGGACTTCGAGCTGGCCCTGTCGGGCACCGCGCAACACTGGCAACTGCAGCTGACGCCGCGCTCGCTGCTGCTCAAGCAGGTCTTCACACGCATCGATATCAGCGGCGGGCGGTTTGTAGAACGCATCGAATTGAGCGAGACCCAAGGTGACAGCACCGTGCTGCGCATGCCCGAAAGCAGCGCCGCCAGCGCGCTGAGCGATACGGAGCGCAGCGACTTTGCCGACTGAACGCCTGTTGCCGCGCCTCTTCCTGGGGCTGCTGCTGGCCATGCTTGCCATCGCCGGCTGGCAGTGGCAGCGCGCAGCGCCCTTGTCGGCCGACTTGATGACGCTGGTGCCTGGCGCCACCGAGGACCCGTTGCTCAAGCGGGCCGAACAGCGCATGCAGGAGCCGCTCAACCGTGAACTGCTGGTGCTGGTCGGCCACAGCGACCGCGAGCAAGCGCTGGCCCTGGCGCAGGCACTGGCAGCGCATTGGCAGGCCAGCGGGTTGTTCGAAACAGTACAGTGGAGCCTGCAGACCGACCTGCAGGCCCTGCGTGAGCAGCTCCTGCAAGGCCGCCTGGCCATGCTGGCGGCCAGCGACCGCCAGCAATTGGTCGAGCACCCAGACGCCTTTGTCGAGCAGCGCGTGCAAAGCCTGTTCGACCCCTTCACCGGGTTCAGCCTGGTCCCCAGCCAGGACGACTGGCTGGGCCTGACCGGGCGTATCCAGAACAGCCAGCCGAAACCCGCCAACGTGGCGCTGGACACCGCCAATGGCGCGCTGATCGCCGAGGCTGACGGGAAACATTGGGTACTGCTGCGCGCCCGCACCCTGGGCAATGCCTTCGACCTCCACCTGCCGCTGCAAGTCGCCGAGCTGCTGGCCGAGGGCCGCCTGCAGGCCGACAAAACTGGCGCTCACCTGCTGGCAGCCAGTGGGTTGCTGCACGCGGCAGCCGGCCAGCAGCAGGCCAGCCGGGAAATCACCTGGGTGGGCGGTGGCGCGACAGTGGGCATCCTGCTGCTGTTGCTGCTGGCCTTCCGGCGCTGGCGGGTGCTGCTGGCCTTCGTGCCAGTGCTGGTGGGCATGCTGTTCGGCTCGGTGGTGTGTGTGGCGTTGTTCGGCCAGATGCATGTGATGACCCTGGTCCTCGGCTCGAGCCTGATCGGTGTAGCGGTGGACTACCCGCTGCACTATCTGTCCAAGAGCTGGAGCCTCAAGCCCTGGCGCAGCTGGCCGGCCGTGCGCCTGACCCTGCCCGGCATGAGCCTGAGCCTGGCGACCAGTTGCATCGGTTACCTGGCCCTGGCCTTCACCCCCTTCCCGGCGCTGACCCAGATTGCCGCGTTCTCGGCAGCCGGCCTGATAGGCGCCTACCTGAGTGCGGTGTGCCTGCTGCCCGCGCTGCTCGCTGGCATGCAATTACAGCCAGCACGCTGGCCGTTGCAGGTCGCCCAAGCACTCACCCGCTGGCGCGAACGGCTGCTGCGCAAAGTGCCCAGCGCCGTGCTGCTGGGGCTGCTGATGGTGTTCTGCGCGGCGGGCCTGTGGCGCCTGAGCAGCCACAACGACATCCGCCAATGGGTCGCCAGCCCGCCGCAGTTGCTCGAAGAGGCGCAAGCCGTCGCACGCATCACCGGCTACCAGCCCACCAGCCAGTTCTACCTGGTGCATGGCGCCGATCAACAACAGTTGCTCGAACGCCTGAGCCTGCTGTCGGGCACACTTGACGAACTGGTCGACCTGGGCAAGCTCAAAGGCTACATGAGCCTCGGGCAACTGGCCGCCAGCCCGGCGCAACAGGCCCAGGTACGCCAAGCCCTGGCGGCGTTGCCACAGCACTGGCAACCGTTGCTGAACCTGGGTGTGCCCCAGGCAGCGCTGCAGGCCGAGCTGGAGCAGTTGCAGCACCTGCCGACGCAGACCATCGAGCAGGTGCTGGCAGGGCCTTTAGGGGAGGCGTGGCGGCCGCTGTGGCTGGGCAACGATGGCGCTGGCGTGGCGGCCATCGTCAGCTTGCAGGGCTTGGGCGATGCGGCTTTGCTGCGCCTGCAGGTCGAAGACCTGGAAGGCGTGCAACTGGTGGATCGACTGGGTGAGCTGAACCAGCTGTTTGCCGCGACTCAGGTGAGTGCCGCCGAACTGAAGCTATTGTCCTGCGTGCTGATCCTGGCCCTGCTGGTGCTGCCATTCGGCCTGCGCGGTGCGCTGCGCATCGTCGCCCTGCCCCTGCTGGCGGCGCTGTGCAGCCTGGCGTGCCTGGGCTGGCTGGGCCAACCGCTGACGCTGTTCAGCCTGTTCGGCCTGCTGCTGGTGACGGCCATCAGCGTCGACTACGCGATCCTCATGCATGAACATATCGGCGGGGCCGCCGTGAGCCTGCTCGGCACCCTGTTGGCGGCACTGACCACCTGGCTGTCGTTTGGCCTGCTGGCATTGTCCGCCACCCCGGCCGTCAGCAACTTCGGCCTGGCGGTAAGCCTGGGCCTGGCTTTCAGCTTCCTGCTGGCGCCCTGGGCCGCCCAGCGTCCAGGCACACGCGCCGCACAGGAGCACGCATGAAGTACCTGATCACTGTCGCCATGTGCCTGCTGCTCGGTGCCTGCGCTACGCACCCACCCCTGCCGGCCCACGCGCCGACGCTCGAACTGCCGCAGCAGCTGCATGTGCAGCGTGAGCAGGCCGGGCAGCGCCAGGACTGGTTGCTGGTCGTACAGCGCGAAGACGACCGCCTGCGCTGGTCGCTGCTCGACCTGTTGGGCATCCCCCAGGCCCGCCAGTTGCTCGACGGCCAACAGTGGCAAGCCGACGGCCTGTTGCCGCCCAACTCAGCGGCACGTGAGCTGTTTGCCGCCGTGCTGTTTGCCCTGACCCCCGCCGAGCAGTTGCAGTGGCTTTACCCTGAAGCGCGCCAGCAGGGCCAGCAACGCTGGTTGAACGCACGCTGGCAGGTCAGTTACCGGGGCCCCGGCGTCTTCGATCTGACCCTGGGCCAAGGCCTGAATTATCACGTCGAGCCAATGCCAAACGAGAACGCCCCATGACCGCCTACCTGAATGCGCTGGGCCTGGTCTGTGCCCTTGGCCAAGGCCAGGCCGAAGTCGCCGCCCGCCTGCTTGCCGGTGATTGCTCCGGCATGCAGCCCGAGGCTGGCTGGGTGCCCGAACGTTGCCTGCCCGTCGGTGCCGTAAGCGGCGCACTGGCACCGGTACCGCTGGCCGAACATCACAGCCGCAACAACCAGCTGCTGTATGCCGCAGCCCTGCAGATCGAGCCGGCCATCCGCGAGGCCATTGCCCTTCACGGCCCGCAGCGCATTGCCGTGATACTCGGCACCAGCACCTCGGGCATCGAAGAAGCCAGCGCAGGCATTGCCCACCACCTGCAGGCCGGCGAGTTCCCCAAGCACTATCGCTACGACCAGCAAGCCCTGAGCGCCCCCGCCGAGTTTCTGGCCGACTGGCTGCAGCTGAGCGGGCCGGCCTATGTGATTTCCACGGCCTGCACCTCCAGTGGCCGGGCCTTGATGAGCGCCCGACGGCTGCTGCAACTGGGGGTGTGCGATGCCGTGCTGTGCGGTGGCGTGGACACCCTGTGCGGCCTGACCCTCAACGGCTTCAGCGCCCTGGAGGCGGTCAGCGAACAACCGTGCAACCCCTTCTCGGCCAACCGTGCCGGGATCAATATCGGCGAGGGGGCAGCCCTGTTCCTGATGAGCCGCGAAGGCAATGCTCAAGGCCGGTCCATTGCCCTGCTCGGCGCCGGCGCCAGCTCAGATGCCCACCACATCTCGGCGCCGGACCCGACCGGCAACGGCGCCTTGCACGCCATGGCCAAAGCCCTCGACAATGCAGGCCTCACACCTGCGCAGATCGGCTACCTGAACCTGCATGGCACCGCCACGGCGCACAATGACGCCATGGAGAGCCAGGCCGTGCACCGACTGTTCGGGGCCGGCTTGCCATGCTCGTCGAGCAAACCCATGACCGGGCATACCCTGGGGGCTGCAGGTGCGCTGGAAGCGGCGTTCTGCTGGCTGGTACTCAGCGGGCACAACCCACTTGGCAGGCTGCCGCCGCATGCCTGGGACGGCCAGGCCGACCCGCTGCTGCCGGCACTCGACCTGGTGACCGCTGAGCATCGGCTGCCCACCGAGCGGCCACGCCGGTTGATGAGCAACTCGTTCGCCTTTGGCGGCAACAATGTCAGCCTGATTCTCGGAGATGCACCATGATCCCCTGGCCACTGGCCGAGCTGTTGCCCCACGCGGGCGAGATGATCCTGATCGATCAGGTCGACAGCTGCGACGACGAGCAGATCCACACCCATACCGTGGTGCGCCAGGGCGGCTTGTTCAACCGTGCCGACGGCAGCCTGCCGGCCTGGCTCGGTATCGAGCTGATGGCGCAGAGCGTGGCAGCTTTTGCCGGTTGCCGTGCGCGCCGCAATGGCCAGCCGGTGGCGCTGGGCTTTCTGCTCGGTACGCGCAAATACCAATGCGATGTGGAACACTTCCCGCTGGGTGCCGAGCTGCACGTTCACGCCATGCGTTCGCTGGAAGACGACAACGGTATGGGTGTGTTCGAATGCCACCTGCGCGGCCCCGGCATCCACGCCAGCGCACGTCTGAATGTCTATACCCCGCCGCAACCCGCCCGCTACCTGGCAGAAGCCGGCCCTGAGGAACCCACCCATGACTGACACCATCCTGGTCACCGGCTCCAGCCGCGGCATCGGCCGGGCCATTGCCTTGCGCCTGGCACAAGCCGGTTACGACCTGGTGCTGCATTGCCGCAACGGCCGCGCCGACGCCGATGCCGTGGCCGCCCAGGTCCGCGAGCTGGGCCGGCAAGCACGGGTGCTGCAGTTCGATGTCGCCGACCGTGCGGCCTGCAAGGCCATCCTGGAGCAGGATGTGGAAAGCCATGGCGCCTATTACGGCGTGGTGTGCAACGCTGGCCTGACACGTGACGGCGCGTTCCCGGGGCTGAGCGAAGAGGACTGGGACCTGGTGATGCGCACCAACCTCGACGGTTTTTTCAACGTCCTGCAGCCGCTGACCATGCCGATGATTCGCCGCCGGGCGCCGGGGCGCATCGTCTGCATCACCTCGGTTTCCGGCCTGATCGGCAACCGTGGCCAGGTCAACTACAGCGCCTCCAAGGCCGGGCTGATCGGCGCTGCCAAGGCGCTGGCGATCGAACTGGGCAAGCGCAGGATCACCGTCAACTGCGTGGCGCCGGGGCTGATCGACACGGCCATGCTCGACGATCACGTGCCCGTCGACGAGCTGCTGAAAATGATCCCCGCCGGGCGCATGGGCACGCCTGAGGAAGTGGCCGGTGCGGTGAACTTCCTGATGTCGCCCGAGGCGGCCTACATCACCCGCCAGGTGCTGGCCGTCAATGGAGGGTTGTGCTGATGCGCCGCGTCGTGGTCACCGGCATGGCCGGCATCACTGCCCTGGGCAACGACTGGGCGACCATCGCCGGGCACGTTGCCGGGCAGCGCAGCGGCATCCGCCGCATGCACGAGTGGGACCGCTTTGCCGAGCTCAACACGCGCCTGGCCGGCCCCATCGACGACTTCGAAGTGCCCAGCCACTGGACCCGCAAGCAGCTGCGCAGCATGGGGCGCGTCTCGCGCCTGGCGGTCGCCGCTGCCGAACGCGCCCTGGCCGATGCCGGGTTGCTCGACGACCCCAGCATCCGCGACGGGCGCATGGGCGTAGCCTGCGGCTCGTCCACGGGCAGCACCGACGAGATCAAGACCTTCGGCAACATGCTGATGAATTCGGTGGCCGACGGCCTGAACGCCAACTCCTATGTGCGCATGATGCCGCACACCACCGCAGCCAACATCAGCATCTTCTTTGGCCTTACCGGGCGCCTGATCCCGACCTCCAGCGCCTGCACCAGCGGCAGCCAGGGGGTTGGCTACGCCTATGAAGCGATCAAGTACGGCCGCCTGCCGCTGATGCTCGCCGGCGGCGCCGAAGAGCTGTGCCCTACCGAAGCGATGGTGTTCGATGCGCTGTATGCCACCAGCCTGAAGAACGACACGCCGCAGCTCACCCCACGCCCCTATGACAAAGACCGTGATGGCCTGGTGATCGGTGAGGGGGGCGGCATGCTGGTGCTCGAAGAACTGCAGCACGCGCTGGCGCGCGGGGCGAAGATCTACGCCGAAGTGGTCGGTTTCGGCAGCAACGCCGACGGCCAGCACATCACCCGGCCGGAGCAGGTCACCATGGGCCGGGCCATGCAGCTGGCCCTGGATGATGCCGGCCTGGCCGCCGAGGCGATCGGCTACGTCAACGGCCACGGCACCGCCACCGAACAGGGCGACATCGCCGAGACCCAGGCCACCAGCAGCCTGTTCGGCCCACGCATGCCGATCAGTTCGCAGAAGAGCTTCCTGGGGCATACCCTAGGGGCCTGTGGTGCGCTGGAGTCGTGGTTCAGCATCGAGATGATGAACAGCGACCGCTACGTGCCCACGCTCAACCTCGACCAGGTCGACCCGCTGTGTGGCGAACTGGACTACCTGACCGGTGATTTCCGGGTGATGAGCAATGAGTACGTGATGAACAACAACTTCGCCTTTGGCGGGGTCAACACCTCGCTGATCTTCCGCCGCTGGGTTTGAAAAGCGCTCGGTGTTCAGCTCGTCATCAGCCCGGTAAGCAACTCAGCGAAGGCCTTGGCCATCGCTGACGCGCCGCGCTCGCGCTGCACCAGCCACACGGCCGACGTTGCCCCCTCGTCCAGCAAGGTGCGGTACACCACGCCCTCGATGCGCATGCGCTGGAAAGAAGCCGGCAACACCGAAACCCCCAACCCCGCAGACACCAACCCGATGATGGTCATCGCCTCGCCTGCCTCCTGGGCAAAATGCGGGCTGAACCCCGCCTGCCGCGCCAGGCTCAGCAACTGCGCGTGCAGCCCGCTGCCGTAGCTGCGCGGAAAGAACACGAACGGCTCATGGGCCAGCGCCGCCATGTGCACACCCTGCTCGGTCCCCTCGGCCAGGGGATGCGAAGCATTGATCACCGCCACCAGCGGCTCGCGGAACAGCTCGGTGGCAACCAGACCTTCCGGTAGTGGCATGGGCCGCATCAGCCCAACCTCGATGGACTCGTCGAATACACCTTCGGCGACATCGCGGCTGCTCATCTCCTTCAGGTTCAGGTGCACGGCCGGGAAGCGCTGACGGAAAGCATGGATGGCCTTGGGGATTTTCGAGGTGAAGGGTGCCGAGGAGGTGAAGCCGATCTTCATCTCGCCCAGCTCACCCAATTGCGCCCGGCGCGCCACATCGGCCGCCTTCTCCACCTGCGCCAGCACCTGGCGGGCCTCCTCGAGGAACAGCCGCCCAGCCTCGCTCAGCTCGACCCGACGATTGGTACGCTCGAACAGCCGGGCCCCCAGCTCCTGCTCCAAGGCCTGGATCTGCTGGCTCAATGGTGGCTGGGAAATGCCCAGCTGCTGGGCCGCCCGGCCAAAATGCAGCTCTTCGGCAACCGCAATGAAATACCGCAGGTGGCGCAGTTCCATGTCTGCCTCCAGAACAGGTCGTGAAACGTCTTAAATAGGTCGAACAATATATTGGAACTAATCATTAGCCAGCTATATGCTTTTTTCATTGCGCCAGAGGCACCCGCCCGTGAAAACTGCTGTATCCCCCCTCCCCGTCGACCCCGAGCCTGCCCCGCTGAACGAGATCTGGATCGAAAGAGGCACGCCCGCCTTCATGAAGACCGTGCTCGCCCTGTTCAGTGGTGGTTTTGCCACCTTCGCCCTGCTGTATTGCGTGCAGCCGATGATGCCGCTGCTGTCGCAGGAGTTCTCGATCAACGCCGCACAGAGCAGCCTGGTGCTGTCGGTGTCGACCGCCATGCTGGCGTTCGGCCTGCTGATCACCGGGCCGATCTCCGACCGCATCGGGCGCAAACCGGTGATGGTGTTCGCGCTGCTGTGCGCTGCGTTATCGACCATGGTCAGTGCGGTGATGCCGACCTGGGAAGGCGTACTGGCGACGCGAGCACTGGTCGGCCTGTCGCTGAGCGGCCTGGCGGCGGTGGCGATGACCTACCTGAGCGAGGAGATTCACCCACAGCACATCGGCCTGGCCATGGGCTTGTACATTGGCGGCAACGCCATTGGCGGCATGAGCGGCCGGCTGATCACTGGCGTGTTGATCGACTTCGTCAGCTGGCACACGGCAATGCTGACTATCGGTGGCCTGGCCCTGATCGCGGCCTTGGTGTTCTGGAAGGTGCTGCCCGAATCGCGCAATTTCCGCTCGCAGACGCTGCACCCACGCAGCCTGCTGGACGGCTTTGTCATGCACTTCAAGGACGCCGGCCTGCCCTGGCTGTTCCTCGAGGCCTTCCTGCTGATGGGCGCCTTCGTCACCCTGTTCAACTACATCGGCTACCGCCTGCTGGCCGAGCCGTATCACATGAACCAGGCGCTGGTCGGCCTGCTGTCGGTGGTTTACTTGTCGGGCATCTACAGTTCGGCGCAGGTCGGCGCCCTGGCTGACAAGCTGGGCCGGCGCAAGGTGTTCTGGGCCAGCATCGTGGTGATGGCAGGCGGTATGTTGATGACCTTGGCGTCACCGCTGGCGCTGGTGATCCTGGGCATGCTGGTATTTACTTTCGGCTTCTTTGGCGCGCATTCGGTGGCCAGCAGCTGGATCGGCCGCCGGGCGTTGAAGGCCAAGGGGCAAGCTTCATCGCTGTACCTGTTCTGCTATTACGCGGGGTCGAGCGTGGCCGGGACGGCCGGTGGGGTGTTCTGGCACCAGTGGGGCTGGAACGGGATCGGGCTGTTCATTGGCAGCTTGCTGGCGGTGGCGTTGCTGGTGGCTTTGAAGTTAAGCAGGCTTGCACCCAAGACTGCCTGATACAGGGCTGCTCTGCAGCCCAATCGCCGGCAAGCCGGCTCCTACAGTTTCAGCAGCGCTGCTGAACCCTGTGGGAGCCGGCTTGCCGGCGATTGGGCCTTCGGATCAGTTCACGATCTCGACGATATCCACATCCACTTCACGGCTCATCAGGTGTTTCTCCACCTCGCCGGTCAGCTTGACCTTGGTCTTGTCGTTGAACGGCGTCGGCGGGAGGTCTTCATCGTCGATTTCGACGGTGATGGTGCCGGTGTTGTCCTTGAATTCGTACTTGTCGTCGTTGTTGATCTTCTTGGTCACATAACCCTGCAGCACCACCGGCGTGTCATCGGCGGCGTCGTTGGCAGCGGCGACGGTGGTGACCGACTGGGCGCCTGGGCCGGTGTAGCCGGCAGCGAGGGCGGCGGTGCTGAACAGAGGGGCGAGGATCAGGGCAAGGTAACGAGCTTTCATGAGGATCGGGTCCTGTTTCGGTTTCGATGGGACCAGATTAACGACGATCGCTGAATTTAAACTTAACGCAAAAAAACCGGCGCATAGGCCGGTTTTTTTGTGGCACATCAGATCACAGGTGGTACTGCGCCGACAGCTCGTGCACGGCGTTGATGAACACACCGGCATGCTCCGGGTCGACTTCCGGGGTAATGCCGTGGCCCAGGTTGAACACGTGGCCCGTGCCCTTGCCGTAGCTCGCCAGAATGCGCGCCACTTCCTGGCGAATAGCCTCGGGCTTGGCGTACAGCACGGTCGGGTCCATGTTGCCTTGCAGCGCTACCTTGTCACCGACGCGACGGCGGGCATCGCCGATCTCGCAGGTCCAGTCCAGGCCCAGGGCGTCGGCACCGGCTTCGGCAATGCTTTCCAGCCACAGGCCGCCGTTCTTGGTGAACAGGATAACCGGCACCTTGCGGCCTTCGTGCTCGCGGATCAGGCCGCTGACGATCTTGCGCATGTAGGCCAGGGAGAATTCCTGGTACGCCGCTGCCGACAGGTTGCCACCCCAGGTGTCGAAGATCTGCACCGCCTGCGCGCCTGCCAGAATCTGGCCATTGAGGTAGCTGGTGACCGACTGGGCCAGCTTGTCCAGCAGCAGGTGCAGGGCTTGCGGGTTGTCGTAGGCCATCGCCTTGGTCTTGCGGAAGTCCTTGGACGAGCCGCCTTCGACCATGTAGGTGGCCAGCGTCCACGGGCTGCCAGAGAAACCGATCAGCGGCACGCGGCCGTTGAGTTCGCGACGGATGGTGCTGACCGCGTCCATCACGTAGCCGAGGTCTTTCTGTGGGTCAGGCACCTGCAGCGCTTCGATGTCGGCCGGGGTGCTGATGACTTTCTTGAAACGCGGGCCTTCGCCGGTTTCGAAGTACAGGCCAAGGCCCATGGCGTCGGGGATGGTGAGGATGTCCGAGAACAGGATCGCCGCGTCCAGCGGGTAGCGGTCCAGTGGCTGCAGGGTGACCTCGCAGGCGAACTGCGGGTTCATGCACAGGCTCATGAAGTCGCCAGCCTTGGCGCGGCTGGCGCGGTATTCTGGCAGGTAGCGACCGGCCTGGCGCATCATCCACACCGGGGTGACGTCTACGGGTTGCTTGAGCAGTGCACGCAGGAAACGATCGTTCTTCAGGGCAGTCATGTCGGCATCCGGCAAAAAAGTGCGGGCATTTTCTCAGACGCACACAGAAAAGGCACGGCTGTTTGCCGTGCCTTTTGTCTATCGGTATGTCCTGGATCAATAGATTTTGTATACAAAACCCAGTGCAACCTCAGACTTCGAGGTAATCCAGAATACCTTCCGCTGCCGTGCGGCCTTCGAAAATGGCGGTCACCACCAGGTCCGAACCGCGCACCATGTCGCCACCGGCGAAGATTTTCGGGTTGCTGGTCTGGTGCTTGAACTTGCCTTGTTCTGGTGCCACCACGCGGCCCTGGCTGTCCATCTGGATGCCATGCTGCTCGAACCACGGCGCCGGGCTTGGGCGGAAGCCGAAGGCGATTACCACGGCATCGGCCGGGAGGATCTCTTCGGAGCCCGGGATCGGCTCGGGGCTGCGGCGGCCACGGGCGTCCGGTTCGCCGAGACGGGTCTCGACCACCTTCACGCCTTCGACCTTGTCTTCGCCGACAATGGCGATGGGCTGGCGGTTGTAAAGGAACTTCACGCCTTCTTCCTTGGCGTTCTTCACCTCTTTGCGCGAACCTGGCATGTTGGCTTCGTCACGACGATAGGCGCAGGTCACAGTCTTGGCGCCCTGCCGGATCGAGGTGCGGTTGCAGTCCATCGCCGTGTCGCCACCGCCCAGTACCACGACCTTCTTGCCCTGCATGTCGACGAAGTCTTCCGGCGACTTCTCGAAGCCCAGGTTGCGGTTGACGTTGGCGATCAGGAAGTCCAGCGCATCATGCACGCCGGGCAGGTCCTCGCCCGGGAAACCTCCCTTCATGTAGGTGTAGGTACCCATGCCCATGAACACCGCATCGTACTCGGCGAGCAGCTGTTCCATGGTGATGTCGGTGCCCACCTCGGTGTTCAGTCGGAACTCGATACCCATGCCGGTGAAGACTTCACGGCGGTTGCTCAGCACGGTCTTTTCCAGCTTGAACTCGGGGATGCCGAAGGTCAGCAGGCCGCCGATTTCCGGGTTCTTGTCGAACACGACCGGGGTTACCCCGGCGCGCACAAGCACGTCGGCACAGCCCAGGCCCGCCGGGCCAGCACCGATGATGGCGACGCGCTTGCCGGTCGGCTTGACCTTGGACATGTCCGGGCGCCAGCCCATGGCGAAGGCGGTGTCGGTGATGTACTTCTCCACCGAGCCGATGGTCACCGCGCCAAAGCCGTCGTTCAGGGTGCAGGCACCCTCGCACAGACGGTCCTGCGGGCACACGCGGCCGCACACTTCCGGCAGGGTGTTGGTCTGGTGCGAAAGCTCCGCCGCGGCCAGGATGTTGCCTTCGGAAACCAGCTTCAACCAGTTGGGGATGAAGTTGTGCACCGGGCACTTCCATTCGCAGTACGGGTTACCGCAGCCCAGGCAGCGGTGCGCCTGCTCCACGGATTGCTGCGGCTTGAACGGTTCGTAGATTTCCACGAACTCCTTCTTGCGCTGGCGCAGCAGCTTTTTCTTCGGGTCCTTGCGGCCCACTTCGATGAACTGGAAGTCGTTACTCAGACGTTCAGCCATTTTTCAAAACCTCTTTACCGCAGTTGCCAGCCTCAGGCTGCAAGCTGCAAGACGATCACTTGAGCACGACGGCCCCCGCGTGCGGGGCCCGTCACTTGCAGCTGTTTTACTGCGGGTTGGCACGGGTGCTGGACAGCAGTTGCTTGAGGTTGGCCGCCTTCGGCTTGACCAGCCAGAAGCGCCGCACGTAGTCGTCCAGGTTCTCGGAGAGCTCACGCCCCCACGCGCTGCCGGTTTCTTCCACGTATTCGCCAAGGACCCGCGCCAGGTGGCTGCGGTAGGCTTCCATCGCTTCACCACTGATCCGCTGGATTTCCACCAGTTCGTGGTTGAGCTTGTCGACGAAGCTGTTGTCCATGTCGAGCACATAGGCGAAGCCGCCAGTCATGCCAGAACCGAAGTTGTAACCGGTCTTGCCCAGGACGCAGACAAAGCCACCGGTCATGTATTCACAGCAGTGATCGCCAGTACCCTCGACAACAGCGTGGGCGCCGGAGTTACGCACAGCGAAGCGCTCGCCTGCGGTGCCGGCGGCGAACAGCTTGCCGCCGGTGGCGCCGTACAGGCAGGTGTTGCCGACGATGGCGCTGTGCTGGGTTTCGAACGGGCTGCCGGCCGGTGGCACGATGGTCACCTTGCCACCGGTCATGCCCTTGCCGACGTAGTCGTTGGCGTCACCTTCGAGGTACAGGTTCAGGCCACCGGCGTTCCACACGCCGAAGCTCTGGCCCGCAGTGCCCTTGAAGCGGAAGGTGATCGGCGCCGCGGCCATGCCCTGGTTACCGTGCAGCTTGGCGATTTCGCCGGAGATGCGCGCACCGATGGAACGGTCGCAGTTGCAGATGTCCAGCGCGAACTCGCCACCCGCCTGGTCGCGGATGGCCGGCAGGGCCATTTCGACCATCTTCTCGGCCAGCTCGCCCTTGTCGAACGGCGGGTTCTTGTCGACTTCACAGAACTGCGGCTTATCCGCCGGGATGTGCGAGCTGCCCAGCAGCGGCGACAGGTCCAGATACTGTTGGCGCTCGGTGTCACCCGGCAGCACGTCGAGCAGGTCGGTACGGCCGATCAGCTCACCCAGGCTGCGCACGCCCAGCTTGGCCAGCCACTCACGCGTTTCTTCGGCGACGAAGGTGAAGAAGTTGATCACCATGTCGACGGTGCCGATGTAGTGGTCCTTGCGCAGCTTGTCGTTCTGGGTAGCCACGCCGGTGGCGCAGTTGTTCAGGTGGCAGATGCGCAGGTACTTGCAGCCCAGGGCAATCATCGGTGCGGTACCGAAGCCGAAGCTCTCGGCGCCCAGGATGGCCGCCTTGATCACGTCCAGGCCGGTTTTCAGGCCGCCGTCGGTCTGTACCCGCACCTTGCCGCGCAGGTCGTTGCCGCGCAGGGTCTGATGGGTTTCGGCCAGGCCCAGTTCCCACGGGGCGCCGGCGTACTTGATCGAGGTCAGCGGCGAAGCGCCGGTGCCACCGTCGTAACCGGAGATGGTGATCAGGTCGGCATAGGCCTTGGCCACGCCAGCGGCGATGGTGCCGACGCCGGCTTCCGCCACCAGCTTGACCGATACCAGGGCCTGCGGGTTGACCTGCTTGAGGTCATAGATCAACTGGGCCAGGTCTTCGATCGAGTAGATATCGTGGTGCGGCGGTGGCGAGATCAGGGTCACGCCCGGAACCGCATAGCGCAGCTTGGCGATGAGGCCGTTGACCTTGCCACCTGGCAGCTGGCCGCCTTCACCGGGCTTGGCGCCCTGGGCGACCTTGATCTGCAGCACTTCGGCGTTGACCAGGTATTCCGGGGTCACACCGAAACGGCCGGTGGCCACCTGCTTGATCTTCGAGCTGCGGATGGTGCCGTAGCGCGACGGGTCTTCACCGCCCTCACCGGAGTTGGAGCGCGCACCCAGGCGGTTCATCGCCTCGGCCAGGGCTTCGTGAGCTTCTGGCGACAGCGCGCCCAGCGAGATGCCGGCGGAGTCGAAGCGCTTGAGGATGGCCTCCAGCGGCTCGATCTGCTCCAGCGGCAGGGCCTCGTCGGCCACCTTCACTTTCAGCAGGTCGCGGATCATCGACACCGGGCGCTGGTCGACCAGCATGGTGTATTCCTTGAACTTGGCGTAGTCGCCCTGCTGCACGGCAGCCTGCAGGGTGTTGACCACGTCCGGGTTGTAGGCGTGGTATTCGCCACCGTGGACGAATTTCAGCAGGCCACCTTGCTGGATCGGCTTGCGCGCGCTCCAGGCCTCGGCGGCAAGCAGCTTCTGGTCGCTTTCCAAGTCTTCGAACCGCGCACCCTTGATGCGGCTGGAAACCCCCTTGAAGCTCAGGCCAACCACTTCCTCGGACAGGCCGATGGCTTCGAACAGCTGCGCGCCACGGTACGAGGTGATGGTCGAGATGCCCATCTTCGACAGGATTTTCAGCAGGCCCTTGGAGATGCCCTTGCGGTAGTACTTGAACACTTCGTCCAGGTCGCCCAGCACTTCGCCGGTGCGGATCAGGTCGGCCAGCACTTCATAGGCCAGGTACGGGTAAACGGCCGAGGCGCCGAAGCCCAGCAGCACGGCAAAGTGGTGCGGGTCACGGGCGGTCGCGGTTTCGACCAGGATGTTGCTGTCGCAACGCAGGCCTTGCTCGGTCAGGCGGTGGTGGACTGCGCCAACGGCCAGCGAGGCGTGCACCGGCAGTTTGCCAGGGGCGATATAACGGTCGCTCAGCACCAGCTGGGTCTTGCCGCTGCGCACCGCTTCTTCGGCCTGGTCGGCGATGTTGCGGATGGCCGCTTCCAGGCCGACGCCCTGCTCGTAGTTGAGGTCGATCAGCTGACGCTCGAAGCCTTCGCGTTCCAGGTTCATCAGCGAACGCCACTTGGCGGGCGAGATGACGGGCGAGCTGAGGATGACCCGCGAAGCATGCTCCGGGGACTCCTGGAAGATATTGCGCTCGGCGCCCAGGCAGATTTCCAGGGACATGACGATCGCTTCGCGCAGCGGGTCGATCGGCGGGTTGGTCACCTGCGCGAACTGCTGGCGGAAGAAGTCGAACGGCGAGCGCACGCGCTGCGACAGCACGGCCATCGGCGTGTCGTCACCCATCGAGCCGACCGCTTCCTGGCCCTGCTCGCCGAGCGGGCGCAGCACCTGGTCACGCTCTTCGAAGGTGACCTGGAACATCTTCATGTATTGCTTGAGCTGGTCAGCGTCGTAGCTGGCCGCGCCCTGGTCATCGGTCAGGGTCGCCTGAATACGCGTGGCGTGCTGACGCAACCAGCGCTTGTACGGGTGGCGAGACTTCAGGCGGTTGTCGATGGCATCGGTGTCGAGGATCTGGCCGGTCTCGGTGTCGACGGCAAAGATCTGACCCGGGCCGACACGGCCCTTGGCAACGACTTCTTCAGGCTTGTAGCCCCACACGCCGATTTCCGACGCGATGGTGATGTAGCCATTGCTGGTGGTCACCCAACGCGCCGGGCGCAGGCCGTTACGGTCGAGCAGGCAGACCGCGTGGCGGCCTTCGGTCATGACGATACCGGCCGGGCCGTCCCACGGCTCCATGTGCATGGAGTTGTATTCGTAGAAGGCGCGCAGGTCGGCGTCCATGGTCTCGACGTTCTGCCAGGCTGGCGGTACCAGCATGCGTACGCCGCGGAACAGGTCGATGCCGCCGGTAACCATCAGCTCCAGCATGTTGTCCATGCTCGACGAGTCGGAACCGACGCGGTTGACCAGCGGGCCGAGCTCTTCGAGGTCGGGGATCTGGTCGTTGGCGAACTTGGTGCGACGGGCCATGGCCCAGTTGCGGTTGCCGGTGATGGTGTTGATCTCGCCGTTGTGGGCGAGGAAGCGGAACGGCTGTGCCAGCGGCCATTTCGGCAGGGTGTTGGTGGAGAAGCGCTGGTGGAACACGCAGATCGCGGTTTGCAGGCGCTCGTCGTCCAGGTCTGGGTAGAAGGCCGCGAGATCGCGCGGCATCATCAGGCCTTTGTAGATGATGGTCTTGTGCGAGAAGCTGCAGATGTAGTGGTCGGCGTCGTGGGCGTTGGCCACGGACGAACGGCGACGCGCACTGAACAGCTTGATGGCGAATTCCTGATCGCTCAGGCCTTCACCGCCGATGAACACCTGTTCGATCTGCGGCAGGCGCTCCAGGGCCAGGCGGCCGAGCACGCTGGTGTCGATCGGCACTTTGCGCCAGCCGACCAGCGTCAGGCCGGCGGCCAGGATTTCGCGGTCCATGTTGGCGCGGGCGGCTTCGGCTTTTACCGGGTCCTGATTGAAGAACACCATGCCGACGGCGTACTGCTTGGGCAGCTCGACGGCGAAGTGTTCCTGGGCCACGGCACGCAGGAATTGATCGGGCTTCTGCATGAGCAGACCGCAACCGTCACCGGTCTTGCCATCGGCGTTGATGCCGCCGCGGTGGGTCATGCAAGTCAATGCCTGCATGGCGGTTTGCAGAAGGTGGTGGCTCGGTTCGCCCGTCATATGGGCGATCAGGCCAAAACCACAGTTGTCCTTGAATTCTTCGGGATGGTACAGACCTGTTTTCATAGACACTTTCTCACCAGGTTTACCTCTCAACCGGAGGCAAATCTCTTTTTTAACAACCACTTACCATCCACGCCGATCAAATGCCAGCTTTTTTGCGGTGGCCATGGAAAACCATTGTTGCACAGCGACAGCGATGCCCACAAATTTTCATGTCTCACCATTGAAAATTTATGTCGCAATTTTGAATGTTTTTGCGCCATGCGCCGTGATAGCGGCTTGGCTCGAGTCTGAAGCGTTTCAGCCATGACTGCAAGATGGGCTTGTGGCCGGCAGTCTGGGACAGAAAAGCCTGCCGCGCTCGGGCGCAGCAGGCTAGACGAAAGTCAGTTTTCGCTCAGCAACTGGGCAGCGGGGTGGTGCCGCCCGGAAGGTAATCAGCGAGCCGTGGCCAGCTCTTGTTGGACGCTGGCGACGGTACGTGGCCAAGGTTTACCAGCCTGGACCTTCGCTGGCAAGTTCTTGATTGCCGCAACCGCTGCGTCGCGGTTGGCAAAGCTGCCGTAAGTGATCACGTACAGCGGCTTGCCCTGCAGGTTTTTCTTGAAGTAGCGATAGTCGCCACCCTGCGCCTTGACGAAGGCCTGGGCCGACGCTTCGGAGCTGGTGCCAAGGATCTGCACCACATAATTGCCAGGCTTCTGGCCCGAGTACCAACCACCGTTGCCTGCGCCAGCGGCAGGTTTTTCAGCAGGTTTGGCAGCGGGCTTGGCCGTGGCCACCTGGGTCGGCGCCGGGGCCGGCTTGGCAGGCGCAACCGGCTTGGCCGGCTGGGTTGCAACAGGCTTCTGAACAGGCGCTACCGGTTGAGCCGGTGCGGGGCTGGTGGTGGCCTGCGCCATGCTCGGGGCCGGGCCTGCAGCCACACCTTGCGGAGGCGCGACGGTAGTGACGGTCGGCGGGTTGGCAGGTTGCAGCGCGGTGTTGCCCGCTGGTCCGCCTTCCTCACCGTCGCCCATGCCTGCGGCCTCAGCCAGCGGCTCACGCATCACCGGCTGCGACTGGCCAACCAGTGGCAGCGGCATTGGCTGCGAAGAGCCGGAGAACTCGATGGCCGGGTCGTTCGACTTGCCATCACCCAGCGGCAACTGTGCCTGGGCAGCGGGCGAATCAGTCGGCGCCTTGTCGCCTTTCTTGGGCATGAGAACCGCGGCAGCAACGGCGACCACGACCACAGCGGACAACGCGAGCACGTGTTTCTTAGGCATTTTGAACCCCATGGATGGTCGCTTTGCCGTGCTACGGCTGGCGATCATGGCTTCGATCAAGGTATCGCGGGCGACCTGGTTGATGTTGCCAGGCCAACCGTCGGAGTTTTCATGGATATCGACGAGCTGCTCACGGGTGAACACTTCGATGCCCCGGCCAGCGCCCTCCAGGCGCTGCTCCAGGTACTCGCGGGTCTCTTCCTCGCTGTAGGGGGCGAGTTCGATGACGTGGAAACGCTCTTCCTCGACATGGATCTCATCCAACCCGGCGATCAGCGACGGCTCGCCGAACAGGAACACGTGCGGGCGCCCCTCCGGGACACCTGCCGCCAGTTCCAGCAACGCTTGGAGTGCCGACTCGTCGAGTTGTTCCGCATCGTCCACCAGCAAGTAGACTTCCTGCCCGGTCAGGGCAAGCTGCACCACCTTGGCCAGAATCGCCTGAACCTCGGGCTGGGCCACTTCCAGTGCCTGGGCTACCTGGCCCAGCACGCTGGCGGCATCGCTGGCGCCGCGGGCCGACACCACCACGCTCTGCACCGACTGCTTGTTGGTGCTGGCCACCAGGGCCTGGCGCAGCAGGGTCTTGCCGCTGCCTACCGGGCCCGTGACCACCAGCATCAACTGGCTATAGCGGGCCAAGTGATGCAGCTGGCCTAGTACAGGCTTGCGCTGGGCAGGGAAAAACTTGAAGCCGGGCACACGCGGCGCGAACGGATCGTGGCTCAACTGGTAGTGGTCGAGAAACGCCTCATCGGCATGCAAACTGGTCATTGCGCTGTCACAACCTCAAAGCTGGGCCACGATCGCGCGGTAATCCGCCGACAACGTGGCCTGAAGAATCTCTTTCGGATAGTCGTCGGTGACCACGGCTTCGCCCATCTGGCGCAGCAGCACCAGGCGCAGGCGCCCATCAATCACCTTTTTATCGACCGCCATGTGCTCCATGAAATGCGCCGGGGTCATTTCCTGTGGTGGCACCACCGGCAAACCTGCATCCTGCAGCAGGCGGATTCCGCGATCGCGCTCAGGCTGGTCGATCCAGCCCAGGCGCATGGACATCTCCAAGGCCATCACCGTGCCCGCTGCCACGGCTTCGCCATGCAACCAGACACCGTAGCCCATGTGTGTTTCGATGGCGTGCCCGAAGGTATGCCCCAGGTTCAGCGTGGCGCGCACGCCAGACTCACGCTCATCGGCGCCAACCACGGCAGCCTTGGCCTCGCAGGAACGACGGATCGCTTCAGTCAGGGCTGCGGGCTCCAGGGCACGCAGGGCCTTGATATTGTCTTCAAGCCAGCCGAGGAAAGGCTTGTCGCAGATCAGGCCGTACTTGATCACTTCGGCCAGGCCCGCCGACAGCTCGCGCCCGGGCAGGGTCTTGAGGCTGGTAGTATCGATCAGCACTGCGTTGGGCTGATAGAAGGCACCGACCATGTTCTTGCCCAGCGGATGGTTGATGCCGGTCTTGCCGCCAACCGAGGAGTCGACCTGGGACAGCAGGGTGGTTGGCACCTGGATGAAATCGACACCGCGCTGGTAGCAGGCCGCGGCAAAGCCGGCCATGTCACCGATCACGCCGCCGCCGAGGGCCACCACGGTGGTCCGGCGGTCGTGCCGGGCGGTGAGCAGGCCGTCGAAGATCAGCTGAAGGGTTTCCCAGTTCTTGTAGGCCTCGCCGTCAGGCAAGATCACTGGCAACACCGAATAGGCACCGAGGGTCTTGCTCAGGCGTTCGAGATACAGAGGCGCGACGGTTTCGTTGGAAACAATGGCAACCTGCCTGCCGGCAATATGTGGCGCCAGCAGCGCTGGCTGGTCAAGCAGGCCTTCGCCAATGTAGATCGGGTAGCTGCGCTCGCCCAGGTCGACCTTAAGTGTCTGCATGTATCCCCACAATGTACTTGGGCGCGGCGCCGGCTGAGCGACCCACGCGGTAACGTTGAACCTCGCCTCGGCGCTGGCCGAGAATAGTCCCGGCTTAGCGGGGCGGCAACTGCTGCAAGCGCTCGAGAATATCGAGCACCACCATACGTGGCGGCCGTTCGTCGGTTTCCACAACCAGGTCGGCGATCTCGCGATAGAGCGGGTCGCGCGCCTCCAGCAGGTTGCGCAACGTCGCCTCCGGATTGGCGGTGCGCAGCAACGGCCGGTTGCGATCGCGCGCGGTACGCCCGACCTGCTGCTCCACCGAGGCATGCAGGTAGATCACCCGGCCACCCTGGTGCAACGCCTGGCGGTTGGCCGCGCGCATCACCGCGCCGCCACCGGTTGCCACGACCACGCCATCGAGCGCGCAGAGCTCGGCGATCATCGCCTCCTCACGGTCACGAAAGCCCGGTTCGCCTTCTTTATCGAAGATCCACGGGATGTTGGCGCCGGTTCGCAGTTCGATTTCCTTGTCGGAATCTTTGAACAGCAGGCGCAGTTCTTTGGCCAACAGGCGCCCGATGGTGCTTTTACCAGCGCCCATGGGCCCTACAAGTATCAAATTTCGCACAGAATCAACGACTCACAGCAATCGCCTGGTCACTCATGATACGCGGAGTCAGGAAGACCAGCAGCTCGGATTTTTTCTCTTGTAATGCATCGCGTCGAAACAGCCGCCCAACATACGGCAGATCGCCGAAAAATGGCACCTTGTCGACCACATTGTTTTGCGTGGTCGAGTACACACCACCAATGACGATGGTCTCCCCATCAGCCACCCGCACCTTGGCATTCACCTCGTTCTTGCGGATCGGCGGCACATCGTTCAAGGCGTTGACGAAGTCAGGCTCGTCCTTGGTCACCTTGACCGTCATGATGACCTTGCCGTCCGGGGTGATCTGCGGGGTAACCTCCAGCGACAGCGATGCCTCGCGGAATGCAACCGACGTAGCGCCGCTTCGGGTGGTTTCCTGGTAAGGCACCTCGGTGCCTTTGAGAATCCGCGCAGTCTCCTTGTCGGCGGTGACCACCTTGGGCTGGGAGATAATTTCGCCATTACCGGTCTTTTCCATGGCGCTGAGTTCCAGGTCCAGCAGCACGCCACCGCGCAACAACCCCAGGCCAATGCTGGAACCGCCCCGCTCCACGCCCAGGTCGACGAACACATCCTTGCCCAATTGCGGCGCCTCGCCATAGAACTGCTGCCCCCAGCGCACGCCGAGGCTTTTCTCGTAGTCGACGTTGGCCTCGACGATTCGCGCCTCGATCGCCACCTGACGCACCGGCACATCCAATTGGGCCACGAGTTGCCGCAACTCGGCCAGCCGATCTTCAGGCTGATGCGCCACCAGGGTGTTGGTGCGGGTATCGACACTCAAGCTGCCACGGCCGGTCAAGATGCCGTCGTCGGCTAGCGTTGCCAGCAGCAACTCGGCAAGCTCAGACGCTTCGGCATGATGGATCGGCAGCAACTCGCGGCGCAACGGCAGCAACTGCTCATCGAGTTGCTGCCCGATACGCGCACCCAGGGACTGCTCAGCCAGCTCGTCCGCCGGGGCCACCAGCAGCACATTGCCTTCCTCACGCCGGGCCAGGCCCTTGCTGCGCAGTACCAGCTCCAGGGCCTGGTCCCACGGGACATCCTGCAGGCGCAGGGTAACGTTGCCTTTTACCGTGTCGCTGGCGACCAGGTTGATACCGGCGTAATCGGCCAGCACCTGCAACACCGAGCGCACTTCCACATCCTGGAAGTTCAGCGAAATCGGCTCACCTCGATAGGGCGTTGCCGCTAGCAAGGGCATCGGCAGCACGGCCACCATCAGCCACGTCATCAAGCTTTTCATCGTCGTCCTTGCCCCCTCTGTCCACGCCCTTCCTGAGCGTCAGCATTGTCATGCGCTCGCGCCACGTGCCGCCTACGAACAGCCGTTCGCGCACCTCCACTTGCCGCTCGCCAATGTGCACCACAACGCCCTCGTCACGCCCCAAGGGGTCACCGAGCCGCACGCGATACAACCGCCCGGCAGATAACACCAGGGCCTCGTGCCCCATACCCCGCGACAAGCTCCCGACCATTTCCAGCTGAGCCAGCGGCACCTTGGCAAGCCCTTCCCGGACAACCCGCGTCGACCAAGCTGAAAACGGGTCGAGCGCCGGCGGTACCACCTCGTCTCGCGCAGGCATCAGGGCCAGCGAGCCCGGCTCCGGTACAGGCCCATCAGCTTGAAAAGCATTGACCCTCAGGCGCAAACGCAGCAGCCCAGGCCGCTCTTCAGCGCTGGCCATCTGCAAGTCGCCGGCACGTAGCAGGCGGATTTGGCCAAGCCAGTCATCCAACCACATACGCAGCGCCGCATACCGCCCAACCACCTGTACCTGCAGGGGTGATTGGCGGAAACCGGGCTTTGCCACTTCATCCAGCACGTCCAGTTGCTCGAAGTGCAGCCCATACGCATGCCCCGAGGCGGTCAGCTGGTCGAGCAGATCGCTGATGTCACCGCCCGCCGCAAGGCGCCAGCGACTGTCCTGCAGGTCTTGCGTGGTCTGCCTCAGGGTTTCCTGGGTGAGCGTGTGTGCCAGCAGCTGGGCGGCCTTGGCCTGCTGCTCCTCGCTCAATGCCCGGTGCCTCGCCTGCTCCACCTGATGCATCTGCCGCCATTCCGGCAGGCGGATCAGGCAGCCAAGCGCAAACACCAGGCAGGCTGCACCTAACGACAACACACATTGAAAGGGGCGCGAACGCACGATGAACGTCTGCCAATCCAAACGATGAAGCAAGGTCACGACCAGGACGCCGACACGCGCGCCAGCAAGAGAAATTCATCACCCGCCGACAGGCTCTTCACCCGCTTGAGCTCCAGGTCGAGCACCACGCTGGAGCGCCCAAGGTCCCGCATGAACTGCGCCACCACTGCACCAGACACGGCCAGCCCGACAATCTGCAGCCGCGCCCCCTCGAGATTCAGCTCGACCACCTGAAGACCCTCGGGCAGCGCCCGCTCCAGGTCGGCGAACAGCGCCATCAGAAGCCCTCGGTCAGCGTGCAATCCGGCCAGCATGTCAGCCTGCGCGCGTACCGACCCGAGCGTTGCCCTGGCACGCTCGAGCTCTTCCAACTGAACATCCAGCACGCCAATTGCCCTCTGCTGAGTGGCGTTGGCCATAGCCTGTTGCTGCGCCCGGTGGCGTGCCAGCTGGTCCATGAGCAGCACAACGCAAAGCGCCAGAAACACACCGCCGACCACCATCCAGCGCAAGCGACGAAGTGCCATCAGGCGTTGCTGCTCGCGCCAGGGCAGAAGATTGATACGCAACATCAATGCAGCCCTCCCAATGCCAGGGCGCACGCCAACGCCATGCTGCTGTCGTGACATTCAAGGCCTTCCAACGAAGGCAAAAGCCGGCACGGCACATTCAAGCGTTCACTCAGCGCTTGAAGGCGGCCTTGTTCGAGCATCGCGGTGCCGGTGACAACCAGATCATCCAGCTGCAAGCCATCGACAAATGACTCACCCAACCGCTCCAGAGCTAACGCTCGGCGCTGGGGCAGCACCTCCTGCGACCAGCTATGCAGCGTTGCGCTATCGGGCTCTAACCGCAGCAGCGCACAACCGCCTGTACGCGGTAGTGGCACCAGCCGCTGCAAGGCAATGCTGTCGACCTCCACCACTTCCAGTTGCAACCCGGCTTCGTCGAACAGCGCCTCAAGAGGCTGTAGCACCGTCTGTCTACAGGCGGCCACCATCACGTCCTGCATGCCGACGTGCACGCTTGAAGCGCCCAATAACTGGAAGTCCATCACCAGGTCTTCCAACGGAAACGGGAACAATCGGTCCGCGTCAGCCAATAGCTGCGCTTCCATCTCGGTTTCAGGCTGATTTGCCGGCAACTGGCACAACTTGCAGATAACCTGCGAGGCCGGCAACGCAACTGCGGCCCGACGCTGGCGGCTGCCACTGTGCCGATAAGCACTGCGCAGCGCCGCCACGACCCGATCAGGGGCCTGCCACCAGTCGCCAGCGGCAAACGGCTCGAACGCTTCAAGCGCCCAGGCAATAGGCTCATACCGCCCTTTGCGCCGCCGCAGTTGCACCATTCGTACGGAATCGGAGGCAATTTCTACCCCCAACAGTGAACCGGCATCCTTGCCCATACGTCCAAGCATCGCTGCTCCTTTGTGGCAACCGTAAACCCGCACCCGCACCAGGCCCAGACGGCCAGGCGGTGCAGCGGGCCGCCCGGCCGGTCACCCGGCGAGGCGAAAAATGCTTATAATGCCCAGCGTTTTTTCGTCCGCCGGCTCCGTGCGCAATTCACCCCTCAACCTGGACACCCAAAAGCCTTGATACGCCTGCTGAAGTTCTTCTGGTGGTCTTTCGTCGCAGTCATCTGCGCGCTCGTACTCGGTGTGAGCGGTGCGTTTCTGTATCTTAGCCCCAACCTGCCGTCGGTCGATTCGCTCAGAAGCATCCAGTTGCAGATCCCCCTGAGGGTGTACAGCAGCGACGGCAAGCTGATTGCCGAGTTCGGCGAAATGCGCCGCTCGCCGATCCGTTTCGCGGAAATTCCCCCACAGTTCATTCAGGCGCTTCTGTCAGCCGAAGACGACAATTTCCTCAATCACTATGGGGTCGACCCGAGCAGCCTGATGCGCGCCGCGACCCAGCTGGTGAAAACCGGTCACATCCAGACCGGCGGCAGCACCATCACCATGCAGGTAGCGAAGAACTTCTTCCTGACCAGCGAGCGCAGCTTCTCGCGCAAGACCAACGAAATTCTGCTGGCCCTGCAGATCGAGCGCGAACTGACCAAGGACGAGATCCTCGAGCTGTACGTGAACAAGATCTACCTGGGCAACCGCGCCTACGGCATCGACGCCGCCGCGCAGGTGTACTACGGCAAGTCGATCCGTGACGTGAGCCTGGCGCAGATGGCGATGATCGCCGGCTTGCCCAAGGCGCCCTCGCGCTTCAACCCCCTGGCCAACCCGGTACGTGCGAAAGAGCGCCGCGACTGGATCCTGGGCCGCATGTACAAGCTCGGCAAGATCGACGAGGCGAGCTACCAGGCCGCCCTGGCCGAGCCGCTCAACGCCAGCTACCACGTACCGACGCCTGAGGTGAATGCGCCGTACATCGCCGAGATGGCCCGCGCCGAAATGGTCGGCCGCTATGGCAGCGAGGCCTACACCGAAGGCTTCCGCGTCACCACCACAGTGCCTAGCGACATGCAGGAAATGGCCAACAAGGCCGTGCTCAATGGCCTCTCCGACTACGACGAGCGCCACGGCTACCGTGGCCCCGAGTCACGCTTCCCGGGCAAGACCCAGGCTGCCTGGCTGCAGGAACTGACTAAGCAGCGTACCTTGGGCGGGCTGGAACCGGCCATCGTTACCCACGTCGACAAGGGCGGCCTGACGGTACTGACCCGTGGCGGCAAGGAAGAAACCGTCGCCTGGGACACCATGAAGTGGGCGCGCCCGTTCCTCAACAGCAACTCCCAAGGCCGAGCGCCGCAATCGCCGGCAGACGTGGCCCAGGTCGGCGACCTGGTGCGCCTGCAGCGCCTGGACGACGGCAAGCTCAAGTTCAGCCAGGTGCCGGGGGCACAGAGTGCGCTGGTCACCCTCGACCCGTACAACGGCGCAATTCGCGCACTGGTCGGCGGCTTCTCGTTCGAGCAGAGCAACTACAACCGCGCCATGCAGGCTAAACGCCAGCCCGGTTCGAGCTTCAAGCCGTTCATCTATAGCGCGGCGCTGGACAGCGGTTACACCGCCTCCAGCCTGGTCAACGATGCACCGATCGTGTTCGTCGACGAGTACCTGGACAAGGAATGGCGACCGAAGAACGACACCAACACCTTCCTCGGCCCGATCCGCATGCGTGAAGCGTTGTACAAGTCGCGCAACCTGGTATCGATCCGCCTGCTGCAGGCCATGGGCGTAGGCCGCACCATCGACTACATCGCCAAGTTCGGCTTCAACAAGCAGGACCTGCCGCGCAACCTGTCGCTGGCGCTGGGCACCGCGACGCTGACACCGATGGAGATTGCCACCGGCTGGAGCACCTTCGCCAACGGCGGCTACAAGATCAACCCGTACCTGATCGACCGCATCGAGAGCCGCAACGGCGAGACGCTGTTTACCGCCAACCCGGCTCGCGTGCCGCAAGGCGCCGAAGCCCCTGCAGGCCTGGCCGCACCGGAACAGCCCTTCAGCACAGCGGCAATGCCGGGCGAGGCACCATCCGCCTTTGGCCAGATAGCGCCCGCCCCCCAGGCGCCGGTCATCGCCGAACAGATCATCGACGGCCGTACCACTTACATCCTCACCAGCATGCTGCAGGACGTGATCAAGCGCGGTACCGGGCGCCGGGCGCTGGCGCTGGGCCGTACTGACCTGGCGGGCAAGACCGGTACCACCAACGAGTCCAAGGACGCCTGGTTCTCCGGCTACAATGCCGATTACGTCACCACCGTGTGGGTCGGTTTCGACCAGCCCGAGACCCTGGGCCGTCGCGAATACGGTGGCACTGCGGCGCTGCCGATCTGGATGAGCTTCATGGGCGCGGCCCTGAAGGACAAGCCCAACCACGCACCTGCCGAACCGGAAGGCATCCTCAGCCTGCGGGTCGACCCAGTCAGCGGCCGTGCGGCCTCGCCGAGCACGCCGAATGCGTACTTCGAGCTGTTCAAGGCCGAGGATTCGCCACCGTCGGTGGATGAGCTGGGCAATGGTGCTGCACCAGGCAGCCCGCTGCCGGCGGATGAAGCGGCACCGATGGACCTGTTCTGATCGCAGGATCGGCGCTGGCCTTTTCGCGGGCTTGTCCCGCGAAATGGCCGGCCCTAACAGCACCAATATCAAGGCAAACAAAAAGCCCCGACTCATACGAGCCGGGGCTTTTTTGTGTCGCTACGGGCTGAATCAGCCGTTGAACACTTCATCCACGCTGTTCAGCGGGTAGTGCTTCGGATACGGCAGGGTAGCCACGCCGGATTCGATCGCGGCCTTGGCCACGGCATCGGAAACAACGGTGATCAGACGTGCGTCCAGAGGTTTCGGAATGATGTACTCACGGCCGAACTCCAGGGCATCAACACCGTAGGCCTTGCACACTTCCTGAGGCACCGGCAGCTTGGCCAGATCCTTCAGGGCGATGGCGGCGGCGATCTTCATTTCTTCGTTGATGCGCTTGGCGCGAACGTCCAGGGCACCACGGAAGATGAACGGGAAGCCCAGTACGTTGTTGACCTGGTTCGGGTAGTCGGAACGACCGGTGGCCATGATCACGTCGCTGCGGGTGGCGTGAGCCAGCTCTGGCGAAATTTCCGGGTCCGGGTTCGAGCAGGCGAACACGATCGGGTTGGCCGCCATCGACTTCAGGCCTTCCGGGCTGAGCAGGTTCGGGCCGGACAGGCCAACGAACACGTCGGCACCGTCCAGGGCATCAGCCAGGGTACGCTTGTCGGTGGCGTGGGCGAACTGGGCCTTGTACTGGTTCAGGTCGTCGCGGCCTGCGTGGATCACGCCGCTGCGGTCGATCATGAAGATGTTCTCGACCTTGGCGCCCATGCTGACCAGCAGCTTCATGCAGGAGATGGCGGCAGCGCCGGCACCCAGGCAGACGATCTTGGCGTCCTCGAGCTTCTTGCCGGCGATTTCCAGGGCGTTGATCATGCCGGCCGCGGTAACGATCGCGGTGCCGTGCTGGTCATCGTGGAATACTGGAATGTCGCACTGTTCGATCAGGGTGCGCTCGATTTCGAAGCACTCAGGTGCCTTGATGTCTTCGAGGTTGATACCACCGAAGGTGATCGAGATGCGGCGAACGGTGTCGATGAAAGCCTGTGGGCTTTCCGACTCGACTTCGATGTCGAATACGTCGATACCGGCAAAACGCTTGAACAGAACACCCTTGCCTTCCATGACCGGCTTGGACGCCAGTGGGCCAAGGTCACCCAGACCGAGGATGGCGGTGCCATCGGAAATCACCGCAACCAGGTTGCCCTTGCCGGTGTATTTGTAAGCCAGCTCAGGATCACGGCCGATTTCACGCACCGGTTCTGCAACGCCTGGGCTGTAAGCCAGGGCGAGATCACGGGCGGTGGCGGTGGGCTTGGAGAGCTCGACGCTCAGTTTCCCCGGACGAGGTTGAGCGTGATATTCGAGAGCGGCGGTTTTCAGGTCTGACATGGTGGGCATTCCGCTATTTACTGTTCTGACGGACCGCCGAGGATACGCAAAGAGCCGGGGAGCTACAAGACTGGCCGGTCACTTGTGTCAAGGCCTTTAGCCTACGACTTTACGCTATAACACACGGTGGCATTGGAGCCATCAGTGTGTACAATCCAATAGCGAAATGTCTACATCTTTTCAGCCTGAAGCACGCTCCAGCATGCTCGGATCGGTTATTGGCAACACCCAGCGTCGCTGCCCTGGCTTGAGCCCACCCTTGCGGGAACGATCCAGCACCCAACCGCGCGCCTCGACCTGGCGTCCCTTGAGGTTATCGAAGAAGCCTGCGGGGAAGTTGCGTTGCAGACGAGCGGGAACCTGCAGCACCACGTCAGTTTCCAGCTCCAGCCAGATGCCGCCGCGATTGCGTGCAATGCTCTGAATGTTGCCACCGATAACCGCAAACCCCGACTGCCTGACCTCGCTGGCGCGCAGCACCGGGGAGCTACGCCAGAGGCCGGCACCGGCCTTGCGCGCCGCCTGCTCGGCAGCTTGCTGACAAGCCACCAGGCGTATATTGGGCGCCACCGCGACACGGTAGCCAAGCCCCTCGCTGAGCAAGCGCGCCTCGAAATTGTCGCCATTGCGGCCATAGATATTGGCCAGCGTGCGCCCGTACTTGTCCTTGCCCTCGATGCCCGGCACCAGCCCTACACGGCCGTCACTGGCTTTGACCAACGCTTGCAGCCGCTGTTTGGCAGCCTCGGCATAAGGCTCGCTGGTACGCCCCTTGCGCCCGATTTCCGGGGCGTTGATGCCGATCATGCGCACACTGCGGCCGTCAGTCAGGCGCAGCGTGTCACCATCCACCACCTGACGCACCGCCGCCTGCTGCGGCTTGCCTGGCAGCGGGCAGAACGCCAGGGCCGACGCCTGCCAGATCGCGCCCACAAAAAAGGCGCCCACAAGGGGCGCCTTTTTCAGCAACAATGCGAAGCCCGAAGGGTTCGCCATGCGCATGATTACTTCTTGGTACCGAACATACCGAAGCGATCGGCGAACTTCTGTACGCGACCACCGGTGTCCAGGACTTTCTGCTTACCGGTGTAGAACGGGTGGCACAGGTTGCAAACGTCGATCGCCAGGGTGTTGCCCAGGGTCGAACGCGTTTCGAATTTGTTGCCGCAGCTGCAAGTCACTGCAACCGCTTCGTAGTTCGGATGAATATCAGCTTTCATGGTCACTTCCTCGAGCTGCGTGCCGCCACCCAACACCAATTGTTGAATACCGCACGTAATTAGGCGGCAAATAATACCAGAGCTTCACACCAACGCAAGTTGTCGCTTGCACCGACCGTCGTCTGCTAGGCTCGCCAGTCTTTGAAACGCCCTGCGAGACCTTCCGCGTGTCCGACGTCATCCTGCGCCTTGCCCTGCCCTCCCCGCTGCGTCGCCTGTTCGACTACCGGGCGCCGGCGAGCATGGCGCGCCAGGCACTCACCCCGGGCATGCGCATCCGCGTGCCATTCGGCCGCCGCGAGATGATCGGCGTGCTGGTCGAGGTGTGCGACCACAGCGAGGTCCCTGCCGACAAGCTCAAACCGGCCAGCGCCCTGCTCGACCCGGTATCGCCGGTGCCGGCGTCGCTGTTCAAGCTGTGCCTGTGGACAGCCCAGTACTACCAGCACAGCCTTGGCGACACCCTGAGTTGGGCCTTGCCCACGCTGCTGCGCCAGGGCGAACCGGCCGAGATGCGCCAGGAACGCTTCTGGCACGTCGCCCCGGACGCCCGCCTCGAAGACCCGCGCATCGCCCGTGCGCCGCGCCAGCGCGATGCCCTCAAGACCCTGGCCCAGCACCCGCACGGCGTGGCGCACAGCCTGCTGAGCAAGCTCAACCTGAACAAAGACAGCCTCGACCTGTTGCTGGCCAAGGACCTGGTCCGGCTCGAAACGCGCCGCCACCTGCCGGCGCAGCGCCATGAGCACTGGCTGGCTCAGCCAGAACTGCCGCTCAACGACGAACAGCGTGAAGCCTTCGATGCCGTGCGCGAGGGCTTCGACGGTTTCAATGCCTTCCTCCTGGCTGGCGTTACCGGCAGCGGCAAGACCGAGGTGTACCTGCAACTAATCCGCGAAACCCTGGAAGCCGGCAAGCAGGCGCTGGTGCTGATCCCCGAGATCAACCTCGGCCCGCAGACGCTGGCCCGCTTCGAACAGCGCTTCAACGCCCGCATCGCCCTGCTGCACTCGGCGGTCAATGACCGCGAACGCCTCGACGCCTGGCTGGCGGCGCGTGATGGCGAGGCCGATATCATCATCGGCACGCGCTCGGCACTGTTCACGCCGATGAAAAACCCGGGCCTGATCATCATCGACGAGGAGCACGACGGCTCCTATAAGCAGCAGGAGGGCCTGCGCTACCACGCCCGCGACCTGGCGCTGGTGCGTGCCCACCAGGAAAACATCCCGATTCTGCTTGGCTCGGCCACCCCTTCGCTGGAAACCCTGCACAACGCCCTGACCGGCCGCTACCGCCTGCTACGCATGAACCAGCGCGCCGGTGGCGCACGCCCGCCGCGCATGATGCGCCTGGATGTGAAAAGCCTGCCGCTGGACAGCGGCATCAGCGGCCCGCTGCAGCAGGCCATCCGCCAGACCTTGGAAGCCGGCCAGCAGGTGCTGGTATTCCTCAACCGTCGCGGTTTTGCGCCGACCTTGCTGTGCCACGACTGCGGCTGGCTCTCGGAATGCCCGCGCTGCGATGCGCGCATGACCGTGCACCAGCGCTCTGGCGTGCTGCGCTGCCACCACTGCGGTTACGACGAGCGCCTGCCGCACCAGTGCCCCAAGTGCAACCACGTCGACCTGCGCCCGGTAGGGGCGGGCACCGAACGCGCTGAGGAGCGCCTGAAGGTGCTGTTCCCCGATTACCCGATCCTGCGCGTGGACCGCGACAGCACAGCGCGCAAAGACGCCATGCACAACCTCTTCAGCACCATCCAGCGCGGCCAGCCGAGCATCCTGGTCGGCACCCAAATGCTGGCAAAGGGGCACCACTTCCCGCGGGTCACCCTGGTCGCCATCCTGGATGCCGACGGCGGGCTGTTTTCCGGCGATTTCCGCGCCACCGAGCGCATGGCGCAACTCATCGTGCAAGTGGCTGGGCGCGCCGGGCGGGCCGAAGAGCCCGGCAAGGTGGTGATCCAGACCCACCTGGCTGACCACCCGCTGCTGGTGCAACTGACCGAGCAAGGCTACTTTGCGTTCGCCGAGCAGGCGCTGGACGAGCGCCGCGCCGCCGGCCTGCCGCCCTATTCGCACCTCGCCCTGCTGCGTGCCGAAGCGCACAAGCCAGGCCAGGCCGAAGGCTTCCTCGACGAGGCCTGCAGCGCGGCGGAACGGCTGGTGGCCGAGCAGCGCTTGCCCGGGATTGAACTGTTGGGCCCGGTGCCCGCTCCGATGGAGCGCAAGGCCGGGCGCTTCCGCGCACAACTGTTGATCCAGGCCAACACCCGGGCACCGTTGCATCGACTGATCAGTGCCTGGTTGCTAGTGTTGGAGCAACTGCCAAGCGGGCGGCAAGTTCGTTGGTCGCTGGATGTCGACCCCGTCGACCTTTATTGAGCATGCCGCCCAAAGGTTGGCAACCCGGCCTCGGCAACGGATAATGCCCAGTTTTTCCACCTGCGCACCCAGGCGCCCCACCGCGCTAGCGGTCGAAAAGAGATCCCCATGAAAGACACCATTCGCCAGCTGATCCAACAAGCCCTCACCCAACTCGTCACCGAAGGTGTGCTGCCTGAAGGGCTGGCGCCGGCGATCCAGGTGGAAAACGCCCGGGACAAGACCCACGGCGACTTCGCCAGCAACATCGCCATGATGCTGGCCAAGCCGGCCGGCATGAAGCCGCGCGACCTGGCCGAAAAGCTGATCGATGCCCTGCCGGCCAGCGCCGACATCAGCAAGGTCGAGATCGCCGGGCCCGGCTTCCTGAACTTCTTCCAGAACACCGACGCCCTGGCCAGCCGCCTGGACGCCGCCCTGGCCGACGGTCACCTGGGTGTGCGCAAGGCCGGCCCGAGCGAAAAGGTGGTGATCGACATGTCGGCGCCGAACCTGGCCAAGGAGATGCACGTCGGCCATCTGCGCTCGACCATCATCGGTGACAGCGTCGCGCGCGTGCTGGAGTTCCTGGGTGACAACGTCATCCGCCAGAACCACGTCGGCGACTGGGGCACCCAGTTCGGCATGTTGATGGCCTACCTGCAGGAAAACCCGATCACCAGCGACGAACTGTCGGACCTGGAGAACTTCTACCGCGCGGCGAAGAAGCGCTTCGACGAATCCGAAGAATTCGCCACCCGCGCCCGTGGCCTGGTGGTCAAGCTGCAGGCCGGCGACCCTGAGTGCCTGGCGCTGTGGACGCGCTTCAAGGACATCTCGCTGTCGCACTGCCAGAAGACCTACGAACTGCTCAACGTCAAACTGACCATGGCCGACGTGATGGGCGAAAGCGCCTACAACGCCGACCTCGCCAACGTGGTAGCCGACCTCAAGGCCAAGGGCCTGCTGGTCGAGGACCAGGGCGCGCAGTGCGTGTTCCTCGACGAATTCAAGAACAGTGAAGGCGAGCCGCTGCCGGTGATCGTGCAGAAGGCCGACGGCGGCTACTTGTACGCCACCACCGACCTGGCGGCCGTACGCTACCGCAGCAACGTGCTGAAGGCCGACCGTGCGCTGTACTTCGTCGACCAGCGCCAGGCCCTGCACTTCAACCAAGTGTTTGAAGTGGCGCGCCGCGCTGGCTTCGTCGGCCACCCGATGCAGATGGAACACATGGGCTTCGGCACCATGAACGGCGCCGATGGCCGCCCGTTCAAGACCCGTGACGGCGGCACCGTGAAGCTGATCGACCTGCTCACCGAGGCCAAGGAGCGCGCCTACGCGCTGGTCAAGGAGAAGAACCCGAGCCTGGCCGAAGACGAACTGCGCAAGATCGGTGAAGTGGTGGGCATCGGCGCGGTGAAGTACGCCGACCTGTCCAAGCACCGCACCAGCGACTACAGCTTCAACTTCGAGCTGATGCTCAACTTCGAAGGCAACACCGCGCCGTACCTGCTGTACGCCTACACCCGTGTGGCCGGCGTGTTCCGCAAGCTGGGCAAGGGCTTCGACGAGGTTGAAGGCAACATCGTCCTGCAGGCCGCCCACGAACAGGACCTGGCGGCACGCCTGGCGCAGTTCGGTGAAACGCTCAACAGCGTCGCGGAAAAGGGTACGCCGCACGTGCTGTGCAGCTACCTGTACGACCTGGCCGGCCTGTTCTCCAGCTTCTACGAGAACTGCCCGATCCTCGCCGCCGAAACGCCGGAACAGCAGCAGAGCCGTCTACGCCTGGCTGCCCTGACCGGTCGCACCCTCAAACAAGGTCTGGAACTGCTCGGCCTGGAAACCCTGGAGCGCATGTAAGTTGGCCGCCAAGAAAAAACCCGCACCCAAGCGCGGCGCCAGCCGCACCCAGGCACCGGCCAAACAGCCGATCCCCGGCTGGGTGTGGTTGGCGGTCGGGCTGACCGTCGGCGCGTTCATCGTCTTCCTGATGAAGCTCGAACCCGGTGGTGGCGACATCAAGCGCACCAAGCCCGAACAGCAGAAGCCGGAGAAGGTGGCCGAGGCCAGCAAGTCGACGCCTGCCACCACACAGCAACCGGTGAAGCCGAAGTACGACTTCTATACCTTGCTGCCGGAGTCGGAAGTGATCGTGCCGCCTGAGGCCGTGCCTGAGAAGACGCCACCTGTGCCTGCGCAACCGGTGACCCCGGTGACGCCAGCCGAAGCGGCGAAGATCGACACGGCGCGCGCCCAGGCCGCGCTGCTGGGGCAGACGCCACCACCGGCGCCACCGGTGCTCAAACCGGCGGCGACCACGCAGTTCTTCCTGCAGGCCGGCTCGTTCCGCAAGCAAGCCGATGCCGACAAGGTACGCGCGCAGATCATCCTGCTCGGCCAGGCGGTGAAGGTGGAGTCGGGCACGGTCAAGGATGAAACCTGGTACCGCGTGCTGGTCGGCCCGTTCAGCAACCGTGAACAGCTGACCGGGGCGCAGAAGCAGCTGGCAGGGGCAGGGTTCAGCAACCTGCTGTTGCAGCAGCGACAGACCCGCCAATAACCAGAAAGGCCTTGCCGCCCAGCGCGACAAGGCCTTTTTTGTACCTTAGCGGCGCTCGGCGTTGGCCTGGGAAACCTGACCGTTCAGCGTCCAGAAATCGTACAGCACACCCACCAGGAACAACCCGCCGGTGAAGAAGTAAATGATCGCGGTGATCCATTTGCCCTGGTACAGGCGGTGCGCGCCAAAGATGCCGAGGAAGGTCAGCAGGATCCAGGCGATGTTGTAATCGATGCGCCCGGAATGGAACCGCATGTCGGCCTCCCGATCCATTGCCGGGATCAAGAACAGGTCGATCAGCCAGCCGATACCGAGCAGGCCCAGGGTGAAGAACCAGATGGTCCCGGTAATCGGTTTGCCGTAGTAGAAACGGTGCGAACCGGTGAAGCCGAAAATCCACAGCAGATAGCCGATGACCTTGCTGTGGGTATCGTGAAGCGGCACCCCATGTTCATAACTGTTCATTCGTAGCCCCTGTGGGTTATCCAAAAATTTTCTAAAAAAAATGTGACTTTTGTGGCGAAGGCCGACGTACGGCAGCATGACAATCGACCAACGGATCAAAAATTGATCAAAAAGCTGTTATAAAGTTGCGCGCCAACACCAAAACCAAAATCAAAACTTCACAAGAGCTTCATCTATGCCGCCTTTGTTCAAGACATGGCTGACCCTCTGCCTATTATTGCCCCTGGCCGCCCACGCCACCAACCGTGAGCAACGTCTACCCAACGGTTTCACCGGCTATACCACCAATGCCTCGGTGAAACACGCGCCCAGCAAGCACAACACGCTGCGCGCACGCCCGAGCCATGCTGCCAAGGGCCACAACCTGCCTGTCGCGGCCATGTCGCCGAAGCAGAGCAGCGATGTGCTCAGCCGCGCCGTCAATGTGCTCGGCACACCTTATGTTTGGGGCGGTAGCAGCCCGAAAAAAGGCTTCGACTGCAGCGGGCTGGTCAAATACGCCTTCAACGACGTAGCCGATGTCGACCTGCCCCGCACCTCCAATGCGATGGCCCAGGGCCACGGCGTGAAAGTGGCCAAAGGCGACCTCAAGCCGGGCGACCTGATCTTCTTCAATATCAAGAGCCGCCGGGTCAACCACGTTGCCATCTACTTGGGCAACGACCGCTTCATCCACGCACCGCGCCGCGGCAAGCGGGTGAGCATCGACAACCTGAGCAAGCCTTACTGGCAGAAGCACTATGTGGTGGCCAAGCGGGTGTTGCCGAAAGAACAGCAGCAGTTGGCCCTGGCCAAGCGCTGATAATTCGGGCCTCTTCGCGGGCAAGCCCGCGAAGAGGCCAGCACAGGTGCTACAAAGCCCTGATCACACCCCTGTCTTGTAGCTCCCGCAGCGCCCCCTCCATCGTCCGCATCCCCTCCGCCGCGCCCGTCTGCATGACCGAGCACAGCTGCGCCATCCGCCCCTCGCGGATCAGGTTACGCACAGCAGGCGTCGCTACCAGCACCTCCCTGGCAGCCACTCGCCCACCGCCCACACGCTTGACCAGCACCTGCGCCACCACCATGCGCAGCGACTCCGCCAACATCGCCCGCACCAGCGGCTTCTCTTCAGCGGCAAACACTTCCACCAAACGGTCGATACTGCCCGCCGCCGAGCGCGTATGCACCGTGGCCAGCACCAGATGCCCGGTTTCCGCCGCGCGCAGTGCCAGGCGAATCGTCTCCAGGTCGCGTAATTCGCCAATCATGATCACGTCCGGGTCCTGGCGCAGCGCACTGCGCAGCCCCTGGGAAAAATCGCGACAATGCCGACCGATCTCACGTTGGTTGACGAGGCTACGCTGGCTGCTGTGGATAACTTCGACAGGGTCCTCAAGCGTGACGATGTGCGCGCAACGCTGACAATTGAGTTGATCGATCAGCGTCGCCAGCGTGCTGGATTTGCCGCTGCCTGTGGGGCCGCCAACCAGAATCAGGCCATCGGTGCACTGCGCAACAGCTCGAAACACTTCTTCAAGGTCGAGTTCATCGAGCGTCGCGATGCGGTTCGGAATCAGGCGGAAGCTTGCCGCCGGGCCATTCAACTGGCGGAACAGGTTAAGGCGAAAGCGGCCAAGGGAGGGTAACGCCAAGGCCAGGTCCTGCTCATCACCTCGCGCCCATTGCTGGCGCTGGCTGTCATCGAGCAGCGGCGCCAGGCTATCGAACAACGAGGCCGGCATCAGGCGCGGCAGGTCCAGGCGACACAGCTCGCCATCCACGCGCAGCATCGGTATTTCGCCCGCGGCTAGGTGCAGGTCACTTGCCCCTGCATCGCCAGCCCGGGCCAACAGGTCGGTCACGTCCATGAGACTCCCCAACGGCCATCAAGCAGGTAGAATGCCGCAGACCCCAAAGCCGACGGCATCGATCCATGTCCACCATAGCAGACAACCTTTCCGCCCTCGCCGCCCGCATCGACAGCGCCGCCCAGGCCGTCGGGCGCGACCCGGCCAGCGTTCAGCTGCTGGCGGTGAGCAAGACCAAGCCGGCCAGTGCCATCCGCGAAATCCATGCTGCAGGCGTGCGCGATGTCGGCGAGAACTACCTGCAGGAAGCCCTGGGCAAACAGGACGAACTGCGCGACCTGCCCTTGATCTGGCACTTCATCGGCCCCATTCAGTCGAACAAGACCAAAGCCATTGCCGAGCATTTCGACTGGGTACATTCCGTGGACCGCCTGAAGATCGCCCAACGCCTGTCCGAACAGCGCCCTCAGGGCCTGGCGCCGCTGAACATCTGCCTGCAGGTGAACGTCAGCGGTGAAGACAGCAAGTCAGGCTGTGCCCCGGCCGACCTGCCAGCACTGGCCCATGCCGTGGCCGCATTGCCCAACCTGCGCCTGCGCGGGCTGATGGCAATTCCCGAACCCAGCGAAGACCGCGCCGAACAAGAGGCCGCCTTTGCCACCCTGCGCCAGTTGCAGGAGGGCCTGGATCTTGGCCTGGACACCCTGTCCATGGGCATGAGCCACGACCTGGAAGCCGCCATTGCACAGGGCGCGACCTGGGTACGCATCGGCACCGCCCTGTTCGGTGCGCGCAACTACGGGCCCGTCTGATTCCATGCTTTACTCACTCTTTCCCTCAAGGACCTGACATGAGCAAGACACGTATTGCCTTCATCGGCGCCGGCAACATGGCTGCCAGCCTGATCGGCGGCCTGCGCGCGCAAGGCGTGGACGCCACGCAGATCCGCGCCAGCGACCCAGGCGCCGAGACCCGCACCCGCGTCCAGGGCGAACACGGTATCGAGGTGTTCGAAGACAATGCCCAGGCCATCGCCGGGGCCGACGTGATCGTCCTGGCGGTCAAGCCGCAGGTGATGAAGGCCGTCTGCGAGGCTCTGCAGGCAAACCTGCAAGAAGGCCAGCTGATCGTCTCCATCGCCGCCGGCATTACCTGTGCCAGCCTGCAGGCCTGGCTCGGCGCCCGCCCTGTGGTGCGCTGCATGCCCAACACCCCGGCACTGCTGCGCCAGGGCGTCAGTGGCCTGTATGCCACTGCCGAGGTATCCGGGGCCCAGCGCGAGCAGGCCGAGCAGCTGCTGTCGGCTGTCGGCACCGCCCTGTGGCTGGAGCAGGAACAACAGCTCGATGCCGTTACCGCTGTCTCCGGCAGCGGCCCGGCGTATTTCTTCTTGCTGATCGAAGCGATGACCGCCGCTGGCGAGAAACTCGGCCTGCCACGCGAAACCGCCTCTCAGCTGACCCTGCAGACCGCGCTGGGCGCCGCGCACATGGCGGTGGCCAGTGATGTCGACGCGGCCGAGCTGCGCCGCCGCGTCACATCGCCGGCCGGCACCACCGAGGCGGCAATCAAGTCTTTCCAGGCCAACGGTTTCGAAGCCATTGTCGAGCAGGCACTGGCCGCGGCGGCGACGCGTTCCGCCGAGCTGGCCGAGCAATTGGGCAAATAAGGAGCTTCAGATGAATGCACTGTCCGGCGCCGCGATCTTCGTGGTGCAAACCCTGGTCAGCCTGTACCTGGTGATCGTCCTGCTGCGCTTTGTGTTGCAGCTGGTAAAAGCCAACTTCTACAACCCGCTGTGCCAGTTCGCCGTTCGCGCCACCCAGCCGCTGCTAAAGCCTATCCGCCGCATCATCCCTAGCGTCGGCGGCCTGGACACTTCGTCGCTGCTGCTGGCGGTGGTCATTCAGGCGCTGCTGATGGGCTTCGTGCTGATGGTCACCTATGGCACCTTCGGCGACGCCCTGCACCTGCTGATGTGGGCAATCATCGGGATCACCTCGCTGTTCCTGAAAATTTTCTGGGTGGCGATGATCGTCATGGTGATCGTTTCCTGGGTCGCGCCCGGGAGCCACAACCCGGCGGCAGAACTGGCCTACCAGATCAGCGAGCCGGTGCTGGCGCCGTTCCGCCGCCTCGTGCCGAACCTGGGCGGCATGGACATTTCGCCGATCTTTGCCTTCCTGGCGATCCAGGTGATCCAGTCGTTCGTCATGCCACCGCTGGCGGCCTACGCCGGCATGCCACAAGAACTGTGGCGGATGATCTGACCCCTGTTGTTCCTGGCGGCAAGCCTTTGCTTGCCGCTGGGGGTAGCGCTCTTTAGACTTACGCCTCCGTCAAGCGTGAGCAGGGTCGATGTCCACTGTCCTTCCCGAAGATTCCGTCGGTCTGGTTACACCGCAAACAGCCCAATTCGATGAACCGCTGGCCCTTGCCTGTGGCCGCTCGCTGGCCAGCTACGCGCTGGTTTACGAGACCTATGGCACCCTGAACGCCAGCGCCAGCAATGCCGTGCTGATCTGCCATGCCCTGTCTGGCCATCACCATGCTGCCGGCTACCATGCCGCCACCGACCGCAAGCCGGGCTGGTGGGACAGCTGCATCGGCCCTGGCAAACCGATCGACACCAACCGTTTCTTCGTGGTCAGCCTGAACAACCTCGGCGGCTGCAACGGCAGCACCGGCCCGAGCAGCGTCAACCCGGCCACCGGCAAGCCCTATGGCGCCGATTTCCCGGTGCTGACGGTGGAAGACTGGGTGCACAGCCAGGCGCGCCTTGCAGACCGTTTGGGCATCCAGCAATGGGCTGCCATCGTCGGCGGCAGCCTCGGCGGCATGCAGGCCCTGCAATGGACCATGACCTACCCCGACCGTGTGCGCCATTGCGTCGATATCGCCTCGGCGCCCAAGCTGTCGGCGCAGAACATCGCCTTCAACGAAGTGGCGCGCCAGGCCATCCTCACCGACCCCGAGTTCCACGGTGGCTCGTTCCAGGACCAGGGCGTGATCCCCAAGCGCGGCCTGATGCTGGCGCGCATGGTCGGGCATATCACCTACCTGTCCGACGATTCGATGGGTGAGAAATTCGGCCGCGAACTCAAGAGCGACAAGCTCAACTACGACTTCCACAGCGTCGAATTCCAGGTCGAGAGCTACCTGCGCTATCAGGGCGAAGAGTTCTCCGGCCGCTTCGACGCCAACACCTACCTGTTGATGACCAAGGCGCTGGACTACTTCGACCCGGCCGCGGCCAATGGCGGTGACCTGGCTGCCACCCTGGCCAATGTCACGGCGGATTACTGCATCATGTCGTTCACCACCGACTGGCGCTTCTCGCCGGCCCGCTCGCGCGAGATCGTCGACGCCCTGATGGCAGCGCGCAAGAACGTCTGCTACCTGGAGATCGACTCGCCTTACGGGCACGATGCCTTCCTGATCCCCACGCCTCGCTACATGCAGGGTTTCGCGAACTACATGAACCGCATCGCCATCTGAGGACAGCATGAGAGCCGATCTGGAAATCATCCACGACTGGATTCCCGCCGGCAGCCGGGTACTCGACCTGGGCTGCGGCAGTGGCGAGCTGCTGGCTTCGCTGCGTGATCGCAAGCAGGTCACCGGCTACGGCCTGGAGATCGACGCTGACAACATCGCCGCCTGCGTGGCCAAAGGCGTCAACGTCATCGAACAGGACCTCGACAAGGGCCTGGGCAACTTCGCCAGCAACAGCTTCGACGTGGTGATCATGACCCAGGCCCTGCAGGCCGTGGAGTACCCGGACCGCATCCTCGACGAAATGTTGCGGGTGGGCCGCCAGTGCATCATCACCTTCCCGAATTTCGGCCACTGGCGCTGCCGTTGGTACCTGGCGACCAAAGGCCGCATGCCGGTATCGGACTTCATGCCATATACCTGGTACAACACGCCGAACATCCACTTCTGCACCTTCGCCGACTTTGAAGAGCTGTGCCACGAGCGTCACGCCAAGGTGCTGGACCGCCTGGCGGTCGACCACTTGCACCGCAATGGGTGGGGCGGCCGGCTTTGGCCTAATCTTCTAGGTGAAATCGGCATTTATCGCGTCAGCAGCCCAGGCTTGCAGGAGCACCAACTGGCGGTCTGACGCCCAGCAGAGGAATCGCACCATGCGTCGCCTAGCCCTGTTCCTGATCAGCCTGTGCCTGGCCCTGCCGGTACTGGCTGCCGATGCCGCCAAACCCGAGCGCAAGGAAGTCTTCGGTGACGTGACGGTGCATTACAGCGCCTTCACCTCGAGCATGCTGCAGCCGGATATTGCCGCCGCCACGGGGCTTACCCGCAGCAAGAACCAGGGGGTGCTCAACGTTGCCGTGTTCAAGGCCAGCAAGCCTGCCATGGCGGTGGTCAGCGGCACGGTGCAGGACCTCACCGGGCGCAGCAACCCGCTGTCGTTCAAGCAAATTACCGATCAAGGCGCGGTGTACTACATCGCCCAGTTCAAGATTGAACAGGCCGAGACGCTGACCTTCGACCTGAACGTCGAAACCGGCGGGGTCAGCCATAAACTCAGCTTCAACCAGGAAGTGTTCCCAGGCGAATGATGAATCTCCAGCAACTCGTATTGGCCAGCCACAATGCCGGCAAACTCAAGGAACTTCAGGCCATGCTCGGCCAGACGGTGCAACTGCGCTCGATCGGCGAGTTCAGCCAGGTCGAGCCTGAAGAAACCGGCCTGTCGTTCGTCGAGAACGCCATCCTCAAGGCGCGCAACGCCGCACGCATCTCCGGCTTGCCGGCGCTGGCAGACGATTCGGGCCTGGCGGTGGACTTCCTCGGCGGCGCGCCCGGCATCTACTCGGCGCGTTATGCCGATGGCAAGGGCGACGCGGCAAACAACGCCAAGTTGCTCGAAGCACTGAGCGACGTACCCGAAGATCAGCGCGGCGCCCAGTTCGTCTGTGTGCTGGCGCTGGTCCGCCATGCCGACGACCCGTTGCCGATCCTCTGCGAAGGCTTGTGGCACGGGCGCATCATGACCGAGGCCAGTGGCGAACATGGCTTCGGCTACGACCCGTTGTTCTGGGTGCCGGAGCGCAGTTGCTCGAGCGCCGACCTCGCCCCTGCCGACAAGAACCAGCTAAGCCACCGCGCCCGCGCCATGGCCCTGCTGCGCCAACGTCTGGGCCTGGCATGATCGAAATGCTGTCCACCCAGCCGCGCCAGCCCGGCGTGGCGGGTTTCGCCACGCTGCCACCGTTGTCGCTGTACATCCACATTCCGTGGTGCGTGCGCAAATGCCCCTATTGCGACTTCAACTCCCACGCCGCCGGGCCTGAGCTGCCGGAAGAAGCCTATGTCGATGCGCTGCTGACCGACCTCGACCAGGAGCTGCCTGCGGTGCAGGGCCGGCCCATCTCGTCGATCTTCTTCGGCGGCGGCACGCCTAGCCTGTTCAGCGCCAACGCACTTGGCAGGCTGCTGCGCGGCGTAGAGCAACGCATCCCGTTTGCGCCGGATATCGAGATTACTCTCGAAGCCAACCCCGGGACGTTCGAGCAGGACAAGTTCAAGGCCTACCGGCAAACGGGCATCAATCGCCTGTCGATCGGCGTGCAGAGCTTCCAGCCGGCCAAGCTCGAAGCACTGGGCCGCATCCACAATGGCGACGAGGCGGTCCGCGCAGCCGGCATGGCACGCGCCGCGGGCTTCGACAACTTCAACATGGACCTGATGCATGGCCTGCCCGATCAGTCGCTGGATGATGCGCTGGGCGACCTGCGCCAGGCCATCGACCTGGGGCCGACGCACCTGTCCTGGTACCAGCTGACCGTCGAACCGAACACCGTGTTCTGGAACCAGCCACCGGAGCTGCCGGAGGACGACATACTCTGGGACATCCAGGAAGCCGGCCAGGCGCTGATGGCCGCGAACGGCTTCAAGCAGTACGAAGTCTCGGCCTATGCCCAGCCTGGCCGCCCTGCCCGGCATAACCTCAACTACTGGCGCTTCGGCGACTTCATCGGCATCGGTGCCGGGGCCCACGGCAAACTGACCTTTGCCGACGGTCGCATCCTGCGTACCTGGAAAACCCGCCTGCCCAAGGACTACCTGAACCTGGCCAAACCGTTCAAGGCCGGCGAAAAGCGGCTGCCGGTCGACGAGCTGCCGTTCGAGTTCCTGATGAACGCACTGCGCCTCACCGATGGCGTGGAAGCCGAACTGTTCAGCCAACGTACCGGCCTGCCGCTGGCGCAACTGGCCGAGGCGCGTCGCGCTGCCGAACAAAAGGGCCTTTTGCAGGTCGAACCGGATCGATTGGCGGCCACGCCGCGCGGACAATTGTTCCTCAATGACCTGCTGCAGTATTTCTTGACCTAAGGATGACCCATGGATCTGGTACTCGATCTGCTGGCGACGGTTTCCCGCTGGAGCCGTAGCAACCTGTCTGAGATTTCTCTGGCCCTGGTAGGCTGCCTGCTGGTGCTGTTTGGCACTGATATCAAGGCCTGGGTGGAGCAACGACTGGGCGGCCTGGCCGGTGCCCTTCGCGTTCCGTTCATGGCGGCGCTGGTGATGATCGGCAGTGGCGCGGCGCTGATCTATGCGACGCCTTGGGTAGTGAAGGGGCTGAGCCAGTTCAACAACTATGCGCTGGCACCGGTGCTGTTGGTGGTGCTGGTGTTGATTGGCGTGGTGGCTGATCGGCGGGGGTAAGATTGCTAAAAGCTGCCGCGGCGAACCAAGGCAGCCCTATCGCTCCGGCTATCACTGGGTTCTCAGCCTTTTCGCCTCAACAAAAAACCGCCCTTCTCAAGGCGGTTTTTTTCGCCTGCATAACCGCAGACGTCAGTGCATCAAAGGGCTCAAACAGCCAATCAATCCACCTTCTCGAACTTCAAATCCCAAACCCCATGCCCCAAGCGCTCACCACGGCGCTCGAACTTGGTGATCGGACGTTCTTCCGGGCGCGGCACATAAGCCCCATCCGCCGCCTGGTTACGGTAACCCGGCGCAGCACTCATGACTTCCAGCATGTACTCGGCATACGGCTCCCAGTCGGTCGCCATGTGGAACACACCACCCGGCTTGAGCTTGCGGCGTACCAGCTCGGCGAACTCCAGCTGCACGATGCGGCGCTTGTGGTGGCGCGCCTTGTGCCATGGGTCGGGGAAGAACAGCATCAAGCGGTCGAGGCTGTTGTCGGCCACGCAGCGGTTGAGCACCTCGATGGCGTCGCAATCGTACACCCGCAGGTTCTTCAGGCCCTCAGTCAGCACGCCGTTGAGCAGCGCACCGACACCCGGGCGGTGCACTTCGACGCCGATGAAATCCTGCTCCGGCGCGGCAGCGGCCATTTCCAGCAGGGAATGGCCCATACCGAAGCCGATCTCCAGTGTGCGTGGCGCCGAACGCCCGAACACCTGGTCGTAGTCCACCACACTGTCGGCCAGCGGCAGGATGTACAGCGGGCCACCCTGGTCCAGGCCGCGTTGCTGGCCTTCGGTCATGCGCCCGGCGCGCATCACGAAACTCTTGATGCGGCGGTGTGGGCGCGCTTCGCCGTCGGTGGTGGTCGGCGTATCTTGCGATTCAGTCATCAGGGGCTCTTACTTGATCAGGCCATCCAGCGGCGAAGAGGCGCTGGCATAGAGTTTCTTCGGCATGCGCCCGGCGAGGTAAGCCATGCGCCCGGCGAGGATTGCGTGCTTCATGGCTTCGGCCATCAGCACAGGTTGTTGGGCGTGGGCGATGGCCGAGTTCATCAGCACGGCTTCACAGCCCATTTCCATGGCGATGGTGGCGTCGGAGGCGGTACCCACGCCAGCATCGACCAGCACCGGCACTTTGGATTCTTCGAGGATGATCTGCAGGTTGTACGGGTTGCAGATACCCAGGCCGGTACCGATCAGGCCTGCCAGCGGCATGACCGCGATGCAGCCGACTTCGGCCAGCTGACGGGCAATGATCGGGTCGTCGCTGGTATAGACCATCACGTCGAAACCGTCCTTGACCAGCACTTCGGCGGCCTTGAGGGTTTCGATCACGTTCGGGAACAGGGTTTTCTGGTCGGCCAGGACTTCCAGCTTCACCAGGGTCCGCTCTTCATGGGACTTGCGACCATCGAGCAGCTCGCGGGCCAGGCGGCAGGTGCGGACTGCTTCCACTGCGTCAAAGCAGCCAGCGGTGTTTGGCAGGATGGTGTACTTGTCGGGCGACAGCACGTCGAGCAGGTTCGGTTCGCCCGCATTCTGGCCAAGGTTGGTGCGGCGCACGGCGACGGTAACGATTTCGGCACCCGAGGCCTCAGTGGCCAGACGGGTTTCTTCCATGTCACGGTACTTGCCGGTACCGACCAGCAGGCGCGACTGGAAAGTACGCCCGGCCAGGGTAAAGGGCTTGTCGCTACGAACGTTGCTCATCGTTGTTCCTCGGGAAAAGTGTGCTGGGCTTGCAGGTGAATCGCCGGGCCGCAATCAGCCGCCACCGATGGCGTGGACCACTTCGACCTGGTCGCCATCATTCAACAGTGTGCTGCCGTGCTGGCTGCGCGGCACGATATCCAGGTTGAGTTCCACCGCCACCCGGCGCCCGGCCAGTTCCAGGCGGGTCAGCAGGGCCGCGACGCTTTCGCCAGCGGGCAATTCGTAAGGTTCACCGTTCAGTTGAATGCGCATGCGCACGGCCACCATTGTGCTTTTCGGGCCCGCATTCTAGCGCCGATCAACGCGTGAACCCAAGGGCGGTGCACGCCATTAGTCGCGATTGTGGACCGGTTGGTCAGCCCAGGCGCCAGGCTGCCAGGCCCAGGCACAGCCAGCCCGCGAGGAAGCACAGGCCGCCGATGGGGGTGATGATGCCGAGCTTGCCCAGCCCGCTCAGGGTCAGCAGGTACAGGCTACCGGAGAACAATACGATGCCTAGGGCGAACAGACCGCCGGCCCAGCCCACCAGCCGCCCCGGCAAGTGCGTGGCCAGCAGCGCGACGCCGAAGATCGCCAGGGCATGCACCAGTTGGTAGGTCACACCGGTGTGAAAGATCGCCAGGTAGTCGGCTGTCAGGCGGTTTTTCAGCCCGTGGGCGGCGAACGCACCCAGGGCGACACCGGTGAAGCCGAAAAAGGCAGCGAGCATCAGGAAGCTGCGAAGCATGGGACGACTCCTTGTATCGGGTCTGTATAATGGCCCGTTCCAACGGTCCGGCCAAGCCATCGCCATGCTGTCATCCCTTATCCGTCGCCTCGCCCGCGCCCTGCTGTGGTTCGCTGCCGGCAGCATCGTCGTCGTGCTGGTGTTCCGCTGGGTGCCGCCGCCCGGCACGGCATTGATGGCCGAGCGCAAGGTGCAGTCGTGGTTCAGCGGCGAGCCGATCGACCTGCAGCGCGACTGGGAACCGTGGGAAAACATCTCTGACGAGCTCAAGGTGGCGGTCATCGCCGGCGAGGACCAGAAGTTCGCCAACCATTGGGGCTTCGACATCCCAGCCATTCAGGCGGCGCTGGCCTATAACGAGCGTGGCGGCAGCATCCGCGGTGCCAGCACCCTGACCCAGCAGGTGGCCAAGAACCTGTTCCTGTGGTCGGGCCGCAGCTGGTTCCGCAAGGGGCTCGAGGCCTGGTTCACGGCACTGATCGAGTTGTTCTGGTCCAAGGAGCGGATCCTTGAGGTCTACCTGAACAGCGCCGAATGGGGCGAGGGGGTGTTTGGCGCCCAGGCTGCGGCGCGCTATCACTACGGCATCGATGCCAGCCGCCTGAGCCGCCAGCAAGCAGCCCAATTGGCTGCCGTGTTGCCCAGCCCGATCAAGTGGAGTGCCAGCCGTCCGAGTGCCTATGTGGCCAGCCGGGCGGGTTGGATCCGGCGGCAGATGAGCCAGCTGGGTGGGCCGAGTTACCTGATGCAGCTGGACGCTTCGCGCAGGCAATAAAAAGCCGCGCCCTTCACAGGGCACGGCTTTTCATCTCCAGCCAGGCGCCAATCAGATGGTAATCAGTGCTTTGACCTTGTTCATCGCATTCTTCTCCAGCTGACGAATACGCTCAGCCGAAACGCTGTACTTGTCCGCCAGCTCATGCAACGTCGCTTTCTCTTCAGCCAACCAGCGCTGGTAGAGGATGTCGCGGCTACGGTCGTCCAACCCCTGCAGTGCTTCATGCAGGTTGCTGGTGGAGTTGTCGCTCCAATCGGCGTCTTCAAGCTGCACCGCAGGGTCGTAACGGTGGTCTTCCAGGTAATGTGCAGGCGACTGGAAGGCGCTGTCGTCGTCAGCTTCGGCGGCCGGGTCGAAGGCCATGTCCTGGCCACTCAGACGGCTTTCCATCTCGCGCACTTCACGCGGCTCGACGCCCAGGCTCTCCGCCACACGATGCACTTCATCGTTGTTCAACCAGGCCAGGCGTTTCTTCTGGCTGCGCAGGTTGAAGAACAGCTTGCGCTGGGCCTTGGTGGTCGCCACTTTGACGATGCGCCAGTTGCGCAGGATGAATTCGTGGATTTCAGCCTTGATCCAGTGCACGGCAAAGGACACCAGGCGCACACCCATTTCCGGGTTGAAGCGCTTGACCGCCTTCATCAAGCCGACGTTGCCTTCCTGGATCAGGTCGGCCTGGGCCAGGCCGTAGCCTGCATAGCTACGGGCGATATGCACGACGAAACGCAGGTGGGCCATCACCATTTGCCGAGCGGCCTCAAGATCCTGCTCATAATAGAGACGCTCGGCCAGATCACGCTCCTGCTCGACCGTCAGCAGCGGGATGCTGTTGACCGTGTGCACATAGGCTTCCAGGTTCGCACCGGGTACCAGGGCATAGGCAGGTTGCAACGATGTGGTCATTCAAGAACCTCCGACTTACCAGACTCGTGCCTTGTGGGCACTGCCAACATTGACCTGGAACCCAGGTACAAGTTCCAAAAATGAAAAATTGTCAATGCTGGCACAGAAAAACTATCGAGGCGCCAGCTCGTTCAAGTGGCGAGCGACCGCGATCCATGCACCGATATACCCTAACAGTACCGCCCCGATCAAGAGCGACAGACCATCGGCTGCTGGCACCCCGCCCAGGGCGAAGTCACTGCCATACAGCCCAGACAGCCCTACCACGGCCTCGTTCAGCCAGTTCAGGCCGAATGCCAGGATACCCCAGGCCAACAGGCCAGCACCCAGGCCATACAACGCGCCCATGTACAGGAAAGGCCGGCGTACATAGCTGTCGGTGCCGCCAACCAGCTTGATCACTTCGATCTCGGTGCGGCGGTTTTCAATGTGTAGACGAATTGTGTTACCGATTACTAACAGCAAGGCAGAAATAAGCATGACCGCCAGGCCGAAGACGAAACGGTCACCCAGTTTCAGGATGGCCGCCAAGCGCTCCACCCACACCAGGTCAAGCTGTGCGTTCTCCACCCGCGGCAACTCGGCCAGGCGCTGACGCAAGGCCTCAAGCGCAGGCTTGTCGACTTCGGTCGGGGTCACCACCACCACGCCAGGCAGCGGGTTGTCGGGCAGTTCGCGCAGCGCTTCGCCCAGGCCTGACTGCTGCTGGAACTCCTCAAGCGCCTGCCCTGGGCTGACATACAGGGCATCAGCCACGCCGGGCATGCCCTTGATCTCTTCGCGCAGGGCCTCGCCTGCCTGGCTGCCCGCGTCGAGCTTCAGGTACAGCGAAATCTGCGCGGCGCGCTGCCAGGAGCCGCCGAGTATCTCGACGTTCTTCAGCAGCAGCGACAGGCCCATGGGCATGCTCAACGCCACGGCCATGACCAGGCAGGTGAAGAAGCTGCCGATCGGCTGTTTGCCCAGGCGGCGCAGGCTGTCGGCCAGGCTCGCGCGGTGGCTTTCCAGCCAGGCATTGAACAGCGTGCGGAAATCCGGGCCGTCATCGTCATGCCCACCGGGCTTTTTCTTGAGATCCGCGTCGGCCGCTTTGGGCGCGACCCGTTCAGAAACCTTGGGTGTACGTGTAGTGCTCATTGCCCGGCCTCCCCATCGCCGATCAATCGGCCGCGCTGCAGGGTCAGCATGCGGTGGCGCATGCGCGCGATCAGTGCCAGGTCGTGGCTGGCGATCAATACCGTGGTGCCCAGGCGGTTGATGTCCTCGAACACGCCCATGATCTCCGCGGCCAGGCGTGGGTCGAGGTTACCGGTCGGTTCGTCGGCCAGCAGCAAGGCGGGCTGGTGAACGATGGCACGGGCAATGCCGACGCGCTGTTGCTGGCCAGTGGAAAGGTCGGCCGGGAACAGGTCGCCCTTGTCGACCAGCGACACGCGCTCCAGCGCCGAGTCCACCCGTTTGGCGATTTCGGCCTTGGACAAGCCGAGTATCTGCAGCGGCAGGGCGATGTTGTTGAACACGGTACGGTCGAACAACAACTGGTGGTTCTGGAACACCACACCTATCTGCCGACGCAGGAACGGGATTTGCGCGTTGCTGATCTGGCCGAGGTCCTGCCCTGCCAGCAGCAATTTGCCGCTGGTTGGGCGCTCCATGGCCAGCAGCAGGCGCAGCAAGGTGCTCTTGCCGGCGCCTGAATGGCCGGTGACGAACAGGAATTCGCCCCGGCGCGCCCGGAAACTCAGCTCATGCAAGCCGACATGGCCGTTGGGGTAGCGCTTGGCAACCTGTTCGAATCGGATCATGGGTGCTCTCGCTCGGCGAACAGAGCCTTGACGAACGGCTCGGCTTCGAAGGTACGCAGGTCGTCGATGCCTTCACCGACGCCGATGAAGCGGATCGGGATGTTGAACTGCTTGGCCAGGGCGAAGATGACCCCACCCTTGGCGGTGCCGTCCAGCTTGGTCAGGGCCAGGCCGGTCAGCTCGACGCTCTGGTTGAAATACTTGGCCTGACTGATGGCGTTCTGGCCGGTACCGGCATCGAGCACCAGCAGCACCTCGTGCGGCGCCTCGGCGTCGAGTTTGCCCATCACCCGGCGAACTTTCTTCAGTTCTTCCATCAGGTTGTCTTTGGTGTGGAGGCGACCGGCGGTATCGGCGATCAGCACATCGGCACCACGGGCCTTGGCGGCCTGCACGGCATCGAAGATCACCGACGCCGAGTCGGCACCGGTGTGCTGGGCGATCACCGGGATCTGGTTACGCTCGCCCCAGACCTGCAATTGCTCGACCGCGGCGGCACGGAAGGTGTCGCCCGCGGCCAGCATGACCTTCTTGCCTTCGAGCTGCAGCTTCTTGGCCAGCTTGCCGATGGTGGTGGTCTTGCCAGCACCGTTCACGCCGACCACGAGGATCACGTAGGGCTTGTTCTGCGACTCGATTTTCAGCGGTTGCTCGACCGGGCGCAGCAGCGCGGCCAGCTCATCCTGCAGCGACTTGTACAGGGCATCGGCGTCGGCCAGCTGTTTGCGGGCGACCTTCTGGGTCAGGTTCTGGACAATGGTCGAGGTAGCTTCCACGCCGACGTCCGCGGTCAGCAGGCGAGTTTCGATCTCGTCGAGCAGGTCATCGTCGATGACCTTCTTGCCCAGGAACAGGCTCGCCATGCCCTCGCCAATGCTGGCGCTGGTCTTCGACAGGCCCTGCTTGAGGCGGGCGAAGAAGCCAGGCTTGGACGGCTCGGCGATGGCTGGAGCAGCGGCGACAGGGGTCGGCTCGGTTTCAGCTTCTGGCTCTACAGGTGCGGGCACTGTGGCGGGGGCTTCGACCACCGGCGCGACCGGTTCTGGCGCCGGGCGCTCGGGGATCGCTGGCGGGGCCTTGGGCTCAAGGTCCGGGACCAGGGCGACGGGCTCCTCGGCAACAGGCAGGACCAGGTTGCTGACGGGGGGCTCGATGGCTTCGATTGCCGGGGCCTGAGGGGCTACGGCGACTGGAGCAGGGCTCTCGGGCTGCGTGGCGGCAGGCGCCGCATGCGCGCGCAAGCCCGCTGCCACAGGGGCCGGTGCAGGTTCAGCGATCGGTGCTGCTTCTGACGCCGGGGCGGGCTCAGGAACGGGTGCAACCTCAGGGGCTGGAACAGGCTCAGGAACCGATACAACCTCAGGGGCCGGGGCACGATCAAGCACGGGTGCGGGCTCAGGAGCGCGCAAAGGCTCAGCATGCAGAGGGGCCTCAGCGACAGGTGCAGTGGCCTCGGCGACCACCGGCTCGACCGGAGCAGCTTCAGGTTGCTCGACGGCGGGCTGCGACGCTACCGGCTCTGCAGCCTGCGCATCGGGGGCTTGTGGCTGTTCGGCGACAGGTTGCTGCGGCTTCTTGCGAAACCAGCTGAACAGGCCTTTTTTCTCGCCAGCCTCTGCCGGCGCTTTTTTGTCGTCGTTGGAACCAAACATGGAAGACGGCTATCTCAGGGTAGCGATGGGCCAGCAGCGGCACATCGGGAATTCTCTAAACGCAGAACAGACTATTTTGAATCCGGCTGGTTCATGCGCAATGTTTTGTCTTAATGGGCCTGCGGGCCAGAACGGCGACAGGCATGGTCGCCAGGCAACCGGATCAGTATCCTAGCACCTCCTGGCCCGCCGACGCTAAACCCAGCGGGCCGCCGAACAGGTTAAACACCTTATGAATGCTCTAGCCCGCCGCGCCGCTGGCCTGTTGCTCAGCACGCTCTGCCTGCCGCTCGCGGCCTTTGCCGCCGATGTGCAACCCACCCACGAATTCATCCTCGACAATGGCCTGAAGGTGGTTGTGCGTGAGGACCACCGGGCGCCGGTGGTGGTTTCGCAGATCTGGTACAAGGTTGGCTCCAGCTACGAGACCCCGGGCCAAACCGGCTTGTCCCACGCCTTGGAGCACATGATGTTCAAGGGCAGCGCCAAGCTCGGCCCCGGCGAAGCCTCGCGCATCCTGCGCGACCTGGGCGCAGAAGAAAACGCCTTCACCAGCGACGACTACACCGCCTATTACCAGGTGCTGGCCCGCGACCGCCTGCCGGTGGCCTTCGAGCTTGAGGCCGACCGCCTGGCCAGCCTGCGCCTGCCGGCCGACGAGTTCAGCCGCGAAATCGAGGTCATCAAGGAAGAGCGCCGCCTGCGCACCGACGATCAGCCGGGTTCGAAAGCCTTCGAGCTGTTCCGTGCCATGGCCTACCCTGCCAGCGGCTACCACACGCCGACCATCGGCTGGATGGCCGACCTGGAACGTATGAAGGTCGAGGAACTGCGCCACTGGTACGAATCCTGGTACGCGCCGAACAACGCCACCCTCGTGGTGGTCGGCGATGTCACCGCAGACGAGGTCAAGGGCCTGGCGCAGAAGTACTTTGCCAGCATCCCCAAGCGCGCCGTGCCGCCCGCCAAGTTGCCACTGGAGCTGGCCGAGCCAGGCCTGCGCCAGCTGACCCTGCATGTGCGCACCCAGCTGCCCAGCCTGATCTACGGTTTCAACGTGCCTGGACTGGCCACCGCGAAGGACCCACGCCCCGTGCACGCTTTACGGCTGATCTCGGCCCTGCTCGACGGCGGCTACAGCGCCCGCTTGCCGGCACGCCTGGAGCGTGGCCAGGAGCTGGTCGCCGGTGCCTCGTCCGATTACAACGCTTTCACCCGCGGTGACAGCCTGTTCCTCATCTCGGCCACGCCGAACGTGCAGAAGCAGAAAACCCTCGCCGATGTCGAAAAAGGCGTCTGGCAACTGCTCGACGAACTCAAGACCACCCCGCCCAGCGCTGAAGAACTGGAGCGTGTCCGCGCCCAGGTGATCGCCGGCCTGGTCTACGACCGCGACTCCATCAGCAGCCAGGCCACCACCATCGGCCAGCTGGAAACGGTCGGCCTGTCCTGGAAGCTGATCGACAGCGAACTGGATGAACTCAAGCGCGTGACCCCCGAGGACATCCAGAACGCCGCGCGCACCTATTTCACCCGCGAACGCCTGAGCGTTGCCCACGTACTGCCTGAGGAGTCCGCTCATGAGTAACCGCAGCGCACCCCGCTATACCCTGATCGGCGCGGGCCTCATCGCGCTGGTGGTGGCGGTGGCCGCCGTCCTGGCGCGCCCCGCTCACTCCGAGGCCGACAGCACTGCCGCACGCCCTGCCAATACCCTGCAATCGCTGGCCGACCTGGACGGCAAGGCCCCTAGCCGACGCCAGCTGAACATCCAGAACTGGACCACCGCCGAGGGTGCTCGGGTATTGTTCGTCGAAGCCCGCGAGCTGCCGATGTTCGACCTGCGCGTGACCTTCGCCGCCGGCAGCAGCCAGGACGGCAACACGCCGGGCCTGGCCACGCTGACCAACGCCATGCTCAATGAGGGTGTGGCCGGCAAGGACGTGACCGCCATTGCCGAAGGCTTCGAGGGCCTGGGCGCAGACTTTGGCAACGGTTCGTACCGTGACATGGCCGTGGCCTCACTGCGCAGCCTGAGCGTAAAGGACAAACGCGAACCGGCGCTCAAGCTATTCGCTGAAGTGGCCGGCAAGCCGACCTTCCCGGAAGACGCGCTGAAGCGCATCAAGAACCAGCTGCTGGCCGGTTTCGAATATGAGAAGCAAAACCCTGGCAAGATCGGCGGCAAGGCCCTGTTCGCCAAGCTCTATGGTGATCACCCTTACGGCCAGCCAAGCGACGGCAGCGCCGAAAGCATCCCGGGCATCACCCTCGACCAGCTGCGCGCCTTCCACGCCAAGGCCTACACAGCCGGCAACGCGGTAATCGCCCTGGTCGGCGACCTCAGCCGCGAAGAGGCCGAGGGCGTCGCCGCCCAGGTTTCCGCCGCGCTGCCCAAAGGCCCGGCGCTGGCCAAGCCAGCCCAGCCGGTCGAACCCAAAGCCGGCGCCACCCACATCGACTTCCCGTCCAAACAGACTCACCTGATGCTGGCCGAGCTCGGTATCGACCGCCAGGACCCGGACTGGCCTGCCCTGTCGCTGGGCAACCAGATCCTCGGCGGCGGCGCCTTCGGCACCCGCCTGATGAGTGAAGTCCGCGAAAAACGCGGCCTGACCTACGGCGTATACTCAGTCTTCAGCCCGATGCAGGTACGCGGCCCGTTCATGATCAACCTGCAGACCCGCGCCGAACTCAGCGAAGGCACGCTGCAGCTGGTTCAGGGTATCCTGGCCGACTACCTGAAAAGCGGCCCGACCCAGCAAGAGCTGGACGATGCGAAACGCGAACTGGCCGGTAGCTTCCCGCTGTCCAACGCCAGCAACGCGAGCATCGTCGGCCAACTGGGCGCCATCGGCTTCTACAATCTGCCATTGACCTGGCTGGAAGACTTCATGCAGCAATCCCAGGCGCTGACCGTCGAGCAGGTCAAGGCCGCCATGAACAAGCACCTGGCAGCCGACAAACTGGTGATCGTCACCGTCGGCCCGAGCGTGCCGCAGAAGCCGCTGCCAGCACCCACTGACAAACCCGCCGAGCAGCCGCTCGGCGTACCGGAGCATTAATGCCTAGATCCACCCCTCCCGCCCGCCCCCAGCAGGGCCAAAGCAAGGGCCAGGGTCACCTGCGCATCATCGCCGGCGAGTGGCGCAGCCGCCGCCTGGCGGTGCCTGAGGGCGAAGGCCTGCGGCCGACCACCGACCGCGTGCGCGAAACCCTGTTCAACTGGCTGGCGCCCTATATCGAGGGCGCCCGGGTGCTCGATGCCTTCACGGGCAGCGGTGCCCTGGTGCTGGAGGCGTTGTCCCGCGGCGCCGAAGATGCCGTGGCGCTGGACAACAACGCGGCGGCGATCGGCAACCTGAAGAACAACCTGGAAATCCTCCGCTGCCCGCGCGGGCAGATCCTCCAGACCGACGCCCTGCGCTACCTGCAGGGCCCGGCCAAGCAACAGTTCGACGTGGTGTTCCTCGACCCGCCGTTCCACCAGGACCTGCTGGCCAACACCTGCGCCCTGCTGGAACAGAACCAGTGGCTGCGCGACCAGGCCTGGATCTACACCGAAAGCGAAGCAGCGCCGTCCACCCTGCAATTGCCTGGCAACTGGCGCCTACACCGCGAGAAGAAGACCGGCCAGGTGCATTACGCCCTCTGGCAACGCAGCGTAATCGACCAATAGCGCAGGTACAGTGGCGGCGTTTCATGGCACTCTAGGCTGGCACATCACGAGCCGCCCAGCATGCACAGCCTCACCGCCACGTTCCGCCCAGCCACCGGCCTGTCCAACCCCCACCTGCAAACCCTGTGGGGCCCGCTGTGGCGCAAACTGCCCGCGCTTGAGCGCAACCGCGAACGGCTGTGGCTGGCCGATGGCGACTTCCTCGACCTCGACTGGCATGGGCCCCACCAGGCCGATGCACCGCTGGTGCTGGTGCTGCACGGCCTGACCGGATCGTCCCATTCGCCCTACGTCAAAGGCCTGCAGCAGGCGCTACAGGCCCGTGGCTGGGCCAGCGTCGCACTGAACTGGCGCGGCTGCTCGGGCGAACCGAACCTGCTGGCCCGCAGTTACCATTCCGGCGCCAGCGAAGACCTGGCCGAGGTTGTCGCTCACCTGCGTGCCCTGCGCCCGTTGGCACCGCTGTACGCCGTCGGCTATTCATTGGGCGGCAATGTGCTGCTCAAGTACCTGGGTGAAAGCGGTAGCGCCAGCCAGCTGCAGGCGGCGGTGGCGGTGTCCGTGCCGTTTCGCCTGGACCAGTGCGCCGACGGCATAGGCCAGGGCTTTTCCAAGGTCTACCAGGCACATTTCATGCGCGAAATGATGGCGTACGTGCAATTGAAACAACGCCATTTCCGTTCCCAGGGCCACCATGAGGGCCTGGCCGCGCTCGACCGCCTGGGGCCGCTACGCAAGCTGCGCACGTTCTGGGATTTCGATGGCAAGGTGACGGCACCGCTCAACGGCTTCAACGATGCCCACGACTACTACCGCCGCGCATCGAGCCGCTACTACCTTGGCGAAAACCGCACGCCGACGCTGATCATCCACGCCACCGATGACCCGTTCGTGTTCGGCCACAGCCTGCCCGCCGCCAGCGAACTGGCGGCGCAGACCCATCTCGAACTGCATGAGCGGGGCGGCCATGTGGGGTTTGTCGAGGGCAGCCTGCGAAATCCGGGGTATTACCTGGAGCGACGGATTCCGCAGTGGCTGGTAGATGGCGTTTGACTCAACCACTCAGTCGCCGGTGGCAACCTGATGACGCGGATCGTTGATCCACTCGCTCCACGAGCCGGCATACAGCCTGCCCAGCGGGTAGCCGGCCAGCGCCAGGGCGAACAGGTTATGGCAAGCCGTCACCCCTGAACCGCAATAAGCCACCAATTGCTCCGGCGCACGCCCGGCCAGCTGCTCGGCGAAACGCTGTTTGAGCTGCTCCGGGGGCAGAAAACGCCCATCGGCGCCCAGGTTATCGGTGAATGCAGAACACAGGGCACCCGGAATGTGCCCCGCCACCGGGTCGATCGGCTCCACCTCACCCCGGAACCGCGGCAAGGCGCGCGCATCGATCAGCGTCATGTCCGCTTTACCCAACTGCTTGGCCAAGTGTTCGGCATCGATCAGCAGCTTGGCGTCAGGCGCGCCGCTGAACGTACCTTCACGCCGAGCCGGCGCGTCCAGGCTCAACGGCAAGTGCGCGGCGTGCCACGCCTTGAGGCCACCATCGAGGATGGCCACATCACTGCGCTTGCCCAGCCAGGCCAGCAGCCACCAGGCCCGCGCGGCAAAGGCACCGGGGCCGTCGTCATACAGCACCACCTCGCTGTCGTTATCCATCCCCCATTCGCGCAGGCGCTCGACCAGGTCGTGCGGATCAGGCAGCGGGTGGCGCCCTGTCCTGCCTTTGCTGACTGGTCCACTGAGGTCACGCTCCAGGTCGGCAAAATGAGCCCCGGCGATATGCCCCTCGGCGTAGCTGCGTTGGCCGTAATCCACATCTTCCAGGGCAAAACGACAATCGAGGATCACCAACTTGGGCGAGTCCAGACGCTCGGCCAGCTGCTGCGGGGTGATCAATTGCGCAAGGGGCATGACTCTCTCCTGATCGAAGGTACAAAGGCTCTGGGCTAGTGCTCCAGGGCCTGGTTGAACGGGACATGGAATTCCTGGCACAGGGCATCCACGGCGCTGCGGGCATTGGTGGTGACGAAGCCGAGCTCCAGCACCAGTACCTGATAGACGCCGCGCTTGAAGGCTTCTTCACCCAGATGAGCGCAATGCTCGCGCGTGGTGCTGAGAAAACGCACCCACGACGTAAGAACGATCCAGGCGTTGATGGTCAGCGATTCGATCTGCGCAGGCGCCATGGCCAGGATCCCAGCATCGATGAAGCCGCGGTAGATCGCCTGCCCCTGGCCCAGGCAACGTTGGGAAAAACGCCGATAACGGGCGGCCAGCTCCGCGTCGCTGTCGAGCAGGTGCTCGAGGTCGCGGTGCAGGAAGCGGTAGTTCCACATCGCGGCAAGCAGCGCCTTGAGGTAGAAACGCTTGTCTTCGACCGTGGCCGCGCGCCCTTGCGGCGGTCGCAGGAAGCTGTCCACCAGTTCTTCGTACTGGCTGAACAACACGGCGATGATCGCCTGCTTGTTGGGGAAGTGGTAGTACAGGTTGCCGGGCGAAATTTCCATGTGCGCGGCAATGTGGTTGGTACTGACGCTGCGTTCGCCCTGCTGGTTGAACAGTTCCAGGCTGTTCTGCACGATGCGCTCTCGGGTTTTCATGCGCGGGGCCATGCTCAGCTCCCAGTCTGCAGGCTTACGGTAATGGCTCATCTTACGGTGTAACGCGGCCGGGATGCACCGTTTGCCTATGTGAAAAAAGTCGTACCATCGTGCAGATTAGAGTATAGGCTCTAGGCATCTCAGCCCACCCAGGGAGCCACCGTGACCTCGCCCATCGCCTTGCCTCTCGTGAATTCCGACACCGAACTGGCGGCCATGTTCGCCACCCAGCGCAAGGCGTTTGCCGCAAACCCCATGCCGCCCGCAGCGCAACGCCGACAATGGCTGAAAAGCCTGCGCGAGGCCTTGCTGGGGGATCAGCAGGGGTTGATCGAGGCGATCGACGCGGATTTCGCCGGCCGCAGTGCCGACGAAACCCTGCTGGCCGAACTGCTGCCTTCGGTGCAAGGCATTCGCCACGCCGAGCGCCATCTGCGACGCTGGATGCGCCCGGCCAGGCGCACCGTCGGCCTGGCCTTCCAGCCCGCCAGCGCGCGCGTGCTGTATCAGCCGCTGGGTGTGGTGGGCATCATCGTGCCGTGGAACTACCCGCTGTTTCTCGCCATCGGCCCGCTGACCTGCGCCCTGGCCGCTGGCAACCGGGTCATGCTCAAGCTCAGCGAGGCCACACCTGCCACTGGCTTGGCGCTCAAAGCCCTGCTTGAGCGGGTATTCCCCGATGACCTGGTCAGTGTGGTGCTAGGCGAAGTTGAGGTCGGCCAGGCGTTCGCCAGGCTGCCGTTCGATCACCTGCTGTTCACCGGCGCCACCAGCATTGGCCGTCAGGTCATGCTGGCCGCCGCGCAAAACCTGACACCCGTCACTCTGGAGCTGGGCGGCAAGTCGCCCGCCATCGTTTCGGCCAACGTACCCCTGGACACCGCCGCCGAGCGCATTGCCTTCGGCAAGACCCTCAACGCCGGCCAGACCTGCGTCGCCCCCGACTACGTGCTGGTACCCCGCGAACGCCTGAATAAATTCAGCGATGCCTACCGCAGCGCCGTCCGCCGGCTGTATCCACGCATCGCCGACAACCCTGACTACAGCGCCATCATCAACCCGCGGCAGCTGCAGCGCCTGCAGCACTTGCTGGATGACGCCCGCGACAAGGGCGCGCAGGTTATCGACCTGTACCCGGACGAACCCCGACAAGGCCGGCGCCTGCCGCCGCAGCTGCTGTTGGAGGTGAACGATGATATGCAGGTGATGCAGGACGAAATTTTCGGCCCGCTGCTGCCCGTGGTGCCCTACGACAGCCTCGATAGTGCCCTGGCCTACATCAATCAGCGCCCACGCCCCCTAGCCCTCTATTACTTCGGCTACGACCGTGCCGAGCAAGCGCGAGTGCTGCAACACAGCCACTCGGGCGGCGTCTGCCTGAACGACACCCTGCTGCAGGTGGCCCAGGACGACCTTCCATTCGGCGGTATCGGCCCGTCGGGGATGGGCCACTACCACGGCCACGACGGTTTCCTGACCTTCAGCAAGGCCAAGGCCGTGTTGGCCAAGCAGCGCCTAAATGCCGCGCGGCTCATCTACCCTCCCTATGGCAAGACCTTGCAGCGCCTGGTCTACAAACTGTTCATCCGCTGAGGCCGGGCCATGCAGCGCCGCGATCTGCTGCGATTCAGCCTGGGTGCCAGCGTGTTCCTGGCCAGCGCCAGCCTGGTCGGCTGTAGCCCCCAAGCCCCCGCAACCGGTTACCGAACGCTTCGTGACGACGACCTGCCGCTGCTGCGCGCATTGATCCCGGTGGTCCTCGCCGGAACTTCGGCCAGCGAAGCGCTGGTGCTGCACAGCCTCGACGACAAGTTGGCAGCGCTGTCCCCTGAAATGCTCAAACTCACCCGGCAACTCTTCGATGTGCTCAGCCTACCGCTGACCCGCGGCCCACTGACCGGGGTTTGGGGCGCCTGGGAACAAGCTGATGCCAAGCAGGTAACAGCCTTTCTGCAGCGCTGGCAGGACAGCTCGCTGAACCTGCTGCGCATGGGCCACGCCTCACTGCTGCAACTGCTGCTGATGGCCTGGTACGAACGCCCGGAAAGCTGGGCCGCCTGTGGCTATCCGGGGCCACCGAAAACCTGACCGCCCACAACAAGAGCATTTTCAATGCCTGTCATCGACCCGTTTCGCCAAGGCCTCGAACGCGGCTGGATCACCCACGACGGCTCACGCCTGGAGCAGGACCTCACCCTGCAGGCCGATATCGCCGTGATCGGCAGCGGCGCCGGCGGTGCCACCAGCGCGCAGATGCTCAGTGCCGCGGGCTACAAGGTGCTGCTGATCGAAGAAGGCCCGCTAAAGACCAGCAGTGACTTCCACCTGCTGGAGAACGAGGCCTACGCCAACTTGTATCAGGAAGGCCTCGGCCGTATGAGCAAGGACGGCGCCATCACCATTCTCCAGGGCCGCGCGGTGGGCGGCACCACCCTGGTCAACTGGACGTCGAGTTTCCGCACGCCAGCTCAAACCTTGGCCCACTGGGCCATAGCCCACGGCGTGAAGGGCCTGGGAGAGGAGACATTGCGCCCTTGGTTCGAGCGCATCGAGCACGACCTTGGCATCACCCCGTGGGCCGTGCCGCCGAACGCCAACAATGACGTGCTGCGCCGCGGCTGTGAGCAGCTCGGTTACCGCTGGGCAGTGATTCCGCGCAATGTGCGGGGCTGTCGGAACCTTGGCTATTGCGGCATGGGCTGCCCGGTCAACGCCAAGCAATCGATGCTGGTAACGCGCATCCCCGCCACCCTCGACAAGGACGGTGAGCTGCTCTACCTGGCGCGGGCCGAACGTTTCGCGCACAACGGCGAACGCATCGAGCACCTGCACTGCCAGGCACTCGATGCCCATGGCATACAGCCCACCGGTCGCAGCATCAGCGTGCGTGCCCGCCACTACATCCTCGCGGGCGGCGGCATCAATAGCCCAGCCTTGCTGTTACGGTCCAACGCGCCCGACCCGCATGGGCGCCTGGGTGCGCGAACCTTCCTGCACCTGGTCAACTTCAGCGCGGCACGGTTCGAGGCGCGCATCGACCCGTACTACGGCGCCCCGCAGTCCATCTACAGCGACCACTTCCAGTGGCAGGAAGGCGTCGATGGGCCGGTAGGCTACAAGCTGGAGGTGCCACCGCTGCACCCGGCCCTGGCCAGCACCTTGCTCGGTGGCGTGGGCGTCGACAACGCTCGGCGCATGGCCGAACTGCCACATACCCACGTGATGCTGGCGCTGCTGCGCGACGGCTTCCACCCGCAAAGCCTGGGGGGCACGGTGGAACTACGTAGCGATGGCTCACCCGTACTCGATTACCCGGTAACCGACTACCTGCGCGACGGCCTGCGCCGGGCCTATCACAGCATGGCGCAGATCCAGTTCGCCGCAGGCGCCACGCAGGTGACCCCTGTGCACAGCGATGCCAGCGCCGCCGCCAGCCTGGCGCAGGCCCAACGCATGATCGACGGTCTGCACCTGGAGCCGTTCCGCACACGCCTGGGCAGCGCCCATGTGATGGGTGGCTGCGCCATGGGCGAAGACCCGCGCCAGGCAGTGTGCGACAGCCTGGGCCGCCATCACCAGCTGGAAAACCTGTCGATCCACGACGGTTCGCTGTTCCCCACCAGTATCGGCGCCAACCCGCAATTGTCGGTGTATGCCCTCAGCTCCAAGCTCACCGACGCCCTGCTCGGCCGCCTGGCACACAGTGCATGACAACAAATGCCCCCGCTGTCTATAGTGCCATCAGCCGGCCGCATGACTTGGCCGGGCGCTAGCGCTGCGCTAACATCCGACTCCCCAACGCACTCCAGCCAGGATGACGCGATGAACCGAGTGTTGTACCCGGGTACTTTCGACCCCATTACCAAAGGCCATGGCGATTTGGTAGAGCGCGCCTCGCGGCTGTTCGACCACGTGATCATCGCGGTGGCGGCCAGCCCGAAGAAAAACCCCCTGTTCCCGCTGGAACAAAGGGTAGCGCTGGCCCGTGAGGTCACCAAGCACCTGCCCAATGTCGAAGTCATCGGCTTCTCCTCGCTATTGGCGCACTTCGCCAAAGAACAGGGTGCCAACGTCTTCCTGCGTGGCCTGCGCGCGGTGTCCGACTTCGAATACGAGTTCCAGTTGGCGAACATGAACCGGCAACTGGCGCCCGACGTCGAAAGCTTGTTCCTCACACCGTCGGAGCGTTATTCGTTCATTTCCTCGACCCTGGTGCGGGAAATCGCTGCCCTGGGCGGCGACATCACCAAGTTCGTCCACCCCGTGGTGGCCGAGGCGCTGACCGAACGTTTCAAGAAGTAAGCCATAGCGCTGATTATCGCGCCCGCGTGCACTGCGGGCGCGAATGCGGCACAATTGTGCCCATTGCGTTGAACATGCCTGGGCTGTGAGCCCCGGCCGGAGCCCCCATGTCCCTGATCATCACCGACGATTGCATCAACTGCGACGTCTGCGAACCCGAGTGCCCGAACGAGGCCATCTCCCAAGGCGAAGAGATCTACGTGATCGACCCGAACCTGTGCACCCAGTGCGTCGGCCACTACGACGAGCCGCAGTGCCAGCAGGTTTGCCCGGTCGACTGCATCCCGCTGGATGAAGCGCACCCCGAAAGCGAAGAACAGCTGATGGCCAAGTACCGCCGGATCACCGGCAAGGACTGACGCCCGCGCAGGGCCGCGCTGCGGCCCTGTACATCAGCGCTGGCAGCGTGGGCAATACACGCTGGCGCGCTGCCCAAGCTTCACTTCGCGCAAGGTCGTCCCGCACAGTTTGCACGGCATGCCCCCACGGCCGTAGACGAACAGTTCCTGCTGGAAATACCCCGGCTGCCCGTCGCCGCCAATAAAGTCGCGCAACGTCGTGCCGCCCTGCTCGATGGCCGCTGCCAGCACGCGTTTGATCTCGATGGCCAGCTTCAGGTAACGGGCCCGGGAAATACCGCCCGCTTCCCGGCGCGGGTCGATACCGGCGGCAAACAAGGCCTCGGTCGCGTAGATGTTGCCCACACCCACCACCACGGCGTTGTCCATGATGAACGGTTTGACCGCCATCGACCGCCCACGCGACAGCTGGAACAGCCGCTCGCCATCGAACAGGTCGGTCAGCGGTTCAGGCCCCAGGCGCAGCAGCAGTTCGTGGTTGAGCGGGTCCAGGCTCCAGAGCATGGCACCGAAGCGGCGCGGGTCGGTGTAGCGCAGCATCAGCCCCGACTCCAGCTCGATGTCCACATGCTCATGCTTGGCCGCCGGCAGCCCCAGCTCTACCAGGCGCAGGTTGCCCGACATGCCCAGGTGGCTGATCAAGGTGCCGACTTCAGCGTTGATCAACAGGTACTTGGCCCGCCGCTCGACGCTGACGATGCGCTGGCCGGACAAACGCACGTCCAGGTCCTCGGGGATCGGCCAGCGCAGGCGCCGGTCACGCACCACCACGCGGCTGACGCGTTGGCCTTCCAGATGCGGCGCGATACCGCGCCGGGTCGTCTCGACTTCGGGTAGTTCCGGCATGAATCAGTGCCCGCCCAGCTCGCGAATGTTCTGTTTGAGGTTCTCGAAGTCGTACTCCGACAACCCGATGTAGTCCAGTACCAGCGGGCCGACCACGTGCCACTCGTGGTCGACGCTCTGATTGCCCAGCACCCGGTAAGACGCGCAGATGTGTTCAGCCATCTTCAGTACCGCCAGCAGGTTTTTCAGCTGGCTCTGGGCGTTGCCCGACGACTCATCGCGGAACACCGCCAGGGCATTGTGGTGGTTGGCGATGGCCGCACTGATGTGTTCGGGCAGGCGCCAGGATTTGGCGGTGAAGTAGCCGACCACCGAATGATTGGTGTTGAAGGCCCGGTTCTCGGTGTCGACCACTCGGGTTTCGGCATCGGCCTTGGCATAGGCCTGTTCCAGCACCTGCATGTAGTCGGGGAAGCGCTTGAGCATCAGCGGCACGCCGCAGTCATGGAACAACCCGAGGGTGTAGGCCTCGTCCGCGGCCTGGATGCCGGTGCGCTTGGCCAGCGTCAGGCAGGTCATGGCCACGTCCTGGGCGGTGTCCCAGAAGCGGTTGAGGGTAACGATGGTTTCGTCGCTCATCTCGCCCTTGATCGACTGGGCGTTGATCAGGTTGATGATCGAGCGGCTGCCCAGCAGGTTTACCGCACGCTGGATCGAGCCGATCTTGTTGGACAGGCCGAAGTGTGGCGAGTTGACCAGCTTGAGCAAGGCACCCGACAAGCCTGGGTCCTGGGAAATCAGCTTGGCGATGGTTTCCAGGTCCGGGTCGGGCATGTACTGCTCGAACTGCAGGTCGACCATGATCTGCGGTTGCGGCGGAATGGTGATGCCTTGCAAGGCTTGCTGGATCTGTTCGGCGCTGAGTTCTTGGGACATGCGTACACACTCGTTGAGGACGGGGGATTCTAACCCCGTAAGGCGGTCGACTTGTAGCGCCGGTCCGCCGCGAAGGGGCCAGCACTTTGTCGTGCCCTGCAGCGGCCCAGGGGCCAACACGGTATACTCCCGCTCTTTTTTCCCGGAGCGACGTCATGTCCCTGCCCAGCCTTCGCCTCAAAGCCAATGCCGACCGCCGCCTGCGCGCCGGCCACCTGTGGGTCTACAGCAACGAAGTCGATGTCACCGCGACCCCGCTGCAAGGCTTCCAGGCCGGCCAACAGGCGGTTCTCGAGGCCGCCAACGGCAAGCCGCTGGGGATCGTGGCACTGAGCCCGAACAACCTGATCTGCGCCCGCCTGCTGTCGCGCGACATCAAGCTGCCGCTGGACAAGTCGCTGCTGGTGCACCGCCTCAACGTTGCCCTCTCGCTGCGTGAGCGCCTGTTCGACAAGCCGTGCTACCGCCTGGTCTATGGCGACTCCGACCTGCTGCCGGGCCTGGTGGTCGACCGTTTCTTCGACATCCTCGTGGTCCAGCTGGCCTCGGCCACCATGGAATTGCACAAGGACGACGTGATCGCCGCCCTGGTCCAGGTCCTCAAGCCGAGCGGCATCTTGTTCAAGAACGACTCCGCCGCGCGTGATGCCGAAGGCCTGCCGCGCTACGTCGAAACCGTCTACGGCGAAGTGCCGGACTGGGTCGCGCTGGAAGAAAACGGCGTCAAGTTCGAAGCCCCGGTGCGCGAAGGCCAGAAGACCGGCTGGTTCTATGACCACCGCATGAACCGTGCGCGCCTGGCACCCTACGTCAAAGGCAAGCGCGTGCTCGACCTGTTCAGCTACATCGGTGGCTGGGGCGTGCAGGCCGGCGCATTCGGCGCCAGTGAAGTGTTCTGTGTCGATGCCTCGGGCTTTGCCCTGGATGGCGTGGAGCGCAACGCCACACTCAACGGCATCAGCGAAAAACTGACCTGCATCGAAGGCGATGTGTTCGAGGCGCTGCGCGAGCTGAAAGCCGCCGAAGAGCGCTTCGACGTGATCATTGCCGACCCGCCCGCGTTCATCAAGCGCAAGAAAGACCTGAAAAACGGTGAAGCGGCCTACCGTCGCCTCAACGAACAGGCCATGCGCATGCTGACCAAGGACGGCATTCTGGTCAGCGCCTCGTGCTCGATGCACCTGCCCGAGGACGACCTGAACAACATCCTGCTGACCAGCGCCCGCCACCTGGACCGCAACCTGCAGCTGCTCGAACGCGGCGGCCAGGGCCCGGACCACCCGGTGCACCCGGCCATCGCCGAAACCCGCTACATCAAGAGCATTACCTGCCGGTTGCTGCCCAACAGCTGATCCAGCCAGGGGGCCGCTTTGCGGCCCCCTGCGCTTCAGATATCCAGCACGTACGCAGCAATCCCGAAGTACACCAACACCCCCGCCGCGTCGGCAATCGAGGTCACCAGCGGGCCACTGGCCGTCGCCGGGTCGAGCTTGAGCCTGGTGAACATGAACGGCAGGCTCATGCCGATCAGGCTGCCCAGCAACACGATCACCAGCATGCTGCTGGCGACGATCAGGGCAATGTCCGCCCCACCGCGCAGTGCTCCCAGCGATGCCACCGCGACCGCCATGGTGGCGCCCAACGCCAACGCCACCCCGCACTCACGTCCCAGCATGCGCAGCCAGTCGCGCATGACCACCTCGCCCGTCGCCAGGCCCCGTACCATCAGGGTCGCCGACTGCGCCCCAGCGTTACCGCCGCTATCTACCAGCAGCGGCAGGAAGAACACCAGCACGATGTGCGCGGCAATGGTCTCTTCGAACGCGGCGATCCCTGCCCCCGAGAACAGGTTGCCAAACACCAGCAACACCAGCCACAGGACTCGCTTGCGGTACAGCAGGCTGACGGTGGCATCCCTGAGGTTGCCAACATGGTTGGTGATGGATGCGCCTTTATGGAAGTCCTCGGTGGCCTCTTCGACCACCACGTCGAGTGCATCGTCGCAGGTCACCAGGCCCACCAACCGCCCGACTTCGTCCAGCACCGGCACGGCCAGCAGGTCGTGCTCACGGATCAAGCGGGCCACTTCTTCCTGGCGGGTCGAGGTACAGACGCAGATGACCTTGTGCACCATGATTCGCTCGATGAGCTCATCTGGCGCAGCCAGGATCAACTCCCGCAGGGACAGCGTACCCAGCAGGTTGCGCTGCCCGTCGAGCACATAGGACTGGTAGATGGTTTCGGCATCGGCGGCCTCGCGGCGCAGCCTGTCGATGGCCTGGCTGGCACTGAGACCGGCATCGAGGCACGAGTACTCGCTGGTCATCAGGTAGCCGGCGGTCCCTTCTGGGTAGCCTTGCGGGTGCAGCAGGTCATCGCGGCGCGCCTGGGCGGCCTGACGCAGGTCGAGCGGGGAAACAAGGGTGTCGGACGTGTGTTGCATGAGGTTCTCCAGGCGCCGACGCAGGCACCTGCAAACCTCAGCCACGCGGGCTCAAGCCTTCGCAAGCCCTGGCGACGGCGCGCTCAGTGCCAATTTACAAGTTCGGTATGAACTGAAACTGGGAAGGTCCATTGAGGTGTGTCTCGTGAAGCCGCACATGCGGCGGGCGGATCATAGTCAGCCAGGGCCAGCGGGTCAGCCCCTTAATCAGCATTTGGGAAACGTCCTACACACCACCGATCACTCGGCCAAAGCCACCGCCCAGACACATCGCCATTCCCTCGCCGCGCCAGCGGTGTAGAATCGGGCTATTCATCGCCAGTCATCCCCCGGCGGGTTTATGAGCTCTGGTCGAGCACGCGGCGATCCCGTGCTGTCTTCGGCCCCATCCGTGCCAGTGGCAACCGGCCTAAGGCGCAAAGGACAAGAGAAGCTCACTCCCCTTTTTGTGACCTGATTTAGCCGCCAGGAGTGCTTCATGCCTGATTATCGTTCCAAGACTTCCACCCACGGCCGCAACATGGCCGGCGCCCGTGCCCTTTGGCGCGCCACCGGCATGAAGGACGACGATTTCAAGAAACCGATCATCGCCATTGCCAACTCGTTCACCCAGTTCGTCCCAGGGCATGTGCACCTGAAGGACCTGGGCCAGCTGGTCGCCCGCGAGATCGAACGCGCCGGTGGCGTGGCCAAAGAATTCAATACCATCGCGGTCGATGACGGCATCGCCATGGGCCATGACGGCATGCTGTATTCCCTGCCGAGCCGCGAGATCATCGCCGACGCCGTGGAATATATGGTCAACGCCCACTGCGCCGACGCCATCGTGTGCATTTCCAACTGCGACAAGATCACCCCCGGCATGCTGATGGCCGCCCTGCGCCTGAACATCCCGGTGATCTTCGTCTCTGGCGGCCCTATGGAAGCCGGCAAGACCAAGCTGGCCAGCCACGGCCTGGACCTGGTCGACGCGATGGTGATCGCCGCCGACTCCTCGGCCTCCGACGAGAAGGTCGCCGAGTACGAGCGCAGCGCCTGCCCGACCTGCGGTTCGTGCTCCGGCATGTTCACCGCCAACTCGATGAACTGCCTGACCGAAGCGCTGGGCCTGGCCCTGCCGGGCAACGGTTCGACCCTGGCTACCCACTCGGACCGCGAACAGCTGTTCCTCACCGCCGGCCGCACCATCGTCGAGCTGTGCAAGCGTTACTACGGCGACAACGACACGTCGGTACTGCCGCGCAGCATCGCCAACTTCAAGGCGTTCGAGAACGCCATGATGCTCGACATCGCCATGGGCGGTTCGACCAACACCATCCTGCACCTGCTGGCCGCAGCCCAGGAAGGCGAGGTGGCGTTCGACCTGCGTGACATCGACCGCCTGTCGCGCAAGGTGCCTCAGCTGTGCAAGGTGGCGCCAAACATCCAGAAGTACCACATGGAAGACGTCCACCGCGCCGGCGGCATCTTCAGCATCCTCGGCTCGCTGGCCCGTGGCGGCCTGCTGCACACCGACCTGCCGACCGTGCACAGCGCCAGCATGGAAGAAGCCATCGCCAAGTGGGACATCACCCAGACCGATGACGAAGCCGTGCACACCTTCTTCAAGGCCGGCCCAGCGGGCATCCCGACGCAGACGGCGTTCAGCCAGTCGACCCGTTGGGAAACCCTCGACGACGACCGTGAAAACGGCTGCATCCGCAGCTTCGAACACGCTTATTCGCAAGAAGGCGGCCTGGCCGTGCTGTACGGCAACATCGCCCTCGACGGTTGCGTGGTGAAGACCGCCGGTGTCGATGAGTCGATCCACGTGTTCGAAGGCAACGCGAAGATCTTCGAAAGCCAGGACAGCGCCGTGCGCGGCATCCTCGCTGACGAAGTCAAAGCTGGCGACATCGTCATCATCCGTTACGAAGGCCCGAAAGGCGGCCCGGGCATGCAAGAGATGCTCTACCCGACGTCGTACCTGAAGTCCAAAGGCCTGGGCAAAGCTTGCGCCCTGCTCACCGACGGCCGCTTCTCGGGCGGTACCTCGGGCCTGTCGATCGGCCACGCCTCGCCGGAAGCCGCTGCGGGCGGCGCCATCGGCCTGGTGCGCGACGGCGACAAGGTGCTGATCGACATCCCCAACCGTTCGATCAACCTGCTGGTCAGCGACGAAGAGCTGGCCGCACGCCGTGTCGAGCAGGACAAAAAAGGCTGGAAGCCGGTCGAAGTGCGCCCACGCAAGGTGACCACCGCGCTGAAAGCCTACGCCCTGCTGGCGACCAGTGCCGACAAGGGTGCTGTGCGTGACAAGGCACTGCTGGACGGCCTGTGAGGCCTTGAAGCTGTGAATGAAAACCGGCGCCCTGAGCGCCGGTTTTTTTATGCCTGTGCGGGCCTCTTCGCGGGACAAGCCCGTGAAGAGGCCCGCTCTGATACGACAAAACCTACTGAATCTGCTCCGGCGTCACGATCACCCAGTTCTTGTCCGCCGTCACCGGCAACCCTTCCTTGGCCTGGGCCGCTGCATGCTTGGCGATCATTCCGTTCAACTGGTCCATGTACTTGGCCTTGCGGTTTATCCACAGGTGGATGCCGCCCTTGCTCACATCCACGCCATGAAACTGCATGTACCCGTCACTGGTCGGGGTGTCGCCGCCCACCAGCACCGGCTTCTTCCATTCATCGATATACGTGAGGATCGCCGCCTGCTTGCCCGCCATCCAGGTTGCCGGGGTCCACAGGTAAGGGGTGAGCTCCAGGCCTTCATTAGCCTTGGCATCGTAGTGCCCCGCCGTGATCTGCTTGCGCGCAGTAGTCAGCTGGCCGTTGACGCGGTCCTTGAGTAGCAGGCTGACGCCAATCACATGCTCAGGCTTCACGTTGTAGCCATATTTGGGGTCCGAGGCGACCATGCGCACCAGTTCTTCGGAGGCTGCCGAGATCACATAGACCTCGATGCCGTTCTCCATCAGTTTGTTGTAGAGCTCGGCCTGGCCGGTGAACACCTTGGGTGGCTGTACCTCGATGGATTTGACCTGGTCCCCCTCGAAATAGGTGCTGGGGATCGGCTTGGTAGAAGCCATCAGCTCATCGACCTGCACCTTCAACTCTTTGAGCGTGAAGCCTGAAAACACCTGCGCCACCCACGGGTAGCAGACCATGTCGTCGATCTCGCACAGGCGGTAGTAGTAGCTGAACAAGCTTTCCTTGTGCCCGGCACTGTCTTTGAACGGGATCAGTTTGAGCGACGGGTCGAGTTTGTCGCGGGTCAGCAGGCCCTTGTTTTCCATGAAGGGCAGCAGCGCTTCTTCAAGGTCGTAGCGGTAACTGGTGTTGTCCATGTCGAACACCGCGTAGTTACCTTTGTTGGCATTGGCGGCAATCATCGCATCGAGTTGCCTGGCCGCCTCGGCGGGCCAGTGCGTGAGTTCGGTGGCCAAGGTTTCGACACTGAACAACAGCGACAACCCGATGGCGAAGGCTTTTGGAGCGAACTTCATGGACGAATCTCCTGAAATGATCGGGAAAAACTAGACCATCATTCCCGGCAGGCGGGGTCCACAGCGACCTTCACAACACTGTAAACGTCGCGTTCATTGCTATCCGCGACAGCCTGTTATTCCATTAACGACTAAGCAAATTACTTTTGGGTATAAATTCGTTTCTTTTCAGGCTGTTAGCATTTCCGTTCGCAATCGCTCACAGAGGCGATGCCTCTTCTGCTTTTTCCTGGAGCTTCAATGAACCTGCCGCTGTCTCTCAACCTGCTGGCGTTCCTGGCCCTGCTGCTGGGCCTGGCGCAAACCCGCCGTACCGACTGGAGCCTGGCCAAGAAGGTTCTGCTCGGCCTGGCACTGGGCGTAGGTTTCGGCCTGGTGCTGCATACCGTCTACGGTGCAGGCCACCCGGTACTGAAAGCCACCATCGGCTGGCTTGACCTGGTCGGTAACGGCTACGTCGGCCTGCTGCAAATGATCGTCATGCCGCTGATCTTCGCCTCGATCCTCAGCGCCGTGGCGCGCCTGCACAACGCCTCCTCGCTGGGCCGCATCAGTGTGCTGAGCATCGGCACGCTGCTGCTGACCACCGCCATCGCCGCGCTGATCGGCATCGTCCTGACCAACCTGTTCGGCCTGAGCGCTGAAGGCCTGGTGGCCGGCGTCCAGGAAAGCGCACGCATGCAAGTTATCCACAGCGATTACGCGGGCAAGGTCGCCGACCTCAACATCCCGCAATTGCTGCTGTCGTTCATCCCGAGCAACCCGGTGGGCGACCTGGCACGGGCCAAGCCGACATCAATCATCAGCGTGGTGATCTTCGCCGTGTTCGTCGGCCTGGCCGCGTTGCAGCTGATCAAGGACGATGCCGAGAAAGGCCAACGCGCCCTGTCGGCCATCGACACCCTGCAAGCCTGGGTGATGCGCCTGGTGCGCGTGGTGATGAAGCTCACCCCTTACGGGGTGCTGGCACTGATGACCAAGGTCGTGGCCAGTTCCAACCTGGACGATATTCTCAAGCTGGGCAGCTTCGTGCTGGTGTCGTACCTCGGCCTGGGCCTGATGTTCGTGGTGCACGGCATCATCCTCGCTGCCACCGGCGTCAGCCCGCTGCGCTTCTTCCGCAAGGTCTGGCCGGTGCTGACCTTCGCCTTCACCAGCCGTTCCAGTGCGGCCAGCATCCCGCTGAACATCGAGGCGCAGACGCGCCGCCTGGGCGTACCGCAATCGATCGCCAGCTTCAGCGCATCGTTCGGCACCACCATCGGCCAGAACGGCTGCGCCGGCCTGTACCCTGCGATGTTGGCGGTGATGGTGGCCCCTGCCGTGGGCATCGACACCTTCGACCCGCTGTGGATCGCCACCCTGGTGGCCATCGTCACCCTGAGTTCGGCAGGCGTGGCCGGCGTGGGTGGTGGTGCCACCTTCGCGGCACTGATCGTGCTGCCAGCCATGGGCCTGCCGGTCGAGCTGGTGGCGCTGCTGATTTCGGTGGAGCCGCTGATCGACATGGGCCGCACGGCACTGAACGTGAATGGCTCGATGACGGCGGGCGTGGTGACCAGCCAGTTGCTGAAAGAGACCGACAAGGATGTGCTGGCCGGCGACGAGCATGCCGAGCTGAGCCACGCCTGAAACGACTGGGGCCGCTAATGCGGCCCCAGATTCATCACAGCTTGTTCCACACCTCGAAGTGATACACAGGCTTGTCCGCCTCTGCCTGCGCTTCACTCGACGCCAGCTGCCACTGCCCCTTGTCGAACGCGGGGAACCACGCATCGCCTTCCGGCTGCAGTTCGACCCGGGTCAGGTACATGCGGCTCACCAAGCCCTTCTCCAGCGCCTGCGCATACAGCTGCGCGCCGCCGATCAGCATCAGCTCGTCCACGCCCTGCTCCCGCGCCCACTGCTCGGCGCGCTCCCGGGCATCGTCCAGCGAAGTGAACACTTCGGCGCCGGCCAATTGCAGGCCCTGCTGGCGGCTGACCACGATGTTCAGGCGCCCTGGTAGCGGCCGGCCGAGCGAATCCCAGGTCTTGCGGCCCATGATGATCGGCTTGCCCAGGGTAGTGGCCTTGAAATACTTGAAGTCCCCCGGCAAGTGCCAGGGCATGGAGTTGTCGATGCCGATCACGCGGTTCTCGGCGAGCGCCGCAATCAGGCTGAGGGGGAGTGAGGTAGTCATGCCGGCGAGGATAGCAAACCCGTGGTGGGTTATGCTTCTGCCCTGAACCGTGCAATGGAAGACCTTGTGACTGGACCGACTCCACTGGACACGCGCTGGCTCACCGAAGCGGTACGCCTGCGCGAGGAACACGCCGGCCCCCTGGAAGACCAGGAAGCCAACCGCCACGCTCGCCAACGGGGCGGTGACCTGCCCGCGCGCATTGAAGCGCGCGCACTGTTCCTGGCCGAACGCGACGGCATCACCACCGCCCTGCAGCACTGGAAGCAAGGCGCACGCCTGGCGCTGCTGGCGCTGGTGCTGCTGGCCGTGGTCAGCGGCGTGGGCCTGGCCTTTGCCGCCCTCGGCGATGGGCAGCGCCCGGTCAATGTGTTCTGGGCGCTGGGCAGCCTGCTTGGGCTGAACCTGCTGATGCTGCTGGGCTGGGCCGCAGGCCTGATCCTCAGCGGTGAACACGGCGCCAACCTCGGGCGCCTGTGGCTGTGGCTGAGCGAACGCTTCGCCCGCGACGCCAAGGCCGGGCACCTGGCGCCGGCATTGCTGGTGCTGCTGCAACGCCAGCGCCTGAACCGCTGGCTGCTGGGCCTGCTGGTCCACAGTTTGTGGGTGCTGGCCATGCTCAGTGCGCTCGCGCTGCTGCTGACGCTGCTCGCCACCCGCCGCTACGGCTTCGTCTGGGAGACCACCCTGCTCGCTGCCGAACCTTTCGTGCACCTGACCCAGGCCCTGGGCGCCCTGCCCTCGCTGCTCGGCTTTGCCGTGCCGGACGAAAGCATGATCCGCACCAGCGGTGACACCCTGCCGGCCCTCGACATCGCCCGCCAGGCCTGGGCCAGCTGGCTGCTCGGCGTGGTGCTGGTGTACGGCCTGCTGCCGCGTCTGCTGTTGGCCGGCCTGTGCCTGTGGCGCTGGCGCCAGGGCCGCCAACGCCTGGCCCTGGACCTCAGCCTGCCAGGCTACGCACACCTGCGCGAAGCCCTCATGCCACGCAGCGAGCGCATCGGTGTGCAGGATGTAGCCCCCGAATCGCTACCGCAGTTCCAGGCCGGCCAACTGGAAACCGGCAGCAGCGGCGCGCTGCTGGTCGGGCTGGAGCTGGACGACCAGCGGCCGTGGCCCCCGGCGCTGAGCAAGGGCGTGACCGATGCCGGGGTGCTCGACAGCCGCGAGTCACGCAACCGCCTGCTGGAACAACTCAGTCGCTTCCCCCCGGCGCGCCTGGCCATTGCCTGCGACCCCCGCCGCTCGCCCGACCGCGGCAGCCTCGCGCTGTTGGCCGAGCTGGCGCGCAATGCCGGGGCCACGCGCATCTGGTTGCTGCAGGCGGCCCCCGGCCAGGCCCTGGATGCCGAGCGACTGGGCGACTGGCACGAGGCGCTGGACCGCCTCGGCCTGCCCCACGCCGATACCTCACCGCTGACCTGGCTGGAGCATGGCCATGACTGAGCCGCTGAAACTGGCCGTGGTCGGCCACACCAATGTCGGCAAGACCTCGCTGCTGCGCACACTCACGCGTGATGTCGGCTTCGGCGAGGTGTCCCATCGCCCGAGCACCACCCGCCACGTGGAGGGCGCTCGCCTGTCGGTGGACGGCGAAGCGCTGCTCGAGCTCTATGACACACCCGGCCTGGAAGATGCCATCGCCCTGCTCGACTACCTGGAGCGCCTGGAGCGCCCGGGCGAGCGGCTCGACGGCCCGGCCCGCCTGGAGCGCTTTCTACAGGGCAGCGAGGCGCGCCAGCGCTTCGAACAGGAGGCCAAGGTGCTGCGCCAATTGCTGGCCAGCAATGCCGGCCTGTATGTGATCGACGCCCGTGAACCGGTGCTGGCCAAGTACCGTGACGAGCTGGAAGTGCTGGCCAGTTGCGGCAAGCCGTTGCTGCCCGTACTCAACTTCGTCGCCAGCAGCCAGCACCGCGAACCCGAATGGCGCGACGCCCTGGCCCGCCTGGGCCTGCATGCGCTGGTACGGTTCGACAGCGTGGCGCCGCCCGAAGATGGCGAGCGCCGCCTGTACGAAAGCCTGGCCCTGCTGCTGGAAGACGCCCGCCCGGCCCTGCAACGGCTGATCGATGACCAGCAGGCGCAGCGCCTGGCCCGCCAGCACAGCGGCAAGCGGCTGATCGCCGAACTGCTGCTCGACTGCGCCGCCTGCCGGCGCAGTGTCGAAGCCGAGCCTGCCGCCGAAGCCAAGGCCATCGAGGCGCTGCGCCAGGACGTGCGCCAGCGCGAGCAGCGCTGCGTCGAGGCACTGCTCAAGCTCTATGCCTTCCGCCGTGAGGACGCCAACGCCGGTGACCTGCCGCTGCTCGATGGGCGCTGGGGCGATGACTTGTTCAACCCCGAGACGTTGAAGTTGCTTGGCGTGCGCCTGGGCAGCGGCGTGGCCGCAGGTGCCGCTGCCGGCGCAGGGGTCGACTTGCTGGTCGGTGGCCTTACCCTTGGCGCTGCCGCGCTGGCCGGCGCCATTGCCGGGGGCGCGCTGCAGACGGCGCGCAACTATGGTTCACGGCTGATGGGCAAACTGAAGGGGCAGCGCGAGCTGACCGTGGACGACACCGTATTGCGACTGTTGGCGTTGCGCCAGCAACAGTTGATGGCAGCGCTGGATAGCCGTGGGCATGCGGCGCAGAGCAGCATTCGCCTGGGTGAACTGGATGAGAAGGCCTGGCGTGAAGGCAAACTGCCCGAAGCGTTGAGCAAGGCGCGGGCACACCCGCAATGGTCGACGCTCAACCCTGGGGCCCGGGTCAATCAGGCTGAGCGGCAAGAGCAGCTGGAGGCGCTGGTGCTACAGATTTAAGGGTGTGCTCACAGGCCTCTTCGCGGGCAAGCCCGCGAAGAGGCCGGCAATGCCAACCACGCCATCAAAGCAACGCCAATGCCTTGTGCTTCAACACCGCCAGCTCAACCACCGGCACCCCAATCTCCTTGGCCCGTTCATCCCATTCGCGCATGCGCAGGCTCACGCTGAACAGTGGGTCCCGCTCGAAAGCATCCGCCTCCTCGTCGGTCATCACCCCACCCTGATAGGCCAACGTCCGTCGGCTGGCTTCGCTCAACCGCGCGTAATACCCAGGTTGGCGCAACGTCAGGTAACGCTTGGCCGCCACGTGGTACTGCACCAGCCGCGCCATTCGCTCGCCGAAACCGCAGCGGCGCAGGTACTCGGCACCGATGCGCTCATGGCTGACCACGCCATAACCGGCCATGTTGCCGTCGCCGCCACACAGGTGGCCGATGTCGTGGAAGAATGCAGCCAGTACCACTTCGTCATCGAAGCCCTCGGCCATCGCCAGTTGCGCGGCCTGGGACATGTGCTCCAGCTGGGTGATGGCCTCGCCGATGTAATCGTCGGTGCCATGTTCCTGGTAAAGGGCGAAGGTTCTGTCGATGATCTGGTCTGGAGTGAGCATCGGTTGGTCTCGGTCCTGGATGGTGGAGGATTCAGTTCAGGCCTGCCTTACTGCTGCGCGACCTTCTCCGACTTGCCGTCGTAGCGCTTACGCCACTCGGCCAGGATCGGGTCACGGTTTTTCGAGGACCAGGCAAAGTCGTTCTTGATCAGGCGCTGCTCATAGTCGGCCGGCAATTCGGTCTGCGGCTTGGCAATGCCCGGTGCGGCGAGCACGGCGAAGTTTTCCTTGTACAGTTCCATGGCCGCCGGGCTTGCCGAGAAGTCGGCCAGGCGCTTGGCGGCATCCGCCTTCGGTGAGCCTTTGATCAGCGCAGTCGCCTCGATCTCCCAGCCTAGCCCTTCCTTCGGCAATACGATGTCCAGCGGCGCGCCCTGGCGCTTGAGCTGCACGGCCGGGTACTCGAACGAAATGCCGATCGGGAATTCGCCCGCTGCCGCCAGCTTGCACGGTTTGGAACCGGAATGGACGTACTGGCCGATGTTCTGGTGCAGGGCGTCCATGTAGGCCCAGCCCTGCGGCTCGCCAAAGGTCTGCAGCCAGGCACTCACATCGAGGAAGCCGGTACCGGACGAGGCCGGGTTCGGCATGACGATCTTGCCCTTGTACTCCGGCTTGGTCAGGTCCTGCCAGCTTACCGGCTTGCTCAGGCCTTGCTTCTCGGCCTCGATGGTGTTGAAGCAGATCGTCGCGGCCCACACGTCCATACCCACCCAGGCCGGCGGGTTGGCAGCGTCGCGATAGTTGGGGGAGATGGTGCCCAGGTCTTTCGGTGCATAGGCGTCGAGCATGCCGTTCTGGTCGAGGATGGCCAGGCTGGAAGCCGCCAGGCCCCACACCGCGTCGGCTTGCGGGCGGTCTTTCTCGGCCAGCAGCTTGGCGGTGATAATGCCGGTGGAGTCGCGCACCCACTTGATCTCGATGTCCGGGTTGGCCTTTTCGAAGGCCTGCTTGTAGCTTTTGAGCTGCTCGGCTTCCAGGGCGGTGTAGACGGTCAGCTGCGTGCTGGCGGCCGAGGCCTGCAGGCTGAATACGGCAGATACGGCAGCGGCAAGTGCAAGTGGCTTGAACATGATGCGGTTCCTGTCAGAGTGGGCAGTCGGTCAATGGCCTGGCGCGCGCTGGCGCCAGGCCTGGGAGCGGCGCAGCAGGCCGCGGGAAGCACCGGCCAGCAACAGCGAAGCGGCGGCACTGGTCAGCAGGATCAAGGTCGACATCGCGGCAGCGCCGCCGACGTTGCCGGCATCGTCCATGTTCAGCACGGCGACGGCGGCGAGGAGGGTGTCGGGGCTGTAGAGGAAGATCGCCGCCGAGACGGTGGTCATGGCCGAGACGAACAGGTAGCGGATAATGTCCAGCAGCGCGGGCAGGCAGATCGGCACGGTAACCCGCACGAAGTGCTTGTACAGCGGCGCCTTGAGCGACAGCGCGGCGGCCTCGAACTCGCCATCGAGCTGACGCAGCGCGGTGGTGGCGGTCATCTGCGCGGTGGTCAGGTAGTGGGCGATGGTGCACACCACCAGCAAGCCCATGCCGCCGTAGAACACGTGCAGCGGGTTGCCATTAAGGTTGAAGAAGAAGACATAACCCAGGCCCAGCACCAGCCCCGGCACTGCCATGGGGATGAAGCTGAGCAGGCGCAGTGCCTGATTGAGCAGGCGCTGGCCCTGGGTTTTCTCCATCAGGTAGGCACCGGCGAAAATCACGATGCTGCCGATCAGCGCCGTGCCGATGGCCATGGTCACGCTGTTGCGATACGCCAGCCAGCCACCGCCTGCAGTGTCGTCGAACAGGTAGTGCTTGAACGACAAGGTCATGTTGTAAGGCCAGAAGGTCACCAGCGACGAGTACACGGCCATGCCGATCACCCCCACCAGCACAGCGCACACCAGCAGCACGAGGGCCAGGTAGCAGGCATCACGGCGGCGCGACGGCTTGGGCTCGAACACCTGGGCACGGCCGCTCATGGCCTCACCCTGGCGGCGCCGCAGCCAGGCGTCGACCGCAAAGCTGAGCAGCGCCGGTACCAGCAGCACCATGCCGATCAGCGCGCCGCGGCCGAACTGCTGCTGGCCGACAACCGCTTTGTAGGCCTCCAGCGCCAGCACCTGGTAATCACCACCGACGACCACCGGCACGCCGAAATCGGTGATGGTCAGGGTGAACACCAGGCAGAGCGCTGCGAACACCGCTTGGCGGGTAGCCGGCCAGGTGATGCTGCGAAACGCCCGCCACGGCCCGGCGCCCATGCTGGACGCAGCGTCGAACAGCCGCGCATCGGCCAATGACAGGGCCGAGAGCAAGATCATCAGCGCGTGCGGGAAGGTGTAGATGGCCTCGCCCAGGACAATGCCCCAGAAGCCATAGATGTTGTCGCTGAGTAGCCCGCGCAGCAGGCCTTGGTTCCCGAACAGGTAGACCAGGGCAATGGCCGGCAACATCGACGGCGCCAGCAGCGGCAGCAGCGAGATCCCCCGCCACACGCCCTTGGCCAGGATCAGCGTGCGTTGCAGGGCATAGGCGAACAGGTACGCCAGCGGGACCACGATCGCGGCAACGGTGAAGGCCACCGACAGGCTGTTGCCGAGCAGCCAGTGGAAGTTGCTGCTGGCGAACAGTTCACGGGCCGCCGCCAGGCCGCCACCCTGGCCAGCGTCGCCACTGAAGCCACGCCAGAAGATTGCCAGCAACGGCATCAGCACCGCCAGCAGCAGCAGGATCAGCAGCAGGCTCTTGCCACCGACGACGAACAGCCGGTCCCCGAGGGCGACGTCACCCCGCGTCGCGCGCTTGGCCTGGGGCAGTGGCAGGGTCATTGGCGCGGCCATCTCAGGCAAACACCTGCAGGCTCTGAGGCGGCAGCGCCACCCAGATGTCCTGGGAACCCAGGCTCGGCATCGCTTCTGGTGCCAGCTCGGCAAGCAGGGAATGCCCCGGCAGGGCCTTGAGCTCGAAGCTCATGCGGCAGCGGTTGCCCAGGAAGGTGATTTCGCGAACCTTGGCCGGGAACAGGTTCTCTTCATGCACCACCGGGTTGACGGTGATCGCCTCCGGTCGGCAGAACAAACGGCCGCTGCTGGCCCGCGGCGCTCCGGGTGCCAGGCGCATGCTCATGGCGCCGACCTGGGCGTGGCTGTCGCCATTGCGCTGGAACGGCAGCCAGTTGCCCTGGCCGACGAACTCGGCGACGAACGGTGTGGCGGGCTGATCGTAAATTTCTTGCGGGGTGGCGTACTGCTCGACCTGGCCGTTGTTCATCACCGCGATACGGTCGGCCATGAGCATGGCTTCATCCTGGTTGTGGGTGACCATCAGCGTGGTGATACCCAGTTGTCGCTGCAGCTGGCGCAGCTCGGTGCACAGGTGCTCTCGCACGCGCGCATCCAGCGCCGACATGGGTTCATCGAGCAGCAGCAACGACGGTGACGGCGCCAGCGCACGGGCCAGGGCCACACGTTGCTGCTGGCCGCCGGAGAGCTGGCCGGGGTATTTCTTTTCGCTGCCGGTCAGGCCCACCAGTTCAAGCATTTCGGCCACACGCTGGCGGCTTTCATCACGGCCGCTGCCGGTCAGGCCGTAGGCGATGTTGGCTTCGACGGTGAGGTTGGGGAACAGCGCGTAGGACTGGAACAGGATGCCGTAGTCCCGGGCCTGGGGCGGCAGCTCGGAAATATCGCGTTCGCCGATGTACAGCTCACCACGGTCCTGACGCTCAAGGCCGGCAATGCAGCGCAGCAGGGTGGTCTTGCCGCAGCCCGAAGGGCCGAGCAGGCAGACCAGTTCGCCGGCGGCGATGTCCAGGGAGACATCGTTCAGTGCCGTGAAGGCACCGAAACGCTTGTGGATACCGCGCACTTTCATCTGTGCGCCCGGGGTGGCGTGGTTCATGGCAAGGCCTCATCGAACAGATGGGGCCATGCTAGGAAGGCTGTGCGAAGGTTCTGTGGCGTCAAGGCAAAAGCGGGTGATAGTGGTATAGGCAGATTTTGTAGTGGCCACCCCAGGACTAGAACTGTGACCCCACCACTTCCTGCGCCACCCCAAGGAAGGCCGCCGGCAACCGGGCCTGGCGCCGCTCCTTCAGGCAGTACAGGTACTCATGCATCACCGGCGCATTCTCCAGCGCGAGCACCCGCAATTCGGGGTTGTGCGGCACCTCGTGCCGGGCAATCACGCTGATGCCGATATTGCGCAGCACCGCTTCGCGGATCGACTCGCGGCTGCCGATCTCCAGCAGGGCTCCTGCTTTTACGCCCGCATCCTGCATCATCTGCTCGGTCAGCTTGCGGGTGGTCGAGCCCTGTTCGCGCATCAGCAGGCAATGCCCCGCGAGCCCATCGATGGACACCGTCTGGCGGTGTGCCAATGGATGATTGCGGTGCACCGCCACCACCAGCGGGTCGGTGCCCAGCACGCGCCGCACCAGGCGGGCGTCCTCGAGCAACTGTGACGAGGCGGCGATATCGACGCGGTAGTCCTCAAGCATCTCCAGCACCTGCTGCGAGTTGCCGATCTCCACGGCCACGTCCACCTGCGGCAGCCGTTCGCGGAAGATCTTCACCAGGTCGAGGATGTAGTAAGGCGCAGTCGCCGCGATGCGCAGGCGGCCCTGCTGCTGCCCGCTGTTGCGCAGCTCGAATTCGATGTCGGCTTCCTGCTGCAGCAGCGCCTTGACCATCGGCAGCAGGCGCACGCCCTCCTCGCTCAGCACCAGGCGCCGCCCCCCGCGGTAGAACAGCTCCACCGCGTACTGGCTCTCCAGGTTACGGATCTGCGTGGTCACCGTCGGCTGGCTGAGCCCTAGTTTCTTCGCCGCCAGGGTGATGCTGCCCAGGCGGGCCACCATGTAAAAGGCTTTGAGCTCGGCACTGAGCATTGCATGACCTCATTTGCGCAGCAGGCGCAGCCCGTTGAACACCACCAGCAGGCTCACACCCATGTCGGCGAACACCGCCATCCACAGGGTGGCCATGCCGGCAAAAGTGATCGCCAGGAATATCGCCTTGATGCCCAACGCCAGAACGATATTCTGCGTCAGGATCGCCGCACTTTGGCGCGACAGCCTGACGAACGCCGGGATTTTGCGCAAGTCGTCATCCATCAGCGCCACGTCGGCGGTCTCGATGGCCGTATCGGTACCGGCAGCAGCCATGGCGAAGCCGATCTCGGCGCGGGCCAGGGCCGGCGCATCGTTGATACCGTCACCGACCATGCCGACACGGTGGCCCTGGGCATACAGCTGCTCGATGATGGTCAGCTTGTCGGCCGGCAACAAGTTGCCTTCAGCGCGGTCGATACCTACCTGGGCTGCGATGGCCTGGGCAGTATGCGGATTATCGCCGGTGAGCATGACGGTCTTGATACCCAGCGCGTGCAGCTCGGCGATCGCCTCGCGGCTGCTGTCCTTGACCGTATCGGCCACGGCGAACAGGGCCAGCGGGCCATTGTGGTCGAGCAACAGCACCACGGTCTTGCCCTGGCGCTCGAGCTCGTCCAGTTGCGCTTCAAGCTGCGGCGAGCACAGGCCCAGCTCCTCGACCAGGCGATGGTTGCCCAGGTGATAGGTCTGGCCGTCGATGTCGCCGCGCACGCCACGCCCGGGAAGGGCGACGAAGCCGGTGACCTCACTCAGGGCCAACCCCTGCGCCTTGCCGAACTGGGCGATGGCACCTGAAACCGGATGGTCGGAACGCTCGGCCAGGCTGGCGGCCAGCGCCTGGGCGCGGCCATCGAACCGCGGATCGAGGACCTTGGCATCGGTCTGCACCGGTTTGCCGTGGGTGAGGGTGCCAGTCTTGTCCAGGGCCAGGAAGTCCAGCTTGCGGCCCCCTTCCAGGTAGACGCCGCCCTTGATCAGGATGCCCTTGCGCGCTGCAGCCGCCAGGCCACTGACGATGGTCACCGGGGTGGAGATCACCAGCGCACACGGGCACGCCACCACCAGCAGCACCAGCGCGCGGTAGAACCAGTCAAACCAGGCGCCGGCCATGAACAGTGGCGGGATGAGCGCTACGGCCAGGGCCAGGGCGAATACCACCGGGGTGTAGATGCGCGAGAAGGTGTCGACGAAACGCTGGGTGGGTGCACGAGCGCCCTGCGCTTCTTCTACGGCCTTGATGATGCGCGCCAGGGTGGAATGCCCCGCTGCTGCAGTGACGCGGTATTCCAGGGCGCCGGCCTGGTTGATGGTGCCGGCGAACAGCTTGTCGCCAACGGCCTTCTCCACCGGCAGGCTTTCACCGGTGATCGGTGCCTGATCGACGCTGGATTGCCCACTGAGCACTTCGCCGTCCAGGCCGATCCGCTCACCGGGGCGCACCCGCACCTGCGCGCCAATAGCCACGTGACGCACTTCGACCTCGCGCCACTCGCCGTCGGCCTGTTGCACCGTGGCCATGTCCGGCGTGAGCTGCATCAAGCCGCTGATGGCATTACGGGCGCGGTCCAGGGAGCGCGCCTCGATCAGCTCGGCGACGGTGAACAGCACCATGACCATCGCCGCCTCCGGCCACTGGCCGATCAATACCGCGCCGGTCACGGCGATGCTCATCAAGGCATTGATGTTCAGGTTGCGGTTCCTGAGGGCAATCCAGCCCTTCTTGTAGGTGCCCAGCCCGCAACCGAGGATCGCCCCCAGCGCAAGGGCAGCCACCACCCACTCGGGCGCCAGCCCGCTGAAATGGACGATTTCCGCGGCAATCGCCGCAACGCCGGACATTGCCAGTGGCCACCAACGGGTTTTGACCGGCTGGGGCGCAGCGGCGCCACCTTCACCATCATCGGCCAGGGGTTCGGCCTTCATGCCCAGGCTTTCGATAGACCGCTCGATCTCGGCAGTACCGGCCAGGGTATGGCGCACGCCTAGCACACGGTTGATCAGGTTGAATTCCAGCTGCTCGATGCCGGCCAGCTTGCCCAGTTTGTCCTGGATCAGGGTCTGCTCGGTGGGGCAGTCCATGGCCTGGATGCGGAAGCGGCTTAGCTGCGCCGTGTCACTTGCCTTTTCACTCAATTGCACGAGCGCCGGTGCGGCACTGGTGCCGCAGCAGCTGTGGGCGTGCGCATCGTGGCAATGGCTTTTGCCGCCGTGTGCGTGGTCATGGTCGTGCGGGTGTTGGGGGCTGACAGGCTGGTTCATGGGGTCATCCTTAGTGTGCGCCTGTTGCCAAGTGAACACCCTGTAGCCACTATAGGGTCAAGCCACCTGCTGGAGATTTCGCCATGAAAATCGGAGAACTGGCCAAAGCCACCGACTGCGCCGTGGAAACCATCCGCTATTACGAGCGCGAGCAGCTGCTGCCGGAGCCTTCGCGCACCGAAGGCAACTATCGGCTGTACACACAGGCCCATGTCGAACGCCTGACCTTCATCCGCAACTGCCGCACACTGGACATGACCCTGGATGAAATCCGCAGTTTGCTACGCCTTCGCGACAGCCCTGATGGCTCCTGCGGCAGTGTCAACGCGCTGATTGATGAGCATATCGAGCATGTGCAGGCGCGGATTGATGGTTTGGTGGCGCTGCAGGCGCAGTTGGTGGAGCTTCGCCAGCGCTGCAATGCGCAAGGAGCCGAGTGCGCGATCCTGCAGCAACTGGAAGTGAATGGGGCGGTGTCGGTGCCGGAAACCGAACATTCACATGTAGGGCGTAGCCACGGACACTAGGCACGAACCACGTGCCATTTGCGAAGTGCCTATGCGCTCCTAGCCCCAGCCGCCTCCCAACGCCTTGTACAGTGACAAGCTGTTACCCAGCCCGGCCAAGCGCGCCCGAATGAACCCTTGCTGTGCGGCGCTCAAGCTGCGTTGCGCATCCAGCACCTCCAGGTAGCTGTTCAAGCCGTCTTCATACAGCAAGGTCGCCAGCTCTACCCGCCGCCGTTCATTCGCGACCAACAAACGCTGCGACTCCAGCTCGCGCCGTAACGGTTCAGTGGCCCCCAGCGCATCGGCGACTTCGCGAAACGCCTGCTGGATCGCCCGTTCGTATTCGGAGACGGCAATATCGCGCTGGGCCTTGGCCAGTGCCAATTGCGACCCTCGGCGGCCGAAGTCGAACACGGGCAACGTCACCTCGGGCATGAACGACCAGGCCTTTGCCCCGCCGCGAAACAACTGGTTGAGCTCCGGGCTACTGAACCCCAGCAACCCGGTCAGGGAAATACGCGGAAAGTAGGCCGCTCGCGCAGCGCCGATATTGGCGTTGTGGGATTTGAGCCGGGCCTCGGCCGCACGAATGTCCGGGCGCTGAGTCAGCAAGCCCGAGGGCAAGCCGGCCGCAACAGGGGCCAGCACCTGCTCGCCTTCCAGTGCCACAGGCTGCAACTGGGATGGCACCACCGCTGCCCCACTCAACAACTCCAGGCGGTTGAGCGCCAGCACGTACCCCCGCTCGGCGCTCGCCTGCTCGCCCGCCAACCCGAGCACCAGTGCCTGGGCCTGGCGCACTTCCAGCTCGCTGGCCAACCCCTGCCCACGGCGCCGCTCGATCAATGCCAGCGAACGCTCGCTGGCGTCCAGCAGCTGGCCGTGGCGTTCGCGCAAACTCAAGTAAGCCAACGCCTCGTAATACGCTGCGGCCACCTCGGCCACCAGGCCGATCTGCACCGCCCGGGCATCCTCCTCGGTCGCCAGCAACTGCTGCCCGGCGCTCTCGTGCAGGGCCCTCACACGCCCCCAGATGTCCAGCTCATAGGCAGTAATACCGATGCCCAGGCGGAAGCGCCCCTGCTCATTGATCACCCGCTCACCCGTTGGCGAGTCCAGCGCTGACAGCTGCTGCCGCTGGGTTGTACCCTGCACGCCCAAAGTCGGCCACAGATCGGCACTGGCCACGCCGAACAGTGCCCGGGCCTCGTCGATACGCTGCACGGCAATACGCAAGCCGCGGTTATGCTCCAGCGCCTGGGCAATCAGCTCGCGCAGCTGCGGGTCGTTGAACATCCGTTGCCAGCCGGGAAGTGGCGCGGCAGCTGGCGCCACGGGTTGATCACGCCACTGCGCCGCGACGGGGGGCTGAGGCCGAACATAGGTCGGAACGAAGGAACACCCCGCCAGCGCCAGGCCCATGGCCAGCCCCCACACGTTCAGCCAGCTCATCGCCTGCCTCCGAAGGCCGCAGCGCTGCGCTGTTGCGCCGTCGAACACTGGCGATGGTAGAACGCCTCGATCCGTGGCAAATACAACCACTGCTCCGGTGCCGCCGCCAGAAAGCACTCGAGCGCCGCCATCCACGGCGCTTGCATGACCTCCAGTGAGGCGGCTGGGATGCGCGTCAGTATTCGTAGCTCACCCTTGCCGCCCAATACCGCGTGATGCCCGACCAACAAGGCATCGCACTGCAGTTTCGCCGCCAGAAACAGCGGCCCTTTGACGAACTGTGCGGCCCGATTGAACAACTTGCCCGGCAGCGGCTCACCAAAGCGCAAGGCCCCCAGGCTGACCGGGAGATCGCAAAACACAATCACCCGCTCGCCTCGCTTCAGCGCACGAGCCATGGCCAGCGCCGCACCGGGATGAGCAGCGTCCAGCACTTCTACGCCATGCCCCAGCCCTTCGAGTTGGCGAAGAGAAGCCTGGGTGAAGGCGTCAGCAAAATTCCAGATAGGAATCACGAAGCGCGTCGGCACAGCTTCCCTGGCCATCACACTGGCCACGGCCATCCAGTATTCGCCCGTATGCAGCAGCAGATACAAGGCCGGCCGGCTCGCTGCGGCCCAACCATGCGGGTCGACCTCTGGGATGCTGTTCACCCAGGTTCTGAGCGCTTGTGGTTGGCGGCGGGGGTAAAGCCGCTCGTGCACGGCCCGTTGCCACTGGAGCACACCGTAGCGGCAGGCCAAGGCCTCGGCCTGCGCCGGTGCATGGCCCAGGGCTTCGAGGTTTTGCCGGCACAGACTGTAGTCCTTGCCGCGCCAGGCAGCCGGCGAGCGCTGCAGCAACGCGGGTAGCCAGCGGAACAACCCACCCAGCGGCAGCACGCGGGCCACCCAGGCAAGGCATTGCGCGAAAGCCTGGGCCAGGCGGGCTCTGGCGCTCATGCGTAACAACCAGTAACGCATGCGCCAGCCAACATGAGCGGTTTCAGCCATTCAACCCACCCTCGGGCATCGTCATCAACTGCCCACCCTGCATGCGCAACACTTGATCACAGGCCTTGGCGACTTCCGGGTCATGGGTGACGACCACGCACAGTGTGGGCAACTGCCCGATGGTGGCGATGATCCGATCACGAGCCCCGGCATCCAGGTGTGAGGTAGGTTCGTCCAGCAGCAACATTTGCGGGCGCCGGTACAACGCACGGGCGATGAGCAGGCGTTGCGTCTGGCCGGTGGAAAGCTGCACCCCTGTGGGCCCCAAGGTGGTATTGAAGCCATTGGCCAGACCCTGTATCGCCTCCAGCAGGCCCGCCTGCTCTACGCAGGCTTGCAGCCAGGCCCCGTCGACACGGTCGCTGTCCAGGGTAATGTTGTCGATCACGCTACCCGTGATGATTTCGTCATGGGCCGTGACATACGCCAACTGCTGGCGAAAGCGCTGCAGACCGAACCGCTGCAGTTCGATGCCATTGACCTCGAACTGCCCGGCATCGAGCCGATAGAACCCGGCCAATACCTTGAGCAGGGTGCTTTTGCCGCACCCGGACGGCCCGAAGATGGCGACCTTGCTGCCGGCCACCAATTGCAGGTCGACATCGGCGAACACCGGCCGCTCGAAACTGCTGTAGCGGAACACGCCGCCGCGTACCTGCAGGCTTTGCAGTACGGGCACCGGCTCGTCGGCGCGCGCCTGGTAGAGGTTGTCTTCCGATGCCTCAGGTTGTTCGTCGACGATGTCCTCCACCCGCCCCAGCTCGACCCTTAGCAGGCGCAAGTTGGCATAACGGTCGAGCACCTTGAGGGTGCAGCCCATGAACATGTCCTTGTAGAGCACGAAGGCGAACAGGTCACCGATGCTGTTTTCGCCCTGCAGCACAGCGAAAGCCCCCAGTGCACTGACCAGCAGCGAGTGGCCGTGGGACAGACCATCATGCACCACACCATTCATGGCCTGGAGGCGCTGCACCCGGGCGCGGGCGGCCTCGGTCTCGACGTGCTGGTTGCTCCAGCGTGCCAGCTTGGTTGCTTCGTAGCGGTAAAGTTTCATCGACTCCACCGCGCCCAGGGTGCCAAGCAGGGTCACGTTTCGGGCCGTCTCGGCTTCGATCGAGGCTTTGTGGGTGCGCTCCATCATCGGCAGGGTCAGCAGACGAAACAGGAAAAACAGCAAGCACAGCCCCAGGGACAGCGCCGCCAGTTGCAGGTTGATCAGCGCCATCAGACCGAGGAAGGCCAGGCCGAAGACGGTGTCTATGACCATGTCCATCCAGCCGGCGGTGAACTGGATGTAGGCGCGGTCGCTGACCTGGGTGCGCCGCAGGATATCCCCCGGCGCCCGACGCTCGAAATAGCCCACAGGCAGGCGTAACAGCCAGGCCACCACCCCGATGCCCAGGTCCTGGCTGAGGGCGATGCGCAGTTGCGCGTCGAGCCAGCTGCGCACCCAGGCGGCGGCAGACTTGAGCAGAAAGACGGCGCCGAAGACGTAGAGAATCAGGAATAGAAAATCCGCGTCGTTTTTCGCCACGACTTCATCGATGGTCAGCGAAAACAGCTTCGGCGCTGCGATGGCCCCCAGGTACATGACGATGGCCAAGAGGCCCATGGGAATGAGGTAACGCAGCAGCCAGGGGTTGCCGGCGAGCACACTGCCGAAGCCCAGGGCCTGGTGTGAGGGGCTGGCGCGGCGCAAGGTAAACTGCAAACCCGGCACCAACTCCAGGGCTACGCCGCTGAACAACGGCAGCGCTTCTTCCCAGGTGTAGAAGCGCCGGCCCAAGGCCGGATCGACGATATGCAGGCCGCCCCCATCCACCGCTTCCAGCACCACGAAGTGCATCTTGTTCCAGAACAGGATGGACGGCGCGCGCACCTGGCGCAGGCCGTCGAGCATCACCCGCAGCGGCCGGCAGGCAAACCCGGAGGCTTCGCACACCTTGATGATCTGGAACAGCGACATGCCATCGCGGGCAACCGTGCAGCGCTGGCGCATCTGCCGCAAGGTGGTGGCCTGACCGTGGTAGCTGGCGATCATGGCAATGGCTGCCATGCCGCATTCGGCCATTTCGTCCTGAAGAATCACGGGTACGCGCGGGTGCAGCAAGCGCCTGGCGCGGCCCAACGCATCACCGAACAGGCTCATGTCGCCATCCCCTGGAGAAAGTCGGGGTTACGCTGGCTGCCCTTGAGCAGTGGAAGGAACAGCCACTCGATAAGGCTCAGGGATTCCAGGCGCAGCGAACCGCGCAGGGTCATGCCGTCCTTGAGCCAGGCTTCGCGGATGCGCGTGCGCGGGTCGCTGAAATCCAGGGCAACCTCCACCACGTACATGCCTTCGCCCTGTGCGTCGGCCGCAGCCCCGAGTTGCGGGTCGCGGTAGGTGCTGGCGGTACTGTGCACGATGTGCCCCTTGACCACGCCATAGCGCTCGTACGGAAATGCGTCGACCCGCACGATCACCGGTGTTCCGGGGCTTGCGAAACCGATGCTCGATGGACTGATATCGAGCATCACCGTAGGCGCCGGCCGTTCAGGCTGCTCGATGCGCAACAGCATCATCGGTTGGCCGGCCTGGGCACGGCCGCCAGGGAACACCGAAACGCCATCGACGATGCCCTCCACCGGAGACAGCAGCACATAGTGCTGGCGCTTGTTCAGGGCCTCACGGCGCTCCAGCAGTTCGTGCCGCTGGCGGGCGATGTCGCTGAGGCGCAACGTCAGCTGGTGGCCGGCGTCGCGGGTGCGTTGCTGCAGCTCCAGCAGGCGTTGCCGTGCCGCCACATTGGCCTGCTGATTACCGGCCAGGTTCTGCTGGGCGGTTTCGTGACGCACGATGGCTTCGTTCAGCGCGGCTTCGGACACCGCCCCCTCACGCGCCAGGCGCTCGTGACGCCGCTGCAGGCCGGCCGCGATGCTGACGCGACGGCGGATCGACTGCTCGATCTGCTCGTTGAGCACGAGATCGGCCTGCAATTGTTCGATCTGCAGGGCCAGGGACTGGCTCTGAGACTGATACAGCTCACGGGCACGCAGCTCGTCGCTGTGGGTGTCGGCCAGCAAACTGCCCAGACGCTCGGCGCTCTGCGCGGTAGCGGTCTGGCCACTGGCGTCGTTGAGATTCTCAGGTTCCTGCGGGCGAATCCGTAACAGCGGTTGATCCTTGTGCACCGCTTGCCCAGCCGTCACCAGCACTTCCTGGACATGTACATTGCCCTCGCTGGCAATGCGTACCACATCGCGGGTAAGGACACGGCCCTGGACTTCTTCCTTACGCGCATACTCGCCTGCCAACAACAGGGTGACGAGCATGAAAAAAAACAGGCACAGCAGCCAACCGAAGACCAGGCTCCGAACCGGCGCACGCTGGGCTACCCTTCCCAGTTCCAACATGGCAATTGCACCTTGAGGCAGCTTGAAGAAGGGAGCGGCGCCGCCCCCCCCGGTTACCGGCATGGCACCAGACGGTGCCCAGGCCTCAGCTGACGGTGTCGACCACGGCAATGGCTGTATCGATTACCTGGCCGATTGCCTGACCGACGTCGGCCCATGTGCCAGCCCCTCGTACGTCGAGGGTCTCTTCCAGGGCCATCTCCAATGGAGCGTGGGTAGCTTCCAGCAATGCTTGCGGATACATGTCGATACCTCATTTCTTATTTTATTGAAGGGAAGGCGACGCTGAGTGGTTGCTGTATGTAGCAACCCTAGCCATCACCGCTGTCAGCAGGCGGCGTGGCGCTTGCTGGGCAGCCTGGTCATTGTCCCCATGCTGGCAAGGCGGCAATAGCATCTGGCTCCGACCTGACTGTGGGAGCGCAAAGATTGATGACGTAGGAAAATGCGGAGGGGCAGCCGTAGGCTGTAGGAACAACGGGCAGAGGGGGCCATCCCCCCATTCTGATAAAGGCTGCTGCCCCCACCACCGACGAACCGGAGAGGGGGCGCTTGAGGTCAGACCGCCATCGGCGCCGTCATCGGCGCATGGTGCTCATACCCTTCCAGGCTGAAGTCGCTCGGTTCGATCTTCTCCAGCCACTCCGGCTCATACTTGCCGGTCTCGGCAAACGCCGGCACGCGGTCGCTGATCACCAGCCTCGGTGCTTCCAGCGGCTCGCGTGTGAGCTGCTCGTTGAGCATGTCCAGATGGTTTTCGTACACATGGGCATCGCCGATGAAGTAGGTGAACCAGCGCGGGGTGTAGCCGGTCAGTCGACCGAACAGCGACAGCAGCGCCGCCCCCTCGGTCAGGTTGAACGGTGTGCCCAGGCCCAGGTCGTTGGAGCGGATGTAGAGGGTCAGGGAAATTTCCCGGGTCTCGACATTCGGGTGGAACTGATACAGCAGGTGGCACGGCGGCAGCGCCATCTCGTCCAGCTGGGCGCAGTTCCAGCCGTGGAAAAGGATGCGCCGGCTGCCCGGGTCGTTGGCGATGGTGTCCAGGCACTGGCGCACCTGGTCGATGGCCTTGTACAGGATGACGAACGCCTGGCCATCTTCCTCGTCCTGGGCAATCTGGCGGAAGCCAGCCTTTTCGGCCATCTCGATCGCCGCCGGGTTGCTCAGCGGCACACGCTTGTAGCCGGGCCACTGGCGCCATTGCACGCCGTAGATCTCGCCAAGGTCGTCATGGCCCTGGCGGAACGGATTGGCCAGCCACTGGGCGTTCTCGTTGGCGTTCTGGTCCCAGACCTTGCAGCCCAACTCGCGGAACTCACCCGCGTTCTTCACCCCCCGCAGGAAACCGACCATTTCGCCGATTGCCGACTTGAACGCCAGCCTGCGCGTGGTAATGGCCGGGAAACCTTTCTGCAGGTCGAAACGCAGCATGGCGCCCGGCAGGCTGATGGTGCGGATGCCGGTACGGTTTTCCTGCAGGGTGCCGTTTTCGATGACGTCACGGACCAGGTCCAGATACTGTTTCATGGCTTACCTGTAGCAAAAGCGGCAGGGGATCGCCCCTGCCGTTGGGAATCAGATGGCGGGTGTCGCCGTGGGTTTGCGATTATAAGCCCACCAGATCAATCCGAGGCCGGCGACAATCATCGGCAGGCAGAGTATCTGACCCATGGTCAGCCAGCCCCAGGCGATGTAGCCCAGCTGGGCATCCGGTACACGGACGAACTCGACGATGAAGCGGAAGATGCCGTAGAACAGCGCGAACATGCCCGATACCGCCATGGTTGGCCGCGGCTTGCGCGAGAACAGCCAGAGGATCAGGAACAGCGCCACGCCCTCCAGGGCGAACTGATACAGCTGCGACGGGTGGCGTGGCAGCTGTGCCGGGTCGCTGAACGGCGGGAAGATCATCGCCCACGGCACATCGGTCGGCTTGCCCCACAGTTCGGCATTGATGAAGTTGCCAATGCGCCCGGCACCCAGGCCGATCGGTACCAGCGGCGCGACGAAGTCCATCAGTTCGAAGAACGACTTGTTGTTGCGCTTGCCGAACCACAACGCGGCCAGCATCACGCCGATGAAGCCGCCATGGAACGACATGCCGCCTTTCCACACCTCGAAGATCAGCGTCGGGTTGGCCAGGTAGGCGTGCAAGTCGTAGAACAGCACGTAGCCCAGGCGCCCACCGACGATCACGCCCATCGACAACCAGAACACCAGGTCGGAGAGCTTCTCACGCGACCAGGTGGGGTCGAAGCGGTTGAGCCGGCGCGAGGCGAGCAGCCAGGCGCCGCCGATGCCGATCAGGTACATCAGGCCGTACCAGTGTATTTTCAGCGGGCCCAGGGCCACGGCCACGGGGTCTATCTGCGGGTAAGGCAGCATGGATATTCCTCTCGTTTCAAATCAGGAAGCTCAGGCCGACGCAGAACAACAGCGCGGCGAACAGACGCTTGAGCAGGCGCGGCGACAACCTGTGCGCCAGGCGCGCGCCGAAGCGGGCGAAGAACATGCTGGTCACGGCGATGCCGACCAGCGCGGGCAGGTACACATAGCCGACGCTGTGGGCGGGCAGGTGTTGTTCGTGCCAGCCCAGCCACATGAAGCTCAGCGCGCTGGCCACGGCAATCGGCAGGCCACAGGCCGAGGACGTGGCCACGGCCTGCTGCATCGGCAGGCTGCGCCAGGTCAGGAACGGCACGGTCAGCGAGCCGCCACCGATGCCGAAGATTGCCGACGCCCAGCCGATCACCCCACCGGCGCCGATCAGCGCGGGCTTGCCGGGGATGCCACGGCTGGCCTTGGGTTTGAGGTCCAGGGCCATCTGCGCAGCGATGATCAGGGCGAACACGCCGATGATCTTCTGCAACTGCGGGCCCTGAATCAGCGAGGCGGTCTTGGCGCCAACCCCGGCGCCAAGCAGGATGCCGACAGTCATCCAGGCGAAGACCGGCCATTGCACCGCACCTCTGCGATGGTGCTCTAGCACGGCGTTGATCGAGGTGAAGACGATGGTTGCCAGCGACGTGCCGACCGCCAGGTGGGTCAGCACCGACGCGTCGAAGCCCTGCAAGGTAAAGCTGTACACCAGCACCGGCACGATGATGATGCCGCCGCCCACGCCGAACAGCCCGGCCAGCACGCCGGCACAGGCGCCCAAGAGCAGATAGAGTGCGAACTCCATTCGTCGTCCCCGAGAAAAACAATCCGGCATGGTAACGGAAGCCGGGCACGGGCCTCTAGTGAAGTCTGTGACAGGATGGATCACCGCCGCCGCAGTGGGTACAGTGGCGAAAAACACAGAGGCCTAACCGATGTGCCTGATCGTCTTCGCCTGGCGGCCGGGGCATACCCTGCCGCTGATCGTCGCGGCCAACCGCGACGAGTTCTATGCCCGCCCCACCCAGGCCCTGGCGGCCTGGGAAGATGCGCCCGGGGTACACGCCGGGCGCGACCTGGAAGCCGGCGGCACGTGGCTGGGCGTGGGGCCGCAGGGGCGGTTTGCTGCGCTGACCAATATTCGCGATCCCGGGCAGCCGCCAGGGCCACGCAGCCGCGGTGAGTTGGTAGCAGCGTATCTGCGCGGTGAGCTTGGGGTTGAGGCGTACCTGGACCAGGTCGCGAGCCGCAGCACACAATATTCGGGGTTCAACCTGCTGGTCGGCGATGGGCGCCAGCTGGGGTATCTGCATGCCCGTGAAGCGGCGCCGCGCCTGCTGGAGCCTGGGGTATACGGGCTGTCCAACGCCGGGCTCGATACGCCGTGGCCGAAGCTGGTCAAGGCACGCAATACGCTTGAGGGAATGCTGGATTCAGTGAACCCGCAGCAGTTGTTGGCGTTGCTGTCTGATGGCGAACCGGCGGCTGAGAGCCAACTGCCCGATACCGGCGTGGGGCTGGCGACCGAGACGCTGTTGTCCAGTGTGTTTATTGCCAGCCAGAACTACGGGACGCGGGCCAGTACAGTGCTGATTGTGGATGATCAGGGGAGAAGGCGGCTGATCGAGCGCAGTTTCGGGCCGTTTGGCGGGCATTTGGGGGAAGTTGAACAGGTGGTCTGATACAATTGTTTTCAACACTACCGGCCCCTTCGCGGGGCTCGTACCGCGAAGGGGCCGGTGCTGACCTCAAAGGGTCTTGTTGGCTCCAGGGCCGATCATGCGCGCCAAGCCGAGGTTTTTCAGCGCCAGCTGCAGCGAGCTGTGGATAACCTGCGGGTTGTCATGGCTCAGGGCGTCGGCGAGCAGTTCCTTGGCCTTGCTCATGTTGATCTGGCGCAGCATCCACTTCACCTTAGGCAGGTTGGTGGCGTTCATCGACAAGCTGTCGAAGCCCATGGCCATCAACAGGATCGCCGCCGCCGGGTCACCGGCCATCTCACCGCAGATACTCACCGGCTTGCCTTCGCCGTGGGCATCGCGCACCACGGTGTTCAAAGCCTGCAACACGGCCGGGTGCAGGTAGTCGTAGAGGTCGGCGACGCGCGGGTTGTTGCGGTCGACCGCCAGCAGGTACTGGGTCAGGTCGTTGGAGCCGACCGACAGGAAGTCCACCTGCCGCGCCAGTTCCTTGGTCTGGTACACCGCTGCCGGGATCTCGACCATCACCCCCACCGGCGGCATCGGAACGTCGGTGCCCTCGTCGCGCACCTCGCCCCAGGCGCGGTGGATCAGGTGCAGCGCCTCTTCCAGCTCATGGACCCCCGAGATCATCGGCAGCAGGATGCGCAGGTTGTTCAGGCCCTCGCTGGCCTTGAGCATGGCGCGGGTCTGGACCAGGAATATTTCCGGGTGATCGAGGGTCACGCGGATGCCGCGCCAACCGAGGAACGGGTTTTCCTCCTTGATCGGGAAGTAAGACAGTGACTTGTCACCACCAATGTCGAGGGTGCGCATGGTCACCGGCAGCGGGTGGAACGACGCCAGTTGCTCACGATAGATCGCCAGCTGCTCCTTCTCGCTGGGGAAGCGCTGCTGGATCATGAACGGCACTTCGGTGCGATACAGCCCCACGCCTTCAGCACCGCGCTGCTGCGCGCGGGCCACGTCGGCCAGCAGGCCGGTGTTGACCCACAGTGGCATGCGATGGCCATCCGGGGTCACGCAAGGCAGCTCGCGCAACGCATCGAGGCCTTGGGCCAGCTGGCGTTCTTCCTCGACCACTTCGCTGTACTGTTTGCGCAGCACGTCGCTGGGGTTGGTGAACACCTCGCCCTTGTAGCCGTCGACAATCAGCTCGATGCCATCGACCTTGGAATAAGGCAGGTCGACCAGGCCCATCACCGTCGGAATACCCATGGCCCGGGCCAGGATGGCGACGTGGGAGTTGCCCGAGCCCAGCACCGAGACCAGGCCGACCAGCTTGCCTTCAGGCACTTCGCCAAGCATCGCCGGGGTCAGCTCTTCGCTGACCAGGATGGTGTTGTCGGCATACACCAGCGACTGCGAACGGGCTTCCTGCAGATACGCCAGCAGCCGACGGCCAAGGTCCTTGACGTCCGAGGCGCGCTCGCGCAGGTAGTCGTCGTCCATCAGTTCGAAACGGTTGACGTGCTCGCCGACCACCTGGCGTAGCGCGCCCTGTGCCCACTGGCCGGTCTTGATGACTTCGGTCACCTCACCGCCCAAAGCTGCGTCTTCGAGCATCATCAAGTACACGTCGAACAGCGCGCGCTCTTCTGGGCGCAGCTGGGTCGCCAACTTGGCCGACAGCTTGCGCATGTCGGCGCGCACGCCTTCGAGGGCGTTGTTGAACAGTTTCAGTTCGGCGTCGATGTCTTCGACAGTCTTGTCCGGCACCACCTCAAGGTCAGCTGGCGGCAGCATGACCACGGCACGCCCGACAGCCGCCCCCGGCGAGCCCGGCACACCGACGAAGCGCGCCTCCTGGATGCCCTTGCCCTGACGGCCCAGGCCACGAATCGAGCCGGTGGCCTCGGCGTGGGCAATAACCCCGGCGAGCTGGGCGCTCATGGTGACCAGGAAAGCTTCTTCACCCTCGTCGAACTGACGGCGTTCTTTCTGCTGAATGACCAGCACGCCGACGACGCGACGGTGGTGAATGATCGGGGCGCCGAGGAAGGAGGCGAACTTCTCTTCACCGGTTTCGGCAAAGTAACGGTAACGCGGGTGATCGGCGGCGTTTTCCAGGTTCAGCGGCTCTTCCCGGGTACCGACCAGGCCGACCAGGCCCTCGTTGGGGGCCATGCTGACCTTGCCGATGGAGCGCTTGTTCAAGCCTTCGCTGGCCATCAGCACGAAGCGGTTGGATTCTGGGTCGAGCAGGTACACCGAGCAGACCTGGCTGCCCATCGCTTCCTTCACGCGCAAGACGATGATACCCAACGCCGTCTTGAGATCTTTGGCGGAGTTCACTTCCTGGACGATCTTGCGCAGCGTATTGAGCATGGCTCGGGGTCGAACTCCGTCGTCAGTCGCGCGTCAATAGACGCGGTGCAAGCTCTTTCAGGGCACGGCGGTACACTTCACGCTTGAAGGTCACCACCTGGCCCAGCGGATACCAATAGCTGACCCAGCGCCAGCCGTCGAATTCGGGCTTGCCGGTCAGGTCCATCCGCACCCGTTGCTCATTGCTCACCAGGCGCAGCAAAAACCATTTCTGCTTCTGGCCGATGCACAGCGGTTGGCTATGGGTACGGACCAGTCGCTGGGGTAAACGATAACGCAACCAGCCGCGGGTGCAGGCAAGAATTTCCACATCATCGCGTTCAAGGCCAACTTCTTCGTTCAGCTCGCGGTACAGGGCATCTTCTGGCGTCTCGTCAGGGTTGATACCTCCCTGCGGGAATTGCCAGGCATCCTGGTTGATCCGCCGAGCCCATAGCACCTGCCCGGCATCATTGGTGAGAATGATGCCGACATTTGGGCGAAAACCATCCGGGTCGATCACGGCAGCAACCTCGCAAACGCATGTCACCGCATTGTTCCACAAAGCCTGCGAGCGCAGCAACGCGCCCGCCAAGCTTATGTGCAGCGAGGTGAAAACTCCGTATTCTGCGGGCCTACCCAGTGGCTGATGCGAGTGACCCCGATGCGCCTGGCTTTATTCGACCTGGACAATACCCTCCTCGGTGGCGACAGTGACCACGCCTGGGGTGATTATTTGTGCGAACGGGGCATTCTTGACCCGGTCGCCTACAAAGAACGCAACGATGCCTTCTATCAGGATTACCTGAACGGCACCCTGGACCTGCAGGCCTACCTGGCCTTTTCCATGGAAATCTTCGCAGCCACTGAACCGGCCCAGCTCGACCAATGGCACCGCGACTTCATGCGCGACTGCATCGAGCCGATCATTCTGCCCAAGGCCATGGCCTTGCTGCAGCAGCACCGCGATGCCGGCGACCAGCTGGTGATCATCACCGCCACCAACCGCTTCGTCACCGCGCCGATTGCCCGCCGCCTGGGCGTGCGCGTGCTGCTGGCGACCGAGTGCGAAATGCACGACGGCCGCTACACCGGGCGCAGTACCGATATACCGTGTTTCCGTGAAGGCAAGGTGACGAGGCTGGAGCGCTGGATGCTGGAGAACGGCTTCGACCTGGAGGACAGCTATTTCTACAGCGATTCGATGAATGATTTGCCGTTGCTGGAGCGGGTCACGCACGCGGTGGCAGTGGACCCGGACCCTAACCTGCAGGCTGAAGCCGAGCGGCGCGGCTGGCCGGTGGTTTCGCTCAGGGACTGAATTTTTGGGGGCTGCAGCGCAGCCCCAGCACCCTAGACCGGTTTGGCCCCCATCAACCCGGCGATGGACAGGAAGCAAACACCGCTGAACACCGCCAGGGCAAGGGTTAACCGCAAGCCCACCCCCTCAGCCTTGCGCAGCCGATTGAGCCGCACCAGCAACCACCAGACGGCAAATGCGCCGACGGTATAGATGACGCTGGAAGCCAACAGCCAGGTCTGCCCCAACGGCCAGCCCACCTGGTGCACCAGCCACCAGCCGGTGAACGGCATGCTCACCAGGCACACGCCCATCAACAGCCAAACGAACACCAGCGGTCGGCGCAGCAGCTTGGCGTAGGCCTCGGCATCGCCCCGGCGACGCGCGCGGACGGTCCAGATCGCCAGGCCTAGCGCGCCCAGAAGCAGCAGCGCGGTGGCGATGATGTGCAGCGTCTTGAGGGTGGTCAGATGTTCCATCTTCAAATTGTCCTTCAGCAGCCTATTTCGCGTCGCCGCTTTTGCGGGCAAGCCCGCTCCCACAAGTACAACGCCGCCTTGCTATACGGCGCTAATCCTGTGGGAGCGGGCTTGCCCGCGAAAGGGCCATCAGCCCAAGCTTAGCCGCTCAACCCAGGAATAGGCGGTATGCCGGGTTGTCAGTTTCGTCCCAGTACGGGTAACCGATCTTGGCCAGTGCCGATGGCACCAGATGGCGCTCGTCTTCCGGTACCTGCAACCCCGCCACCACACGCCCGTCGGCCGCGCCATGGTTGCGGTAGTGGAACATCGAGATATTCCAGCGCCCGCCCAGTTTGTTGAGGAAGTTGAACAGTGCACCCGGCCGCTCGGGGAACTCGAAACGCAGCACCATCTCATCGCTGGCACCGGCCGAATGGCCGCCGACCATATGGCGAATGTGCAGTTTGGCCAGTTCGTTATCGGTCAGGTCGGTGACCGGGAAGCCTTGCTCGGTCAACTGTTGCACCAACGCAGCCCGCGGGTCGTTCTCCGGGTGCGTCTGCACCCCCACGAAGATGTGGGCTTCGTCGGAGGTGTGCTTGCGGTAGTTGAATTCGGTGATCTGCCGCTTGCCGATGGCCTCGCAGAAGGCCTTGAAGCTGCCTGGCCGCTCGGGGATGGTCACGGCGATGATCGCTTCGCGCTTCTCGCCCAGCTCGGCGCGCTCGGCAACGTGGCGCAGGCGGTCGAAATTGACGTTGGCGCCCGAGTCGATGGCGACCAGGGTTTGCCCCGTCACGCCATTGAGTTCAACATACTTCTTGATCCCGGCCACGCCCAACGCACCGGCAGGTTCGGTGATCGAGCGGGTATCGTCGTAGATATCCTTGATTGCCGCGCAAATCTCGTCTGTGCTGACCGTCACTACCTCATCCACGTGCAAGCGGCAGATATCGAAGGTGTGCTGGCCAATCTGCGCCACCGCCACGCCATCGGCAAACAGCCCGACCTGCGGCAGCACCACGCGTTCGCCGGCCGCCATGGCCGCCTGCAGGCAGTTGGAATCATCCGGTTCGACGCCGATCACCTTGATTTCCGGACGCAGGTATTTCACGTAGGCGGCGATGCCGGCAATCAGGCCGCCGCCGCCGACCGGCACGAAGATCGCGTCCAGCTGGCCCGGGTGCTGGCGCAGGATTTCCATCGCAACGGTGCCCTGACCGGCAATGGTGTGCGGGTCATCATAGGGGTGGACGTAGACCAGGCCCTTTTCGTCGACCAGCTTGAGCGAGTACGCCAGCGCCTCGGGGAACGAATCCCCATGCAGTACCACCTTGCCGCCGCGCGAACGCACACCTTCGATCTTGATCTCCGGGGTGGTCTTGGGCATCACGATGGTGGCCTTGATGCCCATTTCACGCGCGGCCAGGGCCAGGCCTTGGGCATGGTTGCCGGCCGAAGCGGTAACCACGCCACGCGCCAGTTCTTCCGGGCTCAGCTGCGCCAGCTTGTTGTACGCCCCACGGATCTTGAAGGAAAACACCGGCTGCAGGTCTTCGCGCTTGAGCAGAATCTGGTTGCCCAGGCGCTTGCTCAACTGCCCGGCGCTCTGCAGCGGGGTTTCGACCGCAACGTCGTAGACGCGCGAGGTGAGGATCTTCTTGACGTACTGTTCGAGCATCGGGAAAGCATCACTGGCCGCGGGACAAGGGCTGCGAGTCTACCCCAGCGCTACGTCGGGCGACCACAGCAAAGCCGCCCGGGCCTTTCTGCGAGCCGTTATACTAGGCAACTTTGCAAACCGCCCTGCCCCATTTCGGAGCCCGCATGACCCAGGACCAACTCAAACAGGCCGTCGCCCAGGCCGCTGTCGACTTCATTCTGCCGCAGCTGGATGTAAAGAGCGTCGTCGGCGTCGGCACCGGTTCGACCGCCAACTTCTTCATTGACGCCCTGGCCCAGCACAAGACCGCCTTCGACGGCGCAGTCGCCAGCTCCGAGGCTACTGCCCAGCGTCTGAAGGGCCATGGCATCCCGGTCTACGAGCTGAACAGTGTCAGCGAACTGGAGTTCTACGTCGACGGCGCCGACGAAAGCGACGCGCGGCTGAACCTGATCAAGGGCGGTGGCGCGGCGCTGACCCGCGAGAAGATCGTCGCGGCGGTGGCCAAGACCTTCATCTGCATCGCCGATGCCAGCAAACTGGTGCCGGTGCTGGGCGCCTTCCCGCTGCCGGTCGAGGTCATCCCGATGGCCCGCAGCCACGTGGCGCGCCAGCTGGTCAAGCTGGGCGGCGACCCGGTCTACCGCGAGGGTGTGGTCACCGATAACGGCAACGTGATCCTTGACGTGTACAACCTGCAGATCACCAACCCGGTTGAGCTGGAAGCGCAGATCAACGCGATCGTCGGCGTGGTCACCAATGGCCTGTTCGCCGCCCGCCCGGCAGACCTGCTGCTGCTGGGCACCTCGGAAGGCGTGAAGAGCCTCAAGGCCGAGTGATGTCATTGCCGGCATGCCGGCTCCCACTGGCACACCACAGGCCTTGAAACTGTGGAGAACCCTGTGGGGGCCGGCTTGCCGGCGCTTGGGCCAAACAGCAATCAATCCGCCGGCTGCTTGAACACATAGAAGAGGTTTGGCTCACTGACCAGGTAGATGGTCCCCGCCTCGTCCATCGCGATCCCCTCCGCCTGCGGCACCGTCCGCTTCAACCCCTGATACCCCTTGCGCAACGACAAGGTACTCAGCGGCTTGCCCTTCACATCCAGCTCCAGCACCAGGCGCGATTCATCCGATAACGCCAGCAGGTGCCCACTGCGCTCGTCGAACTGCAGGCTCGACAGGTCCCTCACGAACAGCCGCGCGTCGCGCTTGCGGTCCTGCACTACATGCACCGCATAAGGCTGCTCCGGGTTGGCATGGGGAAAGCCGTGGATTTCGTAGATCACCATCGGGTCGCGCTCCTTGGCCACGAACAGGCGCTTGCCCGTCGAATCGTAGGCCAGGCCCTCGAAGCCTTTGTTCCCGTTCAGGCCGATGCCCAGGCTCAACTGCTCGGCATCGTGGGCATCGAGAAACAGCGTGTCGTCATCCAGGCGTACCCGGATCAGGCGCTGCGTGCGTTCGTCGGTGATCACATAGCTGTTGGGCCCCACGTACTCCACAGCCTCCGGGTCGCCGAAGCCGGTCAGCGGCACGCGTCGCAGGATGCGCCCGTCGAGGGACAGCTCTATCAGCTCGGAACGCTTGTTGGTCACCGTGAACAAGGTCTTGCGGTCGGGGTCGTAGGTCAGCGCGGAAATATCATCGTCCAGCCCCTCCACCGGCTGCGCCTCGATCACCACCCGATAGCGGTCCAGGCCCATGCTTTGCTCCGCAGGCTGCCACCAGGTCTTGAGGTTGAACCAGCCGCGTTCGGCGAAGCGGAACTGCTGCTCGGCCATGCCCAGTACGAGCACGGCAAGCAGGCCAAGGACAGCCAGGACCAGGGGCAGACGAACATAGCGACGCATAGGGGCAGACTCGGTTTGAGGACGGCGAATCTAACCACGGACAACTGAAGTAAAGCTTAATGCCAGCATCGGGATGATCTGATGTTGCTGTCAGTTTTTCTTGAAGCGATAGAACAGCGCCGGTTCGCTGACCATGTACAGGTTGCCTTTATCATCCATGGCCACCCCTTCGGCGCGCGGGATGGTGTCTTTGAGGCCGTTGAAACCACCCAGCAGGGTCATGAAGCTGACTTGCTGGCCTTGCTCGTCGAGCTCCAGCAGCATGTTGGAGTCGGCCGACAGCACCAACAGGTGCCCCGTGCGCGGGTCGACACCCAGGGCCGACAGGTTGCGCAGGTCGAGTTCGTCGCTGGCCAGCAGCTGCTTGTCACCCTTGAGCGGGCTGCGGCCATCGGTGCTCCAGGTGTACAACGTTGGCGGGCGCTCCTCACCGATCACCAGGCGCTGACGCATCGGGTCCCAGGCAACGGCCTCGAAGCCCTTGTTGCTCTTTACCGACTCGCCCAGGTCATGGCTTTGGAAGTCGGCATGGTTCAGCGAAGTGGTCTGCGCATCCACCTTGACCACGGTCAGGTCATGCAAGCGCTCATCGGTAATGGCCAACTGGCCATCTTCCAGGACTGCAACCCCTTCCGGGTTGTTCCAGCCGACCAAGGGGATTTGCCGTAGCACGTCGCCATCAAGGCTCAACTCGACCAAAAACGGGTTTTTGCCCATCACCACGAACAGCGTACGGGTATGCGGGTTGAACGCGATGTCCGAGGCTTCGTCGTCGTCCATGCCCGGCAAATGCTTGGCATCGATATCGACCTGGTAGTCTGGCAGCCAGACGCTTTCACTGCGCTCGGCGCTGGTCTCCAGGCCTTCCTTGACCCACAGCAGGCCACGGTCATCCCAATGCATCGCCACGGCCACGCCATAACCGATCACCGCGGCCACGGCCAGGCCGAATGGCCAGCGCAGGTAGAAGCGGCGCTTGGGGGAAGCGGGGGCGGTGGAGGGCGATGGCATGCAGGGGATTCCTGAGAAAATGGCTGAAGATCCGCGCATTATCCGGATAGGTTGTGAAAAAAACGCTAAACCGCATCGCCTTCTTCGCGGGCAGGCCCGCTCCCACAGCTACCGCGGTGCGCTCTAGAGCGGCACTGTGCCGATGGGAACGGGTTTACCCGCGAAGGGCGCGGCGCGGTATCAGATCAGAGCACGCGGCTTTCGAAGCGGCTCACACCCGGCAGTTCCAGCACCAGTTCATCACCCACTTCAAACGGCCCAACGCCCGCCGGCGTACCGGTGAGGATCACATCACCCGGCTGCAGCGAGAAGTGCGAGGCCATGTGCTGGATGATCGGTACGATCGGGTTGAGCATCAGCGCGCTGTTGCCGTCCTGGCGCACTTCGCCATTGATGGTCAGGCGCACCGGGATGTCGGCCAGATCTTCGAAGGTGCCAGCAGCTACGAAAGGCGGTAGCACACAGGCGCCGTCGAAGCTCTTGCAGGTCTCCCACGGCATGCCCTTTTCCTTGAGCTTGGCCTGTACATCACGCAGGGTCAGGTCCAGCGCCGGGGCGAAGCCGGAGATGGCATCGCGCACTTCCTCTTCGGACGGGTGCGCGGACAGCGGCTTGCCCAGCAGCACCGCAATCTCGGCTTCATAGTGCACCGACCCCCGGTCGGTCGGGATCTTGAAGCCGCCTTCCAGCGGCACCACGCAACTGCCCGGCTTGATGAACAGCAGTGGCTCGGTCGGAATGGGGTTGCCCAGTTCCTTGGCATGCTCGGCATAGTTACGGCCGACGCACACCACCTTGCCCAACGGGTAATGGATGCGCGTGCCGTCTACGTACTGGTGCTGGTAACTCATGGCCGACTCCTTTGCTGACTGCTTTTTATTCAGGAGCGAAGATCTTACCCGGATTCATGATGCCGTTAGGGTCGAAGACGGCCTTAATTGCCTTCATGCAGGCAATTTCATCCGGGGAACGGCTGTAGCCCAGGTAGTCGCGCTTGGTCATGCCCACGCCATGCTCGGCCGAGATCGAACCGTTGTAGCGCTGGACGATCTCGAACACCCACTTGTTGACCTTGGTGCACGAGGCGAAGAAGTCGTCTTTGCTCATGTGCTCGGGCTTGAGGATGTTCAGGTGCAGGTTGCCATCGCCGATATGCCCGTACCAGACCACTTCGTAATCGGGGTAGTGCTGGCTGACAATGGCATCGATGTCGCGCAGGAAGGCCGGCACCTTGGAAACCGTGACCGAGATGTCGTTCTTGTACGGTGTCCAGTGCGAGATGGTTTCCGACAGGTACTCGCGCAGCTTCCACAGGTTTTTCAGCTGGGTTTCGCTTTGGCTCATCACCCCGTCCAGCACCCAGCCCTGTTCGACGCAATGCTCGAAGGTAGCCAGCGCTTCATTGGCCACGTCTTCGGTACTGGCCTCGAACTCCAGCAAGGCATAGAACGGGCAGTCGGTGGCGAACGGCGCGGGCACGTCGCCACGGGCCATGATCTTGGCCAGGCCCTTGTCGGAGAAGAATTCGAACGCGGTCAGGTCGAGCTTGCCCTGGAAGGCATGCAGCACCGGCATGATCGAGTCGAAGTCCGGCGTGCCCAGCACCATCGCGGTGAGGTTGCGCGGCGCGCGGTCGAGGCGCATGGTCGCCTCGACCACGAAGCCCAGGGTACCTTCGGCGCCGATGAACAATTGGCGCAGGTCGTACCCGGTGGCGTTCTTGATCAGGTCCTTGTTCAGCTCGAGCAGTTCGCCCTTGCCGGTGACAACTTTCAGGCCGGCCACCCAGTTGCGGGTCATGCCGTAGCGGATCACCTTGATACCGCCGGCATTGGTGCCGATGTTGCCGCCGATCTGGCTGGAGCCGCTGGAAGCGAAATCCACCGGGTAATAAAGGCCCTGCTCTTCAGCGAAGGTCTGCAACTGGCGGGTGATGACACCTGGCTGGCAGACCACGGTGCGGTCGAAGGCGTTGAAGTCGAGAATCCGGTTCATGTAGTCGAAGGCGACCACCACCTCGCCATTGGCCGCCACGGCACCGCCGGAAAGCCCGGTACGGCCGCCGGAGGGCACCAGCGCTACTTGATGGCGGTTGGCCCAGCGAACGATCGCCTGCACCTGTTCTACGCTCTTGGGGAACACGATGGCGCTTGGCGCGGGCGGGTAATGCTTGGTCCAGTCCTTGCCATAGGCCTCCAGGGAAGCCGCGTCAGTCAGGACCTTGCCAGGGTCGACAAGGGTCATCAGTTCATCAATTACAGCGGGGAAGGTCATCGCTGGAACTCTCGACTTATTCATAGTCACCCTGAGCACTCTTCACCTGTCGGGATAAGCTCAGATTGTGTCGCGTATGCTAGCATAGCCCTCCCGCTGTTCATGCTAAGGCCGACGCCGCGCCTAGCATCACTCCTCGCCATTTTTTCTCCGGGATACAGGTTTACGCAGATGAGCAAGACTTCTCTCGACAAGAGCAAGATCAAGTTCCTTCTTCTTGAAGGTGTGCACCAGAACGCGGTCGATACCCTCAAGGCTGCCGGCTACACCAACATCGAATACCACACGGGTTCGCTGCCGGAAGCCGAGCTGAAGGAAAAGATCGCTGATGCCCACTTCATCGGCATCCGTTCGCGTACCCAGCTGACCGAAGAGATCTTCGACTGCGCCAAAAAACTGGTTGCCGTCGGTTGCTTCTGCATCGGCACCAACCAGGTCGACCTGGAAGCGGCTCGCGAGCGCGGTATCGCCGTATTCAACGCGCCTTACTCGAACACCCGTTCGGTGGCCGAGTTGGTGCTGGCCGAAGCCATCCTGCTGCTGCGCGGCATCCCTGAGAAAAACGCCTCCTGCCACCGTGGCGGCTGGATCAAGAGCGCGGCCAACTCGTTCGAAATCCGTGGCAAGAAGCTGGGCATCGTCGGCTACGGCTCGATCGGTACCCAACTGTCGGTGCTGGCCGAGAACCTCGGCATGCAGGTCTACTTCTACGACCCGCTGACCAAGCTGCCACTGGGCAACGCCGTGCAGGTCACCAGCCTGAACGAACTGTTGGGCTTGGCCGACATCGTTTCGCTGCACGTGCCTGAGCTGCCATCCACCCAGTGGATGATCGGCGAGAAGGAAATCCGTGCAATGAAGAAGGGCGCGATCCTGATCAACGCTGCCCGTGGCACCGTGGTCGAGCTGGACCACCTGGCCGCAGCGATCAAGGACAAGCACCTGATCGGCGCCGCCATCGACGTGTTCCCGATCGAGCCGCGCTCCAACGACGAAGAGTTCGAAAGCCCGCTGCGCGGCTTGGACAACGTGATCCTGACCCCGCACATCGGTGGTTCCACCGCCGAGGCCCAGGCCAACATCGGCCTGGAAGTGGCCGAGAAGCTGGTCAAGTACAGCGACAACGGTACCTCGGTATCCTCGGTCAACTTCCCGGAAGTGGCCCTGCCGGCGCACCCAGGCAAGCACCGCCTGCTGCACATCCACGAAAACATCCCAGGCGTGCTCAGCGAGATCAACAAAGTCTTCGCCGAAAACGGTATCAACATCTCCGGTCAGTTCCTGCAGACCAACGAGAAAGTGGGCTACGTGGTCATCGACGTCGATGCCGAGTACTCCGACCTGGCGCAAGAGAAGCTGCAGCACGTCAAGGGCACCATCCGCTCGCGCGTTCTGTTCTGAGCGTGATCGCTGGATGAAAAAGGGAGGCCCTCGTGGCCTCCCTTTTTTTGTCTGCCGACGTCGGGTTATTTCACCTCAACGGTGATCTTCTTCGATTCGACGCTCGGCTTGAACGGCACGTGATACTGGTCGCCCAACACCAGCTGCAGCGTGTGCTTGCCTGGCGTGAGGGTAAGGGTGGCCTCGGTCTGCGCCTTGCCGAAATGCAGCACCTGCGGGCCCGCCGGCAGCGCGACACCGCTCTCCGGCATCAGGCTGGTTGGCAGGGGCTGGTCGGCCACAGGCTCCTTGTCGACATCCACCAGCAGGTGGTGATGGCCAGTGTGCGGGGTCTGGTCACCCGCAGGCTTGAGGCCCATGCCCTCGATACCGAACTTGACGGTGAAGGTCTTGTCGACCGTTGCACCATCGGCGGGGGAAACGATGAAGACCTTGGCATCCTTGGGCGGCTCCTGGCTCTTCAGCGCATCCGCAGCGCTGGCCAATACCGAGGCCCCCATCAGCAGACCGGCAACGGCAGCACGCGAAAATAGGCTGTTCATTCACTTCTCCTGTGATTCACTTGAAAGCCGCAGCCAGAAAATTCCTACGGCGGCGGTAGTTCACCATAGCCCACAAAGACAAATATTTCAGTTAGGGTTAAACCTCGCCAAGGCTTCAAGGTCATAGGCTGCGCTCGACCACGGCGAGGAAGAAAGCCGTGGCGAAAGTAATTCATTTGCCAAAGAAAGGGGCATTACATGCGTTCGACCATAGGCGTACTGCTGGCAGTACTGATCACTCCATTGGCTCAGGCCGAGCTGATAGACGAAATCGCCGACCGGGGCGAACTGCGCATTGCCGTGCAGGCCGACAACTCACCCTATGCCTTCAAGGAAAACGACCACCTGACCGGCTTCGAGATCGAGTTCGGGCAGGAGCTGGCCAAGCAGCTTGACCTGCGCGCCGAGTTCATCGAAACCCCTCCCGCTGAAGCACTGCCGGGGGTACAAAGTGGCACCTACGACATCACGTTGACCCCGTCGGACAGCGCGCCCAAGGCCGACACACCGTTCGATGTGAGCCAGCCGTTCGGCGAGAAGAAACTGGTGATTCCGTTCCAGAAGGGCAACCCGGCGTTCGAGAGCGCGGTGAACAACGCGCTGCAGCGGCTCAAGGACAGCGGGCGAACTGCGGAGCTTGAGCAGAAATGGTTCAAGGGTGTGCAGGAGACTGCTGCCGGGCAGTAGATGATTTATTGCCTGTACCGGCCCCTTCGCGGGTTCACCCGCGACGGGGCCGGTACAGAACTAGACCGAAAGCCCAGCCAACGCTCGCTCCGCCTCTTCCAGCTCCAGCTCGCTGAACACCAGCACCCCCTCGCGACGCAGCAGCGCGGTGGTCACCCCTTCCCCCGGCACCTTCACCCCGGCAAACGTGCCATCGTAGGTCAGGCGATTGCCGCACGAAGGGCTGCCCGACTTCAGCACCGCCACCCGAATGTTATGCCGGCGCACCCGCGTCAGCGCCTGTTGCGCACCGGCCAGAAACGCAGCGCTGACATCCTCGCCCTGCACGGTAATCACCTGCGCGCCACCGTCGAGCACCTCGCTACCCTGGCCCCCCGGAATCTCCGCCGGCGGGCGCGGTGTTGGCAAACCGCCAGCCACTTCCGGGCACAGCGGCACCACTCGCCCTTCGGCCTGCCAGCGCTGCAACAGGTCAGGATGGCCACTGGCTCGCCCGTCATAACGCACTGGTTGCCCCAGCAGGCAGGCACTCACCAGCACCTTGGGCAGGTCAGAACGGGTCATTGCCACGGCGCCTGAACCAACCGGTCAATGACAACCGCTCACGCCCGGCGGGCAAGACTTCGTGCGGCACCTCGCCCGAGAGGAAAATCACTAGATTGCCGGCCACGGGCTGCACGTCATGAACCACATCGTCAGCCAGGAACATGCGTAACTGGCCGCCATCCTGCGGCTGCCAATCGTCATTGAGGTAGAACACGGCGGAAACCATGCGCCGGTCGTCGTCACGGAAGCGGTCCAGGTGCCGGCGGTAGAACGCCCCTGGCGGGTACAGGGCGAAATGGCATTCGAAGTCTTCCAGGCCCAGGAACAAGCCCTGGTTGATGGCCAGGCGCAGCTGGTCCATGGCCTCCAGGTACTGGTCGCAGGCCTCGGCCTGGCCGGGGTCGATCCACTGGATCTGGTCGCCCCGGATCGCCTCGCGCACTTCCTGGGAAACGCCGCGCCCCACCCCGGCCGGGTTGAGCTGGCCTTCGGCATCACGGCGCCGACATTCGGTCGCCAGCGCGCGCACCAGTTCGCCAGGCAGAAAAAGCGCCTGCTGCGACCAGCCATGGGTGGCCAGATCGTCGACGACGGCCGCAAGCATCGGGTGTTCAGGGGAGATGTGCATGGCGCGCATCATATCCATTGTCCCTGCCCTCGCACAGCGCCACTTGGCTGAGAATCACGCGCCTGTCTCGACAAACCGGCGCCCAGCCAAGGACAATAGCCACCTGCCGACAGGAGTCCTGAATGCGCCGTCTGTTTTCCCTGCTTCTGCTGATGATCTGCACCATGCCTGTCTGGGCAGACAGCCTCGATCAGCTGTACAAGGCCGCCGGCTGGCCCGACCAGCGCGCCCATTTCAACGATGCGGTGAGCGCCGCCCAGCAGCGCTATCGCAACAGCCTGCCGCCTGCGGTTTACCAGGCGCTGGTCAACAACAGCAATCAGCGCTTTCAGGCTGAAGGCATGGACCGCCGTGCCCAGGCGCAGCTGCGCAGCGCCTTGCCCAACCCTGCGCCGGCGCTGGCGTTTTTCCAGTCGCCGCTGGGGCGCAAGATCGTCGCCGCCGAACTGCTGGCCACGCGCAAGGACCAGCTGGCCAAGAATGCCAAGGGCTTGCCGAAAATCCAGGCCAGCGACAACCGCCTGCTGATCATCGGCCATCTGGCCCAGGCCTTGCCGGCCCGTGAGGCCGGTGCCGAAGTCAGCCTGGCAATTGCCGGGGTGGCGGCCGACAGCCTCAGTTCGATGATCCCCGGCCTGTTCGGCGGCGGCCAGGCCCAAGGGTTGCTCGATGGCCAGCGCCAGCGGTTGATGAGCCAGATTGGCGAAGACCTTAATAACACCCTGCTGTACGTGTACCGCGGCCTGTCCGACGCCGAGCTCGAAGAATTTGCCACCTTCGCCGAATCGCCGGAAGGCAAGGCGTACTACCAGGCCGCCGTGGCGGCCGTGCGCGCAGGGCTGGCGGTCGGCCAGAACGGCGCCAACCTCAAGTGATCAGCCCAGGCGCTGGCCGATGAAGTCGAAATAGCGCTGGCGGATGCCCGGCAGCTCGTTGGCCAGATGGTGGCGGGCATCGGGCAGCATGAGGATCTGCGGTTCGCTGAACTTGGCCTTGAGCACTTTGAGGTTGTACGGCCAATCCACCGTGCCGTCCGCCTCGCCCTGCACGATCAACGGCCGCCGCGTGCTGCACGGGGCCGCCTCGATGCGCTTGACCCAGGCCATCAGCGCGCCGACCCAGGCGGTCGGCAAGCGTCGCGGCTGGAGCGGGTCGGCTTCCAGGAAAGGCAGGAAGGCCGGGTCGTTGGTGTTTTCGCTGAAACGCCGCTCGATGCCATTGACGAAGTGGCGCAGCACCCGATAACTGACTTTCGACCACAGCCAGGCACGGGGCCGAACCAGCGGTGCCAAGAGGATCACCTGGCCATCGATCGGGCTCTGCGCGCCCTTGTGCAGCAAGTGGTCCACCGCTATCGCCCCACCCGTGCTTTGCCCGCACAAGTGCCACGGGCGCGGGAGTTCAAGGCCGCACGCTTGTTCGAACAAGGCCTCCAGCACCTGCTGATACAGCGCGAAATCGGTGATGCTGGCGCGCGCGCCGCTAGACAGCCCATGCCCGGGCAGGTCACAGCTGATGACCGCATAACCCTGCTTCAACGCCCACTCGATCACGTGCCGATACAGCCCCATGTGATCGTAGTAACCATGCAGCAGAAACAGCGTCGCCACAGGTTGCGGCGGCAGCCAGACCTGCCCGACCAGCTCGAACCCCGCCGCCTGGAAGCCGCCCAGCCAGCTCTGCGCCTGCAGGTCCAGGCCATAGAAGCGCTGGTAGTCCTGCGCCAGGGCAGACAGCGGCTCGCGCGCGCTCAGTGGCGCGAGGCTGGGGCGCAAAAGGTCGGGGTGAAAAGCAGCGGGCATCGGGTACATCCACAGCGAAGCGAGTATTGACCTGGGATATTCAGCTCTTGGCCTCGTCGTGGCAAGCTTGGCTACCTTCAAATGAGCAACACCATGAAATCCATTTTGACCGCCCTTGCACTCCTGCTGTGCACCGCCGTGCTGTGGTGGGCCTATGACAACTTCCAGTCGCGCTACCTGCGCCCGTTCGACAACCAGGCCACCCTGTTCGACGGCGCCCAGCTGCGCCTTCCCGCCGAATTAGCAGGTCCTGGGCCGATCCGCGTGGTGCACTTCTGGGACCCGGCCTGCCCGTGCAACGTCGGCAACCAGCAGCACCTGGGCGAGCTGGTCAGCCACTTTGCCGGTAATGACGTAACCTTCCATGTCGTGCAGAAGCCCGGCAGCCACGGCCAGCTGCCCGCCAACCTGGCTGGCCTGCAGCCCATCGCCAACCTGCCCGGCAGCGCACAGCTGCCCGCCTCCCCCGCCGTGGCAATCTGGGACCGCCAGGGCCACCTCGCCTACTTCGGCCCCTACAGCGAAGGCGCGGTGTGCAACGCCAGCAACAGCTTCATCGAGCCGATCCTCAAGGCACTGCTCGATGGCCGCCAGGTCACTGCGTCGAATACCCTGGCGGTCGGCTGTTACTGCCCTTGGGCCGGCTGACGCACACGCGCCGGGTTACCCACCACCACCGCGCCCGCCGGCACATCGCGGGTTACCACGCTGCCGGCGCCGACCACCGCGTTGTCGCCAATGTTCACCCCGGGCAGGATGATCGCCGCGCCGCCAATCCACACATTGTTGCCGATGGTCACCGGCCGCCCGCTTTCCAGCCCGCTGCGCCGCTGCTCGGGGTCGAGTGGGTGGTCGGCGGTGTAGATCTGTACCGCCGGGCCGATCTGGCAGTCATCGCCAATGCGCACCGGCAGCACGTCGAGAATCACGCAGTTGAAGTTCATGAAGGTGTTTGTGCCAACGCGGATGTTGTAGCCATAGTCGCAGAAGAATGGCGGGCGAATCACCGTGCCTTCACCCACATGGGCGAAGTGCTCGGCGAGCAGGCCGTTGCGCGCTTCGTTGAGTAATTCATGGCTGGTGTTGTAGCGCTGCATCCAGTGCTTGTTGGCGATCTGCTCGGCCTGCAGCTCGGGGCAACTGGGGTGGTAGAGCTGACCACTGAGCATTTTCTGTTTTTCGCTGAGGGACATGGATACTCCTGTCGGGGGCTATGCTGTGTTCGCGAAACCGTCGATGATCGGACCACAGTTTCCGCTCGTATGCACAAGGAGTCTCGATGAAACGCAGCCTGACCCTGCTGGCCGTGGTCGTGGCCATGGCCGCCGGCGCCGGTTACTGGTACGCGCACGGCAAATTGCCGCAGCGTGAAGGCGAAGTGGCAATGGCCGGCCTGCAGGCCCCGGTCAGCGTGCGCTATGACGCCCGCGGTGTACCGCACCTGCAGGCGCAAAACGAAGCGGACCTGTACCGCGCCCTGGGCTACGTGCATGCCCAGGACCGCTTGTTCCAGATGGAAATCATGCGCCGCCTGGCGCGGGGTGAGCTGGCCGAGGTACTGGGCGAAAAGCTGCTGCCAACCGATACCCTGTTCCGCAGCCTGCGCATCCGCGACCAGGCGGCGCTGATGGTTCAGCGCCTGGACCGCCAGTCGCCCGCCTGGCAGGCCTTGCAAGCCTATCTCGATGGGATCAATACCTGGCAGGCCAGCCACCCCAAGCCGATGGAGTTCGACCTGATCGGTATCACGCCCAGGCCGTTTACCGCTGAAGACACCTTGAGCATCGCCGGCTACCTGGCCTACAGCTTCGCCGCCGCGTTCCGCACCGAACCCGCGCTCACCTACATCCGCGACCAGCTCGGTGCGCAGTATCTGCACATTTTCGACCTCGACTGGCGGCCTGACGGTGCACTGGGTACACCGCTGGCGGCGGCCGACTGGCAGAGCCTTGAAGCCCTGGCGCGGCTCAGCCACGAAGCCCTTGGCGATGCCGGCATCCCGCAGTTCGAGGGCAGCAACGCCTGGGCCGTGGCTGGCAGCCGCACCCGCAGCGGCAAACCACTGCTGGCCGGTGACCCGCACATCAGTTTCGCGGTGCCGGCGGTCTGGTACGAGGCCGAACTGTCGGCGCCAGGGTTCAACTTGTACGGCTACTTCCAGGCGCTAAACCCGTTTGCACTGCTCGGGCACAACCGCGACTTCGGCTGGAGCCTGACCATGTTCCAGAACGACGATGTCGACCTGATTGCGGAAAAGGTCAACCCGGCCGATAGCGATCAGGTCATGGTCGATGGCCAATGGCGAACACTGGAAAAGACCGAACAAAAGATCGCCGTGAAAGGTGAGCAGCCGGTGACCGTCAACCTGCGGCGCTCACCTCACGGGCCAATCGTCAACGAGGTTCTGGGTGCGACTGCAGGCACAACGCCAATTGCCATGTGGTGGGCATTCCTCGAAACCCAGAATCCGATACTCGAAGGCTTCTACCAGCTCAACCGCGCCGACACCCTGGCCAAGATGCGCGAGGCAGCGGCCAAGGTTCAGGCGCCGGGGCTGAACTTCGTCTGGGCCAATGCGCGGGGCGACATTGGTTGGTGGGCTGCGGCGCAACTGCCGATCCGACCGGAGGGCGTCAACCCGACCTTCATCCTCGATGGCGCCAGCCCACAGGCCGACAAGCCGGGCTTCTACCCGTTCAGCGTCAACCCACAACAGGAAAACCCGGCCAGCGGCTACATCGTGTCGGCCAACTACCAGCCGCCCGCCGTGGTGCCGGTACCGGGCTACTACAACCTGGCGGACCGGGGCCGACAGCTGGAGCGCCACCTGGCCAACCCCGAGGTGAAATGGGACATCGAGAACAGCCAGGCGCTGCAACTGGACACCGCCAACGACTATGGCCCACGTACCCTGGCGCCGTTGCTGGCGACCTTGCGCAGCGTCGCCCAGGGCGATGAGGAAAAGGAACTGGTCGAGCAACTGGCGGCCTGGCGTGGCGATTACCCACTGGAATCGACCAGCGCCACGCTGTTCAACCAGTTCCTGTACCAACTGGCGTACACCGCCCTGCATGACGAATTGGGCGACACCTGGTTCCCGGTGCTGATCAGCACCCGCGCCATCGATGCCGCCCTGCCACGCCTGGCCGCCGATGCCGAGTCGCCGTGGTGGAACACGCAGGGGGCGAACGAGCGTACCGACCGCACCGCCGTCGTGCGCATCGCCTGGCAGCAGACGCTCAAACACTTGCGCGACACTTTCGGCAACGACCCGGCCAGCTGGCAGTGGGGCAAGGCTCACACCCTGACGCACAACCATCCGCTGGGGGTGAAGAAGCCGCTGAACCTGGTTTTCAATGTGGGGCCGTTTGCGGCGCCCGGCACTCATGAAGTGCCCAACAACTTATCGGCGAAGATTGGGCCGGCACCGTGGCCGGTGACCTATGGTCCGTCGACACGGCGACTGATCGACTTTGCCGATGCCGGGCAGGCGCTGACCAGTAACCCGGTCGGGCAAAGCGGCGTGCCGTTTGATCGCCATTACGCCGACCAGGCAGAGGACTACATCAACGGGCGCTATTCCAGGGCACAAATGGGGATTGTCCCAGCGCAGAGCACGTTACGCTTGAGCCCGTTACGTTAAAGCTGTTCCTCCCTTTGATGGAAAACACAATGCAGAAGAATTTCATCGAAATTGACGGCGCGCGCATGAGCTACGTCGACCAAGGCCAGGGCTTTCCCGTGCTGCTCGGTCACAGCTACCTGTGGTCAGCCGCGATGTGGCAGCAGCAGATCGAGGCCCTGTCACAGCACTTTCGGGTCATCGTGCCCGAGCTGTGGGGGCACGGCGACTCCGATGCACCGCCGGACACAACCACCGACATGACCGCCCTGGCACGGCAACACTTGGCATTGCTGGATGCGTTGGACATCCCCCGATGCCATCTGGTCGGCCTCTCAGTTGGCGGTATGTGGGGCGCCGAGTTGGCTGCTGATCACCCGTCGCGGGTCGACCGCGTGGTATTGATGGATACCTACGTGGGCGCCGAACCGGAAGCGACCCGCCTCAAGTACTTTGCCCTGCTGGATGCGGCCAGCGCTGCGGGCTGCTTCAGCGATGCGCTGCTGGATATCATCGTGCCGATCTTTTTCCATGCCGGAGGGCAGACGGTACCGGAAGTTCGCGAACAATTTCGCGCCGACCTCAAGGCCAGCAGTGCCGAAACCATTCTCCAGAGCCTTGAGCCGATGGGCCGGGTGATTTTCGGCAGGTCTGACAAATTGTCATGTCTGGCTGAACTGGCCGGTGATAGGACGATTGTCATGTGTGGGGATCAGGATATTCCGCGGCCGCCTGCAGAGTCTGTCGAGATGTCGCGAATCATCGGCTGCCTGGCGGCGCTGATTCCGGCGGCGGGGCATATCTCCAGTCTGGAGAACCCGCAGGTGGTCAATGATTTCCTGTTGAACTGGCTACCGCGTAACGCTTGATGTGATTGGGGCTGCTCTGCAGCCCCATTTACATCATCAACCCTGCCACTTGCCGCCTTCGACAATCACGCTCTCAGGCTTGGTGTCGTCGCTCAGTTCCTTGCGCACATACTGGTCATACAGCTTGAGCAGGAACTTCTCCTCACCCAGCTTGGCCAGCTCGGCATTCACCCAGTCACGCAGTTCGGTATTGCCCTTCTTCACCGCCGGCGCGATCGGCGCCTCTTCGCCCAGCAACTGCGGCAATACGCGGTAGCCTGGGTTCTGCTTGGCCCAGCTGAACAGGATCAGGTTGTCCTGGGCGTAAGCATCGCCACGGCCGTTGGCCAGGGCTTGCAGCGACTCGCTGTTCTTCTCGAACTTGAGCAGTTTCCAGTCCGGGTGGTTCTTGGTCAGCCAGATGTCGGCCGTGGTGCCTGTGGTGACGATGATGGTCTTGTCGGCCAGGTCATCGAGCTTCTGCACCGCGCTGCCATCGGCAACGATGGCCTGTACCGCCACGCGCAGGTTGGGGTTGGTGAAGTCCACCGCTTCCTTGCGCTCTGGGGTGACGGTCATGTTGGCGAGGATCAGGTCGACCTTGTCGCTCTGCAGGAACGGAATGCGGCTGGCCGGTTCGACGGCGACGAACTCCACCTTGTTCTCGTCGCCCAGCAGGTCACGGGCCAGGCGGCGGCCGATGTCGGTGTCGAAACCAACATAGCGGCCGCTTTCGTCGACGAAGCCGAACGGCGGTTTGTCGGTAAACACCCCGACGATCAACTTGTCACGCGCCTTGATGGTTTCCAGGTAGCTGGTGGCCGGCGAAGCAGCGGCGGGCTTGGCCGGCTCCTCAGCCTTGTTGCAGCCAGCCAGCAGGGCCAGGCCAAACAGCGGCGCCAGCAGTTTAGTAAGCGGGGCAGTTTTCATGAGACTTCCTTATGCAGTGTCTTCGGCAGGCTTTCGACGAAGGAGAATTTGTCCAGAAACTGCTGCGCTCGTGCGGTCCGCGGCTGGCTGAAGAAGCTCTCGGGGTCGCTCTGTTCAAGGATCCTGCCGGCCTCCATGAACACGATGCGGTCGGCCACCGCGCGGGCGAAGGCCATTTCGTGGGTAACGATGAGCAAGGTCATGCCGTCGCGGGCCAGGCCCTGGATCACCTGCAGCACTTCCTTGACCAACTCGGGGTCGAGGGCGGCGGTGACTTCGTCGAACAGCATCACCTGCGGGTTCATGCACAGTGAACGGACAATGGCGATACGTTGCTGCTGGCCGCCGGACAACTGCCGCGGGAACGCGTCACGCTTGTCCAGCAACCCGACCCTGGCCAGCAACGCTTCGGCTTGTGCCTGGGCTTCGGCGCGCTCGCGCTTCTGCACCTTGAGCGGGCCGAGCAGCAGGTTGTCGATCACGCTCATGTGGCCGAACAAGTGATAGCTCTGGAACACCATGCCCACCCGCTGGCGCACCTGGCGCCAGTCGGTGCCGGGCGCCAGCAGCTCTTCGCCCTCCAGGCGCAAGTGGCCGCTGTGGGCCTGCTCCAGGCCATTCAGGCAACGCAGCAAGGTGCTCTTGCCGCAGCCGCTGGGGCCGAGGATCACCACCACTTCGCCGGCACGGACCGTGAGGTCGACGTGATCGAGCACCTGGTGCTCGCCGTAATACTTGTTGAAACCCTGGAATTCGATCAGTGCAGTCATGAGGTGGCCCAGCGCCGTTCGAGCACGCGCGAGGCGGCGGAAAGCGGATAGCAGACGATGAAGAAAAACAGGAACAGCACACCGTAGATCAGCACCGATTCGTAGGTGCGTTCGATGATCTGCTGGCCGGCCTTGATGACTTCGACCACACCGATCAACACCGCCAGCGAACTGGTCTTGATGATCCGCGTGTAGATGTTGATGGTCGGCGGGGTCATGCGCTTGAGCGCCTGCGGCAGCAGCACGTAGCCGTACAGTTGTCCACTGGACAGGCCAATCGACAGCCCCGCTTCGCGCTGGCCCCGCGGCAATGACTGCAGCGCCCCTCGCACCACCTCGCCGACCTCGCTCGCGCCCCACAGGCCGAGTACCAGCACCGCGCACCAGAAGCTGGGGATGCTCAAGGCAAAGAAGATCGGCAGGCCGAAGAACACCAGGTACAGCCAGACCAGCACCGGGATCGCCCGAAACAGCTCAAGGTAAACCTGCAAGACGATGTTCAAGAAGCGATGGCCGAGTGTCGCCAATACGCCGTAGAGCACGCCACCCAGCGTGGCAAAGACAATACCCAGTGCCGAAATCGCCAGCGTCTGCGCCGCGCCCTTGGCCAGTTGCGGCAGCGACACCAGCAGCAGTTCAGGAGCCGAACTGGCCATGTTGCAGCCTCCTTTCCAGGTAGCGCAGCAGCAGCGACAGCGGCAGGAACAGCAGCACGCAAAGCAGTGTCAGCACAGCGAGCATCTCGTAGGTCTTGTAGTACAGGGCGATGTAGTTCTTGGTCGTGTAAAGGATCTCGGGCACCGCCACCGCCGACACCACAGTGGTTTCCTTGAGCAGGAAGATGAAGTTGGCGAACAGTGCCGGCAGGCTGAGGATGCCGGCCTGGGGCAGGATCACGTGGCGCAGCAGCTGGCCCTCGGACAGGCCGATGGAGCGCCCCGACTCCAGCTGCGCCTGCGGCACCGACTCGACGCCGGCACGCAGCACCTCGGTGAGGTAAGCACCGCCCATGAAGGTCATGGTGATGATCGCGGCGGCGAAGCCGGAAACCTTCAGGCCCAGGCTGGGCAAGGCGAAGTAGATGAAGAACAGCTGGATCAGCAGCGGCGTGTTGCGCGCAAGTTCCACATAGCCTTTGACCAGGCGCCACAGGTACGGGGTACGCAATACCAGGATCGTGGCGTTAAGCAGTGCCACCAGCATTGAAGTGGCAATGGCAATCAGGCCGACCTGCAAGGTCACGCCCACGGCCTTGAAGAAGGCTGGCAATGTGCTGAGAATGAAGGCGGTGTCGAAGGTCATGGATATCGCCTCGACACAGGGTTTGGAGACTGCGGCATGGGGGAATTCTGAGGTGTGCGCCAAAGCACGATCAGTAGACTTTAAAGGTATAAAAAACTTTTCATAAATACCTTTATTGCATATTGATATCACTGAAACTTTCTTCGCGCTGCCCTCTCAAACAGCTTCAGACCGCGACTTGCACGGCCATCACCCTAACAAGGACGATAACGATGAATAGCCCCTGCTCGACTGATACCAACGAACAACTTTTGTGGCTGCTGGCACTGCGCCGCGCTTTGGGTCGCTAGTACCTGAGCCGTTACCTGCAGTGGCCCCTTCGCGGGCTTGCCCGCGAAAAGGCCGGTAAAGCCGACCCTTCAATCACTCCCAGCCACAAACAAAAACGCCGACGCAAATGCGTCGGCGTTTTTCATACTGGGCCGGATCAGAACGCCGGCAGTACCGCACCGCTGTATTTCTTGGCGATGAATTCCTTCACCTCAGGGCTGGTCAGGGCCTTGGCCAGCTTCTGGATCGCTTCGCTGTTCTTGTTGTCCGGGCGGGCAACCAGGAAGTTCACGTACGGCGAGTCGCTACCCTCGATCACCAGTGCATCCTTGGCCGGGTTCAGGCCGGCTTCCAGCGCATAGTTGGTGTTGATCATGTCCAGGTCGACCTGGTCCAGGACGCGTGCCAGCATGGCCGATTCAAGCTCCTTGAACTTCAGGTTCTTCGGGTTCTCGGCGATGTCTTTCGGGGTGGCCAGCGCGTTCTTCGGGTCTTTCAGGGTGATCAGGCCAGCCTTCTGCAGCAGAATCAGGGCACGGCCGCTGTTGCTACCTTCGTTAGGAATGGCAACAGTGGCGCCGTCCTTCAGCTCTGACAAATTCTTGATCTTCTTCGAGTAACCACCAAACGGTTCGACGTGCACGCCGATCACGGTTTCCAGGTGGGTGCCTTTACCTTCATTGAAGCTCTTCAGGTACGGCAGGGTCTGGAAGTAGTTGGCGTCCAGGCGCTTCTGGTCGACCTGCACGTTTGGCTGTACATAGTCGGTGAAGACCTTGATCTGCAGGTCCACGCCCTCTTTGGCCAGGGTCGGTTTGATCAGCTCGAGGATTTCGGCGTGGGGTACCGGAGTGGCGGCAACCACCAGCTTCTCGGCGGCGGCAGCCAGGCCGGAGAACGACAGGGCGGCGGCCAGGGCGGTGGTCAGCAGGGTCTTCTTCATGGTGGTCCTTGTTCTGTTTCTGGCCATCGGCGATGGCGAAGTCGAGTGCCCAACCGTTTCATCAGTGGGCGTGAGGCGGAAGATACCGAGATTTTTTATTCCGCAACAATACCTTTTAATTAGCTGCTTATTCCAAAAACAAACTGCCATCAGCGACTTTGCTTATTAGCCACGTCTAGCGTGCGGGGTTTGGCAGGTCGAGGTCCTCTGGCAGGATCTCTTCGCTGTCATTCACCAGCAGGGCGAAGTGGATGATGTTCTCAAGCTCGCGGGTGTTGCCCGGCCAGGCGTGGGCCTCCAGCAGCTGCTGGGCCGCCTCGCTGATCAGCGGCACCGGGCGTTGCAGGCGGGCGGTGTAGATGCCCACGAAATACTCGGCCAGCGGCAGGATATCGCCGCGGCGCTCGCGCAACGGCGGCAGCTCCAGCGCGCCCTCGCGCAGATACTGGTACAAGCGCTCATTGAACCTGCCGGCCTTCACCACCCGCGCCAGGTCGATGCTGGTGGCGGCGACCAGGCGCACGTCCACCGGCTGCGGCTGCTGCGCGCCGACACGTGTCACTTCGCGGTTTTCCAGGGCGGCGAGCAACTTGCCCTGGATCTCCAGTGGCAAGTCGGCAATCTCATCCAGGTACAGCGTGCCGCCGTTGGCCGAGCCGAACCAGCCGGCGCGGCTGCTGGCGGTACCGCCGTGGGTACCGGCGCTGTAGCCGAACAGTTCGGCGTCGGCGTAGGTGTGGCTGATGGCCGCGCAGTTGACCGAAACGAACAGCCCGCCACGGTCACTGGCGCGGTGGATCTGCCGGGCCAGCAGCTCCTTGCCGGTGCCGGTCTCCCCACGGATCAGCACCGGCAGCGGTTGCGGCGCCAGGCGCTCCAGGGCCTGGCGCAACTGCTGCGAGCGTGGGTCGATGAACACCAGCGCCTTGGCACGAATGCTCAGCGGGCTCTTGTCCAGTTCAGGGAAGGTCAGCAGTGGCTGGCCAAATGGGTTTTGAAAGGTCATGACGAACTCCCGCCCCAGGCCTCCAGCGGCCGGGCGTCAGGCTAACGATAAACAGTAGGGCCGATCAGGCGCGGCGCAACGCGCGCTGCTCGACCCGGCTTTGCAGGCGGTACAGGTAAGCGAACCCCTGCTCCCAGCGTTCATGCCCGGATTTGACGTTGATATGCCCGGCGTTGCTCAGCAACCCCGCTTCGGCCCCCCAGGCCTGAGCCAGGTACAGCGCCCGCGGCACATTCACCGCCGGGTCGTTGTCGGAGCTGACCACCTGGCTGGGGAACGGCAATGCCTGCAGCGGGATCGGCGCGAAGTTGCGCAAGGCCGGCGAGCAGGTTGGCCGCTCGACGTCCGCCGGGGCCACCAGCAGTGCGCCACGCACGCGGCGCACCAGGGTCGGGCTGGCCTGTGCGGCCCAATGGGCGACGGTGATGCAGCCCAGGCTGTGGGCAATGAGAATCACCGGCGACGGTTGGGCGGCAATCGCCAGCTCCAACGCCTGCACCCAGTCCTCACGCAGCGGGGTCAGCCAGTCAAGCTGCTCGACCCTGGCGCTGTTGGGCAAGGTGCGCTGCCAGTGACTCTGCCAATGGTTGTCTGGCGATCCTTGCCAGCCCGGCACAATCAGGTAACGAATCGACTCATTGCGCATGGGGACGCCTCCGGTAAGTTTGCGTGCTTGCAGACAAGTATAGGGAGGGAGTTATATTCGTAAAGGAATAAGAAGCTATTTATTAATAACCAAATTTATTTCTTAGAGATTGGCTTTTCAGCAAAAAAAAGGGCCTACCCCTGCCAAGAGATACGGCCCATAAGCACTTGCCTGAAGCAGATTCGCCGGTCAGCGCGCGGTGATCACCGCCAGTTTGCTGATGCCAGCACGTTCGATTGCGGCCATGGCGCGTGCCACTTCGCCGTAGTTCACGCCATCGTCGGCCTGCAGTTGCACACGCACTTGCGCGTCCTTGGCCTTGGCGGCCTTGAGGTTGGTTTCCAGCAGGTCCGGCTGGATCTCGTCCTTGTTGATGAACAGCTTGCCGCCGCCATCGATGCTCACCACCAGCGGGTCCTTCTGCTCCACCGGGGCCACAGCCTCGGTCTTGGGCAGGTTGATGGGGATGGCGTTGGTCAGCAGGGGCGCGGTGACGATGAACACCACCAGCAGCACCAGCATGACGTCCACCAAGGGCGTGACGTTGATTTCACTGAGGACTTCGTCGTTGTCCTGGGTCGAAAAGGCCATATCAGGACGCCTCCTTCACCGGCTGGGTGAAACCGGCCTGGGCCTTTTGCACTGCAGGGTGCACCAGTACGCGGAAGGCACTCTTCTGCGCCAGGCTGTAGAAGTCGTGGGCGAAATCATCCAGGTCGGCGGCGGTCAGTTTGAGACGACGTAGGAAGTAGTTGTAGACCAGCACCGCCGGCACGGCGACGGCGATACCCACACCGGTGGCGACCAGCGCCGCGCCGATCGGGCCGGCCACGGTTTCCAGGCTGGCCGAGCCCGCCGCACTGATGCCCTTGAGGGCTTCCATGATGCCCCACACGGTGCCGAACAGGCCGATGAACGGCGAGGTGCTGCCGATACTGGCCACCACGGCCAGGCCGGTTTCCAGCGAGCGGCGCTCACGCACGATCTGCTGGCGCAGGGCGCGCTCCAAGCGGTCCTGGTGGTTGATCGCGTGGCTCAGGTCGTTGGCCTGCGCGTCGCCGACGGCAATCGCGGCGTAGCCGGACTGGGCCACACGGGCCGCCGGGCCTGGCAACTCATGGCTGATTTCCGCTGCCGAGTCCAGGCTCGAAGCTGCCCAGAATTGCTGGTGGAAGCGTTTGTCCTGGTTCTTCAGCCGCACGAACTGCACGACCTTGACCAGGGCCAGGCCCCAGGTGACGACAGAAAAACCGACCAGCAGCCAGATGACTGCGCTTTCAACGGACTCGAGGGGGGATGCCAACAGGCTCATGAGGGTGTCTTCCTATGTTCTGCGAATAATGGTCTGGCGAAAATCAACGAAGCTTGAAATCGATCGGCACGCTGACCCAGCCGGCCTGGGCCACATCGCCCTGCTTGGCGGGCACGAAGCTCCAGCGCTTGACCGCCGCCAGCGCGGCGGCATCGAGGGCATCGCGGCCGCTGCTCTTTTGCAGCTGGATCTGGCCCGGCTTGCCGTTGGGCAGGACCTCCACCCGAAGCAGCACGGTGCCTTCCCAGCCGCGGCGCTGGGCCATCTGCGGATACTCCGGCGCCGGGTTCTTCAGGTACGCGGCATTGGCCGAAGCCGGCGTGACCGGGGCCGGCGCGGGTGGCGCAGGCGGGGCCGGGGCAGCCACCGGCGCGGGCGCGGGCGGTGGAGCCTCGACCGGTTTTGGCTGTGGCTTGGGCGGTTGCTTGGCCACGGGCTTGGGTACTGGTTTTGGCTTCGGCTTGGGCTTGGCGGCCAGTTCATCGACGACCGGTGGCGGTGGCTCTACCACTGGCGGTGCCGGGGCGGGTGGTGGCGGCTCGACCACAGGCGGCGCGGGGGCGGCGAACTCGATGGTCATGGGCGGAATCTGTGGCGGTACCACCGGCAGCTCAGGCGTCGGCGCCTGGCTCACCCAGTACGCGGCGGCGCCGTGCAAGGCCAGCACCAGCAAAGCCAACGCCAGCTTGTCGCGGCGCTTGAGGCCGCTGACCGGGGTGCGTTGCAGGCGCAGCTGGCCCAGTGGCAGGCGAAGCGTCCGTCCAAGCTCGACCAGGTCACCCGGTGCCGGGCGCCATGGCTGGTCGTAGGCCCTGACGGCCGACTGGACATTACCCATTGATCAAACTCCTGGGGTTCTTGATTCAGGTGTGTGGCTGAATCATCGGGGCCAGAGGCTTATCCCTTAAAGTAATGTTTAAAATTAAAGTTAGATCTTTTGGGAATATAAGTTTTAAAGGGGTCCCGCTAGCCCGCGAGGTTCGCGGGGTCTGGCTCTAGGGTGTCCGCCTGATGCTTTGCAGGCATATGAAATATTCGTGCAAGGCATCGGAAAAATGCGAGGGCCGCGCAGCCCATCAATCTTGCAGGTACTAAAAAGCCCGGGACGAGGCCCGGGCTTTTCACACGTGAGGCGAATCAGATGTCCGCCACCTTCTGCCACACCTTCGGCCTGAAGAACAGCGTCTCGCCACGCGCGAGCCCGGTCAGGCTGTCGTGGTCCTTGACCACCTCGGCCTCGATCAACTCGCTCTGCCCTTCCACCTTCAAGGTCACCCGGGTCGTCGCACCCAGCGGGCGAATGTCACGCACTTCGGCGGCATGGTGCCCTTCGGTTTCATGCCGAGACAACGACACCTCGTGCGGACGAAACAGCACGTGGTGGCCTTCGCTCAGCGCCAGGCGGTTGGAGTCGCCCAGGAAGTGGTAGACGAAGTCGTTGGCCGGCTTCTCGTACACCTCACCGGGCGAGCCGATCTGCTCGATCACGCCTTTGTTCATCACGACGATGCGGTCCGCCACCTCCATGGCTTCTTCCTGGTCGTGGGTGACGAACACCGAGGTCAGGTTGATATCCTCGTGCAGCCGCGCCAACCAGCGGCGCAGCTCCTTGCGCACCTTGGCATCCAGCGCACCGAACGGCTCGTCGAGCAGCAGCACCTTGGGCTCCACCGCCAAGGCACGGGCCAGGGCGATACGCTGGCGCTGGCCACCGGAAAGCTGCTCGGGGTAGCGGTCGGACAGCCAGTCCAGCTGCACCATGTTCAGTAGCTCGTGGACCTTCTCGGCGATCTTGCTCTCGCTCGGGCGCTCGCCCTTGGGTTTCATGCGCAGGCCGAAGGCGACGTTGTCGAACACGCTCATGTGGCGGAACAACGCATAGTGCTGGAACACGAACCCGACGTTACGGTCACGCACATCGTGGCCAGACACATCCTCGCCATGGAACACGATACTGCCGTCATCCGGCGTTTCCAGGCCGGCGATGATGCGCAGCAGCGTGGTCTTGCCACAGCCGGACGGGCCGAGCAGGGCTACCAGCTCACCGCTGTGGATATCCAGGTTGATGTTGTCCAGAGCCTGGAAGCTGTTGAAGCGCTTGCTGACGTTACGAACTTCAATCGACATGAATCATTCCTCCGCGGCGCTATGGCGCAGGCGGTTAATACGGTTCTCGCTCCACTGCTTGAGCAGCAGGATGAAGAGCGCCAGGATCAGCAACAGGCTGGCCACGCTGAAGGCCGCGACATGGTTGTACTCGTTGTAGAGGATCTCCACGTGCAGCGGCAAGGTATTGGTGACGCCACGGATATGGCCCGACACCACCGACACCGCGCCGAACTCGCCCATGGCCCGGGCGGTACACAGCACCACGCCATAAATCAGACCCCACTTGATGTTCGGCAGGGTCACATGCCAGAACATCTGCCAGCCGTTGGCACCGAGCAGGCGCGCGGCTTCTTCTTCCTGGGTGCCCTGCTCCTGCATCAGCGGGATCAGTTCACGGGCAACGAAGGGCACCGTGACGAAGATGGTCGCCAGGACGATACCCGGCAGGGCGAAGACGATCTGGATGTCGTGGTCCTGCAGCCAAGGCCCGAACAAACCCTGGGCGCCGAACATCAGCACGTAGACCAGGCCGGCGATCACCGGCGACACCGAGAACGGCAGGTCGATCAGGGTGACCAGCACACTCTTGCCACGGAAGGTGTACTTGCTCACGCACCAGGCGGCGCTGACACCGAACACCAGGTTCAGCGGTACCGAAATGACCACCGCCAGCAAGGTCAGCTTGAGCGCGGACAGCGCATCAGGCTCGAAGATTGCCTCGAAGAACGTACCGAAGCCGTTCTTCAATGCTTGCGACACCACGATCACCAGCGGCAGCAAAAGGAACAGCGCAAACACCAGCCAGCCAAGGCCGATCAGGATGCGCCGCGAGGTGGCACTGCCACGCCGTGCGGCATTGGCGGCAGCGGTGGCGCTCAGGGTTGAACTGGACATGACCGGGCCTCCTTCAAGGGGTTTCGATACGGCGCTGCAGCAGGTTGATCAGCAGCAGCAGGATGAAGGAAACCACCAGCATCAGCACGCCGATGGCGGTCGCGCCGGTGTAGTCGTACTGATCGAGCTTGACCATGATCAGCAGCGGCAGGATCTCGGTCTTCATCGGCATGTTGCCGGCGATGAAGATCACCGAACCATACTCGCCGACGCCACGGGCAAAGGCCAGGGCGAAGCCGGTGAGCCAGGCCGGCAGCAGGGCCGGTGCCAGGATGTGGCGGAACACCTGCAGCGGTTTCGCGCCCAGGCAGGCGGCGGCCTCTTCGACTTCACGCGGGATGTCCGCCAGCACCGGCTGCACCGTACGCACCACGAACGGCAGGGTGACGAACGTCAGTGCCAAGGTGATACCGAGCGGCGTGTAGGCGATCTTGAAGCCCAGGTCGGTGGCGAACTGGCCCACCCAACCTGCCGGGGCATACAGGGCCGTCAGGGCGATACCGGCAACGGCCGTCGGCAGGGCGAAAGGCAGGTCAATCATCGCATCGATGATCTTGCGCCCGGGGAAGGTATAGCGCACCAGCACCCAGGCCAGCAGGGTGCCGATCACGCCGTTGATGATGGCGGCGAACAGCGCGGTGCCGAAACTCAGCTTCAGCGCGGCGATCACTCGCGGCGCGCTGATGATGTTCCAGAACTGCTCCCAGGTGAGCTGCGATGCATGAATGAACATGGCCGCCAGCGGTATCAGCACAATCAGGCTGAGGTACACCAAGGTGTAGCCCAGCGTCAGCCCGAAGCCGGGTATGACGGGGGAAATGCGACGTGACATAAATATCCCTGGTTGAACGCACGAAGCCCGGAATCAATCCCGGGCCGGTGCAAGTCTCTGAATCCCGGGGCTGCTGCGCAGCCCCGCTTTTCCTTGGCCAGTTACTGTGCCTGGTAGATCTGGTCGAACACACCGCCGTCGTTGAAGAACTTGGGTTGTGCAGTCTTCCAGCCACCGAAGTCCTTGTCGATGGTTACCAAATCCAGTTTCGGGAATTGCTTGCCGAATTCGGCAGCGACCTTCGCGTCACGTGGGCGGTAGAAGTTTTCGGCGGCGATTTTCTGGCCAGCCGGGCTGTACAGGTGCTTGAGGTATTCCTCGGCAATCTGCTCGTTGCCCTTCTTCTGAGCGTTCTTGTCGACCACGGCCACTGGCGGCTCGGCGAGGATCGACAGCGAAGGCACGACGATTTCGAACTTGTCGGCGCCGCCGTCTTCCTTCAATGCCAGGAAGGCTTCGTTTTCCCAGGCCAGCAGCACATCGCCCTGGCCGTTGTTGACGAAGGTGATGGTCGAGCCACGGGCACCGGTATCCAGTACCGGCACGTGCTTGAACAGCTCTTGCACGTAAGCCTTGGCCTTGTCTTCGCTGCCGCCTTGCTTCAGGCCGTAGGCCCAGGCGGCGAGGAAGTTCCAGCGGGCGCCGCCGGAGGTTTTAGGGTTCGGGGTAATGACCGAAACGTCCTTCTTGATCAGGTCGCCCCAGTCCTTGATGCCTTTCGGGTTGCCTTTGCGCACCAGGAACACGATGGTCGAGGTGTACGGGGTGCTGGCGTCCGGCAGGCGTGTCTGCCAGTTGTCCGGCAGGGTCTTGCCGAGCTTGGCGATTTCGTCGATGTCGCCAGCCAGGGCCAGGGTCACCACATCGGCGCGCAGGCCGTCGATCACGGCACGGCCTTGCTTGCCCGAGCCACCGTGGGATTGCTGGATCTTCACCTTGTCATCCGGGTGAGCCTGCTGCCAATGCTTGATGAATTCGGCGTTGTACTGTTGATACAGCTCACGGGTCGGGTCATAGGACACGTTCAGCAGTTCGTAGTCCTTGGCGATTGCGGAACCGGCAAAAACGGCACTGGCCAGGGCGGCGAGCGCATAACGGCGGATGGACATGGTGAAGCTCCCGATTGGCATTTTTCTAGTTTTGAAGGTGGTGCGGTATCAGCCGGGCTTGTTGCCAGGCTGTTGCAGGCGGAACTTCTCCTTGCGCTCGATCTGTACGACCTGAGCGTTGTGCACGGTAATCTCCACCGCACCGAAACGCAGATCGCGCAGGGCGCTCTGGATCTCACGCAGAATGGTGGCTTCGTCCTGACCGTCGATGCTACGCAGAGATGCACTCATGCTCGTTCTCCTGTGAGTGAGGTGCCGGGCAGAGTTTGAAGGGGATTTGCGCCTGGCTTGAGAGCAATAGTAGTGAGGCGCGGATATTCTTAAAAATACTGTTTAAGAATGTTTATATAACCGTTTTAAAAGGCGGGCATGACGCCCGCCCTCTCAGGAATCAATGTGCAGTTTTTTCGCTGTGTTCTGGCTCGCGGATCTTGTACCAGGCCACATACAGCGCCGGCAGGAACAACAGCGTCAGCAGCGTTGCACTGATGATGCCGCCGATCATGGCGTAGGCCATCGGCCCCCAGAACACTTCGCGGGCAATCGGGATCATGCCCAGGCTGGCCGCCGCCGCCGTCAGCAGGATCGGCCGGCGCCGGTGGTTGGTGGCTTCCACCACGGCATTCCACGGCGAGTACCCCTGGGCCTCGAACTCGTCGATCTGAGTTACCAGGATCACCGAGTTACGAATGATGATACCGGCCAGCGCGAGAATGCCGAGGATCGCCACGAAACCCATGGGGGTGCCCGTGGGTAACAGCGCCAGCACCACGCCAATCAGCCCCAACGGCGCCACGCTGACCACCAGGAACAGCTTCTGCGTGCTGTGCAGCTGGATCATCAAGAAGGTCGCCATGAGGAACAGCATCAGTGGAATAACCTTCGCGATCGGGCCTTGCGCCTTCGCACTCTCCTCCACCGTACCGCCGGTAGCCACGTCGTAACCGACCGGCAACTGGCTAGCGAATTCGTCGATCTTCGGCTTGAGCTGCGCCACCAGGTCGGTGGGCTGGATTTCGCCAACCACCGAGGCCTTGATGGTGATGGTCGGCTTGCGGTCGCGGCGCCACACCAGTGGCTGTTCCAGCTCATAGCGCACGGTGGCGAAGGCCAGCAGCGGTATCGAGGTGCCGCTGGGGGTGACGATCTGCAGGTTCTGCAGCGTGTCCGGCGAGCCCCGCTCACTGTCCACGGCGCGGGCGATCACATCCACTAGGTAGATGTTGTCGTTGACTTCGGTCACCGGCGCGCCGCTGACGATGCTGTTCATCACGTTGGCCACGTCTTCGGACGACAGCCCCAGCTGGCGCGCCTTGTCCTGGGCTATTTCGATGCGCAACACCTTACCGGGCTCGTTCCAGTCGTAGATCATTTCGCCAATGTGCTCGTTGGCATCGAGCAGCGAGGCCAGGTCGATTGCGTGCTTGCGCACCTGGTCGATGTCCTTGCCACTGACCCGGTACTGCATCGGCCTGCCCACGGGGGGACCCATTTCCAGTGACTGCACGTTGGTGCCGATGCCGACGAACTCTTCGTGCAGCAATTTTTGCAGGCGCGCCATCATGCCTGCGCGCTCCTCGAAGCCCTTGCTGACGATCACCAGCTGGGCGTAGTACGGGTTCTGCAGCTGCTGGTCCAGGGGCAGGTAGAAGCGGACCGCACCCTGGCCGATGTAGGTGCTCCAACGCACCAGGTCCGGGTCGTCCTTGATCTTTGCCTCCAGGCGATCGACCACCTTGCGCGTTTCCTCGATCGAGGCGTTTTGCGGCAGGTTGAGGTCGACGAGGATTTCCGGGCGGTCGGACGACGGGAAGAACTGGTTCTGCACGAAACGCATGCTGAACAGCGACAAGGCGAACAACAGGATGGTGCCGATGATGGTCAGCCAGCGGTTGCGCATGCACCACAGCAGCCCACCTTCGAACGCCCGCCCGACCCGGCCCGGTTCGGCCTCGTGGGCCTTGAGCTTGTCGGCTTTGAGGATGTGCACACCGAGCACCGGTGCGAAGAACACCGCCACCACCCACGACACGATCAGCGCCACGGCGATGACTGCGAACAGGGTGTAGGTGTACTCACCGGCAGAGCTGGCGTTGAGGCCGATGGGCACGAAACCGGCCACGGTCACCAGGGTGCCGGTGAGCATGGGGAATGCGGTCGAGGTATAGGCGAAGGTCGCCGCCTGCTCCTTGCTCTCGCCCATCTCCAGGCGTGTGACCATCACCTCCACGGTGATCATCGCATCATCCACCAGCAGCCCCAGCGCGATGATCAGCGCGCCCAGCGAGATCCGCTGCATGGTGATGCCGCTGTACTCCATGAACACGAAGACCATCGCCAGTACCAGCGGGATCGAACAGGCCACCACGAACCCGGCCCGTACGCCCAGGCTGACGAAACTCACCGCCAGCACGATCACCACGGCCTCGAACAGTGCACTGGTGAAGCCGCCGACCGCCTCCTTCACCACCACGGCCTGGTCGGACACCGTGTGCACGCCCACGCCCACCGGGAGGTCGTTGATCACGCTGTCCATCTTCTTTTTCAGCGCCGCGCCGAACACCTGCATATTGCCGCCGGCTTTCATGCCGATGGCCAAGCCAATGGCAGTCTGGCCGTTGTAACGGAACATTGGCGAAGGCGGGTCGACGTAACCGCGCTCGATATCGGCAATATCGGCCAGGCGGAAGAAGCGGTCATTAATGCGCAGGTTGACGGTCTGCAGGTCCTTCTCCGAGGCGAACTGCCCGGTGGTACGGACCGAAATGCGCTCGGGCCCTGCCTCGATCACACCGGCGGGGGTCACGGCGTTCTGTTGTTGCAGGGCCTGCATGACCTGGCGCTGGTCGATGCCCAGGGCAGCCAGTTTGCGGGTGGAGAACTTCAGGTAAAGCACCTCGTCCTGGGTGCCGATCAACTCGACCTTGCCAATATTGGGCACTTCGCGCACTTCGGCCCGGGCCTGCTCGACATAGTCACGCAACTGGCGCAGCGTCAGGCCGTCGGCGGTGAAGGCATAGATGGAGCCGAACACGTCACCGAATTCGTCGTTGAACCCTGGGCCCTGGATGCCTTGGGGAAATTCACCGCGGATGTCCTGGATCTTCTTGCGAACCTGGTACCAGATTTGCGGGATGTCCGCGGCCTTGGTGGTGTCGCGCAGGTAGACGTAGACGGTGGACTCGCCAGGGCGGGTGTAGCTTTTGGTGTAGTCGAGCGAGTCGAGCTCTTCGAGCTTCTTCTCAATGCGGTCGGTGACCTGGTACAGCGTTTCGTCCTGGGTCGCGCCCGGCCAACGGGTCTGGATCACCATGGTCTTGATGGTGAAGGACGGGTCTTCCTCACGGCCCAGGTTGAAGTAGGAAAAAATCCCCATCAGCAACCCGACGAACATCAGGTACCAGACGAACGACTGATGGCGCAGTGCCCATTCGGAGAGGTTGAAGCTTCCTTTCATTGCGCGTCCTCGTCGAATGTAACTTTCTGGCCGGGCTTGAGGCTGTTCACGCCAGCAGTGACCACCCGCTCGCCAGGTTGCACGCCGGACGCCAGCACGATGCTGTCGGCGGTGCGCTCTAGCAGCGCCACGTCACGGGTGGCGACGGTTTTCTGCTGCGGGTCGATCACCCACACCTGGGTCTTGCCGTCGCGCTCGAGCAATGCGCTCAACGGCAATTCGCTGCGCGGGGTAACCGCCGACGTCAGGGTCACGCTGATGGCGGTGCCCAGGTGGAAAGCGTCCGGGGTGCTGGCCAGGGTCAGGCGGGCGCGCCGGGTGCGCGTGGTGGCGTCGGCCTGGGGCTCCAGTTCGCGCAGGGTGGCGGTGGTGTTGATGCTGTTGTCGAGTTGCGAGGCGACGGTGAACGTGAGGTTCTTGGCCAACGCTTCGGCAATACCGATGGGCAGGTCGATCACGGCTTCCTTGACGTCGGGGCGCGCGAGTGTGACCACGGCCTGGCCGGCGGTGACCGTCTGCCCCGCTTCGGCCTGCCAGGCGGTGATCACCGCCGCATGGTCGCTGCGCAGGGTGCTGTAGTCGAGCTGGTCGCGCGCCTGGCTGACCGCCGAGCGGGCTTGTTCCAGGCTGGCACCGGTGGTTTTCAGGTCGGTCTGGGCGATGTCCAGCTGGGCTTGGGCACCGACACCGCGGTCGTACAGCTGCTGCTGGCGGCGGGCGTTGGCCTGGGCATTGATCCATTGCGCCTGGATCTTGGCCAGGTCGCCTTCGGCGGCGCGCAGTTGGTTTTGCTGGTCGGTCGGGTCGAGGGTGGCCAGGGTGTCGCCGGGCTTCACTTGGGCGCCGACGTCCAGCCAACGCCGGGCAATGCGCCCGGATACCCGGAAGCCCAAGGTACTTTCGAAGCGCGCCTGGATGCTGCCGGCGAAGCGGCCCAGTTGCGATTGCGCCTGGGCTTCGACCAAGGTCGAGAGCACCGGGCGCACGGCCTCGGGCTGCTGCTCTTCACCGCCACAGGCGGTCAACAACAGGCCGGCCGCGCACATCAGCAGTAATCGGTTCATGGCGCGCCGCCTCCATCCTTGGCATCGACTTTTTCGACCTGCATGCCCGGATGCAACAACTGGCCACCACTGACCACCACCGTCTCCCCGCCCTTGATGCCCTGGGCGATGACCACTTTGCCGGTGAGGTAGCGAGTGACCTGGACCTTGCGCAACTCGACCTTGTCGCCCTCGCCCACCACCCACACTGCCGGTTCGTGCATGGCCTTGGTCAGGGCTGCCCAAGGCAATTCGATGCTCGGCCGGCCCTGGGCATTGGCCGTGGCGGTCACTGGCGACCCCAACTGCATGGCGGGCGGCACATTGCGCAGGGCCACCTTGACCTGCACCGTGCCACTCTGCGCCGACACCGTCGGGGTCACTTCACGGACAAAGCCTTGGGCCTGGACCTTGGGGTTGTCGAGCAGGCTGACGATCACCCCGGCATCGCTGGGCGGCGCCACCAGCAGCGACTCGTAGACGTTGAACACCGCATCGCGGTCGCCATCGCGGGCCAGGCTGAAGATCGGCATGGTCGCCTGCACCACCTGGCCGACCTCGGCCTGGCGTTCGGTGATCACGCCGTCGGCCTCGGACACCAGCGCGGTATAACTGAGCTGCTCATTGGCGTTGGCCAACTGCGCTTGGGCGGCTTTCAGCGCGCTCTGGTTGCTGCGCAGCGCAGCCTCGGCGGAGTCGTACTCGCTCTGGCTGGTATAGCCCTTGGGCAACAGTTTCTGCTGGCGAACGAAGGCCGCGGCAGTCTGCGTCACCCGCGCCTGGGCGGCGAACACCTCGGCCCTGGCCGAGGCGACGTTGTTCTGCAGATCTTTGGGGTCCAGCCGTGCGAGCACCTGGTTAGCCTTGACGTGGTCGCCCACATCGACGCTCCGCGAGATGATCTTGCCGCCCACGCGGAACGACAGGTCGGTCTGTACCCGCGCCTGCACGTCGCCGGTCAGGGTGACCCTGGCCGCGAAATCGGTGGGTTGCACCTTCAGCACGCCGACCCGGGGCAAGACCTCGGGGGTTTCTTCCTTGCTGCAGCCGGTGAGCATGCCCAGCAGCCCCAGGCATACGACCAACAGTGGACGCGTCACCCTCATGCAGGCTCCTAGCTTGCGCGCAAATGATTCGTGGGATGCGACTGTTAGCGTAGATCAGGGTTCAGAAAAAACACTGACAGGGGTCAGTTGGGCGGTTATGACGTGCATGCGGCATCTTCGCGGGCAAGCCCGCTCCCACAGGATTGGACACAGTTGAGAACCGTGGTGTCCCTGTGGGAGCGGGTTTACCCGCGAAAGGGCCCGTCAGGCCGACGCGGCAGCTGCCGTCGGGCGTTTGATCTGCGGCTGCGATACGTTGGCCGCCGCACCCTCTTCGATCGCCTGCTGGATCGCCTTGCGGCGACGCTCTTCGGCACGGCGGCTGAAGAACCAGACGAAGAAGGTCACCAGCGACACCGACAGCAGGATCAGGCTGGCCACAGCGTTGATCTCTGGCTTGACGCCCAGGCGCACCGCCGAGAACACTTCCATCGGCAAGGTGGTCGAGCCAGGGCCGGAGACGAAGCTGGCGAGTACCAGGTCATCGAGCGACAAGGCGAACGACATCATGCCGCCCGCCGCCAGCGATGGCGCGATCATCGGGATGGTGATCAGGAAGAACACCTTCCACGGCTTGGCGCCCAGGTCCATGGCCGCCTCTTCGATAGACAGGTCCAGCTCACGCAACCGCGCCGACACCACTACCGCCACATAGGCCGCGCAGAACGTGGTGTGGGCGATCCAGATGGTGACGATGCCGCGCTCCTGCGGCCAGCCGATCATCTGCGCCATGGCCACGAACAGCAGCAACAGCGACAGGCCGGTAATCACCTCGGGCATCACCAGCGGCGCGGTGACCAGGCCACCGAACAGTGTGCGGCCCTTGAAGCGAGTGACCCGGGTCAGCACGAAGGCCGCCAGGGTACCCAGCGCCACTGCGGCCACCGCCGTGTAGCAGGCGATCTCCAGCGAGCGCATCACCGAACCCATCAGCTGGGTGTTGTCGAGCAGGCCGACGTACCACTTGATCGACCAACCACCCCACACCGTCACCAGCTTGGAGGCGTTGAAGGAGTAGATCACCAGGATCAGCATCGGCAGGTAGATGAACAGCAAGCCGAACACCAGCATCAGCTTGGAGAAACTGAAGCGTTTCATGCGCGGCCCTCCATTTCTTTGGCCTGGCTGCGGTTGAACAGCAGGATCGGCACGATCAGGATCGCCAGCATCACCACCGCCAGGGCAGATGCCACCGGCCAGTCGCGGTTGTTGAAGAATTCCTGCCACAGCACTTTACCGATCATGAGGGTTTCCGGGCCGCCCAGCAGCTCAGGAATCACGAACTCGCCCACCACCGGGATGAACACCAGCATGCAGCCGGCGATGATGCCGTTCTTCGACAGCGGCACGGTGATTTTCCAGAAGCTGTTGAAGGTGCTTGAACCCAGGTCCGATGCAGCCTCCAGCAGGCTCTGGTCATGCTTCACCAGGTTGGCGAACAACGGCAGGATCATGAACGGCAGGTACGAATAGACCACGCCGATATACACCGCCAGGTTGGTGTTGAGGATCTGCAGCGGCTGGTCGATCAGCCCTGTCCACATCAGGAAGCCATTGAGCAGGCCGTTGTTGCTGAGAATGCCCATCCAGGCATAGACGCGGATCAGGATCGCGGTCCATGTCGGCATCATGATCAGCAACAGCAGGACCGTCTGGGACTCCTTCTTGGCGTTAGCGATGGCGTAGGCCATCGGGTAGCCGATCAGCAGGCACAGCAAGGTGCTGAAGAAGGCCATCTTCAACGACCCCAGGTAGGCCGAGATGTACAGCTCATCCTCGGTCAACAGGCCGTAGTTGGCCAGGTTGAGCACCAACTGGATCTTGTCTTCGACGTAGGTGTAGATCTCGGTATACGGCGGGATCGCCACGTCGGCTTCGGCAAAGCTGATCTTCAAGACGATGAAGAACGGCAGCATGAAGAACAGGAACAGCCAGATGAACGGCACGCCGATCACCAGGTGCCGCCCCTCCGGGACCAGGCGCTGGAAGGCTCGCTTGAGCTTGCGCAGTTTCATGACCGCAGTACCACGCCGCTGTCGTCTTCCCACCACACGTACACTTCATCGCCCCAGGTCGGGCGTGTGCCCTGGCGCTCGGCGTTGGCGACGAACGACTGCACCAGCTTGCCGCTCGGCAGCTCGACGTAGAACACCGAGTGGCCACCCAGGTAGGCGATGTCGTGGACCTTGCCGCGCGACCAGTTGTGCTCGAACTCAGGCTGCTTGGTGGTCACCAGCAACTTCTCCGGGCGCAGGGCGTAGGTGATGTGCTTGTCTTCGACCGAGGTGGTGATGCCATGGCCGACGTAGATCTTGCGCTCCAGCTCCGGGCTGGCAATGATCGCGTGGCCTTCGGCGTCGTCGACCACTTCACCCTCGAACAGGTTGACGTTGCCGATGAACTCGCACACCAGGCGGCTGGTCGGCGTCTCGTAGATATCCACAGGCGAACCGATCTGGGCAATCCAGCCCAGGTGCATGATGGCGATGCGCTGGGCCATGGTCATGGCCTCTTCCTGGTCGTGGGTCACCATTACGCAGGTTACCCCCACGCGCTCGATGATCTCGACCAGCTCCAGCTGCATCTGCGAACGCAGTTTTTTGTCCAGCGCGCCCATCGGCTCGTCGAGCAACAGCAGCTTGGGGCGCTTTGCCAATGAGCGGGCGAGGGCCACGCGCTGGCGCTGGCCACCGGACAGCTGGTGCGGCTTACGCTTGGCGTACTGGGTCATGTGCACCAGCTTGAGCATCTCGGCCACGCGGGCGTCGATATCGGCCTTGGGCAGCTTGTCCTGCTGCAGGCCGAAAGCGATGTTCTGCGCCACGGTCATGTGCGGGAACAGCGCGTAGGACTGGAACATCATGTTGATCGGCCGTTCGTAGGGCGGCATGTCGGTGATGTCGACGCCATCGAGCAGGATCCGTCCTTCGGTAGGGCGCTCGAAGCCGGCCAGCATGCGCAGCAAGGTCGACTTGCCAGAACCGGAGCCACCCAGCAGGGCGAAAATCTCGCCCTTGCGGATTTCCAGCGAGACATCGTCAACGGCGATGGTTTCGTCGAACTTTTTCGTGACCCGGTCGATCTTGACCAGCACCTGCTTGGGTTGCTGGCCACCCTCGAGGGCTTTCTTATAGGCACCGGAGGCAACTGCCATGAGTGAAACTCCCAACAAGATTTGTGTGCCCGCCGCGGCGTTTGCGGCGGGCCTGGATTGTTACTTGCCCGACTTGACCTTGGTCCAGCTGCGGGTCATCAAACGTTGCACCTTGGGTGGCAACTCACTGTTGACGAACATCTTGTCCAGCACTTCCTGCGGTGGGTAAACCGCGGCGTCAGTCCTCACGGCCTGGTCCATCAGGTCGCCAGCCTTGGGGTTCGGGTTGGCGTAACCGACGTAATCACTGACCTGGGCGATAACCTCAGGCTTCAGCAAATAGTTGATGAAAGCGTGCGCCTCTTTGACGTTCTTGGCGTCCGCGGGGATCGCCAGCACGTCGAACCAGAGGTTGCCGCCTTCCTTGGGAATCGCGTAGGCCAGGTTCACGCCTTTCTTCGCTTCTTCAGCGCGGGCCTTGGCCTGGAACACATCGCCGGAGAAACCTGCCGCGACGCAAATGTCGCCGTTGGCCAGGTCGGTGATGTACTTGGACGAGTGGAAGTAGGTCACGTACGGGCGCACGGCCAGCAGCTTCTGCTCGGCCTTTGCATAGTCCTTGGGGTCGGTGCTGTTGGGGTTCAGCCCCATATAGTTGAGCACCGCCGGCAGCATCTCGTCAGCCGAGTCGAGGAAGGCCACACCGCACTTGGAGAGCTTCTTCATGTTCTCGGGCTCGAACAGCACGGCCCAGGAGTCGATGGCGTCCACGCCCAGTGCTGCCTTGACCTTGTCAACGTTGTAGCCGATGCCGTTGGTGCCCCATAGGTAAGGCACGGCGTAAAGGTTGCCCGGGTCGTTCTTTTCCAGGCGCTTCATCAGCGCCGGGTCGAGGTTGGAATAATTGGGCAGCAGGTTTCTGTCGAGCTTCTGGAAGGCGCCCGCCTTGATCTGCTTGCCGAGGAAATGGTTGGACGGCACCACCACGTCATAGCCGGTGTTGCCGGCCAGCAGCTTGCCTTCCAGGGTTTCATTGGAGTCGAAAACGTCCTGCACGGGTTTGACCCCCGTGGCCTTTTCGAAGTCCGCCAATGTGGTCGGGCCGATGTAGTCGGACCAGTTGTACAAATGCACCGTAGGCGCCGCTTGGACGCTGCATGCCAGCGTCAGGCCCGCTCCAGCCATCAAGGCTTTGCGTAATACAGAAATAGACAAGTGGGTGGTCCTCACAATCAGTGCCTTGGTAACGGCGCAGCGCTGCCGCGCAGGCAAAACCGGCGCGCAACTTACCTTCGCAGCCTCGATGCCGCAATCATCAATTGCCATTCACTGGCTCTGGGCCGGAAAACCCCGGCCCAGAGGTGCTGCAACAGGCTTACTTGCCCGACTTGATCTTGGTCCAGCTGCGGGTGATGTCGCGCTGGGCGGCCTTCTCTGGCGCCTTGATGGCGTACAGTTGCGCCTTCACTTCGTCAGATGGGTAGATGGCCGGGTCGCTGGTGATGTCCTTGTCCACGAACTCGGTGGCGGCCTTGTTGCCGTTCGGGAAACGCACGGCATTGGTAATGCCGGCCATCACTTTCGGCTGCAGCAGGTATTCCATGAACTTGTAGGCCGCGTCGACGTTCTCGGCGTCTTTCGGAATGGCGACCATGTCATAGAAGGTGCCGGCACCTTCCTTCGGAATCACATAGCTCAGCTTGACCTTGTCGCCAGCCTCGTGGGCACGGGCCTTGGACTGCTCCAGGTCACCCGAGTAACCCACCGCCACACAGATGTTGCCGTTGGCGAGGTCGGAGATGTACTTGGAGGAGTGGAAGTAGGTGATCGACGGACGAATCTTCAGGAACAGATCTTCCGCAGCTTTCAGGTCTTCTTTCTTGGTGCTGTCGCTCGGCTTGCCCAGGAAGTGCAGCGCAGCCGGGATCATCTCGGTCGGTGCATCGAGGAAGCTCACGCCGCAGCTTTTGAGTTTTTCGATGTTCTCAGGCTTGAACACGACGTCCCACGAGTCGATCTTGTCGATGCCCAGCGCGGCCTTGACCTTCTCAGGGTTGTAGCCGATGCCGATGGAGCCCCACATGTAGGGGAAGGCATATTTGTTACCGGGGTCGCTGGCGTCGCCCACCGCCTTGAGCAGGGCAGGGTCGAGGTTCTTCCAGCTTGCCAGCTTGGAGCGGTCCAGCTCTTGGTAGACGCCGGCCTTGATCTGCTTGGCCAGGAAGTTGTTGGACGGCACGACGATGTCATAGCCGGACTTGCCTGCCAGCAGCTTGGCTTCGAGGGTTTCGTTGCTGTCGAAGACGTCGTAGACCACCTTGATGCCCGTCTCTTTCTCGAAGTTGGCCACGGTGTCCGGGGCGATGTAGTCAGACCAGTTGTAGACGTGCAGCACCTTGTCATCAGCCTGAACAGCGGTCGCCATGGCACCCATCAGGGCGGCGGCCAGCAACGTCTTGCCCATTTTTTTCATGCGTCATGCTCCAGAATTTTTATTTAGCCATCTGTTCAGCAGCCAGGACCTACGGTGCAGAGCGCCGGGCGACTGGAACAGCCGCTAGTCTGGCAAGTTACAAGGCGCTGTTTCAAGGAAAGCAGCCCCTTGTAACGACTTAATGTCACTTCGCTAGCCTAGCAGGTGCTCACTTGATCGCTTCGTAGGTGAGGTCCAGGCATTTGCGCGCCTTTTCCACCAGCTCGTCGACCTCTGCATGGCTGATCACCAGCGGCGGCGCGATGATCATGGTGTCGCCCACCGCACGCATGATCAGGCCGTTTTCGAAGCAGAAGTTGCGGCACACCATGCCCACACCTTTGCCTTCGTAACGGCTGCGGGTGGCCTTGTCCTTGACCAGCTCGATCGCGCCAAGCAGGCCCAGGCCGCGTACCTCGCCCACCAACGGGTGGTCCTGCAGCTCACGCAGACGTTTTTGCAAGTAGGGTGCCACTTCCGTGCGGGCCTTCTCGACGACCTTCTCGTCGCGCAGGATGCGCAGGTTTTCCAGGCCAACAGCGGCCGCCACCGGGTGACCGGAATAGGTGAAGCCGTGGTTGAAGTCGCCGCCTTCGCTGAGCACCTGGGCCACCTTGTCACGCACGATCACACCGCCCATGGGGATGTAACCGGAGGTAAGGCCCTTGGCGATGGTCATCAGGTCGGGCTTGAGGTCGTAGTAGTCGGAGCCGAACCACTCGCCGGTACGGCCGAAGCCGCAGATCACTTCGTCGGCGACGAACAGGATGTCGTACTTGGCGAGGACCTCTTTAACCTTCGGCCAGTAGGTTTGCGGCGGGATGATCACGCCGCCAGCACCCTGGATCGGCTCGGCGATGAAGGCGGCGACGTTGTCTTCGCCAACCTCCAGGATCTTCTTCTCCAGCTGTTCGGCCGCCCACACGCCGAAATCGTCGGGGCTCATGTCGCCGCCGTCACCGAACCAGTACGGCTGCGGGATGTGCACGATGCCCGGGATCGGCAGGCCGCCCTGCTCGTGCATGCCGCTCATGCCGCCCAGGCACGCACCCGCGAAGGTGGAGCCGTGGTAGCCGTTGATGCGGCCAATCATGGTCTGCTTGTGGGGTTTACCCTTGAGCGCCCAGTAATGGCGAACCATGCGAAGCACAGTGTCGTTGCCTTCGGAGCCGGAGCCGGTGAAGAACACATGGGTCATGCCCTCGGGCGCCACATCGGTGATGGCCTTGGCCAGCTCCAGTGCAGGCGGGTGGGCCGTCTGGAAGAACAGGTTGTAGTACGGCAGCTCGCGCATCTGCTTTTCGGCAGCCTGCACCAGCTCTTCACGGCCATAACCGACCGCCACGCACCACAGGCCGGCCATGCCGTCGAGGATCTTGTTGCCCTCGCTGTCCCACAAATGCACGCCCTGCGCCTTGGTGATGATGCGCGGCCCCTTCTCCTTCAGCTGCTTGTAGTCACTGAAAGGTGCAAGGTGGTGCTCGCCGCTCAGGGTTTGCCATTCACGGGTTTGCGGGTTTTTGACGCTCATGTGCTTCTCCAGGGTCCGCAGGCCGCCGGTGGGCGGCCTCAGGGGTTGATCACACAGCAAACAGCAGGAACTCACGCTCCCAGGAGCTGATGACTCGCTTGAAGTTCTCATGCTCGGCGCGTTTGGTGGCGACGTAGCCGGCGATGAATTTCTTGCCCAGGTACTGGGTCAGCGCGCGGCTGACTTCCATGCGTTCCAGGGCATCTTCGATGGTCAGCGGCAGGCGCAGGTTGCGCCGTTCGTAGCCACGGCCCTGGACCGGCGCGCTGGCGGCGATGCCTTCGACCATGCCGATATAGCCGCACAGCAGGCTGGCGGCGATGGCCAGGTACGGGTTGGCATCGGCGCCCGGCAGGCGGTTTTCGACGCGGCGGTTCTGCGGGCCGGCATCCGGCACGCGCAGGCCGACGGTGCGGTTCTCCTCGCCCCATTCCACGTTCACTGGCGCCGAGGTGTCGGGCAGGAAGCGGCGGAACGAGTTGACGTTGGGCGCGAACAGCGGCAGCGCTTCGGGGATGAACTTCTGCAGGCCGCCAATGTGGTTGAGGAACAGTTCGCTCATGCTGCCGTCTTCATTGCTGAAGATGTTCTTGCCGGTGACCGCATCCACCACGCTCTGGTGCAGGTGCATGGCGCTGCCCGGCTCGCCGGTCATCGGCTTGGCCATGAAGGTGGCCGCCACGTTGTGCTTGAGCGCCGCCTCACGCATGGTGCGTTTGAACACCAGGATCTGGTCGGCCAGGTGCAGGGCATTGCCGTGACGGAAGTTGATTTCCATCTGCGCCGTGCCGTCTTCGTGGATCAGCGTGTCGAGGTCCAGCTGCTGCAGTTCGCACCAGTCATAGACGTCTTCGAACAGCGGGTCGAATTCGTTGGCGGCCTCGATGGAGAACGACTGACGGCCGGTTTCCGGGCGGCCCGAACGACCTACCGGCGGTTGCAACGGGAAGTCCGGGTCTTCGCTGCGCTTGGTCAGGTAGAACTCCATCTCCGGCGCGACAATCGGCTGCCAGCCCTTGTCGGCGTAGAGCTTGAGGACTTTCTTCAGGACGTTGCGCGGCGACAGCTCGACCGGGTTGCCCAGCTTGTCGTAGGTGTCGTGGATGACCTGCGCGGTCGGCTCGATGGCCCACGGCACGAGGAACACGGCGTTCTCGTCAGGGCGGCAGATCATGTCGATGTCGGCCGGGTCGAGCAGTTCGTAATAGATGTCGTCATCGACGTAATCGCCGGTCACGGTCTGCAGCAACACGCTCTCGGGCAGGCGCATGCCTTTTTCGGCGATGAATTTGTTGGTCGGCGAGATCTTGCCGCGAGTGATGCCGGTCAAGTCGCTGATCAGGCATTCGACTTCGGTGATCTTGTGCTCTTTCAACCAATCGGTGAGCTGGTCGAGGTTGTTACTCATAGATACCTCAGGAGGTAATGTGGTCCGCGCATTGATTCTGGATGGAGTGGATTGCTAAAGCAAAAACACCCACGCAGGAGCACAGTGGATACACTGAAAACAAGCGTGTCCGTAATGAGTTCGAAGGGCAGGAAGACAAGACAGGAAGCGAAATGTCGCTACGAGGTGTGGTCCAGGTGCGCAAAGCGTCAATTATTGCGGCCAGGCCGGCCACAGCGCGATTGATGCTTGCAGGAACGACAGGGATGCCCGAGCGCACTGCAAAGGCAGTGGTTTCAGGTCGCGACAAGCGGACCATGTGACCCTCGTATTATTGTGTTTTGGGTTGTGACCGAGCTTAGCCTTGTTCATTTTTTTACACAACACCTCCGTAAAAAATAAAACACGGCATGTCGGAGATAGCCCTTCAGCAGGGAAATAGCGGATAATGGCACGCCCCGATATGCAGCAAATCTGCCGTAGATGTGCCATTTCAGGGCATCATGGGGTTGGCTTGACATCAGTAGGTCTTTTCGATTGACTGGTCCTGCAAGCCCCCCTTGATTGATATTTTTAACAACAAAGGTGTTGCATCATGTCGGTACCCCCGCGTGCCGTTCAGCTTAACGAAGCGAACGCGTTCCTTAAGGAACATCCTGAGGTTCTCTACGTTGACCTTCTGATTGCAGATATGAATGGTGTGGTGCGTGGCAAGCGCATTGAGCGCACCAGCCTCCACAAGGTTTACGAGAAAGGCATCAACCTGCCGGCCTCCCTCTTCGCCCTCGACATCAACGGTTCCACCGTCGAAAGCACCGGTCTTGGCCTGGACATCGGTGATGCTGACCGCATCTGCTACCCGATCCCTGACACGCTGTGCAACGAGCCCTGGCAGAAGCGCCCTACCGCCCAGCTGCTGATGACCATGCACGAACTCGAAGGCGAGCCGTTCTTCGCCGACCCGCGTGAAGTGCTGCGCCAGGTCGTCAGCAAGTTCGACGACATGGGCCTGACCATCTGCGCCGCGTTCGAGCTGGAGTTCTACCTGATCGACCAGGAGAACGTGAACGGCCGCCCGCAGCCACCCCGCTCGCCGATCTCGGGCAAGCGCCCGCAGTCGACCCAGGTGTACCTGATCGACGACCTCGACGAATACGCCGATTGCCTCCAGGACATCCTCGAAGGTGCCAAGGAGCAAGGCATCCCCGCCGACGCCATCGTCAAGGAAAGCGCCCCGGCGCAGTTCGAAGTCAACCTGCACCACGTCGCCGACCCGCTCAAGGCCTGTGACTATGCCGTGCTGCTCAAGCGGCTGATCAAGAACATCGCCTACGACCATGAAATGGACACCACCTTCATGGCCAAGCCCTACCCGGGCCAGGCAGGCAACGGCCTGCATGTACACATTTCCGTGCTGGACAAGGATGGCAACAACATCTTCACCAGCGAGGATCCCGAGCAGAACGCCGCGCTACGTCACGCTGTCGGCGGTGTGCTCGAGACCCTGCCCGCGTCCATGGCGTTCCTCTGCCCGAACGTCAACTCGTACCGTCGCTTTGGCGCACAGTTCTACGTGCCCAACGCGCCGAGCTGGGGCCTGGACAACCGTACCGTGGCCCTGCGCGTGCCGACGGGTTCGGCCGACGCCGTACGCCTGGAACACCGCGTAGCCGGTGCCGACGCCAACCCGTACCTGATGATGGCCGCCGTGCTGGCGGGTGTGCACCATGGCCTGACCAACAAGGTCGAGCCTGGCGCGCCGATCGAAGGCAACTCGTACGAGCAGCTTGAGCAGAGCCTACCGAACAACCTGCGCGATGCCCTACGCGAGCTGGACGACAGCGAGATCCTGAACAAGTACATCGATCCGAAGTACATCGACATCTTCGTCGCGTGCAAGGAGAGCGAGCTGGAGGAGTTCGAACACTCGATCTCCGACCTCGAGTACAACTGGTATCTGCATACCGTGTAAATGAAAACGCCGCCCTCTGGGGCGGCGTTTTTCATTGGGATCTTGGGGCCGCTGCGCAGCCACTGCATTACAGTGACTTCTCGAAAATCTTCGAATTACGCTGGTAGTTGTACAGCGACGCCCGCGCCGCCGGCAGCCGCTCTACCCCACTCGGCGCAAAACCACGCTCGCGGAACCAGTGCGCGGTCCGCGTGGTAAGCACGAACAGCGTATTCAGGCCCAACTGCCGCGCCCGGCTCTCAATCCGTTCCAGCAGCTCGTCACCGCGCCCGCCATGGCGGTACTCCGGGTTCACCGCCAGGCACGCCAGCTCACCGGCCTGCGAGTCGGCAATCGGGTACAGCGCCGCGCAGGCGATGATCATGCCCTCGCGTTCAACCACGCTGAACTGTTCGATCTCGCGCTCCAGCACTTCGCGCGAACGGCGCACCAGGATGCCCTGCTCTTCCAGCGGGCTGATCAGCTCCAGCAAACCACCGACATCCTCGATGGTCGCCTCGCGCACCACTTCGAACTGCTCTTGCGACACAAGCGTGCCGCCACCGCCGCGGGTGAACAGCTCGGTCAACAGTGCACCGTCCTCGGCATAGCTGACGATATGGCTACGCGCCACGCCGCCTTTGCAGGCCTCGGCGGCGGCATCCAGCAGCTCGCCCTGGTAATCGCTGCCCAGCCTGGCCAAGTGCGGTGCGATGTGCTGCGGGCGCAGCTCGCGCACCAGCTTGCCGTGCTCGTCCAGCAAGCCGGGTTCGGCGCCGAACAGCAGCAGCTTGTCGGCACCCAGTTCGATGGCGGCGCGGGTGGCCACGTCTTCGCAGGCGAGGTTGAAGATCTCGCCGGTCGGCGAGTAGCCCAACGGCGACAGCAGCACGATGGAGCGCTCATCGAGCAGGCGGCTGATGCCCTTGCGATCGATGCGCCGGACTTCGCCGGTGTGGTGGTAGTCGACCCCTTCGAGCACGCCGATAGGCCGCGCGGTCACCAGGTTGCCGCAGGCCACGCGCAGGCGCGACCCCTGCATCGGCGAGGCGGCGATGTCCATCGACAGGCGCGCTTCGATGGCCAGGCGCAAGGCCCCCACCGCGTCGATCACGCAGTCCAGGGTGGCCGCATCGGTGATGCGCAGGCCACGGTGGTAGTGCGGGGTCAGCCCACGGGCGGCAAGGCGGCTCTCGATCTGTGGGCGCGAACCGTGCACCAGCACCAGGCGCACGCCGAGGCTGTGCAACAGCACCAGGTCGTGGACGATATTGCCGAAATTCGGGTGTTCAACCCCATCGCCGGGGAGCATGACCACAAAGGTGCAGTCGCGATGGGCATTGATGTACGGGGAAGCATGACGCAGCCAGTTGACGTAATCGGGCATGACAGGGCCTGTGGATAAAGTGGACGGAGAACGTTGGATCACACGGCGTTCAGGATCATCGTCGGAACAGGCTTGCGGTCACGCGCGGTCTCCTCTAGGCAAGAACGAATCAGCAGGGTGGACGTTTAATTCAGGCAATAGTGCCGGATCAGGTCACGCAATAGACGCACGGTAGGCTCGATTCGTGACATTTCAAGGTATTCGCCGGGCTGGTGGGCACAGGCAATGTCGCCAGGGCCAAGCACGATGGTCTGGCAACCCAGCTGCTGAAGATAAGGCGCCTCGGTGCCAAACGCCACCGCCTCGGCGCGATGGCCGGTCAGGCGCTCGGCCACTTGCACCAGCTCGGCGTCGGCGGCTTGCTCGAACGCAGGCACTTCCGGGAACAGTGGCGCGTAGTCGATGCGCACCTCATGGCGCTCGGCCACAGGCTGAAGTTTTTCGCGGATGGCCGCACGCAACTGCTCGACATCCATACCCGGCAGCGGGCGCAGGTCGAACTCCAGGGCGCATTGCCCGCAGATGCGGTTGGGGTTGTCGCCGCCGTGGATGCAGCCGAAGTTCAGGGTCGGCGTGGGCACAGTGAACTGCGGGTTGCGGAAGGTTTCCTGCCATTGCCGGCGCAGGGCCATGAGCTCGCCCATCACCGCGTGCATGGCTTCCATCGCGCTGCGGCCCAGATTGGGGTCGGACGAATGGCCACTGCGGCCAAGGATATCGATGCGGTCCATGAGAATGCCCTTGTGCATGCGGATCGGCCGCAGGCCCGTCGGCTCACCGATGACCGCCGCGCGGCCCAGCGGCTGGCCGGCCTCGGCCAGGGCGCGGGCGCCGGACATCGAACTTTCTTCGTCGCACGTGGCGAGGATCAGCAACGGCTGCTTGAAGTCATGCTCCAGCAGCGGAATCACCGCTTCGATGACCAGGGCGAAAAAGCCCTTCATGTCGCAGCTGCCCAGGCCCACCCAGCGGCCGTCAACCTCGGTCAGCTTCAGCGGGTCGCTGGCCCACAGCTGCTCATCGTACGGCACCGTATCGCTATGGCCGGCCAGCACCAAGCCGCCCGGGCCGGTGCCACGGCTGGCCAGCAAGTTGAACTTGCCAGGGCTGACCTGCTGGATGTCGCAACGGAAACCCAGGTCGCCCAACCAGCCGGCCAGCAGGTCGATGACCTGGCGGTTGGACTGGTCCAGTGCGGGTTGGGTGCAACTGACCGAGGGCGCGGCGATCAAAGCGGCAAACTGGTCTTTCAGCGTTGGCAACGGCATGCGCGTACTCCTCGGAAGCGTTGCCCATCATAGGGCCATCCGCCGTAAGGAATAAACCGTTGCCGGCCCAGTCCTGTAGACTGCACGGCAATCACGCCTTCCCTTCGAGCCTGCGATGCACAAAGAAACCGAACTCAAGCTTCGCGCCAGCCGCGACACCCTGGCCGCACTGCGCGAGCACCCTCTGCTGAAAAAGCGCAACAAGTCCGGCTGGCAGACCCGCGAACTGCTCAACCAGTACTTCGACACCCCGGAGCGCGAGCTTTCTGCGGCCCGTGTTGCGCTGCGCCTGCGCCGCGATGGCGAGGCCATCATCCAGACCTTGAAGTGCCGCGGCCAGAGCGTCGCCGGGCTGTCCGAGCGCAATGAGTTCGAGTGGCAGCTGGACAAGGTCAAGCTCGACCTGAAAAAGCTCGACGCCACCTGCTGGCCCGAGCAGCTGGCCGAGCTGGACAAGAAAACCATCAAGCCGCTGTTCACCACCGATTTCACCCGCGAGTTCGCTGAAATCGCCTGGGGCCGCGGCAAGAGCAAGGTGGTGATCGAGGCGGCGCTGGACCAAGGCTTCGTCATTGCCGGCAAGCGCAAGGAAGCGATCTGCGAGCTGGAGCTGGAACTGCGCGAAGGCGCTCCCGAAGCCCTGCTGGAACTGGCCGCGGAGCTTGCGGCCAGCCTGCCGCTGATGCCATGCGACATCAGCAAGGCCGAGCGCGGCTACCGCCTGCTGGCGCCGGACAGCTACGAGCTGGGCCTGCCGAGCACCGAGCTGGACGCCGAAATGGCCTTGGATGATGCCTTCACCGCCCTCGCCTGGCAGTTGCTCGGCAGCAGCCAGCGCCTGGCCGAGCAGTACCGCCACAATGGCCACTGGCGCCTGCTGCAGGACTGGGTGCAGTCCCTGGCCGAGCTGCGTGCACTGGTCGCAAGCCTGGGCCAGGCCGCGCCGCGCCCCACCACCCGCGACCTGCGCGCCAGCCTCGACGCGCTGCTGGAAGACTGGCGCCCGCTGGTGCAGGCCGGCAACGACGACGAAGACATCCGCCGCGCAGCGCCCGAGCAGTTCCTTGAAGAGCTCGAAGACGTGCGCTGGGGCCAGTTCTCCCTGGAAACCTCGCGCTGGCTGCTGGCCCGCGCCTGGACCGTTGAGCGCAAGGGCCGCGGCGAGCGCCAGGGCAAGGCGCAACTGGCCAGCTGGCTGGCACACCTGCTGGGCGAAGAGGGCCGTGCGCTGAAGCTGCCGCTGTACACCCAGCGCCCAGAAGACCTGGCTGAGCAGCTGCCCCGTATCGAACAGCTGCTCGCCTGGCTGCACCATGCGCGTCAGGTGCTGGAAGCACCGCAGATGGACCGCCTGTATGGCGACCTGAAAAAGCTGCACGAACTGGCCGAACTGCCGCTGGGCGAAGAGCCGGGCGAGTTGCTCGAGGCGCGCATCGAGCAGGCCCGTGCGATCGATCAGAGCCGTGGCTGGAAGCACCTGCTCAAGGCTTGATTGCCCAGCGCCCCCATCGCCGGCAAGCCGGCGATGGCTTCACCGCATCAGTGGCAGGCTGGTGGTGGACTTGATCTCGGACAGCGCCACAATCGAATTGACCTCCTGAATCCCCGGCACATTCGACAGTTTTTCGAAGAAGAACCGTTCATAAGCTTCGATATCCTGCGTAACGATCCGCAGCAGGAAGTCCACCGCCCCCATCAGCACATAACACTCCAGCACCTCCGGAAAACCGCGGATCGCCTCGGTGAATTCGGTGAAGTTGGAACGGCCATGGGCGTTGAGTTTCACCTCGGCGAAAATCTGCGTGTTCAGGCCGACCTTCTTGCGGTCGAGCAAAGTCACTTGGCCGCGGATTACCCCCTCCTCCTTCAGCCGCTGGATGCGTCGCCAGCACGGCGACTGCGACAGGCCTACGCGCTCCGCGATCTGCGCGCTGGACAGTGAAGCGTCCTCCTGCAGCAGTTCAAGAATGCGCCGGTCATAGGCATCCAGTTCGCCTTGCATTAATGATTCCTCAAATGACATTTTTTCGAATTGATCAATTTGCACACGTGGCAAATTCTTCGAATCATAGCGAAAAAATGCCGGCGCCAACGTGCAAGAATTTCTCCCACTTCAGCGGAGACCAGCATGAACGCACTCGAACGCCCCCTGCCCCGATCCGACGCCTGGGCCGCCAACGCCAGCCACAGCAGCGTGAGCTATCGCCTGCAGGCCGAAGCGGAGCCGGACACGCTGTGCCGGGTGCTCAACCTGTTCGCCCTGCAGTTTCTGACACCGCACACCGTGCAGGTGAGCCAGCAGGAAGATCTGCTCGACATCGAAATCGGCATTGGCGGGCTGAGCTGGCACCGGGCCGAAGTGATTGCGCAAAAATTGCGCAACCTGGTGTGTGTCGGCGAGGTCACGCTGGAAAACCAGATGCGGGTTGAGCTGGCGGTGGTCTGATCGCGGCACAGCAAGATCCCGAAACCCTTTTCAGCGCTTCTTCCAGCAGCCCCGGCTAGCCTTCACCAGGCACTCACCACCTGGCACGGATGCCGCCATGCACAAACCCGACGATTTATCCCTCGACCTCAAAGGCCTGCTGGATGCCCTGCAAGCCGACCGATGCCTGACCGCCAGCGATGCACTGCAGGTACTCGAACTCGCTACCCCACGGCCTTTCAGTCACCCCCTGGAAACCATCGCCGCCCTGAACCTGGAAGACCGCCTGCACCCCGGCCAGCGCCTGCACCTGGACAGCTTGTGCCAGTGGCTGGCGAGCAAGGTCGGCCAGCCTTATCGGCGTATCGACCCCCTGCAGCTCGACTTGTCTCAGATCAACGGGCTGATCTCCCCGGCCTTCGCCCAACGCCACGGCATCCTCATTCTCGCCAGCGACAGCAGCGGCATCACCGTGGCCAGCGCACAGCCGTTCCAGCACGACTGGCAAACCGACCTGTCGCGCAGCCTGGGCAAACCGATCCGCCGGGTGCTGGCCAGCCCGCTTCAGCTGCGCCAACTGGGCCAGTCACTGTTCCGCCTGGCGCACTCGGTGCAGGGTGCTCAGCACCAGCAATCGGCCAGCCTCGGCGAGCTGGAGCAACTGCTGGAGCTGGGCAAGCGCCAGGGCGAGGCAACGGCCGACGATGCGCATATCGTGCACATCGTCGATTGGCTGCTGCAGTACGCCATCGAGCAGCGCGCCAGCGATATCCACCTGGAGCCGCGCCGCGAACAGGGCCGCCTGCGCTACCGCATAGATGGCCTGTTGCACACGGTGTACGCCTTTCCTGCCAGCGTGACCCTGGCCGTCGTCAGCCGCCTGAAGCACCTGGGCCGCATGGATGTTGCGGAAAAACGCCGCCCGCAGGACGGCCGCGTCAAGAGCAGCCTGGCCGGTGGCGGCGAAGTGGAGCTGCGCCTGTCGACCCTGCCCACGCCCTTTGGCGAGAAGCTGGTGCTGAGGCTGTTCGACCCGCAGCAGCTGCAGGAGGACTTCGATCACCTTGGCCTGGAAGGCGACCAGCTTGCACAGTGGCAGACACTGCTGCAGCGCCGCCAGGGCATCCTGCTGGTCACCGGCCCCACTGGCTCGGGCAAGACCAGTACGCTCTACGCCAGCCTCAAGCGGCTGGCCACGCCCGAGGTCAACCTGTGCACCATCGAAGACCCGATCGAGCGCCTGGAGCCGGCGTTCAACCAGTTGCAGGTACAACCGGCCCTGGACCTGGGTTTTGCCAACGGCGTGCGCGCCCTGCTGCGCCAGGACCCGGACATCATCATGATCGGCGAAATCCGCGACCGCGAGACGGCCCTGGTGGCGGTGCAGGCAGCCCTGACCGGGCACTTGGTGCTGTCGACCCTGCACACCAACGATACCTGTGGCGCCATCACCCGCCTGCTGGAGCTGGGCGTGGCCGATTACCTGATCAAGGCGACCCTGGCTGGGGTGATGGCTCAGCGCCTGGTGCGCTTGCTGTGCCATGAATGCCAAGCCAGCGGCCGGCCGTGCCTGCTGTGCAGGGGCACCGGCTTTCACGGCCGCACCGGGCTGTTCGAGCTGTTGGTGCCAAGCGAAAGCCTGCGTGCCCGGATCGGCGCGGGCGCCGATCTGGCCAGCTTGCGGCAACAGGCCCAGGATGAAGGGCTGCTGGACCTGCGCCGCTGCGGCGAGGCCAAAGTCGCCCGTGGGCTGACCCTTGCCGAGGAAGTGTTTCGGGTTTGTGGGTGAGCGAAAAACCCTTGCATACAAGGAACTTGCGCCCCTTTTGCACGATCCAAGCGGGCACCATCAGCCCTCACCCTTCGAGGTGTTTTATCATGCGTCTCAAAACCGCCATCGCAGCCGCTGCCCTGCTTTCGCTGCCCGTTGGCTCCGCCTTTGCCGACACCTTCTGGCGTAACGTGATTTCGTCCGGCGCGACGACGGCATCCACCTACCTGACCTCCCGCGATCACAAATTGGTCATCGCAGCGCAGGATGACGCCGGCAGCTTTGTGGCCAGCGAGGGCGAAATTCGCGGGCCGTATCTGGAGGCAGCGATGCGTCAAGTGCGGGCTGAGAACCCCGGGATGCAAGCCAGCGACATGGAACTGGCGAATGCCATCCTGGCCAAAAACGCTGTAGCCGAATAACCGCGCCGCCCTTTTCGCGGGCAAAGCCGCTCCCACAGTACCCCGCCGCTTTCAAATCCAGTGCAGCACCTGTGGGAGCCGGCTTGCCGGCGATGAAGCCAACACCGATATCAGCGGTACGCCTCGACCGGCACACACGCACAGAACAGATTCCTGTCTCCATACACATTGTCGACCCGGTTCACCGCTGGCCAGTATTTGTGCTGGCGCACGTGAGCGCTGGGGGCGACCGCCTGCTCCAGGCTGTACGGTCGGTGCCACGGTGCCAGCACATCGGCCAGGGTATGCGGCGCATGCTTGAGCGGGTTGTCCTCTGCCGGCCAGGTGCCGTCCTGCACCGCGTCAATCTCCGCACGGATCGCCAGCATCGCCTCTACGAACCGGTCCAGCTCGGCCTTCGATTCGCTCTCGGTCGGCTCGACCATCAGGGTGCCCGGTACCGGGAATGACATGGTCGGGGCATGGAATCCATAGTCCATCAGGCGCTTGGCGACATCCTCCTCGCTGATGCCGGTCTGCGCCTTGAGCGGCCTCAGGTCCAGAATGCATTCATGCGCCACCCGCTGGTTGCGGCCTCGGTACAGCACGGGGAAGGCGCCACCGAGCTGGCGGGCAAGGTAGTTGGCGGAGAGGATCGCCACTTCGCTGGCATCGGCCAGCTGCGGGCCCATCATGGCGATGTACATCCAACTGATCGGCAGAATGCTCGCACTGCCCCAGGGCGCGGCGCTGACTGCGCTGTTATTCGGGTCCAGGCCCGGCACCGGCACCACCGGGTGACTGGCGACGAACGGTTTCAGGTGACCCCGGATACCAATCGGCCCCATGCCCGGGCCGCCACCGCCATGGGGGATGCAGAAGGTCTTGTGCAGGTTCATGTGCGACACATCGGCACCGATGTCGGCCGGCCGCGCCAGCCCGACCTGGGCGTTGAGGTTGGCGCCGTCCATGTACACCTGGCCGCCGTGCTGGTGCACGACCTCACAGATTTCACGAATGCCTTCTTCGTACACCCCATGCGTGGAGGGATAGGTGACCATCAGGCAAGACAACCGGTCCCCCGCTGCCTGGGCCTTGGCCTTGAGGTCTTCGAGGTCGACGTTGCCGTCATCGTCACAGTCGACGATCACGACCTCCATGCCGGCCATCTGTGCCGAAGCGGGGTTGGTGCCGTGGGCCGACGAAGGGATCAGGCACAGCGTGCGTTGCGGCTGATGCCGGCTGCGGTGGTAACGGGTGATCGCCATCAGCCCGGCGTACTCACCCTGGGCACCGGAGTTGGGCTGCATGCAGATGGCGTCAAAACCGGTGATGGCGCACAACCAGCTCTCCAGCTCGTCGATCATCGCCTTGTAGCCGGTGGCCTGGGCCGCAGGCGCAAAGGGATGGAGATTGGCGAAGGCTGGCCAGGTGATGGGGATCATCTCGCTGGTGGCGTTGAGCTTCATGGTGCAGGAACCCAGCGGGATCATCGATTGGTTCAGCGCCAGGTCCTTGTTTTCCAGCTGCTTGAGGTAGCGCAGCATCTCGGTTTCGCTGTGGTGCAGGTTGAACACCGGGTGAGCAAGGAACGGCGTACGCCTTGCCAGTGCCGCAGGAATGCCTTCGGGCAGGGCTTGCTGGTCGAGCGCGGCGATGTCCAGGCCGTGATCCACCCCGAGGAAGATGTCGAACAGCCTCAGCACAGTGCTTTCATTGGAGGTCTCGTCCAGGCTCACGCCCAGGTGCCCGCGCCCGAGAATGCGCAGGTTGATCTGCGCCGCTTCCGCGCTCTCGATGATCGCCGCCTGTGCACCGCCGACATCCAGGGTGAGGGTGTCGAAGAAATGCTGGTTGAGGCGTTTGATGCCTTTGGCTTCGAGGCCGGCGGCCAGCACGAAGGTCAGCCGGTGCACGCGCTGGGCGATGCGTTGCAAGCCCTCAGGGCCGTGGTAAACAGCATAGAAGCCGGCAATGTTGGCCAGCAGCACCTGGGCCGTGCAGATGTTGGAGTTGGCCTTCTCGCGGCGGATATGCTGCTCGCGGGTCTGCAGGGCCATGCGCAGCGCGGTGTTGCCACGGGCATCGCGCGATACCCCGATGATGCGCCCCGGCATGGCCCGTTTGTAGTCGTCGCGGCAGGCGAAGTAGGCCGCATGGGGGCCACCGTAGCCCATGGGTACACCAAAGCGCTGGGTCGAACCCAGCACCACATCGGCGCCGAGCTCGCCAGGCGGGGTCAACACCACCAAGCTGAGCAAGTCGGCCGCCACGCAGGCGAGGGCTTGCTGGCTGTGCAACTGATCGATCAGCGGGCGCAGGTCACGCACCTCGCCATGAGTGTCTGGATACTGCAGCAAAGCACCGAATACCTGGTGCTGGGCGAGGTTATCCACAGCGTCGACGATCAGCTCGAAACCGAAACCTTCCGCTCGGGTTTTCAGCACTGACAATGTTTGCGGGTGGCAGTGTTCGTCGGCAAAGAACGCATTGCTCTTGTTGCGCGCCACGCGTTTGGCCAGGGCCATGGCTTCGGCAGCTGCGGTGGCTTCATCCAGCAGCGAGGCATTGGCCAGGGCAAGGCCTGTGAGGTCGATGACCATTTGTTGGAAATTGAGCAGGGCTTCCAGCCGGCCTTGGGCGATTTCTGGCTGATAAGGCGTATAGGCGGTGTACCAGCCGGGGTTTTCCAACACGTTGCGCAGGATGACGGTTGGCGTGACGGTGCCGTGGTAGCCCATGCCGATCAGGCTGGTCCAGACCTGGTTCTGCTCGGCGTAGCCGGCCAGTTTGGCCAGCGCGGCCTGTTCGTCCAGTGCCGGTGGCAGGTCGAGTGCGCGGTTGAAGCGGATGCCCGGCGGGACGGTCTGCTCGATCAGCTCGCTGCGGTTGTTCAGGCCGAGGGCGCTGAGCATGGCCTGCTGCTCCGAGGCATCGGGCCCCAGATGGCGGCGCAGGAACGGGTTGAGCTCTTGCAGTTGATGCAGGGATGGCGACTGGGACATGACGACGCTCTCTTCCTAGACCAGGCCTCATGGAGACTTATAAGTCTAGGAAGGATTGCCGATTCTGCGGGGAAACTTGCAGATGCAGGGCTGGCCTCTTCGCGGGTTTACCCGCGAAGGGTGCGCTGGGGCTTATTCGCCGATAGCAGCCTTGTAACCGGCAGCATCCAGCAGGTTGTCCAGTTCCGCCGGGTTGCTGGGCTTCAGCTTGAAGATCCAGGCATCGTAAGGCTCTTCGTTGAGCTGTTCCGGGCTATCGGCCAGCGCTTCGTTGACCGCGATCACTTCGCCACCGATCGGGGCATAGATGTCCGAAGCGGCCTTAACCGACTCGACCACGCCAGCGGCGTCGCCTTGGCCGAACACCTTGCCGACTTCTGCCAGTTCGACGAACACGACGTCACCCAGGGCTTCCTGTGCGTGGTCGCTGATGCCAACGGTCACTGTGCCGTCGCTTTCCAGACGGGCCCACTCATGGCTTTCGGCAAAACGCAGATCGGCGGGGATATTGCTCATGTCTTGTATTCCTCGATTGGGTCAGCGGTCGGCCCGCCGTTAATTGTTCAGATCAGAATCTTGCCGTGGCGCACGAAGGTCGGTTTGACCACCCGCACCGGGTACCACTTGCCGCGAATCTCTACCTCGGCACGGTCGCCGGTGGCCATGGGTACACGCGCCAGGGCAATGGATTTGCTCAACGTAGGAGAGAAACTACCACTGGTGATCTCCCCTTCGCCAATACCGGCCACGCGAACCACCTGGTGGGCACGCAAAACACCGCGTTCTTCCAGCACCAGGCCGACCAGTTTGTCCTGCACGCCATGCTCGATTTCCGCCAGCAGGCCGGTGCGGCCGATGAAGTCGCGCTCGGCGGGCTCCCAGGCAATGCTCCACCCCAGGTTGGACGTCAGCGGAGTATGACTTTCGTCGATGTCCTGGCCGTAGAGGTTCATGCCGGCCTCCAGGCGCAGCGTGTCGCGGGCGCCCAGACCGCTGGGGGCGATACCGGCGCCGACCAGGTCGTTGTAGAAAGCGACGGCCTCGTGGCCCGGGAGGATGATCTCCAGCCCATCTTCACCGGTATAACCCGTGCGGGCAATGAACCAGTCGCCCTCGGCCAGCCCTTCGAAGGGGCGCAGCTCGCGAATCAATGCTGCACGCGAGGCACTGAGCAAGGCGGCGACCTTTTCCCGGGCCTGGGGCCCCTGGATAGCGAGAATGGCCAGGTCCGGGCGCACCTCGATACCGACCGAAAACCCGCTGCTCTGGGCTTCGAGCCAAGCCAGCACCTTGGCCCGAGTGGCGGCGTTGGTGACCAAACGATAACCGGGTTCAGTCCGGTAGACGATCAGGTCGTCGATGACCCCGCCCGCTTCGTTGAGCAGCGGGCTGTACAGTGCCTTGCCGACACCTTCGAGGCGGCCAACGTCGTTGGCCAGTAGTCGCAGCAGCCAGGCGCCGGCATCGCTGCCATCGATGTCGATCACGGTCATGTGGGAAACATCGAACACCCCACAGTCACTGCGCACCTGATGGTGCTCCTCGACCTGCGAGCCATAGTGCAGGGGCATGTCCCAGCCACCGAAATCGACCGTCTTGGCGCCAAGCGCCAGGTGCAGGTCGTATAAAAGCGTGCGCTGTCCCATGGGTTTCTCCTTCCGGGCGTGGCGAAGCGGCGGCGGTCGATGACGTTTAGTCGTCAGCTCTTCTTGTAGGACCCGTCGCGCGAATGCCGCGCATTGTAGCCGCAAGGGCGCGGGCTGGCACCTTCAGTGATTGTGACCGGGGCGTTTGGCGGAGCGGCGAATCAGGCCGATGACCGGCAGCAACCCCACCAGCACCAGGGTCAAGGCAGGCAGCGAGGCACGCGCCCACTCGCCTTCGCTGGTCATCTCGAACACCCGGACCGCGAGGGTGTCCCAGCCGAACGGGCGCATCAGCAAGGTGGCGGGCATTTCCTTCAGCACGTCGACGAAAACCAACAGCGCGGCGCTGAGCGCGCCTGGGACCAGCAGTGGCAGATACACCTTGAAAAACAATCTCGCGCCACCGACGCCCAGGCTGCGCGAAGCCTCCGGCAGCGACGGGCGGATGCGCTCCAGGCTGCCCTCCAGTGGCCCATAGGCCACGGCGATAAACCGCACCAGATAGGCCAGCAGCAACGCCGCCAGGCTGCCCAGCAGCAGCGGCTTGCCGGCACCGCCCAGCCACGTGGACAGCGGGATCACCAGCTGATTGTCGAGGTAACTGAAGGCCAGCATGATCGACACGGCCAGTACCGAACCGGGCAAGGCATAGCCCAAGTTGGCCAGGCCGACCCCGGCACGGATGCCGCCGGTCGGGGCCTGCCGCCGGGCAAAGGCCAGCAGCAGCGCCACGCACACCGTGATCAAGGCGGCCATGGCGCCCAGGTAAAGCGTGTGCAGCACCAGGCCGATGTAACGCTCATCCAGGTCATGCCGCCCGCGCTGCCAGAACCACGTCAGCAACTGCAGCAGCGGGATGACGAATGCACAGGCGAACACCAGCAGGCACCAGCCACTGGCCATCAGCGCCTTGATGCCCCGCAGATGGTAGAGCGCCTGCCCGCGAGGGCGTTCGTTACCGCTGCGCGCCGCACCGCGGGCACGGCGTTCGCCGTACAGCACCACCATCACCGCCAGCAGCAACAAGCTGGCCAGTTGGGCCGCGCTGGAGAGGCTGAAGAAGCCGTACCAGGTCTTGTAGATGGCCGTGGTGAAGGTGTCGAAATTGAACACCGCCACGGCACCGAAATCGGCCAGCGTCTCCATCAAGGCCAGCGCGATGCCAGCGCCAATGGCTGGCCGTGCCATCGGCAGGGCAACCCGCCAGAAGGCTTGCAGCGGCGACAGGCCAAGCACCCGCGCCGCCTCCATCAGGCCCTTGCCCTGGGCCAGGAACGCCGTGCGCGCGAGCAGGTAGACGTAGGGGTAGAACACCAGCACCAGGACAATGATCACCCCACCGGTGGAACGTACCCGCGGCAGGCGCATCGGCCCGAACACCTCGCGCAAGGCGCTTTGCACGGGGCCGGCAAAATCCAGCAGGCCGACGAAGACGAAGGCCAGCACATAGGCGGGGATAGCGAACGGCAGCATCAGCGCCCAATCCAGCCAGCGTCTGCCGGGGAATTCGCAAAGGCTGGTGAGCCAGGCCAGGCTGACGCCGAGTAGGGTCACGCCTACGCCTACCCCCAGCACCAGGGTGAGGGTGTTGCCAAGCAGGCGGCTCATCTGGGTGTCGAGCAGGTGCGACCAGATCTGCAGGTCGACCGACTGCCAGGACAGCAGCAGGACGCTCAGGGGCAGGAGCACTAGGGCGGCGGTCAGGGTGACCGGGAGGTACCAGCGACGTTGGGGGGTGTGGGGCAAGTCTTATGTCTCTGTGGCAGTCTGTGACCGCTGTGCGGTCGTTCGCGGGTTTGCCCGCGAAGGGGCCCATGCAGGCCCCGGAAGAATAACTCAGTTCCAGCCAGCCCGGTCCATCAAGCGAATGGCCTCGGCCTGGCGTTTGCCGGCCACTTCGACCGGAATGCTGTCAGCCTTGAAGTTGCCCCAGGCCGCGACTTCATCCGATGGCTTGACCTTCGGGTTGGCCGGGAACTCCTGGTTGATGTCGGCGAACAACTTCTGCGCCTCCTCGCCGGTCATCCATTCCACCAGCTTCTTGGCAGCCTCCGGATGCGGCGCATGCTGGGTCAGGCCGATGCCCGACAGGTTGACGTGCACGCCACGGTCGCCCTGGTTGGGCCAGAAGATCTTCACCGGCAGATCCGGCTTTTCCTTGTGCAAGCGGCCATAGTAGTAGGTGTTGACCACCCCGACATCACACTGGCCCGCCGCGACAGCCTGGATCACTGCATTGTCATCGGAGAACACGTCGGTGGAGAGGTTGTTCACCCAGCCTTTGACGATCTGCTCGGTCTTGGCTTCGCCATGGTTCTCGATCAGCGTGGCGGTCAGCGACTGGTTGTAGACCTTTTTCGCCGTGCGCAGGCACAGGCGGCCCTCCCAGTTCTTGTCGGCCAGTGCTTCGTAGGTGCTCAACTCTGCCGGCTTGACCCGCTCGGTGGAGTAGACGATGGTCCGCGCACGCAGGCTCAAGCCAGTCCAGTCGTGGGAAGACGCGCGGTACTGCGAAGGGATGTTCTGGTCGATGATGGGCGACTTGATCGGCTGCAGAATGCCCATCTGCTCGGCCTGCCAGAGGTTGCCGGCATCGACGGTCAGCAGCAGGTCGGCCACCCCGTTTTCGCCCTCGGCCTTGATGCGCTGCATCAGCGGGGCTTCCTTGTCGGTGATGAACTTGATCTTGACCCCGGTCTTGGCGGTGTAGGCGTCGAACACCGGCTTGATCAGCTCGTCAATGCGCGAGGAGTACACCACCACTTCGTCCGCCGCCTGGGCCGTGCCGCCGAACAGGGTCAGGGCCAGGGCGGCCAGTAGGGGCTTGCGTGGCAACATGGAAAGCACTCCTCGGATCGTATGAGAGGCGCAAATGGTAGTGAATCCCATTTTCTGGCTCACCTACCCAGCCGTTACCGGATGTTGCAAGGGACCCTCAGGGCTTGGCCAACTCAGGCAGGTCGCCGGTCAGCCCCAGCGCCTGGCGCACGAACAATGCCTTGGCCTCCGGCATCTGCTCCACCAGCTTCAACCCACTGTTTCGCAACCAGCGCAACGGCAGCGGGTTGGCCTGGAACAACCGCTCGAAGCCTTCCATCGCCGCCATCAATGCCAGGTTGTGCGGCATGCGCCGGCGCTCATAGCGGCTCAGCACTTTCACATCCGCCAGGCGCTCACCACGCCCGCCGGCATTGACCAGCACCTCGGCCAGCACAGCGGCATCGAGGAAGCCCAGGTTGACGCCCTGCCCGGCCAACGGGTGGATGGTGTGCGCGGCATCGCCGATCAGCGCCAGCCCTTCGTCCACATAGCGCTTGGCGTGGCGCTGGCGCAGCGGCACGCAGACCCGCGGGTCGGCTTGCAACACTTCGCCCAATCGCCCCTCGAAGGCGCGTTCCAGGGCCTTGAGGAAGGCCTGGGCGTCCAACGCCATGATCTGCTCGGCGTGTTCCGGCGTGGTCGACCAGACGATCGAACACCAGTCTTGCTGGCCGTCACGCGACAACGGCAGGAACGCCAGCGGCCCTTCGTCGGTGAAGCGCTGCCAGGCCGTTGCCTGATGCGTCGCGCTGCAGCGTACGCTGGTGACAATGGCGTGGTGCAGGTAATCCCACTCGCGGGTTTCGCAACCGGCCAGGCGCCGCACCGCCGAATTGGCCCCGTCGGCAGCCACCACCAGCGGCGCACGCAGGCGGCGGCCATCGGCCAGGGTCAGCAGCCACTCATCGCCGGAACGGCGCATCTGCTCCAGGCGAGCATTGGGCAGCAGGCCGATATCGCTGTCGTGCAGGCGCTCCAGCAGGCCATCCTGAACGACACGGTTCTCGACGATGTGGCCAAGCACCTGGGCGTGCACACTGGCCGCCGAGAAGTGGATCTGCCCGGTACCGCTGCCGTCCCACACCTGCATGTCCGAATACGGCGAAACACGCCGCTTGGCGATCCCTTCCCAGGCGCCCACGCGCTCGAGAATGCGCTGGCTGGCTGCCGACAGGGCGCTGACGCGCGGTTCGAACGGGGCAGCGCCATCGAACGGTTTCACCGACAACGGGCCCCCGTCGAGCAGGAGAATTTCCAGGCCGCTGTGGCGCAAGGCCAAGGCCAGGGCGCTGCCGACCATACCGGCACCGACAATCAACAGATCTGCGCGCATTTCCATGCCTTACGCCTGCCTCGCTTGCGGCTTGAGCCGCACGTATAGGGTTTTATCGACCCGCGCCACCAGCTCGCCGGCACCGTCGCGGATATCGACCTGCAAACGGGGCAGGTACTTCTTGCCGCTGGCGGTCTGCTGGCGGATCTCATCCAGCAGCGCGTCATCGACGTGGAATTCTGCATACACCGGGCCCTTGCCCGGCGAAATGAAGTCGATGCTGGCTGCCTTGTCCCAGACGATGTACTCACGGCCCAGCTGCTCGATCAGCAGCAGCATGTAGAACGGATCGACCATGGAGTACAGGCTGCCACCGAATTGGGTACCGACGTAGTTGCGGTTCCAGCGGGTCAGCTTCATGCGCACCTTGACGCTGCGCATGTCCGGGCTGATGTGCTGGATGCGGATCCCGGCACCGAGGTACGGCGGGTAGAGGTTCAGCATCCAGCGCAACATGCGTGCACGTCGCGCCAGGCGGCGCGGGTTGCTCATGCCTGGCCCCGCGGATCGGGGCGGGTACCCAGGCCCATGGCCTGGCGGGCGAACCAGCTCTTTGCCGGCGGCAGCAGGTCGAGCCCAAGCAGACCGAGGTTGCGCCCGGCCGCCAGCAACGGCTGGTTGCTGCCGAACAGGCGGGTGACCTGGTCAGAAAAACCGATGGTCAGGGCCTGGTCGAGCCGCTGGCGTTGCTGATAAGCCTGCAGGGTCGTCAGGTCGCCCGGCTGCTGCGGGCCGGCCAGCAGTGCGTCAGCCAGCGACTGCACATCACGCAGCGACAGGTTGAAACCCTGCCCGGCGATGGGGTGCAGGCTGTGCGCGGCATTGCCCAGCACCACCAGGTGCGGGCGTACCTGCTCTTCGGCCTCGACCAGCGCCAGCGGGTAGAGGTGCCGTGCGCCGACCTGGCGCAAGGCGCCGAGGCGGTAGCCGAAGGCATCCTGCAGTTCACGCAGGAAGCTGCGCTCATCGACCTCGGCCAGGCGCTTGGCGTCCATCCCTTGGCGGGTCCAGACCAGCGCGCAGCGGTTATCAGGCAACGGCAGCAGGGCCATGGGGCCTTGCTCGGTAAAGCGTTCAAAGGCCTGGCCACAATGGGCCTCGCCGGGGGTGATGTTGGCGATCAGCGCGCTTTGTTCGTACGGCGTGCGACGCACATGGATGCCCAGTTGCTCACGCAACCCAGAGCGGCCACCGTCGGCCAGCACCGCAAGGTCGCATTCCAGGCTGGTGTCATCGTCCAGTTGCAGGCGGTAGCCACCGGCAATCGCCTGCAGTGCCTTGACCTCGGCCGGGCAGCGCCAGCTCACCACCTCGGTGTCCAGGCCTTGCCACAGGCACTGGCCCAGCCAGGCGTTCTCGACCACATAGCCCAGCGCCGGCACGCCTTCTTCCAGCGCATCCAGGCGGGTGGAGCCGAAGCGCCCACGGTCGGAGACCTGGATCTGCCGGATCGGCTCGGCACGCGGGCTGATGGTTTGCCACAGGCCCAGGTGCTGATAGATCTGCCGGGTACCGAACGACAGCGCCGAGGAGCGCGCGTCGTAGCTGGGCTGGAAGCTGTCGCCGGGGGCGAACGGCTCGATCAGCAGGATCTTCCAGCCACGCGCCTTGGCGCCGGTATGCAGGGCCAGGGCCAGGCTGGCACCGACCAGGCCGCCACCAATGATCGCCAGGTTGACGCGGCTCATGCAGCGTCCTTACGTGCGGCCTGCATCAGCGCCTCGATCTCGGCGACCGTCCTGGGCACGCCCGACGTCAGAATTTCACAACCTTGCCTGGTCACCACCACGTCGTCCTCGATCCTTACGCCGATGCCGCGCCATTTTTTCGCGACACTCTGGTTGTCGCCGGCAATGTAGATGCCCGGCTCGACGGTCAGCGCCATGCCTGGCTCCAGTACCCGCCACTGGCCACCGACCTTGTATTCGCCCACATCGTGCACATCCATGCCCAGCCAGTGCCCGGCGCGGTGCATGTAGAAGGCGCGATAGGCTTCGCTGTCGATCAACGCCTGCACATCGCCCTTGAGCAACCCGAGTTCCACCAGGCCTTCGGTGATCACCCGCACGGTCGCTTCATGCGCGTGGTTCCAGTGCTTGCCCGGGGCAATTTCGGCGAATGCGGCGGCCTGGGCCTTGAGCACCAGCTCATAGATGGCCTTCTGCTCAGGCGAGAAACGCCCGCTGACCGGGAAGGTGCGGGTGATGTCACTGGCATAGCAGTCGATTTCGCAGCCGGCGTCGATCAACACCAGGTCACCGTCCTTGAGCGGGGCATTGTTCTCCTGGTAGTGCAGGATGCAGCCGTTGCGGCCAGCGGCGACGATCGAGCCGTAGGCAGGCATTTTCGCCCCGCCTTTACGGAATTCGTAGTCCAGCTCGGCTTCCAGGCTGTATTCGTGCAGCCCGGCCCGACAGGCCTGCATGGCCCGCACATGGGCGCGGGCGGAAATATCTGCGGCTGCGCGCATCACTTTCACCTCTGCCGCCGATTTATACAGGCGCATGTCGTGCAGCAGGTGATCCAGCGCAACGAACTCGTTCGGCGGCTGCGCGCCGAGGCGCGCCTTGGAGCGGATCACGTTGATCCAGTCCATCAGCCGACGGTCGAACTCGGGGTTGCTGCCCATGGCGCTGTAGACCCGCTCGCGGCCTTCGATCAGGCCGGGCAGGATCTCGTCGATGTCGGTGATCGGAAAAGCATCGTCCGCGCCGAAGTCACGGACCGCACCTTCCTGGCCGGCACGCAGGCCGTCCCATTGCTCGCGCTCAGGGTTGCGCTCGCGGCAGAACAGCACGTACTCGCCATGCTCGCGCCCAGGGATCAAGGCGATCACCGCCTCGGGCTCGGGGAAGCCGCTGAGGTACTGGAAATCGCTGTCCTGGCGGTATACGTGCTCGACGTCGCGGTTGCGGATGGCAACCGCGGCAGCTGGCAGGATGGCAATGCTGTTCGGGACCATCTGCGCCATCAGCGCCTTGCGCCGACGGGCATATTCGGCCTTGGGTATGTGGCTCATGGGCAGGACGACCCCCGGTTGATCAGTGCAGCGATGGCTTGGAGGCGGGTGCCGCCGGCTTGGCCAGCTCGGAGAACAGCAGCAGCGGCGCCACACGCAGGTATTCCATGACTTCCATGTAGTCGCTCTCGCCGTCTTCGGACTCTTCGAGGGCTTCCTGGACTTGAGAGATCGCAACCAGGTCCTGCAGTACGTCCTTGGCCTCGTCGGAAAGGTCCTTGCCGCCCGCGTTCAGGCCGAAGCCTGTGATGAAACCCTGGCACCACTGGCCCAGTGCCGCAGCACGGTCGGCCAGCGCAGCGTCATCGGTAGGCAGCAGAAGCACGATGGCCATGTCATCGCTGGTCAGCTCGCCCTTGACCATCTCCTGAAGGCCGATCAGGGCATTGCGAACCGTGTCACCCGGTTCGATTTCAAGCAGTTGAGCGGCGTCGGCCAGCCAGGCGTCGGCATCGAAGCCGGCACCGGCGCAGCTGCGCCCGACCAGCAAGCCGTGCAGCTCGGCAGGAGTGACAGGATGGCCATTGCTCGAGAGCAGCATGGCGAAGGCGATGTAAGGCGATTGGGTATTAGGCATGGTCGGCTAGGCGCCAGACGGCGCATTTGACTAGAATGAAGGCCTTGTATCCTAGCACCGGCAGGCGCGCCAAGACCATCGGCACTGGCCGCCACCGTTCAGGGAGAGGCATCATCGACGGGTGATTCATGACGGAGCGAATCGAGTGCAACCCACGCAAGAGAACGACCTGCAAGCATTGATGAGCCGGTTTGAGTCGCTGATCGACCGCGTCGAGCAACTAAAACGGCAGAATGCACTCCTAGTAGCTCAGGAAAAGTCCTGGCGCGAAGAGCGCGCCCACCTCATCGAAAAGAACGAGATCGCCAAGCGCAAGGTCGAGTCGATGATCTTACGCCTCAAGGCCCTGGAGCAAGACTCATGAGTTCAAGCAATAGCGTCACCGTGCAGATCCTGGACAAGGAATACTCAATCATCTGCCCGCCGGAAGAACGCAACAACCTGGTCAGCGCCGCACGCTACCTGGACGGCAAGATGCGCGAGATCCGCAGCAGCGGCAAGGTGATCGGCGCCGACCGCATTGCGGTCATGGCGGCGTTGAACATCACCCACGAGATGCTGCACCGCCAGGAAGATCGCACTGACGCGCCTGCTGGCAACGCCACCCGCGAGCAGGTCCGCGACCTGCTCGATCGCGTGGACAAGGCGTTGTCCGACGATGCGGATACCAAAATTGGCTGAGATTGGTATACTGGCGCCACTCCCTGGGGGATGCGCCAGTCGGTTATGTCCCTGAGCCGATACGCACAACCACGGGGGTTGCACGCTGGGGCCGGTGTGCATGTCCGCCCGACGGAAAGCCTTAACGCCCCCTGCAATCTCCACCTTGAACTTTCGGGTTCAAGGGCTACACCGATAGCGGTCTTATCGGGGAGCCTGATTTCAATTGCCCGCCCTGACCGGCGGGCAATTCTCGCCTTACGCTTCGACACCCGGGAACGCCTGTGCCATGACCGACACCGCGCCGCTCACCCGCCCCCAGCTTCGTCGCCTGCTGCGCAATGCCCGTCGCGCACTCACGCCCGCCCAGCAACGCCAGGCCTCATTGGGCCTGTATCGCCAGCTGGCACAGCACCCGCTGTTCCGCCGCGCTCGGCACATTGCCCTGTACCTGCCCAACGACGCTGAAATCGACCCACGCCTGCTGCTGCGCGAGGCCCAGCGCCGGGGCAAACGCGTCTACCTGCCGGTGCTGCACGCCTGGCCGCGCACGCGCATGGTGTTCCAGCGTTTCGAACAGGGTGAGCAGCTCAAGCGCAACCGCTTCCGTATTCCAGAGCCACTGACCGATCGTCGGCGACAACGCCCGATCTGGTCGCTGGACCTGATCCTGCTGCCGCTGGTGGGCTTCGATGAAGTCGGCGGGCGACTTGGCATGGGCGGTGGCTTCTACGATCGCAGCCTGGCTTACCAGGCCCGCCGTAAAACGTGGAAAAAACCGCTGCTGCTGGGACTGGCTCATGAATGCCAGAAGGTCGAACGGCTGGCCCAGGCCAGTTGGGACGTACCACTGCAGGGCACGGTCTCGGACCGTGGCTGGTACCTGGCGCCAAGCTGAGTGGCGTCAGCAGAGAATCAGCGTTGCGGCTGGCTGGTGTCGACCGGGGTCTGATAGGCGATATCGAGCTTGCGCTCCCAGATACCTTGCGCATAACCGGTGGTGACCACACCCAGGCCGAAGATGAAGACCAGGACCCAAAGCAGGTCCGGTTTACGTTGATTCATCGAAGAATGCCCCCCAGGCATACTGTTCAGGCTCGACGACCTTCTTGGTGTCGCCGGAGCGTCTAGCGTTAAAATCGGCGCATTTTCCGCCAACCTGAGCCAGCACGCAAACGTTGACGCCAACCGGCTGTCGGTTTCGTGCAACAGGTTGTTTCAACCCTTTTCAGGAGCAGCATCCATGGCCTATTGGCTGATGAAATCCGAGCCCGACGAGCTCTCGATCGAAGGCCTGGGCCATTTGGGCGAAGCGCGTTGGGACGGGGTGCGCAACTACCAGGCACGCAACTTCCTGCGGGCCATGAGCGTAGGCGATGAGTTTTTCTTCTATCACTCCAGCTGCCCGCAACCCGGGATTGCCGGGATAGCCCGGATCACTGCAGCGGCCTACCCGGACCCGACTGCACTGGACCCCGAGAGCCACTACCACGATGCCAAGGCCAGTGCCGAAAAGAACCCATGGAGCGCGGTGGATGTGGCGCACGTGAAGACGTTCAGGCAGGTGCTGGGGCTTGGGTTGCTCAAGCAGCAGAGTGCGCTGGCGGAGTTGCCACTGGTGCAGAAAGGGACGCGGTTATCGGTGATGCCAGTGACCGAGGAGCAGTGGGCGGCGATTGTCGCGCTTGCGCGGTGACCGGAAGTTACCTCGCCTATCGCATGAACAACGCTAACGGCGTGGGCGCGGTAAACCCGCGCCCGCAGGGACCGCGTAAACTTTGATTTTTGAATTGAAGCCGTTTGCTCAGATCACTGCACAATCAGGTTATTGAACAGCAGATCTTCGACAATCGGCTTGCCCTCTTCCGCTTCCATCACCTGCTGCACCTGCTTCAGCGCTTGCTGGCGCAGCGCTTCCTTGGCTTCGACGTTACTCATGTTATCCACACCCTGCTGGGTGAACAGCGCCACCAGCTGATTGCGAATCAGCGGTTCGTGGTGTTTCACCGCCTTGGCGGCTTCATCGCCGGTCACGCGCAGGGCGACGTCGGCCTTGTACACGCGCAGCCTGGGGCTGCCGTCGAGGGCGTAGTTGCCGACGAAGGGCGGGCTCAGGCTGATGTAGGAAACCTTGGGGGCCCCTTCCTTGGCTTCTTCGGCCATGGCCGCCGCTGGCAGCATCAGGGCCAGCACCATCAAGATCCACGCTTTCACGAATTCGCTCCTCAAAACAATTGGCGCCAGCTTACCCAGCGCGCCGCTCAAACCCAAGCCCCGGCTTATGCCAACCCATCAGGACGGACCATGCTCGTTGACCCGGCACGCGGTCCTCCTACACTTATCGGCCACTACACGCAAAGGAATAGCCCGATGAAAGCTGTGTTGTGCAAAACCCTGGGCCCTGCACGGGACCTGGTACTGGAAGAGGTGGCCAGCCCGACGCCGAAGAAGAACGAGGTCCTGCTCGACGTGCAGGCGGCCGGGGTCAACTTCCCCGATACCCTGATTATCGAGGGCAAATACCAGTTCCAACCGCCCCTGCCGTTCTCGCCGGGCGGCGAGGCAGCGGGCTTGGTCAGCGCAGTGGGTGAGCGCGCCGGCGCGTTCAGGGTGGGTGATAGGGTCATGGCCCTGACCGGTTGGGGTGCGTTCGCCGAACAGGTAGCCGTGCCGTTCTACAACGTGATGCCCATTCCCGAAACCATGGACTTCACCACCGCTGCCGCGTTTGGGATGACCTACGGCACCTCGATGCATGCGCTCAGGCAACGCGGCCAGCTGCAGCCCGGGGAAACCCTGCTGGTGCTGGGTGCGTCCGGGGGTGTCGGCCTGGCGGCAGTGGAGATCGGCAAGGCCATGGGCGCCAAGGTGATCGCGGCGGCCAGCAGCGCCGACAAACTCGCCGTGGCCAAGGCGGCGGGGGCGGACGAGCTGATCGATTACAGCCAGGCCAGCCTCAAGGACGAAATCAAGCGCCTGACCGGCGGCCAGGGCGTGGATGTGATCTACGACCCGGTCGGCGGCGAGCTGTTCGACCAGGCGGTGCGCGGGCTGGCCTGGAATGGCCGGTTGCTGGTGGTCGGCTTTGCCAGCGGCACGATCCCGCAGATGGCGGCAAACCTGGTGCTGCTCAAGGGGGCAGCGGTGCTGGGCGTATTCTGGGGTTCGTTTGCGCAGCGCCAACCGGAGGACAACGCGGCCAACTTCCGGCAGCTGTTTGCCTGGCATGCCGAGGGCAAGCTGAAGCCGCTGGTGTCGCAGACTTATCCACTGGCCGAAGCTGGGGCTGCGATCGAGCAGTTGGGGCAGAGGAAGGCTGTGGGTAAGTTGGTGGTGCTGGCCAGGTAAGGCATTGCTGCCAGGTTGCCTGCACTGGCCTCATCGCGTGTTAACCCGCGATGAAGCCGGCAAGCCAAATGAGCGATCAGACTTCGCGCAGGTTATGGCAGCGCCTAAAGCGCGCCTCCAGGTTGCGGTCCGGCATCTGGTGATTACGCAGTGCATTCAACGTCTGCTCGACGTACTCGCGCGTGGTGCCATAACGCCCCTTGGCGCTTGCCAGGATTTGACTGAGCAAGGTGTCCGGCAGATTGCCGGCGTAGCACGGCAAATGCCGCTCCAGCACAAACCCAAGCGCCTGAACCTTGCTGCCATCCCCCAGCCGGCAACTGAGCCAGTGCGGCCGGTACGCCGGGTACGGCATCTCCCTTTGCCACAGGGCCATCAGCGAATCGTCGAGGTTGCTTTCATCCAGGCGATAGGCAAAACCACTGCACGAACCACCGCGGTCCAAGCCGAACACCAGGCCCGGCGTTTCCGGCGTGCCACGGTGCTCGTGCGACCACAGGTAAAGCCCACGGTGATAGCCATGCACGCGTGCACGCTGACGCTCAACCGAACTGCACTCCGGGCGCCAGATCAACGAACCATAGGCGAACAACCAAACGGGCCCACCTTCATGGCGCGACATGGTCATGTGCATGGAGTTGAGCAATTGCTCGCGGGTCAGTTGCTGGCCGAAGTCGAGCGCCGGAGGATAAGAACTTTTCCAGGACAAACTTTCAAGTGCCGACATAAGCTGCCGCCATTATTCCCTGTGAACTACCGATGTGGCGAGAGCCGCTGCGAGACGGGGCTTGCGCCCCACCACCGTGGGTGCCTGCATTCACCTTAGGATAGAAACACGCCAACACTCAAGTCCCGAAACCCAAGTTTCGCGCGAACTTCCGACGATTGGAACGTAGCGTTTCGAGTCGAGCGAAAGTTATTAGCCAAGGCGGTAACAAATACCGCCTTATACCCACGGCCAGAAACTTCGGTTATTAACCACGCGGCGCGTAGGCAAACACATCGGCACGCATGCGGTGCGCATCCATGCCGGCCTCGACCAGCGCATCGAGGGTGGCATACACCATGTTGGGCGAGCCACTGGCATAGACGTGGACCGTATTCAGGTCCTGCACGTCTTCGCACACGGCCTCGTGCAGCATCCCGCAACGGCCTTCCCAGCCACACAGGTCGCTGACCACCTTGTGCAGGAACAGGTTGGGCAGGCGCTGCCATTCGTCCCAATGCTCGATGGCGTAGAAGTCCTCCGGGCGGCGTACCCCCCAGTAGAGATGAACCGGGTGCTTGAAGCCTTGGGCGCGGCAATGTTCGACCAGGCTGTGCATCTGGCCCATGCCGGTACCGGCGGCAATCAGCACCAGCGGGCCATCGGGCAACTCGGCCAGGTGGGTATCACCAAACGGCATCTCGACCCGCGCCAGGCCATTGCGCTGCAATTGCTCGAGCAACTGCAGGGCGCTGGCTTCACGCGCCAGCACGTGCAGCTCCAGCTCGCGCCCGCTATGGGGTGCCGACGCCAGCGAGAAGGCTGCCGGCTTGCCGCCCTCGCGCTCGATCATCAGGTACTGCCCGGCGTGATAGCGCAACGGCTTGCCCGCCGGCGCGCGCAGCCGCACGCGCCAGACGTCGCCACCGACGTCGACACATTCGACGACACTGCATGCCAGCTTGCGTACTGGCAGCTCGCCCAGGGCCAGCACACCATCCCAGAGCAAAACACAGTCCTCCAGCGGTTCGGCGATGCACGTGAACAGCTCGCCATGGTCACGCACCTCACCGTCCTGACGAACGCGACCTTCGACCAACAATGCGGCGCAGACATGGCAATTGCCATTGCGGCAGCTGTTCGGGCACTCATAGCCCAGCCGCCGCGCTCCATCCAGGATCCGTTCCCCGGGTTCGAGCGCCAGCACCGCCCCGGACGGCTGCAACGTTACCTGCATCAATCTATTCCCAACTGATCCCACAGCTCATCGATGCGGCGGGTGACGGCTTCGTCCTTGACGATGACCCGGCCCCATTCGCGTGTCGTTTCGCCCGGCCACTTGTGCGTGGCATCCAGGCCCATCTTCGACCCCAGGCCCGATACCGGCGACGCGAAGTCGAGGTAGTCGATCGGCGTGTTGTCGATCATCACCGTATCACGCTTGGGGTCCATGCGCGTGGTGACGGCCCAGATCACGTCATTCCAGTCGCGGGCGTTGATGTCGTCGTCGGTGACGATAACGAATTTGGTGTACATGAACTGTCGCAGGAACGACCACACACCCAGCATCACGCGCTTGGCGTGGCCGGGGTACTGCTTCTTGATGGTCACCACCGCCATGCGGTACGAGCACCCTTCCGGCGGCAGGTAGAAGTCGACGATCTCCGGGAACTGCTTCTGCAGGATCGGCACGAACACTTCGTTCAGCGCAACGCCAAGGATCGCCGGTTCATCAGGCGGCCGACCGGTGTAGGTGCTGTGGTAGATCGGTTTTTGCCGATGGGTGATGCGCTCGACGGTGAACACCGGGAAGCTGTCCACCTCGTTGTAGTAGCCGGTATGGTCGCCGTAAGGGCCTTCTGGCGCCATCTCACCTGGGTGGATCACGCCTTCGAGGATGATCTCGGCGGTGGCCGGCACCTGCAGGTTGCTGCCGCGGCACTTGACCAGCTCGGTGCGGTTGCCGCGCAGCAGGCCGGCGAAGGCGTACTCGGACAGGGTGTCAGGCACCGGCGTCACGGCGCCGAGAATGGTCGCAGGGTCGGCGCCCAGGGCCACGGCAACCGGGAACGGCTGACCAGGGTTCTTTTCGCACCATTCGCGGTAGTCCAGCGCACCGCCACGGTGGCTCAGCCAACGCATGATGACCTTGTTGCGGCCGATCACCTGCTGGCGATAGATGCCCAGGTTCTGGCGGTCCTTGTTCGGGCCGCGGGTCACGGTCAGGCCCCAGGTGATCAGCGGCGCCACATCGCCCGGCCAGCAGTGCTGGATCGGCAGCTGGCCCAGGTCGACGTCATCGCCCTCGACTACGACTTCCTGGCACACCGCATCCTTGACCACTTTCGGCGCCATCGACACGACTTTCTTGAAGATCGGCAGCTTCGACCAGGCGTCTTTCAGGCCCTTCGGCGGCTCCGGCTCCTTGAGGAAGGCCAGCAGCTTGCCGATCTCGCGCAGCTCATCGACCGACTCGGCACCCATGCCCATGGCTACCCGTTCCGGGGTACCGAACAGGTTACCCAGCACCGGGATGTCGAAGCCTGTGGGCTTTTCGAACAGCAAGGCCGGGCCCTTGGCACGCAGGGTGCGGTCGCACACCTCGGTCATTTCCAGGACGGGGGAGATCGGAACCTGGATGCGCTTGAGTTCGCCGCGCTGCTCCAGGCCACGGATGAAGTCGCGCAAATCGCGATACTGCATGCATGAGCCTCGTATTGGCCGTATCGGTCGGGGTGCAGAGTGTAGCGCCGAACGGCGTGCAATGGCCAAAAATGACTTGGGGCCGCTTCGCGCCCCATCGCCGGCTTGCCGGCGATGGGCTGCGAAGCAGCCCCAATCATTACTTGAACGAGCTAACCGCTTACTTGCGCTTCATCGACAGGAAGAACTCGTCGTTGGTCTTGGTCTGCTTGAGCTTGTCGACCAGGAACTCGATGGCGGCGATCTCGTCCATCGGGTGCAGCAGCTTGCGCAGGATCCACATGCGCTGCAGTTCATCATCAGCGGTCAGCAGCTCTTCGCGGCGGGTGCCGGAGCGGTTGATGTTGATGGCCGGGAATACACGCTTCTCGGCGATACGACGGTCCAGGGGCAGCTCCATGTTGCCGGTACCCTTGAACTCTTCGTAGATCACTTCGTCCATCTTCGAGCCGGTTTCAACCAGCGCGGTGGCGATGATGGTCAGAGAACCGCCTTCCTCGATGTTACGCGCGGCGCCGAAGAAGCGCTTCGGCTTCTCCAGGGCGTGAGCGTCGACACCACCGGTCAGGACCTTGCCGGAGCTCGGGATCACGGTGTTGTAAGCCCGCGCCAGACGGGTGATGGAGTCGAGCAGGATGACCACATCCTTCTTGTGCTCGACTAGGCGCTTGGCCTTCTCGATGACCATCTCGGCAACCTGCACGTGGCGGGTCGGCGGCTCGTCGAAGGTCGAGGCGACCACTTCGCCGCGCACGGTGCGCTGCATTTCGGTCACTTCTTCCGGGCGCTCGTCGATCAGCAGAACGATCAGGTGGCACTCGGGGTTGTTACGGGTGATGTTCGCCGCGATGTTCTGCAGCATGATCGTTTTACCCGCTTTCGGCGGGGCGACGATCAGGCCACGCTGGCCTTTGCCGATCGGGGCGCACAGGTCGATGACGCGGCCGGTCAGGTCTTCGGTGGAACCGTTGCCGGCTTCCATCTTCAAGCGCTTGTTCGGAAACAGCGGCGTCAGGTTTTCGAACAGGATCTTGTTCTTCGCGTTTTCCGGGCGATCGAAGTTGATCGTGTCGACCTTCAGCAGGGCGAAGTAACGCTCCCCTTCCTTTGGCGGGCGGATCTTGCCGACGATGGTGTCGCCGGTACGCAGGTTGAAGCGGCGGATCTGGCTGGGCGAGACGTAGATGTCGTCAGGGCCGGCCAGGTAGGACGCATCAGCGGAACGCAGGAAACCGAAACCATCCTGGAGAATCTCCAGCACGCCGTCACCCGAGATCTCTTCGCCGCTTTTCGCGTGCTTCTTCAGCAGGGCGAAAATCACGTCCTGTTTGCGCGAACGGGCCATGTTTTCGATGCCCATCTGTTCGGCCATTTCCAGCAGATCGGTAATCGGCTTTTGCTTGAGTTCAGTCAGGTTCATAAGGGGAGTGACGTAATCATGTATGAGGGAGGATTAAGCTTCTGGCTTAATGAAGCCGCGCCGCTAGAAGGCGATAGGATCGCGCACAGATTCTAATTAGGAGTGCGTCGGCGACGGCGTGCAGGGGGCACTGGAGAAGCAGTGCGAGGCCGAATGTAACACTTGCTTTTTTCGACGTCTAGTGGGTTGGAAAAGAAAAGCCCCGGTATTTCCGGGGCTTTTTCACATCACAGGTGGGCGTCGAGGAACGCTTGCAGCTGTGATTTGGACAGTGCGCCGACCTTGGTGGCCTCGACGTTGCCGTTCTTGAACAGCATCAGCGTCGGGATGCCACGCACGCCGTGCTTGGCCGGGGTTTCCTGGTTGTCGTCGATGTTCAGCTTGGCGACGGTCAGTTTACCTTCGTAGGTGGAAGCGATGTCGTCCAGGACTGGCGCGATCATCTTGCATGGGCCGCACCATTCAGCCCAGTAGTCGACCAGCACCGGGCCTTGGGCTTGCAGGACTTCGGCCTCGAAGGTGGCGTCGGTGACGTGTTTGATCAGATCGCTGCTCATGGATATCTCCAGGGTCGTAAGCAAAAAACGTGGCCCATGATAGCCGCACCCACGGTCTACAGGAAGCCGCGGACGATTGAGTGTCACTATAGTTGTGCAAGACGCCACGAATCGAAACCGTCACACAAGTGTCATACCATCGAATGGCACATTGCCTTGTATCAAGCCTTGGCGTGCCGCGCGTTGGCGACAGCCCCGGATCGTGGCACGATTGCCAGGTTAACGACCGAGAACCCCCAGATCATGCCGCATACCACCGCGAAGAACCTGTCCCTGATCGCCGCCATCGACCTCGGCTCCAACAGTTTCCACATGGTCGTGGCCAAGGCTCACCATACCGAGATCCGCATTCTCGAGCGTCTCGGCGAAAAGGTTCAGCTGGCCGCCGGCATCGACGAAGCGCGCATGCTCAGCGAAGAAGCGATGGAGCGCGGCCTTGAATGCCTCAAGCGCTTTGCCCAACTGATCAACGGCATGCCTGCGGGCGCCGTGCGCATCGTTGGCACCAATGCCCTGCGCGAAGCGCGCAACCGCAACGAATTCATCCAGCGTGCCGAGGCGATCCTTGGGCACCCGGTCGAGGTGATCTCAGGCCGTGAAGAAGCGCGCCTGATCTACCTGGGCGTCTCCCACACCCTGGCCGATACCCCCGGCAAACGCCTGGTCGCCGACATCGGCGGCGGCAGCACCGAGTTCATCATCGGCCAGCGCTTCGAGCCGCTGCTGCGCGAAAGCCTGCAGATGGGCTGCGTCAGCTTCACCCAGCGTTATTTCCGCGACGGCAAGATCACCCCGGCACGCTACGCCCAAGCCTACACCGCTGCGCGCCTGGAACTGATGAGCATCGAAAACGCCCTGCACCGCCTGACCTGGGACGAAGCCATCGGCTCCTCCGGGACCATCCGCGCCATCGGCGCCGCAATCAAGGCCGGGGGCCTGGGGAGTGGCGAGGTCAATGCCGACGGCCTGGCCTGGGTCAAACGCAAGATGTTCAAGCTCGGTGAGGTCGACAAGATCGATTTCGACGGCGTCAAACCCGACCGGCGCACCATCTTCCCGGCCGGCCTGGCGATTCTCGAAGCGATTTTCGACGCGCTGGAACTGCAACGCATGGACCACTGCGACGGCGCCCTGCGAGAAGGCGTGCTGTTCGACCTGCTCGGCCGCCACCACCATGAAGACGTGCGCGAGCGCACCCTTAACTCGCTGATGGAGCGTTACCACGTCGACCATGGCCAGGCTGCACGCGTCGAGCGCAAGGCCCTGCACGCCTTCGACCAGGTAGCCAAGGCGTGGGACCTTGAAGAGGGAAATTGGCGCGATCTACTGGGCTGGGCAGCCAAAATTCACGAAATTGGCCTGGACATTGCCCACTACCACTACCACAAGCATGGCGCCTACCTGATTGAGCACTCCGACCTCTCGGGCTTCTCGCGTGAAGACCAGCAGATGATGGCGCTCTTGGTGCGTGGCCACCGCCGCAACATCCCCAAGGAGAAGTTCGCCGACCTGGGCGATGAAGGTGTGAAGCTGCTGCGCCTGTGCGTGCTGCTGCGCTTCGCCATCCTGTTCCATCACATCCGTGGTACCCAACAGATGCCGAAGGTCCAGCTTGAGGCCGCCAACAACAGCCTCGACGTGGTCTTCCCGCAGGGCTGGCTGGAGCAGAACCAGCTGACCCAGGCCGACTTCGCCAACGAGGCGGAGTGGCTGGCCCGGGTCAATTTCGTCCTCAGCGTACGTTGAGGACCGGGTTGCTCAGGCGCTCCAGCAGGGTTGCCTGGGCACTGCGCGGGTTCTGGTTGCCGGTCGGGCTGCTGCGCACGTAGCGCCCGTCAGGCTGCAGCGTCCAGGCATGGGTGTTGTCAGTCAGGTAACCTTCCAGCTCCTTCTTCACCCGTAGCAGCAGCTTCTTGCCCTCCACCGGGAAACAGGTCTCGACACGCTTGTCGAGGTTGCGCTCCATCCAGTCGGCGCTCGACAGGTAGATCTGCTCTTCGCCGCCGTTGAGGAAGTAGAACACCCGGGTGTGTTCGAGGAAGCGGCCGATGATCGAGCGCACCTGGATGTTGTGCGACACCCCCGCGATGCCTGGGCGCAGGCAGCACATGCCACGCACCACCAGGTCGATCTTCACGCCCGACTGGCTGGCCTTGTACAGCGCCTTGATGACCTTGGCGTCGGTCAGCGAGTTGAACTTGGCGATGATGTGCGCGGGCTTGCCATCCAGGGCGAACTGGGTTTCCCGGGCGATCATGTCGAGCATGCCCTTTTTCAAGGTAAACGGCGCATGCAACAGTTTTTTCATGCGCAGCGTCTTGCCCATGCCGATCAGCTGGCTGAATAGCTTGCCGACGTCTTCGGTGAGGGCATCGTCGGAGGTCAGCAGGCTGTAGTCGGTGTACAGGCGGGCGTTGCCGGCGTGGTAGTTACCGGTACCCAGGTGCGCGTAGCGGACGATCTCGCCCTGCTCGCGGCGCAGGATCAGCATCATCTTGGCGTGTGTCTTGAAGCCGACCACGCCGTAGATCACCACCGCGCCAGCGGCCTGCAGGCGGCTGGCCATCTGCAGGTTGGACTCCTCGTCGAAACGCGCACGCAGTTCGATCACCGCAGTGACCTCCTTGCCGTTACGCGCCGCATCGACCAGCGCGTCGACGATTTCCGAGTTGGCCCCGGAACGGTACAAGGTCTGGCGCACGGCAAGCACGTGCGGGTCCTTGGCGGCCTGGCGCAGCAGGTCGACTACCGGGGTGAAGGACTCGAACGGGTGCATCAGCAGGATGTCCTGCTTGCTGATCACGCTGAAGATGTTGTCGGCATTCACCAGCAGCTTGGGGATCGCCGGGGTGAACGGCGTGTACTGCAGCTCCGGGTGGCTGTCCAGGCTGGTGATGCTGAACAGGCGGGTCAGGTTGACCGGGCCGTTGACCTGGTAAAGCTCGCTCTCGCTCAGGCTGAACTGCTTGAGCAGGTAGTCGGACAGGTGTTTCGGGCAGGTGTCGGCCACTTCCAGGCGCACGGCATCGCCGTAACGGCGCGAGAACAGCTCGCCGCGCAGGGCGCGGGCCAGGTCGTCGACTTCTTCGGAGTCCAGCGCCAGGTCGGCGTTACGCGTCAGGCGGAACTGGTAGCAGCCCTTGACCTTCATGCCCTGGAACAGGTCGTCGGCATGGGCGTGGATCATCGATGACAGGAACACGTGGTTGTCGCCCGCGCCGCCAACCTCTTCCGGCACGCGGATGACACGCGGCAGCAGGCGCGGTGCCGGGATGATCGCCAGGCCCGAGTCGCGGCCGAAGGCGTCGACGCCTTCGAGTTCGACGATGAAGTTGAGGCTCTTGTTCACCAGCAACGGGAACGGGTGGGTCGGGTCGAGGCCGATCGGCGTGATGATCGGCGCGATCTCATCGCGGAAGTAGCGGCGAACCCAGGCCTTGAGCTTGGGCGTCCAGTAACGGCGACGGATGAAGCGGATAGCGTGCTTTTCCAGCTCCGGCAGCAACACATCGTTGAGGATTGCGTATTGACGCTCCACTTCGATGTGCACCAGCTCGCTGATGCGCGCCAGCGCCTGGTGCGGCTGCAGGCCATCGGCACCGGCCTGTTCGCGGGCGAAGTTGATCTGCTTCTTCAGGCCCGCCACGCGGATCTCGAAGAACTCGTCGAGGTTGCTGGAGAAAATCAGCAGGAACTTCAGGCGCTCGAGCAGCGGGTAGGACTCATCCAGCGCCTGCTCCAGCACGCGGATGTTGAACTGCAGTTGCGACAGCTCACGATGAATGTACAGGCTGCTGTCGTCCAGGCTCGGGATGGCGATGGCCGGCGCGGGCGCATGCACCGGTGCGGCTGCGGCAACGGCCTCGGCCACGGGTTCCGGGGGCTCTGGCAGATCGGGCGGGGTCTGCACCCGCTCTTCGGGGACAGCCTCGGCATCCTTGATCACGACAGGTGTAAGCGCTTCATTATTCATCTGGACGTTCCTGGAGGACGTTAACGCCCTATCATCTATTGAGCGGGACGATAAGCAGCCATTATGACGTCTGTGTTACAGACTGATGCAAGCCGCAGCTTGAGGGCAAAGCCATTGTCCTTGTAGGAATTGTTCACGTCGAGACACATTTGGACACTTTCACGAATGCGCGCGAAGGGGTAGGCTGCGCGTTCATTTCGCCAGCACCTCAGAAAATGCTTCAACAATTCCTGCAGGATTTCGGCTACTTTGCCCTTTTTCTAGGCACCTTCTTTGAAGGCGAGACCATCCTGGTGCTTGCAGGGTTTCTTGCGTTCCGCGGGTACATGGACATCAGCCTGGTGGTGATCGTGGCGTTCTTCGGCAGCTACGCCGGCGACCAGCTGTGGTACTTCATGGGCCGCCGCCACGGGCGCAAAATCCTCGCGCGCAAGCCACGCTGGCAGGCCATGGGGGATCGCGCGCTGGAGCATATTCGCCGCCACCCCGACATCTGGGTGCTGAGTTTCCGCTTCGTCTATGGCCTGCGCACGGTCATGCCGGTGGCCATCGGCCTGTCCGGCTACCCGCCGCGCCGCTACCTGCTGCTCAACGGCATCGGCGCGGCCATCTGGGCCTTGGCCCTGGGCGCTGCCGCGTACCACTTTGGGGCCATTCTCGAAGGCATGCTGGGCAATGTGAAGAAGTACGAGCTATGGGTGCTCGGCGGCCTGCTGCTGCTGGGTGCCCTGCTGTGGCTGCGCCGACGCTTCCGCACGCTGCGCGCGGAGCGCAAGGCGGCGGCAGCGAGCCAGGCCCCAGAGGCTGAGCAGGCTGTAAAACACGAGCAGGAACCAGGCCAGAGGCGTAACCGCCCATAAGCCCAGCGCGCCGGCCAGGTACAAGGCCGGCGCATTCACCAGCAGGCGCGCCAGCTCCAGGCGCCCTGCCCACGGCCTGTCCTCAAGGGCCGCGCCCAAGGCGAACAACCCCAGCGCCATCACCGCCCCACCCAGCACCAGGGCCGCTGTCGGCACGCGTTCGGCGGCGTCCATCAGGTAACTGCCCAACGCCACGTAGACGGCGAACTGCAGCACCACATAAACCTGCTGCGCCCTTCCCAGGGCGATCTCGAATTTGCGGAACAGCGCCAGGTTCTGCTTGGCCTGTGGATAACGCGCAGCCACATCGGCCGGCCGCCAGCCGGTGGGCATGAACCAGATGCGCAGCTTGTCCCACAGGCGTTCGGTGCGCCGGGCGTCGCCCCAGAGCTGGGCGTAGAACTGCAGGTTGGCCCACAGCGGGTTCCAGCTGGCCAGCGGCGTGGTCACGCCAAACACCACAGGCTCGGCCGGGTCTTCTTCCTTGAAGGTGCCGAACAGGCGGTCCCAAAGAATGAACACACCGCCGTAGTTACGATCCAAGTAAACAGGATTTTGCGCATGGTGGACGCGATGGTTGGACGGCGTGATCAGCACCCATTCAAGCCAGCCCAACTTGGGAATGTGCCGGGTATGCACCCAGAACTGGTACAGCAGGTTGAGCGACGCCACGGTGATGAACACCAAAGGCGGCACGCCGACCAGTGCCAACGGCAGGTAGAAGATCCACGAAAAGAGGAAGCCGCTGCTGGTCTGGCGCAGCGCAGTGGTGAGGTTGTACTCCTCGCTCTGGTGGTGCACCGAATGGGCTGCCCACAGCACGTTGCGCTCGTGGCCCAGGCGGTGCAGCCAGTAGTAACAGAAGTCGTAGAGCACGAAGGCCAGCAGCCAGGCCCACCAGGCGTTCGCCGGCAAACGCAGCAACGCCAGGTGCTCCCAGGCCAGCGCGTAGGTCAGCAGCCCCACCCCTTTGGTCAGCAAGCCGGTGCTGGTGGACAGCACGCCGGTGCTCAGGCTGTTGATCGAGTCGGCCAGGGTGAAATTGCGCTGGCCACGCACACGGTCGGCGACCAGTTCAACCGCGATCAACACGAAGAAAAACGGCACGGCCAGCAGAATCAGGTCCATGGACAGCAGCCTCGAAGGGTATCCACAGAGATTAGGATGCACCCACGGCAATCCCTATGGCCACATCTGCCAAACTAGAGGACATTTAGCGCCTCGACACTGGAGTAATGAGCATGACGAAAAAAGTAGCGGTGATACTTTCCGGCTGTGGCGTCTACGACGGCGCCGAAATCCATGAAAGCGTGATCACCCTGCTGCGCCTCGACCAGCGCGGCGCGCAGGTGCAGTGCTTTGCCCCGAACATCGCGCAGATGCATGTGATCGACCACCTCACCGGCGAAGTGATGCCCGAGTCGCGCAATGTGCTGGTGGAGTCGGCGCGTATCGCCCGTGGCGAGGTGAAGGACATTCGTGAAGCCAAGGTTGAAGACTTCGATGCGCTGATCGTGCCTGGCGGCTTTGGTGCGGCGAAAAACCTGTCCAACTTTGCCGTGGAAGGTACCGATTGCACGGTACAGCCGGATGTCCTGGCCCTGGCTGAAGCCTTTGCCGAGGCCTGCAAGCCGGTCGGCCTGATCTGCATCTCACCGGCGCTGGCGGCGAAAATCTATGGCCCGGGCGTGGTGTGCACCATCGGTAACGATGCCGGCACCGCCGCCGCGGTGGTCAAGATGGGCGGCACCCATGAAGAGTGTGATGTGCATGACATCGTTGAAGACACCCAGCGCAAGCTGGTGACCACCCCGGCGTACATGGTAGCCAAGTCGATCAGCGAGGCGGCTGGCGGCATCTACAAGCTGGTGGACCGGGTGCTGGAATTGACCCACGAGGGCGACTGATCAGCCCTTGCTGAGGCGCGTGAGGATACGGTCCAGCGCGTTGGCGAACGCCTGCTTCTCGCGTTCGCCATAGGGCGCCTGCCCACCACCTACCTGGCCCTGCTCGCGCAGTTCGGTAAACAGGTTGCGCGCGGCCAGGCGGTCGCCCATGTTGCGTTCGTCGAACTCGCGGCCACGCGGGTCCAGCGCCGCGACGCCCTTCTTGATCAGCCGGTCGGCCAGCGGTACATCGCTGCAGATCACCAGTTCGCCAGGCACGGCATGCTCGACCAGGTAATCGTCGGCGGCGTCCATGCCGCTGGGCACCACGATCAGCCGTACCACGGCGAACGCCGGTTTGGCCACGGCCTGGCCGGCCACCATGATCACCTCGAGCTTGCGCTTGAGGGCGAATTTGACGATCAGGTCCTTGGCTGCCTTGGGGCAGGCGTCGGCGTCGATCCATATGCGCATGTAGCAATTCTCTCCTCAGATCTGTGCCGGCCGCTTCGCGGGTAAACCCGCGATGTGGCCGGCAGCATCAACGACTAAACAGCAGCCCGGCGCTTCTCTGCCAGGCGACTACGCCCATAAAGCACCACAATCGCCAGCAACGCCACCGACTGTGCCGCCAGCGAGTATGCATCGGCATGAATCCCCAGCCAGTCGAACTCGAAGAACGCCACCGGCCGCGTGCCCAGCACGCCGGCCTCTTGCAGCGCTTTCACGCCATGCCCGGCAAACACCACCGACAGCGCGCACAGCAAGGCGGCGTTGATGCTGAAGAACAGCGACAGCGGCAGTTTTGCCGAACCACGCAAGATTACCCAGGCCAGACCCACCAGCAGCACCAGCGCCGTCGCCCCACCGGCCATCACCGCTTGATGACCGGCCGGGCCGGCCTGCAGCCACAGGGTTTCATAGAACAGGATCACTTCGAACAGCTCGCGGTACACCGAGAAGAACGCCAGCACGGCAAAGCCGAAACGCCCGCCGCCGCTGACCAGGCTGCTCTTGATGTAGTCCTGCCAGGCGGCGGCATGGCGGCGGTCGTGCATCCACACGCCGAGCCACAGCACCATCACCGCCGCGAACAGCGCCGTGCAGCCTTCCAGCAGCTCACGCTGGGCGCCGCCGACATCGATCACATAGGCCGCCAGGGCCCAGGTGGCAAAACCGGCGACCAGCGCCAGGCCCCAGCCGATGTTGACGCTACGCACTGCTGATTGCTGGCCGGTGTTGCGCAGGAAGGCCAGGATTGCGGCCAGCACCAGAATCGCTTCAAGGCCCTCACGCAGCAGGATCAGCAGGCCCGAGATGTAGCTCAGCGACCAGCTCAGGCCATCGCTGCCCAGCAATTTGGAGGCTTGGTCGAGTTTGGCCTTGGCCTCGGTCAGCCGCTGCTCTGCCTGGGCGACCGGCAAGCCGTCCTGCAGCGACTGACGGTAGGCCATCAGTGATTTTTCGGTGTCCTTGCGTGCCTGGGTGTCGATGTTGTCCAGCGAGCTTTCCACCAGCTCGAAGCCCTCCAGATAGGCCGCTACCGACAGGTCATAGGCCTGGTCGTGATCGCCTGCGCGGTAAGCTGCCAGGCTCTTGTCCAGGGTGCTGGCGGTGTATTCGAGCAACTGCGCGGGGCCACGCTTGACCTGTGGCGGCTGGGCACGCTGGGCGCGGAATGCCTCCACGGCTGCGGCGCCTTCGGTACTGGCGACTTCAGCCGGGGTCTGGCGGGCCAGGTCGGCCAGGTTCCAGGCCTTGTCACCCTTGGCTGCCTGCGGATTGGCGGTGAAACTGGCAATGTAGGCCGCCACGTCCCAGCGCTGGCGGTCATCGAGCTGGTCGGCGAAGGACGGCATTTCGGTGCCGTCGATGCCCAGCGCCAGGGTGTTGTAGAGGTCGAACAGGCTCAGCTGGTCGAGGCGCGCGACGTCGCGCAGGTTGGCCGGTGCCGGCTCCAGGCCGACGCCAGCGGGGCCATCGCCTGCACCCGTGTCACCGTGGCAGATCGAGCAGTTCTGCGCATACAGCGAAGCACCACGGGCTGGGTCCGGGGTAATGACCGGGGCCTGGCTGACCTCGTAGGCCACCGCCAGGCGCGCGCCCAGCTGGCGGGCCTGCTTGGCGACGGCGGCGCCTTCCTGGCGTTGCTCGATAGCCTGGCGCAGGTCTTCAACGCCTTGCTCCAGAGCATTTTGTTCGGCATTGGCCGGCAGGCCTTTGACCAGGTCGGCCAGAACCCCGCTGAATTCCTGTTGCTCGCGGTATTCGCCGCTGTCGACGACCTTGCCGTCGCTCACGGTCGGCGGGTAGTCGGCGCCGATGTAGTCAAGCAGGTGCAGGGCCTTGGTGGCCTCGGCAGGTGCTTCGGCCTGGGCCAGGGAGCTGCATAGCGCCAGCACCGGGCCGAGCAGCACAGCCGGCAACCAGGCGAACAGACGGGAACGGGTTTTCATGGCCAGTCTCAAGGGAAATGCGAAAGAGAACATTGTTCACTTCCACTTTGCTTGCCTCAAGGGTTGTGGGCGGATTTCATGAAAAATCTTGCAACAAACCAGCGATGGGTCTGCTTTGCTGCCCATCGCCGGCAAGCCGGCTCCTACAGGGATTGCACCGAGCCTCGGAGCAGTGCTGTACCTGTGGGAGCCGGCTTGCCGGCGAGTGGGCCTCAAGGCTTGGCGGTATCCTTCCAGCCACCGCCCAGTGCCAGGAACACGCCAATCTGCCCCACCGCCACTTGGCTGTTCGCCGCTGCCAGCTGGGCACGCATGTCGGTGTAGGTCCGCGTTGCCTGCAAGTCCGCCAGGAACGATTCGCGCCCGGCCTGGTAGTAGCGGTGCGTCTGGTCCGCTGCTTCCTTGGCCGACTTCTCCGCCTCGGCCAACGCATCACGCCGGTCCAGCAAGGCGCTGTACTGCGCCAGGCGGGTCTGGGTCTCGCGGATGGCGTTCAGTACCACCCCATCGAAATGCGCCAGCGCGGCTTGAGTCGAAGCCTCAGCCATACGAATGCGCGCACGGGTGCCGTTGGTGGGGATGCTCCAGCTGACCTGCGGGCCAAAGCCCCAGCGGTTGGTTGCAGGCTCGCCCAGGTTCTCGAGAATACCGATGGTGCCGACCTGGGCACCGATGCTGATGTCCGGGTACAGCGCACCGGTGGCCACGCCGATGGTCGCGGTGGCGGCTGCGAGTTGGCGTTCGGCCTGGCGTACGTCGGGGCGGCGTTTGAGCAGTGCGGCACCGTCGCCGACCGGGACCAACTGGTTGAGGTGCGGCAACTCGGCACAATCGGCCGTGCCTGCCGGCAGTTGTTCCACCGGCTTGGCCAGCAGCGCCGCCAGGGTATAGAGGCCCGTTTCACGCTCGGCCTTGAAACGCGGCAACTCGGCGCGCAGCGACTTGAACTGGGTCTGCGAGCGGGTGACCTGGGTTTCGTCGCCGCGGCCCGCATCGCGCAGGCGTTGGTTGAGCTGGACGCTCTGCTGCTGCAGGTCGAGCGACTCGCGGGCGATGTGGTATTCCTCGTTGGCCGAGCACACCTGGGTGTAGGCCTTGACTACATCGGCCACCAGGGTGATGCGCGCGGTGTCGGCAGCGGCCTGTACCGCGTCGGCATTGGCCTTGGCGGCTTCGGTACCACGCTTGAAGGTGCCCCACAGGTCGAACTGGTAAGACGCGCTGATGATTGCCTCGCCGATATTGGCCACCGGCACCTTCTCGGTCAGCAGGAAGGCTTCACCGGACTCCTGCAGGCGCTGCGCACCGGCTTTGACGCCGCCGCTGAAGCCGCCCTGCGATTCGGCCACTTCAACCTGCGCGCGGGCCTTGGCGATGTTGGCCGCTGCCACGCGCAGTTCGGTGTTGGCACTCAGCGCCTGGCGCACCAGCGCGTTGAGCCGTTGATCCTGATACAGCTGCCACCAGTCCTCGGGCACCGGTGCCGACACCACACTGTCGGCATCCTGGCGCAGCGGGCCGTTGAGGTCGCTGCGCTGCACGGCCGCGTCCTTGGGCAGTTCGTAGTCCGGGCCGACCATCATGCAAGCGCCCAGCGACAGGCAGAAACCAGCCAGGATCAGCTGCTTCATGGCTGCTGACCCTCGATGATCGACACCGTGGCGGTGCGCCCGGCGATCATGCGGAAGTCTTCCGGCACTTGGTCGAAGGCGATACGCACCGGGATCCGTTGGGCCAGGCGCACCCAGCTGAACGCCGGGTTGACGTTGGGCAGCAGGTTGGCGCCGCTGCTGCGGTCACGGTCTTCGATGCCAGCGGCGAAGCTCTGCACATGGCCGCGCAGGCGAGTGTTGTCGCCCATCACGCGGATGTCCACGGCATCGCCAATGTGGATGCCACCCAGCTTGGTTTCTTCAAAGTAACCATCGACGTGGTACGAAGCGCTGTCGACCACCGACAGCACCGGGCGGCCAGCAGTGACGAATTCGTGGTTGCGCGGGGCGCGGTCGTTGAGGTAGCCGTCCACCGGGCTGCGCACCACTGAACGGTCGAGGTTGAGCTGGGCGGTGTCCACCGCCACCTGGGCCTCGCTGACCGCCGAGCGGGCACGGGCTTCGCGGGACTGGCTTTCTTCCAGCTGCTCGGCTGCCACCAGGTTGCCCAGCTTGCGGTTGCGCTGGGCTTCGCGGGAGGCCTGGGCCAGGGTTTCCTGACGCTCGCCGAGGGTCGCCTTGGCCTGGCGCAAGGCCAGGGTGAAGCGGTCCTGGTCGATGGTGAACAGCACGTCACCGCGCTTGACGGTCTGGTTGTCGCGCACCTCGACCTTCTGGATCAACCCGGAAACATCCGGGGCGATCTGAATCACGTCGGCACGGATGTGGCCGTCGCGGGTCCAGGGGGCGAACAGGTAGTACACCACCATCTGCCACACGAGCACGGCGGCAAAGGTCACTACCAGCAAGGTCAGGACCACGCGGCCCAAGGTCAGCAAAGGTTTTTTCATGGCAGCATCAGGCTTCGGCAAAAGTGGTCCACCGCGCCAAGCAGCACGGCATACAGGGCAACATTGAACAACGCCCGGTGCCAGACCAGGCGGTAGAAATGCACACGCACCAGCACCGCATGCACCCCAAGAAACAGCAGGTAGGTACCAAACATCATCACCAGCAGCGTGGGCAGGAATACCCCGCTGATATCCAGTTCACCGATCACAGGGGCGCTCCGTCCAGGCCGGGGGGCAGTTGCGGTTGTTCGGCTGGCTCGAGCATCACCTCGACACCCGGCAACAACGCCAGGCGCAGGCCGCTCAGGGCATGCAGCAGGTGGGTGCGGGCATCGCCGCGTTCGTACAACTCATCCAGGTTCAGCGCCAGGCGCGCGCGCTCCATGTTGCGCAGCAGCGCCGCCGGGGCATGCAGGCGCTCGCCGGCGCGCAGGCAGGCGGCGTAGTGGCCGCCGACCTCTTCGATCACCGTTTGCAGGCGCTCACGGGCCTGGCTGCCGGCACGGGGCAGGTAGGCCAGCAGGTCAAGCAGGTTCAGGCCCACACGCAGGTCGCGCAGCGCCACGCCGCTGTCCTGTCCGGTCTGCGACAAGCGCGGCAGGTGCTGCATCAGGCGGTCAAGCATCTGCACGCCGACCTGACGGTGCTCGGCGAGGGTCGCCGGTTCGGTCATCTCGACGATGTCGCGCCAGGCGAAGCGGGTCATGCGCTTGGCCGCCAGTTCGACGCCGAACGGGCGCATCACCAGCGTCCAGATGAAGGCGAACAGCAGCCCCACGGGGCCGGCCAGGTTGGCGTTGAGGAAGCTGAAGAAGTCGGCGTCGTAGGCGCCCTGGATGCTGATGAAGGTCGAGGTGTTGACGATGGTCAGCAAGGTGCCCAAATAGAAACGCGGCTGCACGGTCAGCGTGCCGACGCAGATGAACGGCACGGCGAAGGCAAGCACCAGCATCGGGAAGTCGTGCAGGTTGGGCAGCACCAGGAACAGGTACAGGCTGGAGAAGATCACCGACATCAACGTCCAGAAGAAGAACCGGTAGATCTGCGGTGCCGGGTCGTCCATCGCAGCGAAGAAGCTGCACGACACGGCGGCCAGGATCACCGCGCTGGCGCCGTCGTTCCAGCCCAGGCCGATCCACAGGCCGCAGGCAACGATGATTGCCAGCACGGTGGACAGCACCGAGTAGAGCATCAGGCCACGGTCGAAGAACGGCGTCAGGCGCCCCAGGCGCCAGTGGCGGTACACCGCACGCCACGGCTTGGGGTCATCGGTGCGCAGGGCATGTTGCAGGGTGCAGCAGTCCTGCCAGAGGTCGGCCCATTCGGTCAGGCGGTAAAGCGCGTTGGACAGCAGCAACTCGGCGCGCTGGTCGAGCGCGGCGGCGCCGGGTTGCAGGCGGTCGATCTGCTCGTGCAGGGCGGCCCAGCGTGCGACCGAGGCATTGTCGGCGGTGCCTTTGAGCCATTCGCGGGCGCCGTCGAGCACCGGTTGCAGCTGGGCGAATTGCGCAGGGGCACGCCCTTCGAGCGCCACCAGGGCATCGTCGAGGGCATCGATCACCGGCAGCAGGTGGATCATCCGCCCGCGCAGTTCGCGGGCGTTCTTCAGGGTATGCGGGCCGGCACCCTCGTGGCCGAGCTGGCCAATCATCAACTCCAGCGAATTGAACGTGGCGACCATGGAACCGCGCATGCCGCCCACCTTGTCGGCGGCCACATCACGGGCGAGGTAGGTATCGCTGTAGCGGATCGCTTCGCCGAACCAGCTGCCCGTGGCGCCGACCACCACCGGCGCCAGCCGGCGTGGCCAGAAGATCGCGCCAACGACTGCGGCGCAGACAATCCCCAGGCAGATTTCCTGCGCACGGGACGAGGCTACGTCGAACACCGCCAACGGGTTGTCAACCACCGCCAAGGCGATCATCGGCAGCGTGTAGCCAGCCAGCATCAGCACGTAGTTGTTGGCCGTGCGCAGGTTCAGTGACAGGTACAGCAGGGTGCCTGTCCACAAGGCGATGGCGACCGTCAGCAACAAGGGCGACTGCACCAGGGGCGGCACCAGGAAGATGGCACCGCCGGCACCCAGCAGCGTGCCCACGGCGCGGTACAGCGCCTTGGAGCTGGTTGGCCCGACAAACGGGCTGGAGACGATATAGACGGTGGCCATCGCCCAGTACGGGCGCGGCAGCTGCATCAACAAGGCGATGTACAGGGCGATCATCGACGCGGCAAAGGTGCGCACGCCGTAGAACCAGTCGCGAGCGGGCGGTACCGAACTGAAGAAACCGTTCATGCCACCCCGCCAGTGCCGCCCAGGCCTGCGGCCTCGAAGGCGCGCAGCACGCGCAAGGCAGCTTGCAGGTCGGCCTCGTCGATGCCCTGCAGCACGTCGTGGCGTACACGCACCAGTTCGGCTTCGATGGCTTCGGCCAGGGCGCGGCCTTCGGTGGTGAGGCTCAGGGCCTTGGCGCGGCGGTCGAGGGGGTCCTCGCTGCGGCACACCAGGCCGGCCTTGCACAGCTGGTCGAGCAGGCGCACCAGCGATGGGCTTTCCAGGCCCGCAGCCTGGGCCACGGCGACCTGGTGCACGCCATCGCCCAGGCGCACGATCATCAGCAGGGGGGCGGCGCAGGCCTCGGAGATACCGTAGCTGGTCAAGGCCGTATGGCAGATCCGCCGCCAATGGCGGGCGGCAACGACCATGCCGGTGCTGACTTGCAGGCGCAGGGAATCAAGCGTCATCTGAGGAACCAAGGATATTCATAGTTTGCTAACTATCAATATACGCCTGGCCCTCCCCCTCTCGTCAACCGGGGGCGACGGGGGGGTTGGATGAATTGTTGTTCATTTGGCAGTTTCTACGGCCACTGTTCAGGCCTCTTCGCGGGTTTAGCCGCGAAGAAGCCAATCCATCAGTCAGGGCTGGATCTGGTCCTCCAGCTTCATCGCCAACGCCAGTGTGCTGCCCATTTGCACTGCCCGATCCCGCCAATCCAGATACCGCGCGCCATCCCGCCTGCTGAAATGCACCGCCAGTTCCTCGGCCGCCTGCATCACCCCGGTCGCCGCCGCCAACTCCAGCCAATACAGCGCCGCCTTGGTATCGGCGTCCACATGCAAACCATGTAACAGCCGGTAGCCCACCTCGAACCGGCAGCGCGCTTCGCCGCGCTCTGCACCACGAAGAAACCACTGATAAGCCTGGGCCAGGTCGACCTGCCAGCCAAACTCGGCATCGCAGACCTCTTCCTCGTACAGGTCACCCAGCGCGGCGGCGGCATGCAGCATGCCCCGGTCAAAGGCCTGGCGATAACACTCCGCAGCCTGCACGTAGGAGACCTCGATACCTTTGCCGAAGTAGTGCTGCTGCCCCAGGTTGAACCAGGCTGCGGCATTCCCCTGCAAAGCGGCCATGCGCAGCAGATGCCCGGCCAGCACCGTGTCGGCACGCCAGTACTTGCCATTGAGCCAGACCCAGCCGAGGTCATTGAGCGCTGCCACGTTGCCGGCCAGCGCCTGCTGGCGCAGGTCGGCGAACACCGCCTGCAGGTCCGCCGCTTCGTCCAGGCGGCTGACCAGCAGCGCCCGTTGGCTAGGCAACCCTACGCCGGCGAACAGCCGCTGCCGCCTCCCGGCAGGTGTCGGGGCGGGAATGACCTGCTCTGGCAGCAGACGGGCGAGCAGCGAATGGATATTGCTGACAGCAGACATGTTCATCCTCATTGAACGACCCACAGCCCCGACCGCGGCTGTGATGAGGCGTGATTCTGCGCGACGTCACGTCAAAACCTGTCGCGAACGATTCGGCGCAAGGCAACCAAATGGCGGAACCTTGATCTGAGGGGGTCGTGGCTAATTGCCATGACCTGCTCATGCCGCCATCCTGATGCGGCAAGCCTAGACAAGGACGTTACCTTTTGCCGTTCGCCACGACCCGCGCCACCCTCAGCCGTCAGTGGGCGCTGCTGCGCCAACTACCCAGCCGCTCGCCGGGCATCACCAGCGCCGAGCTGGTGTGGCGCCTGCGTGATGTGGGCTTCAATGTCAGCAAACGCACAGTGGAGCGCGACCTCAACGAGCTGTCGCTGATCTTCCCGCTGGAGCGTAATGACAAGAGCATTCCGTTTGGTTGGCATTGGTCGGCGAGTGCCGTGGGCGAGTTGCGAGGGAACTTCGATCTGCAGGGATATCTACGGGGTGAAACGCTACAGCCGCCGCAAGGTGATGGGCTGGAGCTGCAAGCCTGGGTCAGCGACCCGGTGGCGCGGCAGCTACGGGACACGCCTTTGAGCGCGGATATGCGCCTGACGGCCCTGGAGCAGGGGCATCGGCTGCAGGCAACGGTGGAGGATGGCTGGGCGCTGCGCTGGTGGGTGTTGAGCCAGGGGGATGGGGTAAAGGTGGAGCAGCCGGTAGGGCTGCGGGATGAGATCGCCAAAACCCTGAGCAGTGCGGCCGCCCAGTACCAGAACTAGTTGCCTGCACCGCCCCATCGCCGGCTTGCCGGCGAAGGAGCCATTACAGGCTTTTTACCGCTGCATGCCCCAGCGCCGAACCGTCAGCCGCTCCAGGGTATTGAACACCAGCCCTTCGACCAGCAGGCCGATCAGGATCACCACCGCCAGCCCGGCAAACACCTTGTCGGTATACAGCTCGTTGCGGTTCTGGAAGATGTACCAGCCCAACCCGCCCTTGCCGCTGCTGGCACCGAACACCAGCTCGGCGGCGATCAAGGTACGCCAGGCAAACGCCCAGCCGATTTTCAGCCCGGACAGGATCGACGGCAGCGCAGCAGGCACCAGGATGTGCAGCACCAGCCTCAGCCCTTTCAGGCCATAGTTGCGCCCGGCCATGCGCAGGGTCTCCGACACGCCGAGAAAGCCTGCGTAGGTATTCAGCGCCAGCGCCCAGAGCACCGAGTGCACCAGCACGAAGATCAGGCTGTTGTCGCCCAGCCCAAACCACAGCAAGGCCAGCGGCAGCAGGGCGATCGCCGGCAATGGGTTGAACATCGAGGTCAGCGTGCCCAGCAGGTCACGCCCCAGCTGTGTCGACACGGCCAAGCTGGTCAGGCCGAAGGCCAGGATGATACCCAACAGGTAACCCTTGAGCAGGATCACCAGCGACACGCCGACCTTGGCCGGCAATTCGCCGCTGACCAGGCCGTCCCACAGCGCTGCCGCCGTCTGCAGGAACGTCGGCAGCAGCAAGTCATTGCCCTGGTAGCGGGCGATGGCTTCCCACAGCGCAGCGATCACCACGAGGATCACCGCCTTGCGCAACCAACCCTGCTGCCACAGGCGCTGGGCCAGCGGCAGGTTGCGTTCAAGAGGCACACTGAGCAGCGGCTCCAGCTGCACCTCGTATTCCTGACGTACAGGTCTAGTGGTCATGACTGAAGCTCCTGTCAGTAGGCGATGCGGATGTCGTTGAAGCCCAGGTCGTCTGGTTGCTCGGGGGCCTCGGCCTCGTCGAACAGCAGGCGATGGATACGCCGTGCGCTGGCCTGGAAGTCACTCGCACCCAGGCTGCCGAGGTCGTACTGGTGGCTGTGCACCTCAGCCCGCACCCGCCCCGGGTGCGGCGACAGCAGCAGGATGCGGTTACCGACCACCAGCGCCTCCTCGATGGAGTGGGTGACGAACAGCAAGGTGAAGCGCACTTCCTCCCACAGCAGCAGCAGTTCTTCCTGCATCTTGCGGCGGGTCAGCGCATCGAGCGCGGCGAACGGCTCGTCCATCAGCAGGATCTTCGGTTGCGTGGCCAGCGCCCGGGCGATGGCCACACGCGCTTTCATCCCGCCCGACAGGGTGTGCGGGTAGGCGTCGGCAAATGCCGCCAGGCCAACCTTGTCCAGGTAATGCAACGCCCGCTCTTCGGCCTCGGCGCGCTTGAGCTGGCCCGACACCCGCAACGGGAACATGACGTTCTGCTTCACCGTCTTCCACGGCGGCAGCTGGTCGAACTCCTGAAACACCACGATGCGATCGGGGCCTGGGCCGTTGACCGGCTGGCCCTGCAGCAGGATCTGCCCTTCCTGTGGGCTGATAAACCCGGCCACGGCCTTGAGCAGCGTGGATTTGCCGCACCCCGAGGGGCCCAGCAATACGAACCGGTCGGCACGGTCGACTTCGAAGCTGACCTGGTGGGTGGCCCGCACCACGCGCTGCGCGGTGCGGTATTCGAGGCTCAGGTTGTCCACCTGAAGTAATGGCGGTGTCGCGACACGGCTCAGGTTGCTGGCCGTGTGGCCTGGCAATGGGGCGGTCATGATCGGTCAGCTCCCTTGCAGCGGGCGTTCATCCTGGAAGAAGTAGTCCTTCCACGATTCCGGCTTGTGCTTGATGGCGCCCACTCGATAGAGGAAGTCGGCCAGCTTGTAGGTGTTTTTCGGTGTGACGGTGAACTCGTACTGCGGGTTGTCGATCAGCTTGATCAGCGCGTCGCGGTCGATCTTGGCCTTGGTCACGCGGATGTAGGTGTCCGCCGCAGCTGCCTTGTCTTTCTGCGCGAAGTCCGCAGCCTCTGCCAAGGCATCGACGAAGGCTTTGTAGGTCTTGGGGTTGTCGTTGCGGAATTTTTCGGTGGCGAACAGCAGCGTCGGCGAGTTGGGGCCCAGCAGGTCATAGCTGTTGAGCACCACGTGCACGTCCTTGTTGGCCAGCGCCTGGTCCTGGAACGGCGGGTTGGAGAAGTGCCCGTTGAGCTCGGTGCCGCCGGCCAGCAAGGCGGCGGTGGCGTCCGGGTGCGGCACGGCCAGGGTGTACTTGTCGAGGCGGTTGTATTCCTTGTCGCCCCACTGCTGGGCGGCGGCGTACTGCAGGAAGCGCGACTGCACCGAGACACTCACGGCCGGCACGGCAATGCGGTCCTTGTCGGAGATGTCGGCGATGGTCTTCACATTCGGGTTGCTGCTGACCAGGTAGTACGGGAAGTTGCCCAGCGAAGCCACGGCCTTGACGTTCTGCCGGCCTTTGGTACGGTCCCACACGGTCAGCAGCGGGCCGACGCCGGCACCGGCGATGTCGACCGAACCGGACAGCAGCGCATCGTTGATCGCCGCGCCGCCCGACAGCTGGGCCCAATCGACTTTGATGTCGATGCCTTGCTCCTTGCCGTGCTTCTCGATCAGGTGCTGGTCACGCACCACGTTGAGCAACAGGTAGACGATGCCGAACTGTTCGGCGATACGGATCTCGCCTTCAGCATGGGCCACGGTGGGCGCCGCAAGGCTGCCGACGACCAGGCTTGCGCCCAGGCCGATGCTTGCCGCCAGGCGGCTGATGGATTTACGCATGATGGATTCCTCAGTCGTCAGAACGGGGCATCGCCCTGGATGGTGGTGCGGAACAGTTTGCGTCGCAGGTGCCCGGGGCAGCCTGCGGCCAGGTGGATCAACGAACGGTTGTCCCAGAACACCAGGTCGTGGGGCTGCCATTGGTGGCGGTAGATGTTCTGCTCCAGCACGCTCAGGGCATACAGCTGCTGCAGCACGTCGCGGCTTTCGTCATCCGGCAGGCCGACGATACGGGTGGTGAAACCTTCGCTGACGAACAGCGCCTTGCGGCCGTTTTCAGGGTGGGTACGCACCACCGGATGGATGACTTCCTTGACCTGCGCCAGTTGCTCTGCGGTGAGGGTCGGGCGCCAGTTACCTTCGAACTTGGTCTCGGCATAACGGGCGGTGTAGGAGTGAGCGGCGCTGCGGCCCTCGACCACCTGGCGCAGCGCTTCAGGCACTGCGTCCCAGGCTTTGTGCATGTCGGCGAACAGGGTATCGCCGCCTTCGCTGGGCAGCTCCTGGGCGTGCAGCATGGAGCCGAGGCTGGGGAGTTCCTTGTACGACAGGTCCGAGTGCCAGAACTTGCCGGCATCGCCCAGGCCGATGTTCTGGCCGTTCTCGACAATGTTGGAGACGATCAGGATCTCGGGGTGGCCGGCGAGCAGGAACTGTTTGAGCACATGGATCTGCAGCTCGCCGAAGCGGCGGCTGAAGGCGATCTGTTGTTCAGGGCTGATGCGCTGGTCGCGGAACACCAGCACATGGTGGTCGAGGTGGGCGCGATGAATACGCTGGAAATCCTCGGCGGTGACTGGTTTGGCCAGGTCCAGGCCGATGATCTCGGCGCCGACGGCACCGGAGAACGGGCGGATTTCGAAGATTTGCGGCTGGGCGCTGTCGATGGACGACAAGGCGTTCGAGGCGGCGGACATTGTTCACTCCCACGCAGTGCGCGACTTCAAGGCGCGCAACGATCAGAAACGCACGGGGATTTCCCGTGTGGGTTCAAGTCGTGCGGCGCATCGATTGGTCGACGGGTACGCAGTGGGGTGACTATAAAGTCATAAGAAGAATAATTTAAATACCGTTAAAGAATAACGATATGAAGGGGGCCTTGCCCAATTTTGGTGCTGTCCGTGCTGGCCTCTTCGCGGGCCTGCCCGCGAAGAGGCCAGTCAAGGCCATGAAGGTGAGCCAGCGATCAGCGCTCGCGCAGGGCCTCCGAGCGGGCTTTCATGATCGGCTTGAGCAGGTAGCTCATGATGGTCTTCTTGCCGGTCATGATATCCACCGTGGCCACCATCCCGGGGATGATCAGCAACGGTTTCTCATCGGTGCCCAGGTGGCTTTTATCGGTACGCAGCTTGATCAGGTAATAGGTGGTCTTCTTGTCTTCATCGGTGATGGTATCGGCACCGATCTGCTCCAGCTTCGCCTTCATCCCACCATAGATGGTGTAGTCATAGGCGGTGAACTTGACCGTCGCTTCCTGGCCCGGATGGAGGAAGGCGATGTCCTTGGGCAGGATCTTCGCCTCGATTACCAAGGTGTCGTCCAGTGGCACGATCTCGATGATGTCGCTGCCCGGCTGGATCACACCGCCGACGGTGTTGACCAGCAACTGCTTGACGATACCGCGCACCGGCGAGGTGACCATGGTACGGCTGACCCGATCATCCAGCGCCTTGCCCGTGGCGGTGGCCTTGTTCAGCTCGGTACGGGCTTCGTTCAGCTGGGTCAGTGCCTCGCTGCGGAACTTGCCGCGGGTTTCCTCGATCTTGCTCTGCACTTCCTTGATGGCCGCTTCCGCACGGGGGATGGCCAATGCGGTGGAGTCCATCTGGCCGCGGTTTTCCACTTCAGCGCGGCGCAGGCGCAACACTTCAACCTGGGAAATCGCACCCTGGGCCACCAGTGGCTCAGACATGGCGATCTCCTGGCGCAGCAACTGCAGGCTGTTGGCGTACTGGGCGCGCTTGGAGGTGAACTCGCGCAATTCCTGCTGCTTCTGCACCAGTTGCTGCTCCAGGCCGCTGATCTCGTCCTGCAACTGCTGGCGCCGGCTCTGGTACAGCGACTGCTCGCTGGCGGCCTGGCTGGGGGCGGCCTTGCGCAGCTCTTCGTCGATTTGCAGCGGTTTGTCGTCCACCTCGGCACTCAGGCGCTGCACGCGCAGGGCCATGGCCAGGCGCGACGCCTCGGTTTCGTCGACATTGGAAGCAAAGCGGGTTTCATCCAGGCGCAGCAGCGGCTGGCCGATCTCGACGATCTCCCCTTCCTTGGCGTAGATCTGGGCGACGATGCCGCCCTCCAGGTTCTGGATTTTCTGCACCTTGGAGGACGGGATGGCCTTGCCTTCACCGCGCGTGACCTCGTCGATGGGTGCCACGCTGGCCCAGATGATCATGACCAGGAAGAAGGCGATGATGCCCCAGATGGTCAGGCGTACGATGCGTGGCGCATCTTCGATCAGCGCCTTGTTGACTTCGGGCAAGGGTTGCCCGGCCAGTGACTCGGAGCCCTTGAAGTAGCGGCGCAGATTGTCCTTGAAACGCCCCATACCCAGCTTATGCAACACTGATCTGCCCCTTCTTCAGCGCATCCATGACGGCGGCTTTCGGGCCATCCGCGACGATCTGTCCACGGTCGATGACGATTAACCGGTCCACCAGCGACAACAACGACGCCCGGTGCGTGACCAGCAATACCGTCTTGCCTTCGACCACCGCGCTCAGGCGCTGCTTGAGGCGCTCTTCGCCGGTGTTGTCCATGGCACTGGTGGGCTCGTCGAGCAGCAGGATCTGCGGGTTGAGCAGCAACGCACGGCCCAAGGCGACGTTCTGCCGCTGGCCACCGGAAAGGTTCTGGCCACGCTCGCCGACCTGCAGCTCGTAGCCGTCGGGGTGCAGGCGGGCGAACTCATGCACCCCGGCCAGTTCGGCGGCCTGCAGGATCAGCTCGTCCTCGATGTAGCGGGCGCCGCTGACCAGGTTGTCGCGCAGGGTGCCGGCCAGCAGTTGGATGTCCTGGGGCACGTAGCCGATGTTGTGGCGCAACTCGCTGACGTCGATCTGGCGGATGTCCACGCCATCGACCAGCAAGGAGCCGTTGTCCGGTTCATACAGACCGACGATGAGCTTGGCCAGCGAGCTCTTGCCCGAGCCGCTGCGGCCGATGATGCCGACCTTTTCGCCAGGGCGAATAGTCAAGTTGATGCCCTTGAGCGCCTGGTTCTGCTGGTTGGGGTAGGTGAACTCGACGCCGCGGAATTCGACCGCGCCCTGCAGCACCTGCCGGCTCAGCGGGCGCTCTTCGAAGTTGCGCTCCTGCGGCAGCTCCATCATCTGGTCAGTGGCGACCATGGTCACCTTGGCCTGCTGGTAACGCGCCAGCAGCCCGTTCAGCGAGCTCAACGGGCCGAGTGCACGGCCGCTGAGCATGTAGCAGGCCACCAGGCCGCCCATGCTCAGGTTGCCGTCGATGATCAGGTACACGCCGACGCAGATCATCGCCACGCCCGCCAGCTGCTGGATCAGCAGGGTGATGTTCATGGCCAGGCTCGACAACACCTTCACCCGCAGTTCCAGGCGGCTGAGGGTGCCGAGGGTCTGCTCCCACATGTACTGGCGCTCGCTCTCGGCGTTGTTGACCTTGACCGCGTCCAGCCCAGCCAGGGTTTCGATCAGGCTCGACTGACGCTCCGAGGCCAGCGCCATGGTGCGTTCCATGGTCGCCATCAGCGGCTTCTGCAGGGCATAGCCGATGCCCAGGGCCAATGGGAAGGCAAGGATCGGGATCCACACCAGGTGCCCGCCGATGATGGCGATGACCAGCAGGATCAGCAGGGTGAACGGCAGGTCGATCAGCGTAGTGAGCGTGAGCGAGGCGAGGAAATCACGCAGGCCCTGAAACTCGTGGATATTCTGGGCAAAGCTGCCGACCCGCGCCGGGCGGTACTTCATCGACATGCCGACAATACGCTCGAACAGCGTCGCCGAGATGATCAGGTCGGTCTTCTTGCCGGCAAGGTCCAGGCACAGGCCGCGCAGGCCCTTGAGAATCAGGTCGAACAGGTAGGCGAAACCGATGCCTGCAGCCAGTACCCACAGCGTCGAGGTGGCCTGGTTGGGCACCACGCGGTCATACACGTTCATCACGAACAGCGGCGCCGCCAAGGCAATCAGGTTGATGACCAGGCTGGCGGCGATGGCATCGATATACAGCCATTTGCTGCGCAACAGCGTATCGCGGAACCAGGACTTGGCCCGCGGTATGAGGTTGCCGTGGTTGACGTCGAACTTGTGCTGCGGCTGGGCGAAGAACACCTTGCCGCTGTAGTCGTCCTGCAGGGCATCGCGGCTGACCAGCACCTCACCGCCGTCGCTCTCGCTGAGCAGCAGGCGCGCGGTGTCGTCATTCTCCCAGCCCAGAAGAACGGCGCTGCGGCCCTCCTTGAGCAGCAGCATGGCCGGCATGGCGATCTTCGGGATCTGCTCCAGCTTGCGCTGCAGCAGGCGCCCCTGCAGGCCGGCCCGGGCAGCGGCACGCGGCAGCAGCTCGGGGCTCAAGCGCTGCGCGGGCAACGGCAGGCCGGTGGTCAGCATGGCCCGGCTGGCGGGCTTCTGATGCAGGACACACAGGGTCAGCAGACTGTCCAGCAAGGGATCGTCATGCTGACTGCGTGGATCGTGGCTGAGTTGGACTCGACTGACTTCGGATTCCACGCGGCGCTCTCTTCATCCTTGCGGTAGATGGTGCGGGTGCGCCTCAGTTCAAGCCGGGCAGGTTCACTCGCGGTTTCAGGTCATTCTGCACAACGGTGGCCATCGGTGCTACGACGCCCTGGCTCTTGAGCAGTTGACCAATGGTCGCCTTGATTCGGTATTGAGTAAACAATTGTATGTTCTTCACTTCCACCAGACGACGCTGGGCAGTGAAGGTTTCATTTTCGCTGTCGAGCAGGTCGAGCAGCGTACGCTCACCCAGGCTGAACTGCTGCTGGTAGGCGCTACGCACTCGGTTACTGTGGTCGACGTACTGCTGGGCGATCGGCACCTGGGCGTTGGCATTCTCTTGCGCATTCCAGGCCAGACCCAGCTCTTCATTGAGCTGGCGCAGGGCGTTGTTGCGGATGTCCAGCGCCTGGTTGGCCAGGTACGACTTGGATTCCAGGTCGGCCTTGTTGCTGCCACCGGCATACAGGTTGAAGTTCATGCGCAGCATGGCCTGCCACTCGTTGTTGTGGCCGACGGTGCCGTCTATGTTGTTATCGGCCGTTCGTCCAAGCTCTGCATCGAAGCGTGGATAAAAACTCGACTTGGCGGCGTCGTACTGCTTTTCAGCTGCGGCGATGTCCGACTCGGCCGAACGCAACACCGGGCTGCTTTCCACCATCTGCGCACGCGCTTCATCCAGCGACGCCGGCAGCAGGTCGATGAACGGCGCAGGGGCACTGAGTTCGTCCGGCATCTGGCCAACCACGCTCAGGTAGTTGGTGTTGGCATCAGCCAGGTTGGTCTGCTCGGTGATCAGGTTGTTGCGGGCCTGGGCCAGGCGCGCCTCGGCCTGGTCGAGGTCGGCAAGGCGGCCGACACCACGGCTGGTACGCAAGGAGATCTGGTCGAGGATGCGTTCGTGATTGCGCAGGTTTTCCTGGGCCAGGCGCACCATCTCGCGGCGCGTGAGGACATCCAGGTAGACCTGGGCCACGTCGAGCGCGGTGCGTTCGGAGGTACCCATCAGCGAGTAGGCACGGGCATTGGCGGTGGCTTGTTGACGGCCCACCTCGCTGGAGGTGGCAAAACCGTCAAATACCATCTGGCGCAGTCGGATTGCTGACTCACCACGGTTGAGGGTTTCCCAACGGTTGCCGGTGCTAGGGCTATCGGTGCCTTCGCGGCCGTAGCCGGCGGTCACGTCGACCCGCGGCAAATAGCCGCCCTTGGCAGCCCGCAGTTGATAGTCCGCAGCGACCCGGGCGTTGACCCCGGCCTGGATTTCCGGGTGCACCTCGAGGGCTTTCTGCATGGCTTCGGGCAAGGTTTGTGCTTGTACGAAAGAGGCGGCAAAGGCGAGTGGAAGAGCGGTAAACAGTGACGCACGCATTTTTTACTGATCCCCGAGGGCGCTGTTGTCCTGAATCACGGTCGAAGCGGTTCAGGCCTGGAAAATGGCAACCTGATTTGACCGATGAGCAGCTTCCGAAGGGGCACTGGTATTAGTACTAAAGGAAGGGATGGCAAACGTTCAAATATCAATGTGACATTACATTGCCGATTGTTTAGGATGGCGACCATAAGGTCAATAGTTTGGCATAAAGTTAATCGCCGACAGTTATAGACGGGTTTTTGACGTCAAATATGTCGGAAATATTATCGACACCCATTCCGTCAGCAGCGGCCCACGCATGCCGCTCGGAACATGGAAACAGATCACATCGGGTAACCCGGAGAGTCTAATGAGCAGCGTTGTTGCCATCGTTAAAAGCATTGTTGGCCAAGTCATCGCAGTATCCCCAGAAGGCATCCGGCGCGTATTGATCGAGGGCGATCGCCTGCTGGCTGGTGAAGAAGTTTTCACCGGCCCGGGCGGCGCCGTTACCCTTGAGCTGGCCGATGGCCGCTTGCTCGACCTGGGCCGTGATACCCAGTGGAGCGCCGATGCGCCCGACAGCAGCACTGACCTGAACCAGGCCACTGCGCAGGCAGCACCGTCGGTGGAAGAACTGCAGCAGGCGATTGCCTCGGGTGTCGACCCGACTACCGAGCTGGAGGCTCCCGCAGCCGGCGCCGCCGCGGGTGGTGGTGGCGCAGCAGGTGGCGGCCACAGTTTCGTGATGCTCGATGCCACGGCGGGCAGCGTGGACCCGACCATTGGCTTCCCAACCGACCCCCTGGCCTTTGCCGCCGGGCTGGACACGGAAGAAACAGGTGCGCTGGATACCAACGCCAATGCCCTGATTGATACCGGGCTTACCCTGAGCGCCACCCCTTCCATTTCCGAAGCGGGTGGCGTAATCGTCTATACCGCCACCGTTGGCCAGGCACCGTCCGCGAACCTGACCGTGACCCTGTCGAACGGCGCGGTGATCATCATTCCCGCCGGGCAGACCAGCGGCAGCGTCAATGTGAACATCCCGGCGAACGACACGCCGTACATTGATGGCGGCCAGATTTCCACGACCGTTACCGGTACGACGGGGGGTGGCAACCTGATCGTGACGCTGCCGCAAAACCCGGCGGTTACGCAAATTACAGATACTGTCGATACCACCACTGCCACCCTCACCGCGTCGCCAAGCGTGACCGAAGGCGGCGTGATCACCTACACCGTGACCCTGAGCAACCCTGCCCAGACCCCGGTGACCGTGACCCTGTCCAATGGCCAGACCATCACCGTTGAAGCGGGCAAGACCACCGGCACCGTGGACTTCCAGACTCCGGCCAATGACGTTTACAACAATGGCTCGACGGTCAGCACCACCATCACCGGCGCTACCGGTGGCAACTTCGAGCAACTGACGCCGAACCCGGCGCCTGCCGAGACCGTGATCAACGACTCGGTCGACACCACCACCGCCACCCTCACCGCGTCGCCGAGCGTGACCGAAGGCGGCGTGATCACCTACACCGTGACCCTGAGCAACCCTGCCCAGACCCCGGTGACCGTGACCCTGTCCAATGGCCAGACCATCA
>NZ_JBIUZK010000005.1:0-27016 GCF_044744955.1 Pseudomonas sp. NPDC087185 | reverse complement strand
TCACCGTTGAAGCAGGCAAGACCACTGGCACCGTGGACTTCCAGACGCCGGCCAATGACGTTTACAACAATGGCTCGACGGTCAGCACCACCATCACCGGCGCTACCGGTGGCAACTTCGAGCAACTGACGCCGAACCCGGCGCCTGCCGAGACGGTGATCAACGACAGCATCGATACCGTTACCGTCAGCATCGTCGGTAATGGCGATGTTACTGAAGCTCAGGCACCGAGCTTTACCGTCTCGGTTAGCCAGAAGCTGGATCACGACCTGACCGTAACATTGAGCAACGGTGCGACCGTCGTCATCGCTGCGGGTCAAAGCACGGCCACTTACAGCCTTCCAGCGCAGGGCGATGATGTATTCAAGGACGCAGGCTCGGTTACCCTTGGTGTGGTTGATGCAAGCGTTGCCGGCAAGACATTCGAAGACCTGAAGCTGAGCGGTTCCGCTACCGTTCAGATCACCGATACCGTCAGCGAAGTGGTCGCCACCCTGACGGCGGACAAAACCACCGTCGCGGAAGGTGGCCAGATCACTTACACCGTGACCCTGACCAACGCCCAGGGCCTGTCGGTCACCGGCCACAACGGCCTGACCTTCACCCTGTCCGACGGCACCAAGGTGACCGTTCCGGCCAACAGCGCCAGCGGCACGGTCACCATCACCGCCAACGATGACGTCTACGTTGGCGGCCAGCCGGCGATTACCAACAAGCTGGAGTCGGTTGAAGGGGCGGACGACTTCGAAAAACTGACCCTGGGCGACAGCTCCGTCACCACGACTGTGACTGACGAGCCAGGCACCGGTACTCCGGGCACTGGTAACGAGGGCGACAAGGTTTCCGTCACCATCGTTAGCAACGGCAATGTCACTGAAGATCAGCAGCCTTCGTTCACGGTGAAAGTGAGCCAGAAGCTCGACCACGATCTGACTATCAACCTGTCCAACGGCGGCCAAGTCGTGATCGCTGCCGGCCAGACTGAAGCCATCTACCAGGCGCCAGCCCAGGGCGATGACGTCTTCAAAGATCCAGGTTCGCTGACTGTCGGCATTACCGACGCCACCGTGGCTGGCAAAACCTTTGAGAATCTGGAACTGGGCAACAGCGCCACCGTCCAGATCACCGACACCACCAGCGAAGTCGTTGCCACCCTGACGGCGGACAAAACTACCGTCGCCGAGGGCGGCCAGATCACTTACACCGTGACCCTGACCAACGCCCAGGGTCTGTCGGTTACCGGCCACAATGGCCTGACCTTCACCCTGTCCGACGGCACCAAGGTGACCGTCCCAGCCAACAGCGCTACCGGCACGGTCACCATCGCTGCGCCCGACGACGTCTACGTTGGCGGCCAGCCGGCGATTACCAACAAGCTGGAGTCGGTTGAGGGTGCGGACGACTTCGAGAAGCTGACCCTGGGCGACAGTTCCGTCACCACGACCGTGACTGACGAACCAGGCACCGGTACTCCGGGCACGGGCAACGAAGGCGACAAGGTTTCCGTCACTATCGTCAGCAATGGCGATGTGAACGAGGCTGAACAACCGACCTTCACCGTCAAGGTCAGCCAGAAGCTCGACCAAGACCTGACAATCAACCTGTCCAACGGTGGCCAGGTAGTGATCGCCGCCGGCCAGACCGAAGCCATCTACCAGGCGCCGGCCCAGGGTGATGACGTCTTCAAGGACGGCGGCTCGCTGACCGTCGGCATTACCGATGCAACCGTCGCCGGCAAAACCTTCGAGAACCTCGAACTCGGTGGCGGCGCCACCGTCCAGATCACCGACACCACCAGCGAAGTCGTTGCGACCCTGACCGCAGACAAGACCACCGTCGCGGAAGGTGGCCAGATCACCTACACCGTGACCCTGACCAATGCTCAAGGCCTGTCGGTCACCGGCCACAATGGCCTGACCTTCACCCTGTCCGACGGCACCAAGGTGACCGTACCGGCCAACAGCGCCACCGGCACCATCACCATCACTGCGCCGGACGATGTCTACGTTGGCGGCCAGCCAGCGATTACCAACAAGCTGGAGTCGGTTGAGGGTGCGGACAACTTTGAAAAACTGACCCTGGGCGACAGCTCCGTCACCACGACCGTGACTGACGAACCAGGCACCGGTACTCCGGGCACGGGCAACGAGGGCGACAAGGTCAGCGTGACCATCGTCAGCAACGGCAATGTCACCGAGGACCAGCAGCCTTCGTTCACGGTGAAAGTGAGCCAGAAGCTCGACCACGATCTGACTATCAACCTGTCCAACGGCGGCCAAGTCGTGATCGCTGCCGGCCAGACCGAAGCGATCTACCAGGCTCCGGCCCAGGGTGATGACGTCTTCAAAGATCCAGGTTCGCTGACTGTCAGCGTCACTGACGCAACGGTCGCCGGCAAAACCTTCGAGAATCTGGAACTGGGCAACAGCGCTACCGTCCAGATCACCGACACCACCAGCGAAGTCGTTGCCACCCTGACCGCAGACAAGACCACCGTCGCGGAAGGTGGCCAGATCACTTACACCGTGACCCTGACCAACGCCCAGGGCCTGTCGGTCACTGGCCACAACGGCCTGACCTTCACCCTGTCCGACGGCACCAAGGTGACCGTCCCAGCCAACAGCGCCAGCGGCACCATCACCATCACTGCGCCGGACGACGTCTACGTTGGCGGCCAGCCGGCGATTACCAACAAGCTGGAGTCGGTTGAGGGTGCGGACGACTTCGAGAAGCTGACCCTGGGCGACAGCTCCGTCACCACGACCGTGACTGACGAGCCGGGCACCGGTACTCCGGGCACTGGCAACGAAGGCGACAAGGTTTCGGTCACCATCGTCAGCAATGGCGATGTGAACGAGGCTGAACAACCGACCTTCACCGTCAAGGTCAGCCAGAAACTCGACCACGACCTCACCGTCAACCTGTCCAACGGTGGTCAAGTCGTGATCGCCGCCGGCCAGACCGAAGCCATCTACCAGGCACCGGCCCAGGGTGATGACGTCTTCAAGGACGGCGGTTCGCTGACTGTCGGCATTACCGACGCGGCCGTGGCTGGCAAAACCTTCGAGAATCTCGAAGTCGGCGGTTCGGCCACTGTCCAGATCACCGACACTACCAGTGAAGTGGTCGCGACCCTGACCGCAGACAAAACCACCGTTGCGGAAGGCGGCCAGATCACCTACACCGTGACCCTGACCAATGCTCAAGGCCTGTCGGTCACTGGCCATAATGGCCTGACCTTCACCCTGTCCGACGGCACCAAGGTCACCGTCCCAGCCAACAGCGCTACCGGCACCATCACCATCACTGCGCCGGACGATGTCTACGTTGGCGGCCAGCCGGCGATTACCAACAAGCTCGAATCGGTTGCAGGTGCGGACGACTTCGAAAAACTGACCCTGGGTGACAGCTCCGTCACCACGACCGTGACTGACGAACCGGGCACCGGTACTCCGGGCACTGGCAACGAGGGCGACAAGGTTTCCGTCACTATCGTCAGCAATGGCGATGTGAACGAGGCTGAGCAGCCGACCTTCACCGTCAAGGTCAGCCAGAAGCTGGACCACGACCTCACCGTGAACCTGTCCAACGGTGGGCAAGTCGTGATCGCCGCGGGTCAGACCGAGGCGATCTACCAGGCGCCGGCCCAGGGTGACGACGTCTTCAAAGATCCAGGCTCGCTGACCGTCGGCATCACCGACGCGGCCGTGGCTGGCAAAACCTTCGAGAATCTCGAAGTCGGCGGTTCGGCCACTGTCCAGATCACCGACACTACCAGTGAAGTGGTCGCGACCCTGACCGCAGACAAGACCACCGTTGCGGAAGGCGGCCAGATCACTTACACCGTGACCCTGACCAACGCCCAGGGCCTGTCGGTCACCGGCCACAACGGCCTGACCTTCACCCTGTCCGACGGCACCAAGGTGACCGTCCCGGCCAACAGCGCCAGCGGTACCGTCACCATCAATGCGCCGGACGATGTCTACGTTGGCGGCCAGCCAGCGATTACCAACAAGCTGGAGTCGGTTGAAGGTGCGGACGACTTCGAGAAGCTGACCCTGGGCCAGGATCAGGTGAAGACCGAAGTCACCGACGAACCAGGCACCGGCACTCCGGGCACGGGCAACGAAGGCGACAAGGTCAGCGTGACCATCGTCAGCAACGGCAACGTCACTGAGGACCAGCAGCCTTCGTTCACGGTGAAAGTGAGCCAGAAGCTCGACCACGACCTGACTATCAACCTGTCCAACGGTGGCCAAGTGGTCATCGCCGCCGGCCAGACCGAAGCCATCTACCAGGCGCCGGCCCAGGGTGATGACGTCTTCAAGGACGGCGGCTCGCTGACCGTCGGCATTACCGATGCAACCGTCGCCGGCAAAACCTTCGAGAACCTCGAACTCGGTGGCGGCGCCACCGTCCAGATCACCGACACCACCAGCGAAGTCGTTGCGACCCTGACCGCAGACAAGACCACCGTCGCTGAAGGCGGCCAGATCACCTACACCGTGACCCTGACCAACGCCCAGGGCCTGTCGGTCACTGGCCACAATGGCCTGACCTTCACCCTGTCCGACGGCACCAAGGTGACCGTCCCAGCCAACAGCGCTACCGGCACGGTCACCATCACCGCCAACGATGATGTGTACGTCGGTGGCCAGCCAAACATCGTCAACAAACTCGAATCGGTTGAAGGTGCGGACGACTTCGAGAAGCTGACCCTGGGCGACAGCTCCGTCACCACGACCGTGACTGACGAACCAGGCACCGGCACCCCGGGCACGGGCAACGAAGGCGACAAGGTTTCGGTGACCATTGTCAGCAATGGCGATGTAAACGAGGCCGAGCAGCCGACCTTTACCGTCAAGGTCAGCCAGAAGCTGGACCACGACCTGACTGTGAACCTGTCGAACGGCGGTCAGGTGGTCATCGCCGCTGGCCAGACCGAAGCCATCTACCAGGCGCCGGCCCAGGGTGATGACGTCTTCAAGGACGGCGGCTCGCTGACCGTCGGCATTACCGATGCGACCGTAGCGGGTAAAACCTTCGAAAATCTGGAGCTGGGCAACAGCGCCACCGTCCAGATCACCGACACCACCAGCGAAGTGGTCGCCACCCTGACGGCAGACAAAACTACCGTCGCGGAAGGTGGCCAGATCACTTACACCGTGACCCTGACCAACGCACAGGGCCTGTCGGTCACCGGCCACAATGGCCTGACCTTCACCCTGTCCGACGGCACCAAGGTCACCGTCCCAGCCAACAGCGCTACCGGCACGGTCACCATCACCGCCAACGATGATGTGTACGTCGGTGGCCAGCCGAACATCGTCAACAAGATCGAGTCGGTCAGCGGCGGCGACGACTTCGAGAAGCTGACCCTGGGCGACAGTTCCGTCACCACGACCGTGACTGACGAGCCGGGCACCGGCACCCCGGGCACTGGCAACGAAGGTGACAAAGTCAGCGTGACCATTGTCAGCAATGGCGATGTGAATGAGGCTGAACAACCAACCTTCACCGTCAAAGTGAGCCAGAAGCTCGACCACGACCTGACAATCAACCTGTCCAACGGTGGCCAAGTGGTCATCGCCGCTGGCCAGACCGAAGCGATCTACCAGGCACCGGCCCAGGGTGATGATGTCTTCAAAGATCCAGGTTCGCTGACCGTCGGCATTACCGATGCGACCGTGGCTGGCAAGACTTTCGAAAACCTCGAAGTTGGCGGTTCGGCTACCGTCCAGATCACCGACACCACCAGCGAAGTGGTCGCGACCCTGACGGCGGACAAAACCACCGTCGCGGAAGGTGGCCAGATCACTTACACCGTGACCCTGACCAACGCCCAGGGCCTGTCGGTCACTGGCCACAATGGCCTGACCTTCACCCTGTCCGACGGCACCAAGGTGACCGTCCCGGCCAACAGCGCTACCGGCACGGTCACCATCACCGCCAACGATGATGTGTACGTCGGTGGCCAGCCAAACATCGTCAACAAACTCGAATCGGTTGAGGGTGCGGACGACTTCGAAAAACTGACCCTGGGCGACAGTTCCGTCACCACGACCGTGACTGACGAACCAGGCACCGGCACTCCGGGCACGGGCAACGAAGGCGACAAGGTTTCGGTGACCATTGTCAGCAATGGCGATGTGAACGAGGCTGAACAACCAACCTTCACCGTCAAGGTGAGCCAGAAGCTCGACCACGATTTGACCGTGAACCTGTCCAACGGTGGCCAGGTCGTGATCGCTGCTGGCCAGACCGAAGCCATCTACCAGGCTCCGGCCCAGGGTGATGACGTCTTCAAAGATCCAGGTTCGCTGACTGTCAGCGTCACTGACGCAACGGTCGCCGGCAAAACCTTCGAGAATCTGGAACTGGGCAACAGCGCTACCGTCCAGATCACCGACACCACCAGCGAAGTCGTTGCCACCCTGACCGCAGACAAGACCACCGTCGCGGAAGGTGGCCAGATCACTTACACCGTGACCCTGACCAACGCCCAGGGCCTGTCGGTCGCTGGCCACAACGGCCTGACCTTCACCCTGTCCGATGGCACCAAGGTGACCGTCCCGGCCAACAGCGCGACCGGCACCATCACCATCACCGCGCCGGACGACGTTTATGTTGGCGGCCAGCCGGCGATTACTAACAAGCTGGAATCAGTTGAAGGGGCGGACGACTTCGAAAAACTGACCCTGGGCGACAGCTCCGTCACCACGACCGTGACTGACGAGCCGGGCACCGGTACTCCGGGCACGAGCAACGAAGGCGACAAGGTTTCGGTGACCATTGTCAGCAATGGCGATGTGAACGAAGCTGAACAACCAACCTTCACCGTCAAGGTGAGCCAGAAGCTCGACCACGATTTGACCGTGAACCTGTCCAACGGTGGTCAGGTCGTGATCGCTGCTGGCCAGACCGAAGCGATCTACCAGGCTCCGGCCCAGGGCGATGACGTCTTCAAGGACGGCGGCTCTCTCACCGTCGGCATTACCGATGCGACCGTAGCTGGCAAGACCTTCGAGAATCTGGAACTGGGCAACAGCGCCACCGTCCAGATCACCGACACCACCAGCGAAGTCGTTGCCACCCTGACGGCAGACAAGACCACCGTCGCGGAAGGCGGCCAGATCACCTACACCGTGACCCTGACCAACGCCCAGGGCTTGTCGGTCACTAGCCACAACGGCCTGACCTTCACCCTGAGCGATGGCACCAAAGTCACCGTCCCGGCCAACAGCGCGACCGGCACCATCACCATCACTGCGCCAGACGACGTCTATGTTGGCGGCCAGCCGGCGATTACCAACAAGCTCGAATCGGTTGAAGGTGCGGACGACTTCGAAAAACTTACCTTGGGTGACAGCTCCGTCACCACGACCGTGACTGACGAACCGGGCACCGGTACTCCGGGCACGAGTAACGAGGGCGACAAGGTCAGCGTCACCATCGTCAGCAATGGCGATGTAAACGAGGCCGAGCAGCCGACCTTTACCGTCAAGGTCAGCCAGAAGCTGGACCACGACCTGACTGTGAACCTGTCCAACGGCGGCCAAGTCGTGATCGCTGCCGGCCAGACCGAAGCCATCTACCAGGCGCCGGCCCAGGGTGACGACGTCTTCAAAGACGGCGGCTCGCTGACCGTCGGCATTATCGATGCGACCGTGGCTGGCAAGACCTTCGAAAACCTCGAAGTCGGCGGTTCGGCCACCGTGCAGATCACCGACACCACCAGCGAAGTCGTTGCCACACTGACGGCGGACAAAACCACCGTCGCGGAAGGTGGCCAGATCACCTACACCGTGACCCTGACCAACGCACAAGGCCTGTCGGTCACTGGCCACAACGGCCTGACCTTCACCCTGTCCGATGGCACCAAGGTGACCGTCCCGGCCAACAGCGCTACCGGCACGATCACCATCACCGCCAACGATGATGTGTACGTCGGTGGCCAGCCAAACATCGTCAACAAACTCGAATCGGTTGAGGGTGCGGACGACTTCGAAAAACTGACCCTGGGCGACAGCTCCGTCACCACGACCGTGACTGACGAACCAGGCACCGGCACCCCGGGCACGGGCAACGAAGGCGACAAGGTTTCGGTCACCATCGTCAGCAATGGCGATGTGAACGAGGCTGAACAACCAACCTTCACCGTCAAGGTGAGCCAGAAGCTCGACCACGATTTGACCGTGAACCTGTCCAACGGTGGCCAGGTGGTGATCGCCGCCGGCCAGACCGAAGCGATCTACCAGGCTCCGGCCCAAGGTGATGACGTCTTCAAAGATCCAGGTTCGCTGACTGTCAGCGTCACTGACGCAACGGTCGCCGGCAAAACCTTCGAGAACCTCGAAGTCGGCGGTTCGGCCACCGTCCAGATCACCGACACCACCAGCGAAGTGGTCGCCACCCTGACGGCAGACAAGACCACCGTCGCGGAAGGTGGCCAGATCACTTACACCGTGACCCTGACCAACGCCCAGGGCCTGTCGGTCACTGGCCACAACGGCCTGACCTTCACCCTGTCCGATGGCACCAAGGTCACCGTCCCAGCCAACAGCGCTACCGGCACCATCACCATCACTGCGCCGGACGATGTCTACGTTGGCGGCCAGCCAGCGATTACCAACAAGCTGGAATCGGTTGAAGGGGCGGACGACTTCGAGAAGCTGACCCTCGGCCAGGATCAGGTGAAGACCGAAGTCACCGACGAACCAGGCACCGGTACTCCGGGCTCTGGCAACGAAGGCGACAAAGTCAGCGTGACCATTGTCAGCAATGGCGATGTGAACGAGGCTGAACAACCAACCTTCACCGTCAAGGTCAGCCAGAAACTCGACCACGACCTCACCGTCAACCTGTCCAACGGTGGTCAAGTCGTGATCGCCGCCGGCCAGACCGAAGCCATCTACCAGGCACCAGCCCAAGGTGATGACGTCTTCAAGGACGGCGGCTCGCTGACCGTCGGCATTACCGATGCGACCGTAGCGGGTAAAACCTTCGAAAATCTGGAGCTGGGCAACAGCGCCACCGTCCAGATCACCGATACCACCAGCGAAGTGGTCGCCACCCTGACGGCAGACAAGACCACCGTCGCCGAAGGCGGCCAGATCACTTACACCGTGACCCTGACCAACGCACAAGGCCTGTCGGTCACCGGCCACAACGGCCTGACTTTCACCCTGTCCGATGGCACCAAGGTCACCGTCCCAGCCAACAGCGCTACCGGCACCATCACCATCACTGCGCCAGACGATGTCTACGTTGGCGGCCAGCCAGCGATTACCAACAAGCTGGAGTCGGTTGAGGGTGCGGACAACTTTGAAAAACTGACCCTGGGCGACAGTTCCGTCACCACGACCGTGACTGACGAACCAGGCACCGGCACTCCGGGCACGGGCAACGAAGGCGACAAGGTTTCGGTGACCATTGTCAGCAATGGCGATGTGAACGAGGCTGAACAACCGACCTTCACCGTCAAGGTCAGCCAGAAGCTCGACCAAGACCTGACAATCAACCTGTCCAACGGTGGCCAGGTAGTGATCGCCGCCGGCCAGACCGAAGCCGTCTACCAGGCACCGGCCCAGGGTGATGACGTCTTCAAAGATCCAGGTTCGCTGACTGTCAGCGTCACTGACGCAACGGTCGCCGGCAAAACCTTCGAGAACCTCGAACTCGGTGGCGGTTCGGCCACCGTCCAGATCACCGACACCACCAGCGAAGTGGTCGCGACCCTGACCGCAGACAAAACTACCGTCGCGGAAGGCGGCCAGATCACCTACACCGTGACCCTGACCAATGCTCAAGGCCTGTCGGTCACCGGCCACAATGGCCTGACCTTCACCCTGTCCGACGGCACCAAGGTCACCGTCCCGGCCAACAGCGCTACCGGCACCATCACCATCACTGCGCCAGACGACGTCTATGTTGGCGGCCAGCCGGCGATTACTAACAAGCTCGAATCGGTTGAAGGTGCGGACGACTTCGAGAAGCTGACCCTCGGCCAGGATCAGGTGAAGACCGAAGTCACTGACGAACCAGGCACCGGCACTCCGGGCACGGGCAACGAAGGTGACAAGGTTTCGGTCACCATCGTCAGCAATGGCAATGTCACTGAAGATCAGCAGCCTTCGTTCACGGTGAAAGTGGGCCAGAAACTGGACCACGACCTCACCGTCAACCTGTCCAACGGTGGTCAAGTCGTGATCGCCGCCGGCCAGACCGAAGCCATCTACCAGGCACCGGCCCAGGGTGATGACGTCTTCAAAGACGGCGGCTCGCTGACCGTCGGCATTACCGATGCGACAGTGACCGGCAAAACCTTCGAAAACCTGGAGCTGGGTGGCGGCGCCACCGTGCAGATCACCGATACCGTCAGCGAAGTGGTCGCCACCCTGACGGCGGACAAAACTACCGTCGCCGAGGGCGGCCAGATCACTTACACCGTGACCCTGACCAATGCTCAAGGCCTGTCGGTCACCGGCCACAATGGCCTGACCTTCACCCTGTCCGACGGCACCAAGGTCACCGTCCCGGCCAACAGCGCTACCGGCACCATCACCATCACTGCGCCAGACGACGTCTATGTTGGCGGCCAGCCGGCGATTACTAACAAGCTCGAATCAGTTGAAGGTGCGGACGACTTCGAGAAGCTGACCCTCGGCCAGGATCAGGTGAAGACCGAAGTCACTGACGAACCAGGCACCGGCACTCCGGGCACGGGCAACGAAGGTGACAAGGTTTCGGTCACCATCGTCAGCAATGGCAATGTCACTGAAGATCAGCAGCCTTCGTTCACGGTGAAAGTGGGCCAGAAACTGGACCACGACCTCACCGTCAACCTGTCCAACGGTGGCCAGGTGGTGATCGCCGCCGGCCAGACCGAAGCCATCTACCAGGCACCGGCCCAGGGTGATGACGTCTTCAAAGACGGCGGCTCGCTGACCGTCGGCATTACCGATGCGACAGTGACCGGCAAAACCTTCGAAAACCTGGAGCTGGGTGGCGGCGCCACCGTGCAGATCACCGATACCGTCAGCGAAGTGGTCGCCACCCTGACGGCAGACAAGACCACCGTCGCGGAAGGTGGCCAGATCACTTACACCGTGACCCTGACCAACGCCCAGGGCCTGTCGGTCACTGGCCACAACGGCCTGACCTTCACCCTGTCCGATGGCACCAAGGTCACCGTCCCAGCCAACAGCGCTACCGGCACCATCACCATCACTGCGCCGGACGATGTCTACGTTGGCGGCCAGCCAGCGATTACCAACAAGCTGGAATCAGTTGAAGGGGCGGACGACTTCGAGAAGCTGACCCTCGGCCAGGATCAGGTGAAGACCGAAGTCACCGACGAACCAGGCACCGGTACTCCGGGCTCTGGCAACGAAGGAGACAAGGTCAGCGTCACCATCGTCAGCAATGGCGATGTGAACGAAGCTGAACAACCAACCTTCACCGTCAAGGTGAGCCAGAAGCTCGACCACGATTTGACCGTCAACCTGTCCAACGGTGGCCAGGTCGTGATCGCTGCTGGCCAGACCGAAGCCGTCTACCAGGCACCGGCCCAGGGTGACGACGTCTTCAAAGACGGCGGCTCGCTGACCGTCGGCATTACCGATGCGACCGTAGCGGGTAAAACCTTCGAAAATCTGGAGCTGGGCAACAGCGCCACCGTCCAGATCACCGACACCACCAGCGAAGTGGTCGCGACCCTGACCGCAGACAAAACTACCGTCGCGGAAGGCGGCCAGATCACCTACACCGTGACCCTGACCAACGCCCAGGGCCTGTCGGTCACTGGCCACAACGGCCTGACCTTCACCCTGTCCGACGGCACCAAGGTGACCGTCCCGGCCAACAGCGCCAGCGGCACGGTCACCATCACCGCCAACGATGACGTCTACGTTGGCGGCCAGCCAGCCATCACCAACAAGCTGGAGTCGGTTGAAGGGGCGGACGACTTCGAGAAGCTGACCCTCGGTCAGGATCAGGTGAAGACCGAAGTCACCGACGAACCAGGCACCGGTACTCCGGGCACGGGCAACGAGGGCGACAAGGTCAGCGTGACCATCGTCAGCAACGGCAATGTCACCGAGGACCAGCAGCCTTCGTTCACGGTGAAAGTGAGCCAGAAGCTCGACCACGATTTGACCGTCAAGCTGTCCAACGGCGGCCAGGTGGTGATCACCGCGGGTCAGACCGAAGCCATCTACCAGGCGCCAGCGCAGGGTGATGACGTCTTCAAGGACCCAAGCTCGCTGACCGTCGGCATTACCGATGCGACCGTGGCTGGCAAGACCTTCGAAAACCTCGAAGTCGGCGGTTCGGCCACCGTGCAGATCACCGACACCACCAGCGAAGTCGTTGCGACCCTGACCGCAGACAAGACTACCGTCGCTGAAGGTGGCCAGATCACTTACACGGTCACCCTGACCAATGCTCAAGGCCTGTCGGTCACCGGCCACAATGGCCTGACCTTCACCCTGAGCGACGGCACCAAGGTCACCGTTCCGGCCAGCAGCGCCACGGGTACCATCACCATCAATGCGCCGGACGACGTCTACGTCGGTGGCCAACCGGCGATTGCCAACAAACTGGAATCGGTCACGGGCGCAGACAACTTCGAAAAACTGACCCTGGGCAGCAACACGGTGACCACCTCGGTCACCGACGAGCCAGGCTCGGGTACCCCAGGTACCAGCAACCAGGGCGACAAGGTCAGCGTGACCATCGTCAGCAATGGCAATGTCACTGAAGATCAGCAGCCAAGCTTCACGGTCAAAGTCAGCCAGAAGCTGGACCGCGACCTGAACATCACCCTGTCCAACGGCGGCAAGGTAACGATCCTCGCCGGCCAGACCGAGGCCATCTACAAAGCCTCGGCGCAGGGCGACGACGTGTTCAAGGACCCAGGTTCGCTGACCGTTGGTATCACTGAAGCGACCGTCGCGGGCAAGACCTTCGAAAACCTCGAGGTCGGCGGCTCGGCCACCGTGCAGATCACCGACACCCTCAGCGAGGTCGTCGCGACCCTGACAGCTGACAAGACCACCGTCGCTGAAGGTGGCCAAGTCACCTACACCGTGACCCTGACCAACGCCCAGGGCCTGTCGGTCACCGGCCATAACGGCTTGACCTTCACCCTGAGCGACGGCACCAAGGTCACCGTCCCGGCCAACAGCGCCAGCGGCACGGTCACCATCAACGCCAAGGATGATGTGTATGTCGGTGGCCAGCCGAACATCGTCAACAAGATCGAATCGGTCAGCGGCGGCGATAACTTCGAAAAACTCACCCTGGGCAGCAACGCCGTCACCACTACCGTCACTGACGAGCCAGGCTCGGGCACTCCGGGCACCGGTAACCAGGGCGACAAAGTCAGCGTGACCATCGTCAGCAATGGCGACGTGAACGAGGCTCAACAGCCAAGCTTTACCGTCAAGGTCAGCCAGAAGCTGGATCAGGACTTGACCGTGAAGCTGTCCAACGGCGGCCAGGTGGTGATCGCTGCCGGCCAGACCGAAGCCATCTACAAAGCGCCGGCCCAAGGCGACGACGTGTTCAAGGACAATGGTTCGCTGACCGTTGGCATTACCGAGGCAACCGTTACTGGCAAGACCTTCGAGAACCTCGAACTGGGTGGCAGCGCCACCGTGCAGATCACCGACACCCTCAGCGAAGTGGTCGCCACGCTGACGGCCGACAAAGCCACTGTCGCCGAAGGCGGTCAGGTCACCTACACCGTGACCCTGACCAACGCCCAGGGCCTGTCGGTCACCGGCCATAACGGCCTGACCTTCACCCTGAGCGACGGCACCAAGGTCACCATCCCGGCCAACAGCGCCAGCGGCACGGTCACCATCACCGCCAAGGATGATGTGTACGTCGGTGGCCAGCCGAGCATCGTCAACAAGATCGAATCGGTCAGCGGCGGCGACAGCTTCGAGAAGCTGACCCTGGGTAGCAACACCGTGACCACTACCGTCACCGACGAGCCAGGCTCGGGTACCCCAGGTACCGGCAACCAGGGCGACAAGGTCAGCGTGACCATCGTCAGCAATGGCAATGTCACTGAAGATCAGCAGCCAAGCTTCACGGTCAAAGTCAGCCAGAAGCTGGACCGCGACCTGAACATCACCCTGTCCAACGGCGGCAAGGTAACTATCCTCGCCGGCCAGACCGAGGCCATCTACAAAGCCTCGGCGCAGGGCGAAGACGTGTTCAAGGACCCAGGTTCGCTGACCGTCGGTATCACTGAAGCGACCGTCGCGGGCAAGACCTTCGAGAACCTGGAACTGGGTGGCAGCGCCACGGTACAGATCACCGACACCCTCAGTGAGGTGGTTGCCACCTTGAGCGCGGACAAGTCGACCGTCGCTGAAGGTGGCCAGATCACCTATACCGTGACCCTGACCAACGCCCAGGGCCTGTCGGTCACCGGCCACAATGGCCTGACCTTCACCCTGAGCGACGGCACCAAGGTCACCATCCCGGCCAACAGCGCCAGCGGTACCGTCACCATGAATGCACCGGACGACGTGTACGTCGGTGGCCAGCCGGCGATCGCCAACAAGCTGGAATCGGTCACCGGGGCCGACAACTTCGAGAAACTGACCCTGGGCAGCAACACCGTGACCACCTCGGTCACCGACGAGCCAGGCTCGGGCACGCCAGGCACTGGCAACCAGGGCGACAAAGTCAGCGTGACCATCGTCAGCAATGGCAATGTCACCGAAGACCAGCAGCCTTCGTTCACCGTGAAAGTGAACCAGAAGCTGGACCGCGACCTGAACATCACCCTGTCCAACGGCGGCAAGGTGACTATCCTCGCCGGCCAGACCGAGGCCGTCTACAAAGCGTCGGCGCAGGGCGAAGACGTGTTCAAGGACCCAGGTTCGCTGACTGTCGGCATCACCGACGCATCCGTTGCGGGCAAGACGTTCGAGAACCTGGAACTGGGTGGCAGCGCCACCGTGCAGATCACCGACACCCTCAGTGAGGTGGTCGCGACCCTGACGGCTGACAAGACCGCCGTCGCTGAAGGCGGCCAGATCACTTACACCGTGACCCTGACCAATGCACAGGGCCTGTCGGTCACCGGCCATAACGGCCTGACCTTCACCCTGTCCGACGGCACCAAGGTCACCGTCCCGGCCAACAGCGCCAGCGGCACGTTCACCATCACTGCCAAGGATGATGTGTACGTCGGTGGCCAGCCGAACATCGTCAACAAGATCGAGTCGGTCAGCGGCGGTGACAACTTCGAAAAACTGACCCTGGGCAGCAACACCGTCACCACTACCGTCACTGACGAACCGAGCGGCCAGGGCGACCTGACCACCGTGGGCATCAGCGGTGACACATCGGTAAATGAGGGCAATACCGCCCACTACACCCTGACCCTGAGCAACCCGTCGAAGACGGAGGTCACCGTCACCCTCAGCTACAGTGGCACAGCCACCAACGGCCAGGACTACACCGGCGTGGTCACGGTGAAGATCCCTGCTGGCAGCAGCAGTGCGACCTTCGATATCAAGACCATCGACGACCAGCTCGTCGAAGGCTCGGAAAACATCGTGATCAAGATCAGCGGTGCCACCGGCGGTGGTTTCGAGAACTTGCAGGTGGATGCGAGCAAGTCGTCCGTCACCACTACGGTCGTCGACAACGACCACGCACCGGTGTCGACCGGTGGTGCGGTGACGGGCAACGAAGACACCGACTACGTGTTCCAGTGGAGCAACTTCAACGTCACCGATGCTGATGGCAACAGCGGCCTGGGCGTGACCATCACCCAGCTGCCTGACCTCGGCAGCCTGAAGTTCTTCAACGGCACCGCGTGGGTCGACGTGAGCCTGAACCAGACCATCAGCCAAAGCGACATCGCCGCTGGCAAACTCAAGTTCGTACCGCTGGCCAACCAGTCCGGCGTTGATGGTTATGGTGGCACCGGCGTGGGCAACAAACAGGCCGACTACGCCCAGATCAAGTTCAAGCCGTTCGATGGCACCAACTCGGGCAGCGAAGCGACGCTGAAGGTCGATATCAACCCGATCGCCGACAAACCGGACCTGACCATCGGCAGCAACAACGTCAACTCGCTCGGCCTGACCAAGGAAACCTGGACCAGCCTCACCGGCCTGGGCACCAACGGCAACGGCATCACCGGCGATGCGCTGAAGAACGTGTTCGCCAACTCTGGCAACGCCAGCAAGAGCGAACAGGTGACCACGGTCGACACGTCGGCCACCGTCACCCCCGGCACAGGCTCGAAGACCTCTGGCCTGATCTACCTGGAAGCCGGCAAGACCTACACCTTCAGCGGCACCGCTGACGACAGCCTGCAGATCGTCATCGGCGGCAAGAACGTCGCCGGCGCCACCTGGGGTTCGGGCAGCGGTAGCATTTCCGGCAGCTTCACCCCGACCACCAGCGGCTACTACACCCTGGAGATCTACAACGCCAACCAGGCCGGCCCGGGCAGCCTGGATGTCAACATCAAGGTGGGCAACGGTGCGGTCACCGACCTGAACAGCGCCAACATCCCGATGTACCCCAACGTCGGTGCACTGGCCAATGCCGGTGTCACCGTATCTGACCTGCATGGCAGCAATGGCCAGGGTTACTACGACGGCTACAAGCTCAACGAAGGCGGCGAGAACGGTGCGCCGGTGAAACTGGTAAGCATCAGCTCCACGCTGACCGACACCGACGGTTCGGAAAGCCTGAGCGTCAAGCTCAGCGGCATCCCGGCAGGTTCGGTGGTGGCGGACAACGCCGGGCACACCTTCACTGTCGGCACTGCCGCAGTGGACGTGACCGGCTGGAACCTCGGCAGCCTGACCATCAAGCCACCGGCCTACTACGCCGGCCAGTTCGACGTGAAGGTCACGTCGACCTCCACCGAAAGCGTCGGCGGCAGCACCGCGACCAACGAGGGCACCATCAAGGTCACCGTCTACCCGCAGAGCTACAACACCAGCAACCTGTCGTCCGACAGCGATAACATCACCGGCACCGATGGCAATGACATCGTCGTCGCGGATGTCAGCGGCCTGCACGTGGTACCCGGCCAGGACTACAACATCGCCTTCATCGTCGACACCTCCGGCAGCATGGGCTCGTCGGGTGTGAACGCGGCGAAGTCGTCGCTGGAGTCGGTATTCAAGACCCTGGCGGCGAGCGTCAAGGGCTCGCAGTCGGGCACCGTGAACATTCTGCTGGTCGACTTCGCCACCCAGGTGAAGAGCAGCGTCTCGGTCACCCTCAACGATGCCGGCCTGCAGACGCTGCTCAATGCGCTGAGCAACCTGAAGTCCAACGGCGGCACCAACTACGAAGATGCCTTCAAGACCACCGCCAACTGGTTCGAGAACCTCAAGGATGCCGGCAGCACTGGCAGTAACCAGACGTACTTCATCACCGACGGCCAGCCGACTTACTACCAGACCAACGAAAACACCAACCCGACCCTGGGGACCTCGGGCGTCTCGCTGGATACCTACCTCGCCTCGATCAATTACAAGGCGGGCATGACGGTCAACGCCTACATCAACAACAGCAACTACATCTCCATCGACAGCAGTGGCAACTTGCAGGTGCAGTACCAGAGCGGAAGATACTGGTACAACGGCGTGTCGGGTACCGTGCATGCCGAGGGCAATGGCAGTTACGAGTTGTCATCGCTGGCGGGTACTGGCAACTCCACCAGTAACGCGACCTACAACAACTCGGTCGACAGCTTCAAACTGTTGTCCGGCCTGTCCAACGTCGAGGCCATCGGCCTCAACAACGACGTCAAGACCAGCGACCTGAAGCCGTTCGACTCCGATGGCAAGCCGCAGACCAACATCGACCCAAGCAACCTGGCAGACGCCATCCTCGGCCATACCGAGGTCACCAAGCCGGGTGACGACACGGTCAACGGCGGTGACGGCAACGACATCATCTTCGGCGACCTGTTGACCTTCCCGTCGGTCGCCGGCACCGGTGTGGAGGCGATCCAGGGTTACGTCGCCAACAAGCTGGGCGTGGATGCCGGTGATGTGGATGCCCGCGCGATGCACAAGTACATCAGCGAGCACTACACCGAGTTCGATGTCTCGGGCAGCAACGACGGCGCCGATACCCTGATGGGCGGTGCAGGTAATGACATCCTCTTCGGCCAGGGCGGCAACGACTACCTCGATGGCGGCAAGGGCAATGACATCCTGCTGGGCGGTACCGGCAACGACACGCTGATTGGCGGCCAGGGCAATGACATCCTGATCGGCGGCAGCGGTGCCGATACCTTCGTGTGGAAGGCCGGTGACATCGGCAACGACGTGATCAAAGACTTCAAGGCTGTCGAGGGCGACCGTCTTGACCTGCGCGACCTGCTGCAGGGCGAGAAGGCCAGCACCATCGACAACTTCCTGAAGATCACCACGGTCGACGGCTCGTCGACCTTGCAGGTGAGCACCGAAGGCAAGCTCAATGCTGCTGGCGGCCTGGCCAATGCCGATGTGACGATCAAGCTGGAAGGCGTCAACTGGTCGAACACCACGGTCAACTCGCTGATCAGCGGTGCCGACCCGACCATCAAGATCGACAACAACTGACCCGCTCCCGCGGTGGCCGCAGCCGGCCACCGCGGGCGGCCCTTTTCTCATCCCCCTGCTACAGCGCATACTCATGCGCCGGGCTGACACGCCTGGTGAAAATTGCCTATGCTGCTGTCTACCAACAAGGAATCATCGTGACGAGGGACAACGCCATGTTCTACGTGCAACGCGACGACGAGGGCCGTTTGCTGCGGGTAGAACCTGCACCCTATGCCGAGTCCACCGAAGTCATTCCCGCCGACAGTGCCGAAATCCAGGAATGGTTTGCCGATGACGTGGTCGAGAACAGCCTCAAGCAGCTCAAGCAGAGCGACCTGGACATGATCCGTGTGCTCGAGGACTTGATCGAGGTGCTGACTGCCAAAGGCGTATTCAGCATCACCGACCTGCCGCCTGGCGCCCAGGCCAAGCTGCTCAGCCGCTCCACGGCGCGCAAGGCGCTGGGCGGCTTGAACAACCTGATCGATGACGAAGAGGGAGGCGGGCTGATCTGACCCGCCCTCTCATGGGTTGTCAGCGCCAGGGGGCAGGCTCGCCGACCAGTTGCCCTTGAATGCCTTCGACGCCCATTTCCACCAGCACCTGCCGCTCCCCTTCGGTCTCGACCCGCTCGGCGATCAGCGGCAGGTCGATGCTGTGCGCGGCACGCTGGATCGCCTCGATGAACAAGCGCTTGTGCTGCTCATGGTCGATGTTGCGGATGTAGCTGCCGTCGATCTTCAGGTAGGCCAGGCCCAGGTGCGCCAAGTTGCCGATCATGCTGAAGCGGCCACCGAAGCGTTGCAGCGCCAGCCCGAAGCCAAGCCCGTGCAGGCGCCGGGTCAGCTGCTCGAGCACGGCCTGTTCGGGCAGTTGCTCTTCACCGATTTCCAGAATCAGTCGCGGCCCCAGGGCGGTGTGCTGGGCGAGCAGTTCGTAGACCCGTTGCAGCGCCTTAGGGTCGGCCAGGGTTGCGGCGGACAGGTTCAGCGCCAGCACCTGGTCATGGCCACGCAGGTGCGCCAGCACCTTTTCCAGCACCAGGACGTCCAGCCGCGGCATCCATCCAAAACGCTCCAGCCACGGCAGGAAGCGCCCGGCCGGCAATGCGTCGCCCTGATCATCGTGCAGCCGTGAAATGACTTTGTGGTGCAGCACGCGCTGCACCGCCTTGCAGTCCACCACGGGCTGGAAGAACAGTTCGAACTGGCCTTTGACGAAGGCCTGGTCTAGCCGCGTGTGCCAGTCGTGATGGCTGTCGCCTGCCACCGCCGCGGCGCCTTGCTCCAGGCATACCCAACCTGGCGTCGGCTGGTTTTCGGCGCGTGCCAGGGCCTCATCGGCCAGTTTCAACAGTGCTTGGGGTGCGTCGCCAGGGCTGAAGGGGGCCAGGCCGATACAAGCCACTGGGTCGACGTCGGTGGCACCCGTCTCGTGCAGGCTCTGCAACGTTGCCTCCAGGGCCTGGGCCAGCTGTACGGCTTCTTCATGCACCATGCTCGGCGCCAGCACCGCAAACTCGCCGCCCCGGCTGCGAGAAATCAGGTCTTTGGTTTCCGGGAAGCGGGCACAGGTACGCCGCAGCTGTTCACCGACCGCCTGCAACAGCTGGTCGGTGCGCTGGCCGCCCAGGCGGGCGTTAAGCCCTGCCAGGTCCTGCACACGCAATAACAGCAGGTAACCGGCACGGGCGTCTTCCAGGTTGCTGACCCGGTTGTTGAGCTGCATTTCGAAGTAGCGGCGGTTGGATAGCCCGGTCAGGCTGTCCTGATAGGACTCGGTACGCAGCCGCTCGCTGCGCTCGGCCTGCTCGGTGAACAGCGCCTTGAGCTTCTCGACCATCTGGTTCATCGCCTGCACCACACGGCGCAGCTCGGGCGTGCGCGGCAGCTCCGGCAGGCTGAGGAACTCGCGACGGGCAATGGCATGGGACTGCTCGACCATGTAGTCCAGCGGCCGCAACTGACGGCGCAGCAGCAAGGCGCCAAGCACCGCACTTGCCGCACCGCACAGCAGCAGCCAGCCCAGGCTGCCCAGGGCGCTTTGCCAGAGCTTGGCGATGGCGAACATCGGGTGGCTGATCACCTCGACCCGCGCCGCCTGCTGCCAGCCACGGCTGACGATGGCATCGCCACCGGCCGCCTCCAGCCCGATCAGGTGGATGAACCAAGCCGGAACGCCACCCGGGTCGGGCTCGGCGTGGCGCTCGACCAACACGGCATTGGAGCCGAGGTCAACGACCTTGATGCTCGCATAGTAGCCACTGTCGAAGATCGAACTGACCATCAGCTCGACCATGGCCGGGTCGTCGATGTTCGGCGTCAACGACAGCGCCAGCGCCGTAGCCGCGTCCTGGGCATGCGAGCGCAGCTGGTTGACGTACTGGCTGCGCGAACTCTCCAGGCTGACCATGAAGCTGCCGCTGAACGCGACCACCAGGAACAGGCAAATGGCCAACAGCAATTGTTTGAACAGTGACATCTGTGCTCCTTCAGTAAACCGGTTCGGCCGGGAACCCTTCGGCCTGCATTTTCTTCAGCACGTCCTGCCAGCGTGACAGGCGCTTGGTGTCGCCAACCTTCTTGTTGCCCGCCGCGCCGGTCAGCCACAGGCCTTCGCCATTGAAGGCGTAGACCGGCAACAGGTCGGTACGCTGGCTGGCCGGCTTGATCGCGTCCATCAGGCTGTCGAGCACCAGCGGCTGGGCCTGTGGGCTTGAATAATAGGTCAGCACCATGTGCGCGCGGTTCTGGCGCAAGGCCTTGACGTAAGTGATGCGCAATTTCTCGCTGGGGATGCCCATGCGCCGCAGGCTGAAATACTTGGCGATGGCGTAGTCCTCGCAATCGCCGGCACCCTTGATCAAGGCCTGGATCGGCGTGGCCCAGTAGTCCACCTCGTGCCACAGGTCGATGTCTTCGACGTAGCGCAACTGCTGGTTGAAGAACAGGTTGACCGCCTGCAGCCGCTGGAGCTCGGAACCCTGGTTTTGCGTGGCCATCAGGTTCTGCCAGGCATCGATGCGGCCCTTGCCCGCGCCAAGCGGGCCATACAGGGCCTGTGACTTGCGACTGATCGCGGAAAAATCCCAATCCGCGTGCAAGCCGCCCAGCAGCAAGCTACCCAGCAGTACAGCGAGGCCGATACGGCGCACAACGGTTTTGAGTACCCAGGGTATCGCCACTGCGAAGACCTGTTCAGACCAGTCGAAAGCAGCGATGGTGCGGCCTGCCACAGCAAAAGACAATGGCACCCTGCAATCATGACGCGCGGTTTCCGGTCAGCTATAACTTTCTTGATAGCGCTTGGTATATGGCGCTTCCTTTGCCCAGTGACTTCATCCACCATATCCCAGGGTCTTGTTTTCACTCGCCCTACTGCGTGCGCGGGTTTGACAAGCCCCCTTGCCTATCACTAGTGTCATTGGATCCAACTTTAGTCGTCGAGGCAGACTCCGCGTGGCCGAGAAAATCAAACTGAGCACCGTGCTGGCCAGCGAACAGCTGCCGGCACACCTGGCCCGTGCCGTGATCGAAGAGCGCCTGCGCAGCGCCATCCTCGATGGCCGCCTGCCGCCGGGTACCGCCGTGCGCCAACAAGAGCTCGCTACCCTGTATGGCGTCAGCCGCATGCCTGTGCGCGAAGCCCTGCGCCAGCTCGAGGCGCAATCGCTGCTCAAGGTAGAGATGCATAAAGGCGCGGTAGTGGCACCTTTGATCGGTGAAGACGCGGTCGACACTTATGCCTTGCGGGTATTGCTCGAGTCCGAGGCGCTGCGCCAATCCATCCCGCTGCTCGACGCCGAGGATATCGCCCGGGCCCGCAGCTACATCCAGCAGCTGGAGAACGAAACCCGGCATGCTGAAATCGGGCGTCTCAATCGGCTTTTCCACATGGCGCTGTATGGCAAGGCGCCCAACCAGAAATTGCTGCGCCTGATCGAAAACGAGCTCAACGAAGAGGAACGCTTCCTACGCTTCCACCTGTCGTCGATGGGGTTGGGCAAGTTGACCCAGGACGATCACAACGCACTGGCAGACGCGGCCAGTGACAAACTGGTGGATGAGGCCGTACGGGTTCTGGAGGCGCATCTGAACAATGGGGCTCGGGTAATCAGGAACTATCTGGACAAGCAATCCGCCCAGTAACAGCGCTGGCTGCAAATGCGGGTTGCAAACGGCACTCGCCCCGGCAAACAATGAGACTAATTATCATTTGTGCCGATGGCTCGTCATGCCCCCCAACGATTCCGTGCATACGCTCTACAGTGACCATCACAGCTGGCTGAACACGTGGTTGCGCGGCCAGTTGGGCAACGCCGCCGATGCCGCAGACCTGGCCCAAGATACCTTCGTGCGGCTGTTGCAGCGCCCTGAGCAGCCGCAGCTGAACGCGCCGCGGGCGTTCCTGCGCACGATTGCCCGCGGCCTGGTGATCGACCACTGGCGCCGTGAAGAGCTGCAGCGCGCTTACCTCGAAGCCCTGGCCCAGGTGCCTGAGGCGCAGGTGCCATCGGCCGAAACCCGTGAACTGCTGCTGGAGCTGCTGGAACGCATTGCACGTATGCTCGACGGGCTCAAACCCAAGGTGCGCCGGGCGTTCCTGCTGGCCCAGTGCGAGGGGCTGAGCCACAAGGCCATCGCCGAGCAGATGGGGATCTCGCTGCGCTCGGTCGAGCGGTATCTGGCCGAAGCGCTCTACCGTTGCTACCAGCTGCGTTATGAACACGAGTGCTGACGTGACGCCCTCCTCCAAGGCCGTGAAGCAAGCGATTCACTGGATGCTCAGCTTGCGTGAAAGCGGCAACGACCCGGTGTTGTCGCAGCAATGCGAGCGCTGGCGAAACGCCAAGCAGGAGCATGAGCTGGCCTGGCAGCGGGTGGTGAGCCTGCACCAGGATCTCGACCTGCGCGCCATCCCCGGGGCGGGTGTTGCCCTGCAGACCTTGGAGACTAGCCAGCGGCGCCTGCAGCGGCGCCAGGCGCTCAAGCTGCTCGGTGGTGTCGCCCTAGTGGGGACGGCAGGCTGGTTGGCCAACGACCTGGACAGTTTCAGCGCCTGGACCTCCGACTACGCCACCGCCACCGGCGAGCGCCGCAGCGTGCGCTTGCCCGATGGCTCCGTGCTGCAGCTCAACACGCACAGTGCCGTGGACCTGGCCTTCACCGAGCAGCAGCGCCTGGTCCGCCTGAAACACGGCGAATTGATGCTCACCTGCAGCGCAACACCCTATCAAGGGCGCCCGCTGTTGGTACAGACGCGTGACGCCCTGCTCGAAGGCTTCGAAGGGCGCTTTGTAGTACGCCAGGATGGTGATTGCACGCGAGTCAGCGTCAGCCAGGGCAAGGTCGCGATACACAGGCCAGGCACGGGTGAGCTGCAGTGGGTAGGCGACGGGCAGGACTGGCAAGTGGATGCGTTGGGCACACGACGCCTGGAACAGGTGGACATGGACCCCTCAGCCTGGGCGGAGGGGCTGATTGTAACCCGCAATATGCGCCTGGCTGATTTCCTCACCCAGGTGAACCGTTATCGCCATGGGTACCTCGCCTGTAGTGAAGACATCGCCAACCTGCGCTTGTCGGGGGTATACCGCCTGGAAGACCCCGACCAACTCCTGCACTTGCTACCACAGACGCTGCCCGTGCAGCTTCGCCAACGAACACGTTGGTGGATACGGTTGGAGCCCGTGGCCTGATTCAGCGCTAGGCCGAAATTTCTGGCGGGTTTGGGGGGCACGTCCGGCTAGGACAGTAAGCAATTCCATCTGCCCTCTAACGACCCGACGGACTTCGACATGCCCATCGTTACACCCTTAGCGTACGCCGCAAGCGAGAATGATTTTCGACCTGTCTTGAATTCAGCCAGGCTTGCCAAGGCGGTACGTGCCGCATTGTTCGGCACGGCCCTTGGCATGGCCGGCGTCCCAATGCTATTACACGCTGCCGAGGCAGTGCAGATAGGCCAGCAATACACGATCGCGCCAGGCCCGTTGAATGACGTGCTCAACCAGTTCGCCCGCCAAGCAGGGATCACCCTGTCGAGTACCCCGCAACTGACCGGCGAGCTACAGTCCAAGGGCCTGCAGGGGCAGTACACGACCGACCAGGCGCTGCGTCATGTGCTCAATGGCACAGGGCTCGAGGCCGTCAGCCAGGGTGGGCGTAGTTATGTGCTGCGCGCCCGGCCTGAAGACGCCGCTCTGTCCCTGCCCGATACCGACGTGCGCGGCTTCACCTTGGGCAACGCGCTGGGCAGTATGGAGGGTTACAACGCTACCCACAGCCAGGTCGCGACCAAGACCAGCATGCCACTGGTGGAAACCTCGCAATCGGTGTCGGTGGTGACCCGCCAGCAGATCGAGGATCAAGGCTCGCAGACCGTCGCCCAGGCCATGCGCTATACCCCAGGTGTGCTGACCAACCCCTACGGCGCCACGCACCGTTATGATTACGTGGCGATGCGCGGCTTCAATGACGGTTCTGTAGACAATATCTACGTCGATGGCCTCAAGTCGATGGGCGATAACGGCACGTACAGCACCATGCAGGTGGACCCGTACTTCATTGAGCGTATCGACATCCTCAAAGGGCCTTCCTCGGTGCTCTACGGTCGTAGCTCCCCCGGCGGCCTGGTGGCACTGACCACCAAGAAGCCACTGTTCGAGGCCTACCACCAGGTGCAGGCTACCGTGGGCACCCAGGGGCAGCGTGGCATGGGGTTCGACTTCAGCGGCCCACTGGATGACGACAAGCGTATCGCCTATCGGTTGACCGGGCTTGCCGATGCCTCCGACACGCAGTTCGACCATAACAAGGAAGAACGCTACGCCATCGCGCCGGCCATCAGCATCGACTTTACCGAAGATACCTCGCTGACCCTGCAGGCCTACCTGCAGCACGACCCCAACGGTGGCTACCACGGCGGCAACCCGGCCGACGGCATGCTGCACAAGCGCAACGGGCTGCGCCTGTCTGATCATTTCTTCGAAGGTGAACCCGGCATCGATAACTACGAACGCACCCAGCAGTCATTCAGTTACCAGTTCGAACATCGCTTCAATGACGTTTTCACTGCACGGCAGAACTTCCGTTACCAGGATTCCGACGTGTCGATGGACCAGGTCTACTCGGCCGGCTGGGCCGATGCCAACAGCAATATCCTCAACCGCGCCTACACCGGTGGTGACGAGCGCCTGCACTCCTACATCATCGACAATATGCTGCAGGCGGAATTTTTCACCGGCGCGGCCAAGCACACGCTGCTGCTGGGTAGCGACTATCAACGGCGCAAGGCCGATGTGGCATGGCGCTATGGCAGCGTCGACCCGCTCGATGCCGGCAACCCGCAGTATGGCAATGGCAACCTGCAGGTACTCGGCGAGAACCGCTATCAGCGCCGTTTGCAGCAGACCGGGGTGTACCTGCAGGACCTTGTCGAACTGGACCAGTGGCGCTTCTCGCTGGGCCTGCGCCAGGACTGGGTGAAGGTGTCCGAAGAGAACCGTGACAGCGATACCAGGGCCAGCGATGACCGCACCAAGTTCACCACCCGCGGCGGGGTGCTTTACCTGTTCGAAAACGGTCTGGCGCCCTATGTCAGCTACTCGGAATCGTTCAACCCCAACACCGTGTCCGATCAGGACGGCCGGCCACTGGCGCCAACCGAAGGCACCCAGTGGGAAGCGGGCATCAAGTATCAGCCACCGGGCAGCGACAACCTGTTCACGGCATCGATATTCCGCATCGAGCAGGAGAACCTGGCATCCAAGCAGCCGAACGAAGACTTCTATCGCCCTGTAGGCGAAGTACGCTCCCAGGGCCTGGAGTTGGAAGCTCATGTACAGGTGACGGACAACCTCAAGCTGTTGGGCGGGTACACCTTTACCGATATCGAGTATTCCAAATCGATGCCGAGCTTGGTGTCGGCCCAACTCGACAACAAAGGCAACTCGCCAACCCAGGCGCCGAAGCAAATGTTCTCGCTGTGGGCCGACTACAACTTCCGCCAGGGGCCACTTGATGGGCTGCGCCTGGGTGGTGGGGTGCGCTACGTGGGGTACAGCTGGGTGGATGCGGAAAACAGCATGAAGGTCCCCTCCTACACCCTGTTCGACGCCTCGGTGGGCTACGACCTGAGCAAGGTGGGGCTCCAGGGTGTGGACGTACGCCTGAATGCCAACAACCTCACCAACGAAACCTACATCGCTTCGTGTGCCAGCCTGAACTATTGCTACATGGGTGAAGAGCGCAATATCAGCGCAACGGTCAGCTATCAGTTCTGACCCGGAAAAGACAAAGCCCCTGTCTGCATTGCAGACAGGGGCTTTGGGTTTGAATCTTGACGATGACCTACTCTCACATGGGGAAACCCCACACTACCATCGGCGATGCATCGTTTCACTGCTGAGTTCGGGATGGGATCAGGTG